>CAYRKH010000006.1:0-93726 GCA_964424805.1 uncultured Woeseiaceae bacterium
CCCAGGCACGGGCTGCCGGCGAGTCGTCGACCGACATCGGCGATCACGTCGTGCACTACAGCGCCCAGGTAACCGCCCAGCTGCCGATCGAGGTCGCGCGCCTGTACGACATCGTGCGCAGCCAGAATCGCGCCATGCTGAGCGTGTCCGTAATTTCGAAGGATACCGGCAAATCGGTTCCGGCCGTCGTCACCGTGAAGACGGTCAACCTCACCGGCCAGCTCAAGACCGTGAACATGCGGCGCATCGACGACGAGGACGCGATCTACTACATCGGCGAGACCTCCGTTGCGAATCGTGAAACTCTCAACTTCGATCTCAGCGTCACGCCGGAAGGAACTGACGAACCGGCGAATATTCGTTTCCAGCGCGAGTTCTTCACTGACAACTAAGAGAACTCCCGCGACCGCGACCGGCCCAGGTTCGCCCTGAGCGCGCTGCTCGTTCCCTGAATCCCCGGATAGCAGCATTACCGCGCGCCGCAAGATCGCCTTACGGATCGCGAATACTTGTGGTATCGTCGCGCAGAATTTTTTTCAGGCCAGGCAACTGGTTTTTCGCCGCATTCAGGAGATGATCTTCCATGGCAGCAAATGACAAGGCAAAGGCGCCTACCAAATCCGAAATCTATGCCTCGATCGCCGAGGACACGGGACTGACCAAGAAAGACGTTGCTGCCGTTTTTGATTCGCTCTCGAGCCAGATCAAAAAGAGCCTTGCCGGCCGCAATGCACCAGGCCTGTTCACGCTGCCGGGCCTTTTGAAGATGCGGGTCGTGAAGAAGCCCGCGACGAAAGCCCGCGAAGGCGTCAACCCGTTCACCGGCGAGAAGATGATGTTCAAGGCGAAGCCCGCATCGAAGACCGTCAAGGTCGCCGCGCTGAAGGGCCTGAAAGACATGGTGTGAGCCTGCGCCCAGGCACGATAAAGAAACCGGGCTGATCAGCCCGGTTTTTTTTTTACGTCGGCGCGCGGGTGTGCTCCTCGACGAACGCTTCCACGGCTTTGCGCAGCTCGACCAGCTTGCCGTGAAAGAAATGCTCGGTGCCTTCGAACACCTCGAGCTCCGGTCCCGGCTCGAGGCCGTTGACCCACTCGATCGTATCGTCGACGCTCACCAGCTCGTCCTGGTCGCCCTGGATGACGAGCCAGGGACAGCCCGGCTGCCGGCCGGCGAACCCGGCGACCCTCGACAGCGCCGGGGCCACGCTGACCAGCCCGTCGGCGCGCGCCTCGACGGCGGCAGCAATCGCAATCGCGGCCCCGAACGAAAACCCGGCGAGCCAGAGCGGGGCGCCGGGCAGGCGCCGCCGCGCCTCGGCGACCGCCGCCAGGGCGTCCTGCAATTCCCCGCGCCCCTCGTCGAAGCTGCCCGCGCTGGCGCCCACACCGCGGAAGTTGAACCTGAGGGCGAGAAACTGCCGGGCGAGGAACGCACGCGCCAGCGTATGCGCAACCTTGTTCTGCATCGCGCCGCCGTGCAGGGGGTGAGGATGGCAAATGACCGCGGCCGCACGCGGCTCCCCCTCGCGCGGCGCCTCGACCAGCGCCTCGAGCGCCCCGGCAGGACCGTCGAGGATCGTCTTTTCGGACTGCGGGGCGCCTTTTACCGCCATGACGGGCGAAATAAGTGACGCAATTGGCTAAATTCGTGGCAGGTCGCTGGCATCATGGCGGCGGTGAAGGGCCCCGTCAGGGCCACTCGGATTTGACAGATGCCTGAGTTTACAACCGTTCATCTGGCAATGCTGGCTTCGCTGTTCGCGGCCGGGGTCGCGATCGGCTGGTGGTTCCGGAGCGCCCGTGCGGCGCGGGAGAAACGGGCCATCAGCACCGGCTGGCAGGAGCAGCTCCACGCGAGGCAGGCCGAGAACGACCGGCTGGTCGAGCAGAACAAGAACCTGATGCAGCAGGTCAGTGACTATCACGCCGCGAGCGACGACTCGTCGAACCGTACCCGGGAACTGTCGGCGACGCTGCGGGACACGCTCGCCGGCCGCGAGGAGCTGCAGCGGCGAATCCGCCAGGCGCGCCAGAATCTCGGGCTCATCGGCGAGCAGCGCGACGCGCTGCAGAAGGCCCTCGAGACGCTGCAGGCACGGGCCTCCGAGCAGGAACGAGCGCTGCAAGAGAAGGACCGCGAGATTGCTGCCCGGGACGAGAAGATCGTCCGCCTGGGGCGGCAGCTCTGCAGCTGGCAAAGCCGGCTCGCGCCGCTGGTGGAAAAATTCCAGGAGCGGGACCGCCGGGCCGGTGAGCTCCAGGACGAGCTCGATCGCGTCACCAACCGCATCGCCGAGCTCGAAGTGCTGACGCGCCCGGATGAAAGCCGCATCGAATCGATCGACCGGGAAGCGGTCGGGATGCTCGCCGACGCCTCCAACGACCAGTACGACGATACCGCGCGTCACGCCTCTCCCGGCGACGACCTGCAGCAGATCAAGGGCGTCGGCCCGGCCATCGAAAAGACGCTGAACGAGCTCGGCATCTTTCGCTTCGAGCAGATCGCCGGCATCAGCGAGTACGACATCGACCGCATTGCCGCGCGCCTGCGCGGGCTGCGCAGCCGCATCTACCGCGAGGACTGGATCGGCCAGGCCAGGGCCCTGCTATACCGCGAGAGCCCTGATCCGGCATAACCGCGTCAGCCGCCCCGCACGTCCAGCAGCTCGACCTCGAACACCAGGGTCGCGCCCGGCGGAATCACGCCGCCGGCGCCGCGCTCGCCGTACGCCAGCTCCGGGGCGATCGTCAGCTCGCGCACTTCGCCAACCTGCATTCCGGCCACGCCGCGATCCCAACCCTGGATGACCGCACCCTGCCCGAGGGGAAACTCGAACGGCTGGCCGCGGTCGACCGAGCTGTCGAACTTGGTGCCGCGGTTGTCGGGCTGCCGTGGATCGTACAACCAACCGGTATAGTGAACGACGGCGACCTGCCCGGGCTCGGCGGTCGCGCCGTTACCGGGCGCCAGCCTCCGCATGGTCAGCCCGGGCACGATCTGCGTGGACTCGGCCGTTGCCGCGCCGTTCATACCATCACCGCCGGCCGCTGCCGGCGAGCCGCCGGCCTCCCCTGCCGCCCGCGAGCCGGGCGCTGCGGCTCCGCTGTCGGCCTGCGAAGCCGCTTCATCGCCCTGGTCCTGCGCGGGCCCGCCGCAAGCTGCGAGCGAGGCCGAGAGTATCAGCGCCATCCAGTAGTTCCGGTTGTTCATTCAATCCGCCTTTTGTCTTGATGGAAAATCGGGGCATCAGCCGGACTTGTCGAAGTCCAGCGACGCCGAATTGATCAGTAGCGTCCCTTCTCCTGCGTCACGCGGTATGGCTCCTCGCTCAACCGGCGCCTGAGGTCGTCACCCCGTTCCGCTTCGCGGTCCATATCCGGCCTCCGTATTGCCCTGGAATCGACGGCGGCCGAAGGCCGCCGGCTGGTGATTCCGGCGCCGACCCCGTAAGGTGTCATCGCCCTCGCCGCCACAGGACCCTATGCCTGCTGCCAACGCGCACAACGCCGTGGAACTACACGCGGTCTCGCTCCGTCGCGGCGAGGTGCCGGCGCTGGACCGGGTATCGCTGGCGCTGCCGCACGGCCGCACCACGGCCGTGCTGGGTGCCAGCGGCAGCGGCAAGTCGACGCTCGTCCAGCTCATTATAGGGCTGTTGCGGCCGGATGCGGGCGACATCCACGTGCTTGGCCGGCCCATCGACTACGACGACCTGCCGCCGCTGCGCAAGCGCATAGGCTACGCCGTCCAGGACGTCTCGCTGTTTCCGCATCTCCGGGTGCGTGCCAATATCCTGCTGCCGGCCGTGCTCGATCGCTGGCCGGATGCCGCGCAGCAGTCGCGATTGTCCGAGCTGATGGCGCTGATGCAGTTACCGGCGGACGTGCTGGACCGTTTCCCGCACGAGCTTTCCGGCGGGCAACAGCAGCGTGCCGGCCTCTGCCGCGCGATGATGCGTCGTCCGGAGCTGCTTCTGCTGGATGAGCCGTTTTCCGGGCTCGACACGCTAACGCGGGCCGGCATCCACGAGCAGTTTCTGGAGCTGCAGCGTCATGCGCCGGTCTCCACCGTGCTGGTGACCCACGACCCGCAGGAAGCGATCAACCTCGCGCACAGCCTCGTCGTGCTGAAAGACGGCCGGGTGCAGCAGTTCGGCACGGTAGAGGACGTGACGGCGCGTCCCGCGAACGACTACGTGCGCCACCTGTGCACGGCGCTGGAGAGCCTCGCATGAGGGCGCGCGGCCTGCTGCCGCTGCTGCTCGTGGTCGCCTGTGCGCCGGCAAAGGCCGAAACCATCGTTGCGGGCAGCAAGAACTTCACGGAAAGCTACCTACTGGCGGAAATCGCCGCGCAGCTCCTCGAGCACAACGGCATTGACGTCGAGCGGCGGCTCGGACTGAACGGCACGAAGATCGCGTTCACGGCGCTCGAGAACGGCGCCATCGACGTCTATCCCGAGTACACGGGCACCATCGCCGAGGTCATTTTCGCCGAACCCGGGCTCGGCGACTTCGATGCGGTCGAAGCCGCGGTCGCCGGGCGGGGCTTCGTGCTGCTGCCGCCGCTCGGGTTCAACAACACCTACGCCATCGCCGTGACGCGGTCCGCCGCCGAGCAGCACGGGCTGCGCAAGATTTCCGACCTGCGAACCGCCTCGGGCCTGCGTTTCGCGCTGTCACACGAATTCCTGAATCGCGAAGACGGCTGGCCGGGGCTGAAAGCCCGCTATGGCCTGGCGCAGCCGGTCAGGGGCATCGAGCACAGCCTCGCCTACGAGGCCATGCAGCGCGGCCAGCTCGACGGCACGGACGCCTATTCCACCGACGGCGAGATCAGCCGCTCCGACCTGGTCGTGCTCGAAGACGACCTCGGCTATTTCCCGGTGTACCGGGCCGCGTACTTCGCCCGCGACGACCTCCCGCCGAACGTCGCGTCGATCCTGGCGCGCCTGAGCGGGCGCATCGATGATTCGCGGATGCGGGAACTGAACCGCTCGGCGCTCAGCTCGGGGATCAGCATCGCCGAGGTGGCGTCCTCGTTCCTGGTGAACGAGGGACTGGTACCGCGGTCATCGGCCGGTTCCACTTTCCTCCGCGAGCTCAAGCGGAACACGCTGCGGCATCTCAAGCTGACCTTCACCGCGCTCGTTCTGGCCATTGCGGCCGGCGTCGGCATCGCCGTCAGCGTGCACAGGCACCGCCAGCTTGCCGAAGGATTCGTTTACGTCACCGGGCTGATCCAGACGATCCCGTCGATCGCCCTGCTGGCACTGCTGATTCCGCTGGTCGGCGTCGGCCAGGCGCCGGCGATCATCGCGCTTTTCCTCTACTCGCTGCTGCCGATTGCGCGCAGCACGATCACCGCCCTGCACGCGATCCCGCCCGGCTACCGGCAGGTCGCGGCCGCCATGGCGATGACGCGGCGCCAGGAGCTTCGTTACGTCCTCATGCCGCTCGCGATGCCGCACGTGCTCGCCGGCATCCGCACCGCCACCATCATCAGCATCGGCACGGCTACGCTGGCGGCCTTCATCGGCGCCGGCGGCCTCGGCGACCCCATCGTCACCGGCCTCGCGCTCAACGACACCGCCCTCATCCTCAAAGGCGCCATCCCCGCGGCCTGCCTGGCGATTCTTGCCGAGCTCTTCTTCAGCGCCCTGGAGCGCAGGCTGGTCGTCCCGCACATGCGCAGCCGCTCGGCAGTTTGACGGTGCGCGGGGCCGGTGGCATCGCGTGCGGTTCGCGCTCGTACGGGTTCACCTCGGCGTTATCGGCAATTGCCAGGTCGCCTCCCTCGCGGATGTATGGCAGGCAGGGCCGCGGTGGCACGCGTGGCGCCCCGAACGGCACCGATGGCAGGAGCGGAGGCGCGATCGGGGGGAGGGGTGTTCGGCGGCCTGCGAGGCAGGGATGCCGAGCCGGCAGGCCCACAGGGACGTGCTCGTGGCCGGCGCCGAAGGCCCCTCCCCCCGGTCGCGCCTCCGCCAGCCCCGACCGCAACCGCTGGAACCACAAAACCGCAACTCGACCTACCACGGGAATCACAAGGCCAATGAGCGACCTTGGGTGCCGCCCTGTGCGCGCGGTGCGCGCTCCTACTCTGCAAGCAGTTCGTTGACGCGCCGCAGGTACGCCGCCGGGTCGTCGAGCGGCGCACCTTCGGCGAGCAGCGCATGGTCGAGGATCACGTTCGAGAGCGCGTCGAAGCGGCGCCCTTCGGGTTCCGCGGATAGTTTCTGCACGAGCGGATGCTCGATGTTGATCTCGAGCAGCGGTTTGGATTTCGGCAGTTCCTGTCCCGCCGCCTCCAGCATCCGGCGGAGCGGCGGCGCCAGGTCCTCGGCACCGGCAATGACGCAGGCCGGTGAATCCACCAGCCGCAGGCTCACGCTGACGTCGGAGACGCGTTCCTTGAGCGTCTGGCGCATCTTCTTCAGGAGCGGCTTGTGCTCCTCGTTCTTCGCCTTCTGCGTCAGCTCGCCCTCGCCTTCCGGCAGTGAGAGATTGCCGCGGCCGACGTCGTGCAGCTTCTTGCCCTCGAACTCCGGCAGGTGATCGACGATCCAGGCGTCGATACGGTCCGTCAAAAGCAGCACTTCGATGTCCTTTTCCCGGAGCTGCTCCAGGTGCGGGCTGGCTTTCGCTGTCGCGTAGCTCTCGGCAAGCAGGTAATAGATCCGGTCCTGGCCGGCACCGGCGCGCGCCACGTAGTCCGCAAGCGACTGCGACTGTTGTTCCGAATCCCCGTGCGTGCTCGCGAAGCGCAGGAGCTTCGCTATCCTGTCGGCGTTCTGCGGGTCCTCGACGATGCCTTCCTTAAGCACCTGGCCGAACTCGCGCCAGAACGTCGCGTACTTCTCCGGTTCTCCCGACGCGAGCTTGCCCAGCATGCCGAGCACGCGCTTCGTAAGCGCGCTGCGGATCGTTTCCAGCTCCCGGTTCTGCTGCAGCAGCTCGCGGGAGACGTTCAGGGGCAGGTCGGCCGAGTCGATCACGCCCTTCACGAAGCGCAGGTAGAGCGGCAGGAACTGCTCGGCCTGGTCCATGATGAAAACGCGCTGCACGTAGAGCTTGAGCCCCCTCGGCGCGTCGCGGTTCCAGAGATCGAACGGCGCGTGCTCGGGGATGTAGAGCAGGCTCGTGTACTCCTTCTTGCCCTCGACCCGGTTGTGACTCCACACGAGCGGGTCGGCAAAGTCGTGCGAGAGGTGCTTGTAGAAGGCCTTGTATTCGTCGTCCGTGATTTCCGTACGCGGCCGGGTCCACAGCGCCGTCGCGGTATTCACTGCCTGCGCGTGGGCGTCGTCTTTCCCCGCCTCCGCCAGGTACACCGGCACGCCGATGTGATCGGAGTACTTGCGGATCAGTGTCTCCAGCCGCGCGGCTTCGCAGAACTCCTTCTCCGTCTTTTTCAGGTGCAGGGTGACGCGGGTACCGCGCTCCTCGCGCTCGATGCTCTCGATCGTGAACTCGCCCTGCCCGTCGGACTCCCAGCGCACGGCTTCATTGGCGGACAGCCCGGCGCGACGCGTCTCGACCTCGATCCGGTCGGCAACGATAAACGCTGAGTAGAAGCCGACGCCGAACTGTCCGATCAGCTTTGCGTCCTTGCGGGCATCGCCCGTCATCTGCTGCAGGAACTCGGCCGTTCCGGACTTTGCGATCGTGCCCAGGTTCCCGGCGACCTCGTCCCGGGACATGCCGATCCCGTTGTCGCTGACGGAGACGGTGCGAGCCTTCGGATCGAAGGCGACCCGGATCGAGAGATCAGGCTCCTTCCCGAGCAGCTCCGGAGACGCCAGCGCCTCGAAGCGCAGCTTGTCGGTGGCGTCCGCGGCGTTCGAGATCAGCTCGCGAAGGAATATTTCCTTGTTGCTGTAGAGCGAATGGATCATGAGGTGCAGCAGCTGCCGCACCTCGGTCTGGAATCCCCGTGTTTCGCGTGCTTTTGCGTCAGCCATCACCCTCATTCCCGGCCTGCGTGGTGCGACACGATAGTGCCGGCAGCGGGAATTTCAAGTGTCGGCGCGCGTCAGGGCAGGTCTTGCTACGCCGTGATCCGGGGGTGCTGGGCGGTCACGCTGCGGTACAGCAGCGTTACCGACAGGATGGTGGCGACCGCCAGGCCGAGCGGCGGCTGCGCCAGCGCGAGCAGGAGCGCGCCGGCCTGCAGGCCAAGCGAGACGATCATGAGTGCGAAAGTTCGCAGGGCGCGGAGGATGCGCCCGGCAGCGAGCACGATTGCGTAGACGACGTCCTCGAGATCGTCCAGCACTTGCATCACGCGTTCCATGCGTCACCCTCCCTGGTGTTGCCGGCACCTGTGACGATACCGGGCTCCCGGTCGTTTGTCACGAGGCGCATCGGCAGCCGGTCAGCGTGCCACGGACAGCCGTGTCTCCGGCTTGGCGTCCGCGGGGTTTTCCGAATGATCGGCAGCCTGCATCGCGTTCTTGTTAGAACGCTTTGCGGTTGCGATCGCACGATGGAAGAGTTCCCAGCGCTGCCGCGCCGATTCGCTTTTCAGGGGCTCGAAGGACGGTTCGTGTTTGTGTGACATGCCGATTTCGCCGCGCACGTGGTGAGTGGAAGTGACTATAGTCGCTGCATGCCCGGTTCGCCGTGAGGCACATCACAGCTTCTTTTCAGGATGCCTTCGAAAGCTCAGCCGTCCGGCCAGTTACGCTTCACTTGCTTGGCCCAGCTACGGTATCCCTTCCAGGTATAGAGGGAAGGATCGATGCTGCTGCGACGGCTGCGCGGCGCGGGCGCCTTGGATATCCAGCGGCGGTATTGCTGCCAGCCGTCGTCATTGGCCGCCGGCTCGCCGCGGTGCGCGGCAGACGGTTCGGAGTCGGCAGGCACGTCGTTTCCTGCGGCCCCTTCTTGCCGGGGGATGTCCTTGCGTTCCTGCATGGGTGCGGTCCACTAAAGGCTCGCAGGGCATGTTACGCCGGCAAAGGCACAGGGCACAGGAACCAAGTCACAGAGCCCCGAGCGCTATTTATCACGCCAAAAAAGGGGCTTGCGAGCAAGCTTTTTACTTAAGCCGGACCAGGTTCCCCGCCTCCGGCCGGGCTGCCGTTAGCGACGCGGACGCGATAGCAGGGCGAGTAGGTCTCGCTCGCGAGCACCATGCGACCCTGCTCGACGAAGGCGGCGAGCAGCTTGTCCAGCAGGTGCATGATGCGCGTGGAGCCGAAGATATCGAAGGGTCCCTGGCGTTCGATCTGTGCGATGGTGTCCTCGCGCACATTCCCCGAGACGATGCCGGAGAACACGCGCCGCAGGTTCGCTGCCAGCACGTGCACGGGCAGCCCTTCCGCCAGGTCGAGCGAACGCATCGCCTCGTGCGTGGCTCGAAACGGCTGCTGGAAGTCGTGGTCGATCTTCAGCCGCCAGTTGAAATAGAAGGCATCCCCGTGCGCCATGCGGAACTCGCGGACGTCGCCCAGGCCGCGCAGCATCCGCCGCGCGACCTCTTCGGGGTCGTCGATGATGATCGAGTAGCGGGCCTGGGCCTTTTTCCCGAGCGTCGCGCCGATGAACTCGTCGATCTGCTGGAAATAGGCGCGGCTCGTTGGAGGCCCGGTGAGGATGAGCGGCATCGGTAGCGATTCGTTCTCCGGATGCAGCAGGATACCGAGCAGGTAGAGCACTTCCTCCGCCGTGCCGACGCCGCCCGGAAATACGATGATGCCGTGGCCGACCCTGACGAACGCCTCCAGCCGCTTCTCCATGTCCGGCATGATCACGAGCGAATTGACGATCGGGTTCGGCGACTCCGCCGCGATGATGCCGGGCTCGGTAATACCGATGTAGCGGCCGTTCCTGATGCGCTGCTTGGCGTGCCCGATGTTCGCCCCCTTCATCGGGCCTTTCATCGCGCCTGGGCCGCAGCCGGTGCAGATGTGCATGTGGCGCAGGCCCAGCTCGTACCCTACCCGCTTGGTGTAATCGTACTCCTCCCGGCTGATCGCGTGGCCGCCCCAGCAGACCACCAGGTCCGGCGTGGCCGGCAGCTGCAGCAGGCCCGCGTTGCGGACGATGTGGAATACGGCGTTCGTGATGTTGTCCGAGCTCTTAAGGTCGAAGCGGCTGCTCTCGCGGATCTCGTTTTTGGTGAAGACGATGTCGCGCAGGACGGCGAACACGTGCTCGCGAATGCCGCGGATCATCTGCCCGTCGACGAAGGCGGATGCCGGAGCACCCTTGATCGACACCTTGAGCCCCCGGTCATGCTGGATGAAGCCGACGCTGAAATCGCGATAGCGGTTCAGGACCTCGCGCGCGTCGTCGGTTTTGCCGCCGCTGTTCAGGACCGCGAGGATGCACCGCCGGAGCAGTGGATAGAGGCCGCCCTCGCCCTGGAAGCGCAGGAGCTCGACCTCGGCGTGCGACAGCACCTCGAGGCTGCCCTCGGGCCAGACCTCGGCATCGACGGTTTCGTCGCTGTCGGCGCGGATAGCCGGACTGGGTTGTGATATAGCGTGGGGCATAGTGTCAGTCTCGCCGCCGTCGGCGTGCACCGCTTGCGGCATCCGGTTCAGGGCAGGATTTCGATCGGCACCCCGCGGGGCGTCATCAGCCAGATGTCGATCATGTCGGAATTCGACACCGCTATACAGCCGTTCGTCCAGTCCGCCCTCCGGTAGTACGCCAGCGAATAGGTCGGAACGTTCGGCTGGCCGTGGATCATGATCTGCCCGCCCGGATCGACGCCCTTCTCGCGCGCGGCGGCGCGGTCGGCCGCGTTCGGGTAGGAGATGCGAATCGACAGGAAATAATCGCTGTTCGGGTTCCGCAGGTCCAGGTGGTACAGCCCTTCGGGCGTGCGGTTATCGCCTTCCTGCTCCTTGTCGCCGACCGGCGCCAGCCCGAGCGCGATCGGGAAGGTCCGGAACGCCTCGCCGTCGCGCATGAGGCGCAGCTCGCGTGCCGACTTGTCGACGATTACCCGGTCGGCCATCGGGAAACGGTCCGCGTCCGCGCGGGCCGCCGGCACGGCGGCCAGCGCCACCAGGATCATCATGTAACGGGTAACGCGAACCCGGCGACTTCGCGGCACTGGCGCCTTTCCTCTTCTACGCGGCGACAGGTTAGCAAACCGCCCGCCGGCTGGCACGGTAGCGGCTCGCAATGCCTCCCGGCAGACGGGCGCCGCCATCATCCGTCCTTCTTCTCGAGTATGGGGAAGCTCAAGGTCGTGCCGAGCCGCACGTTGTGCAGGTCGAGTTCGGGGTTGTATTGGCGAAACAGCCAGACCGGAACGTCGTAGCGTTTGAGCGAGAGAATCCAGACCGACTCTCCCGCCTGGACGACGTGCTCGCGCATGCCCTCGACGGTATGACGGCGGAAAAATTCGTCCTGCTGCGCCTTGTGATAGGCCGCGCGCCGTTTCTCGAAGTCGTCTGCGCCGACGCGGCTGAGATCGAGCTTGATGCGCTCACCGACCTCGACGGGCGCGCCGAATGCGAATCCGTTGATGTCGCGCAGGCGCTGGGTCCTGATCTGCAGCCAGTCCGCGTAATGCCCGAGGGTCTCGAGCGGATGCACCTCGATCGTTTCATCGGAGGCGACACCGTAGTCGCTCGGGTCCGACAGCAGGCCGGCCTGCAGCGCGCCCATCGCCGTGCTCGCGGCTTCGTCGCTCAGCTCGCCGGGCAATGCCGGTTCCTCCTCCGTCGGGTCCTCGGCCGTCGCCGTCGCCACGGCGATCGGGTCCGGCTCCGGCGTCTCCACCGCGGCCGCAGCGGCAACGGCCGGAGCGGGGCCTGCCGCGGGCAGGCGCAGTGTCTGGCCCGCCCGGATCGAATCCCGGTTGCCGAGCCCGTTCAGCGCGACCAGCGTCGACACCCGCGTACCGTACGCGGCAGCGATCCCCGACAGCGTGTCGCCGCGCACGACGGTGTGAAAGAGATCCGGCAGCTGCGCATCGAACAGCGCGTCGGTCGGCAGCCCGGCCAGGAGGTCGGCCAGCGGAGACCGCAGCGCGCCGGCCGGCACGCGCAGGTCGTAGTCCCGCGGCAAGTACTTGCTCGCCTGCCATATCGCCGGCTGCAGCGCCGGGTTGTGCCGGGCGACGAGGTCCGCCTCGACGCCGAGCGCGCGGACCAGCGCATCGACCGGGACGTACTTGTCGAGCTTGACGATCGCGTAGTCGACGGGCTTCGCGGGCACCAGGCCCGGGAAATAGCGGTCCACGTGCTGGTCGACTTCCAGCGCGGCGAGGAAGGCGACATAGAAATTGCGCGAAGCGAAGCCGAACGCGCGGCCGTTGTACCGGCGCAGGATATCCACGTACGCGGTGTCCCCGAACTCGCGCATCGCGCGGCGCGCACCGGCAAGGCCGTGGTTGTAGGCGGTAATCGCCATCGGCCAATTACCGGTGATGGAATAGTTGTAAGCGAGCAGCTTGCCTGCCGCGACGGTGGCGATGAACGGGTCGTTGCGTTCATCGAGGACGTGATCGATTTGCATATAGCGACGTCCGGTATCGCGCGTGAACTGCCAGATTCCGGACGCGCCGACGTGGGAGCGTGCATTCGGGTTGTAGGAGGACTCCACGTGCGGCAGCGCGGCCAGCCCGATCGGGATGCCGAGCTTTTCGAACTCGGCGTTCACGTGTGCGCGATAGCGGCCGGCGCGCACCAGCCCTTCGCGGAACCGGTCGGCGAGCCCCTGCTGGAAACGGACGTCGCCGACCGCGCGCCGCAGCACGGCCGCGCTGACGTCCTCCGGCCAGAGCGCCAGCACGCGCCGTTCTTCCTCCGAGAGCCCCGTGCGATCCGCGGATGCCGCAAGCCGCCTCAGCACGCCCTGGTAGTGATCGCGCCGCGCCTCGACCCGCTGCTGCCGCTCACGCCGGGACAGGCCGGCCGGAATGTCGATTCGTTCATAGACTACGGCCAGATTTCGGTTATCGTGCAAGACGCCCTCGCCGCTGTCGTATTCTGTAAAGATCGACACCCAGAAATCGACGTCCGGCTGCAGCGCCTCCGGTTTCGGGAACGTTTCCTGGGCTCTCGCTTCAAACGTCACGCCAAGTGCCGCGAGAAGCGCCGCAAACGCGATGAGGCGGAGCGGGCTTGTTATTTTCCTGTGATGGAGTTTCAATCCGGTTCTGGTTCTAATTGTTTGAAAAATAGGGAATTCCCGCTTGTAAAATCCACTTTGCGCGCCGGGTCGACGGCCATCGCCCCGCCCGGCGGCGGGAAGCGGTGACGCAACCGAATCCATGAAACGAGTCGTTACAAATACCATGCTTCCGGCGGTGCTGGCCAGCCTGCTCCTGCTGGCGCAAAGCGGCCCCCGCGCGGCGCCGGAAGCGGTGCCGGCCCCGCACGCACCGGCGGCGGATACCGCCCCCGCGGACGCCCCGCACGGGGCCGTGGCGCCGGGTCCGGAACCGGCCGTAACGGCCGGGCCGCCGGCCGAGGGCTCGACCGCCGGCGGGACGGCTGATGCGGCTCCGGCCGGCCCGCCGTTCGAATCCTCGAGCGCCGCGGACGCACCGCAGGACCCGCCCGCGACGCCGCAAAGCGCACGGCAAACGGCCGTCGCGAGACCTGCCGTCACGCCGGCCGTCGAGGAGCGGGAGGAAGGCGAAGAAGCGGCCGAGGGCGGCAGCGAGCTGGCCGACGACCTCGCGCCGCCGCCGGAGGACCCCGCGCACGGCGCGCCGCTGCCGGGTATGGATACGGAAGCCGGAATGGTCGGCGACGCCGCACCGCCGAAGCCGGAGGAACTCGGCATCGCCATCGACCCGATGACCGCACCGCTGCCCGGCGCCGAGGTGCCGCTGTCGGAGGCGGTCGCGCAGGCGGAGGAGCGCCGGGCCAAACCGTTGAAGATGCTGCACGGCTCGGTTCCGCCCGGCACCTACCAGCGCCTGTCCTGGTCCGCGACGGAGCTGTTCGAGGGCGTGCCGATTGCGACGCCGGTGCTGGTGGTCAACGGCAGCATGCCGGGCCCGACGCTGTGCCTCACCGCGGCCGTGCACGGCGACGAACTGAACGGGATCGAGATGGTGCGGCGCGTCATGCACAACCTCGACGCGAAGGAGCTGTCGGGCGCCGTGATCGGCGTGCCGATCGTGAACCTGCAGGGTTTCCGGCGCGCCTCGCGCTACCTGCCGGACCGGCGCGACCTCAACCGCTATTTCCCCGGCAACCCGCAGGGCAGCCAGGCCTCGCGCATCGCGTTTTCGTTCTTTACCAAGGTCGTGACGCATTGCGACGCGCTGATCGACCTGCACACCGGCTCCTTCGAGCGCGCGAACCTGCCGCAGCTGCGCGCCGATCTCCGCAACCCCGACGTCGTGACATTGACGCAGGGATTCGGCGCGACCGTCATCCTGCACAGCGAGCCGGCGGAAGGCACGCTGCGCTACGCCGCGACGCGCGCCGGCATTCCGACCGTGACCCTGGAAGCGGGCGGGCCGACCGAGCTCGAGCTGAAGGAAGTGATGCACGGCGTCAAGGGGATTGAAACCCTGCTCAACACGCTCGGGATGGTGAAGGAAGGTCGGTTGTGGGGCGACCCGGAGCCGGTTTACTACCAGTCGACCTGGGTGCGCGCGAACTCGGGAGGCATCCTGCTGTCGGACGTGAGCCTCGGCAGCACGGTCGAGCGCGGCGACCTGCTCGGCACCGTCACGGACCCGATGAGCAATGCCAGCACCAGCCTGTACTCGCCCTACTCCGGCCGCATCATCGGCATGGCCCGCAACCAGGTGGTCATGCCGGGCTTCGCCGCTTTCCACGTCGGCATCCAGGCCGCGGAAACGACGGCCGCCGGGCGCGAATCCCCGCAGGACGCCCAGGACGAGTCACTGAAGCACGAATCGGAACGGAGCAACCAGGACTACATCGACGGCATGTCGGAATAGGCAGCCGACGCATTAAAAGGGGTCAGGTTTATTTTTCTTGCGAAAAAGGTGTCAGGTTTATTTCCCTTGAAAAATAAACCTGACACCTTTTAATGCGGCATGTCGGAACAGGCTTCCGAATCAACGGGCGAATCGACATGACGCGAGCCGGGCGCAAACCCCTGCATCATTTCTGGACTCCGCGGTACTGGCCGGCGTGGCTCGGCCTCGGCCTGCTCCGGCTGTCCTGCTGGCTGCCCTATCGCGCGCAGCTCGGCCTCGGCTTTGCCGCCGGCCGCCTGGTGCATCGCATCGCCCGGGAGCGCCGCGGCATTGCCAGGCGTAACCTCGAACTGTGCTTCCCGGAGCTGTCGGAGAAAGACCGCGAGCGCCTCGTGCGCGCGCACTTCGAGGCGCTGGGGGCCTCGCTGATCGAGCTTGCGCTCGGGCGCTGGGCCTCCGACGCCAGGCTCCTCGCGATGACCCGCATCGAAGGCGTCGAACACATCCACCGGGCGCTCGAGCGCGGGCAGGGCGTCATACTCCTGAGCGCTCATTTCACCGCGCTCGAGATCAGCGGGCGTGTGCTTACGCTCAACTGTCCGCCTTTCGACGCTGTGTTTCGCAAACATCGCAGCGAATTCCTGACGGAGATCCTGCGCACCAGCCGCGAGAGGTCGGCGCGCCGCACGATCGACAAGAACGACATCAAGAGCATGGTGCGGTCACTGCGCGAAGGCGCGCCCGTCTGGTATGCCCCCGACCAGAGCTACGATCGCAAGCAGTCGGCGCTGCTGCCGTTCTTCGGCGTGCCGGCGATGACCAATACCGCAACCGGGACGCTGGCGCGCCTGGGCAAGGCGGTGGCCATCCCGTTCTTCCCGAGGCGCCTGCCCGAAGGCGGCTACCTGCTGAGCATTTTGCCGCCGATCGACGGGCTGCCGGGCGACGACCCTGTCGAGGACACGCAGAAGTACGTGGCCATCCTGGAACGCCAGGTCCGGCTGGCGCCGGAGCAGTATTACTGGGTCCACCGCAAGTTCAAGAACCGGCCCGAGCCGCTGCCCGACGTTTACGCCGACCTGTAGCCCTCGAACAGCGCCACCCGGCTCGCTTCCGGATAATGCAGCGACGGGTCGAGCCCTTGCAGCTTCCGCAGCGAGCGATGCAGGCGCGCGAGATTGCCCTCCTGCCATGCGCCGGGGGCGCGGATCGCTCCGCGGTCGAAGTCGAGCAGGAAAACGCCGTCATTGGAATCGACCTGGACGTTGTAGGCGTTCAGGTCGGCGTGATACACCCCCGCGTCATGGAAGCGCCGGATGCCGCGCCCGATGCCGCGCCAGAAATCCTCGTCGGCCGGTTCGACGGCGATGCGCACCGACAGGGGCCGGATGCCGGGCGCTTTCAGCGTCAGCAAGTCGGCCGTGTAGCAACATCCGCGGCGCTGGTACCTGGCGGCGGCCGGCCGCGGGACCGGCAGGCCCATCCCGGTCAGCCGCGCGAGGAGCCGCCATTCGGCGAACGCACGCGTGCGCTCCGCGCCCAGCCACGAGTAACGGTCGCGGTTGACGCGGGCCATCAGCCCGCCGCGGCGGTAGTGGCGCAGCACGAAGTCGCGCTCGCCGTCGCTCACGATGATGGTGTTGCCGCGACCCGCCGAGCGAAGCCTGCCCTGCACCGGCTTCGTTGACGGCCAGCCGGCCGCCGTGAAGCTCGCGTCCGAGATGTGGTTGAGGATGGAGCGATCGTATAGGATGGCGCCGGTTTCGGTCTTTTGAACGGTAGCCTCCAATCACACCCCCGATAGTGTTCTAGCCACCATGTTCCAGCAGTCGCCACCGGAAAGCATCTGCATCATCCGTCTCTCGGCGATCGGCGATACCTGCCACGCGCTGGCGGTGGTGCGGGCCATCCAGGACACGTGGCCGGAAACCCGGCTCACGTGGATCATCGGTCGTACGGAAGCGACGCTGCTCGCCGATATTCCCGGCATCGAGTTTATCATTTTCGATAAATCCAAAGGTACGGACGCCTGGCGCGACGTGCGTGCACAGCTGCGCGGGCGCCGCTTCGACGTCGCGCTCTGCATGCACGCGTCGCTGCGTGCCAACGCCCTCTCGAGACTCGTGCCCTCGCCGGTCCGGCTCGGCTACGACTACGCACGCGCGAAGGACTTCCAGTGGCTGTTCACCAACCGCCGCATCGAGCCTCGTCCGCGCCAGCACGTGCAGGATGCGATGCTGGAATTTGCTGCCGCGATCGGCGTGCCCCGCCGGCGGCTGCGCTGGGATATCCCCCTGTCTTCGGCGCACCGCGACTTCGCGGCGCAGTACGGGGCCGATAACCGGCCGCTCATGGTCATCAGCCCTTGCAGCAGCCAGCGCATTCGCAATTATCGCAACTGGAGCGCAGAGAATTACGCGGCGGCCGCCAACTACGCACGCCAGAAATTCGGCTGCCGCATCCTGTTGACCGGCGGCCATACGGCGCTCGAGCAGGAGTACGGCCGGACGATCGCGAAACTGTGCGGCCCGGAAACGGTAAACCTGGTCGGGCAGACCAGCTTGAAGCAGCTGCTGGCGGTGCTCGACGCGGCAGCCGTATTGCTCTGCCCCGACTCCGGCCCGGCGCACATGGCAACGACGGTGCGTACCCCGGTGATCGGCCTGTACGCCACGTCCAACCCCGACCGCACCGGCCCCTACCTGAGCCGCAAGCTCACCGTAAACGCCTACCCGGAAGCCGCGCGCCGGCTCCTCGGCAAGGACGTGGACGAGCTGGCCTGGGGACAGCGGGTGCGCGACCCCCGCGCGATGGGCCTGGTCCGCCTGGCCGCGGTCAACGCCCGTCTTGACCAACTATTCCAGATCGGGCCACGTTCGGCGAAGAACAGCGACGATCAGGGCACGATCGACGTCAAATCCGCGCCATCCGGTCGTTGATCACGTCGAGGTACTGCCGCACGCCTTTTTCCACCGGGCGAAACTCGACGTCGCAGCCGCTCCTCCGAAGGCGCTCGAGGTCGGCCTGCGTGTAGCTCTGGTAGGCGTTCTTCAGCACCTCCGGGAAGGGGATGTAGCGCACCCGACCCTTGCCGTGCCACGCGATCGCCGCCGCCGCAACCTCGTTGAAGGTCTGCGCCTTGCCCGTGCCGACGTTGAAGATGCCCGAGACGTCACGGTGCGCGAGGAACCACAGGTTCACGGCGCATACGTCGTCTACGTACACGAAATCGCGCTCCTGCTCGCCCGCCTCGTAGCCGTCGGTGCCTTCGAAGAGCTGGACCTCACCGTGCCTGCGAAGCTGTTGGTTGAAATGGAACGCAACGCTCGCCATCGGTCCCTTGTGCTGCTCGCGCGGCCCGTACACGTTGAAATAGCGCAGGCCGACGACCTGCTGCCCGGGCGGCACGTCCAGCCGCCGCACGTACTGGTCGAACAGCAGCTTGGAATAGCCGTAGACGTTCAGCGGCAGCTCGTTCGCGGGCTCCTCGCTGAACTGCCGGGCACCGCCGTACACGGCCGCCGACGAGGCATAGATGAAGGGGATGCCGTGCTCCAGGCAGTGGTGCAGCAACCGCTTCGAGTAATCGTAGTTGTTCTGCATCATGAAGCGCCCGTCCCACTCGGTCGTGGTCGAGCAGGCCCCCTCGTGAAAGATCGCGTCCACTCCCGAGCGAAAATCCCCTCTCGCCAGGCGCTCGATGAACGCGTCCTTGTCGAGGTAGTCGGCGATGCCGAGATCGGCGAGGTTGCGAAACTTGTGGCCGTCGGTGAGATCGTCGACAACGATGACATCGTCGCCGGTACGTTCCAGGAGTTCCCGGACGAGATTGCTGCCGATGAAGCCGGCGCCGCCGGTCACGATGTGCATGGGGCCCTCAGTCGCTGCCGGCCTTCAGGTAATACTCGGCACCGCAGTACGGGCACTTCGCCTCACCCGTTTCGACGATCGGCAGGTAGACCTTGGGATGGGAGTTCCACAGGTACATGCCGGGCATGGGGCACGATAGCGGGAGGTCCTCCGGCTGCACCTGGTAGCGGTGCTGCGCGTTCGCGGGAATGAGCTTCTGGTCGATCGTGCCGGCTCTGGCTGCCACTCGGGTTTACCTTCGGATTGGGGTTGATGGCGGCGAATTATAGCAAGTGTTCTGCGGGAGCCTCTCCCAGGAACTGCTGCCAGAGGCCCGTGACGTAGCGGCGTTCCTCGGCGAACTCGTCGGCGGCGGCGAACGGCGGCTGCTCGTCGAGGGCGAGCCGGTGCAGGCGAAGGCGGTAGCGCTTGTAGATTTCCTGCAGGCGCGCCACCTGCTCCGTGCCGAGGCAACCGGCCGCCGCCAGCGTGCCGAGCTGTCGGATGTTGTCCGGGTAATGAATTACGGCCGGATGCCGGTCGGCCTGTTCCAGTACCAGGTACTGCACCAGGAACTCGATGTCGGCGACGCCCCCCGGGACCTGTTTCAGGTCGAGACGCTCGGCGTCGCTCCTGTCGAGCCGTGCGCGCATTTTGTTCCGCATCGCGATCACGTCCTCGCGCAGCCGTTCCCGGCGCACGCGCGTCGTGAGCGTTTCGCGGCGCACGCGCTCGAACTCCCTTGCGATCAGGGCGCTGCCGGCAACGGGCCGGCTGCGCAACAGCGCCTGGTGCTCCCAGGTCCAGGCGTTTTCCTCCTGGTAGCGCTCGAACGCCTCGACGCTGGTAACGAGCAGGCCGGACTGGCCGCTCGGCCGCAGCCGGGTATCCACCTGGTACATCGCTCCGGTGGTCGTCTGCGCGCTGAGAAAATGCACGAGCCGGCGCACCAGCCGCGCAAAGAACACGTTGTTGTCCAGGGGCGCGTCCCCGTCGGTTTCCTGCGCGGCAGCGGTGGAATCGTGCAGGAAGACGAGGTCCAGGTCCGAACGGTACGACAGCTCCATGCCGCCCAGCTTGCCGTAGGCGACCACGCCGAATCCGGCCTCACGGCGCCCGTTCTTCGCCCGCGGCCAACCGTGCTTCGCCGTGAGGTCGCGCCACGCAATCGCGAGAGCCTTCTGCAGCACGATCTCGGCGAGCTCCGTCAGGCGGTCGCTGACCTTCATGACCGCCAGGTTGCCCGCGACGTCGGCTACCGCAATGCGGAACAGCATCGCGCGCTGAAACTGGCTCAAGGTCTCCACCAGGCGCTCGCTGTCGGTCTCCGCGAGGCGATCGAGGCGCCGCTCCAGGTCCTGGCTCATCTCGTCGCGCGTCAACACCTCCTCGTGCAGGCGCGAATCCAGCAGCTCGTCCAGGAGCAGCGGATAGCGCCCGATTTCCTCGGCCAGCCAGGCGCTTTTCGCGCACAGGCCGACGAGGCGGTCGCGGACGGACGGATTCTCGTTCAGCAATGCCACGTAGGCGCTGCGCCTGAGGATCTTCTCGAGCACGCCGAATACCCGCTGCAGTGCGATAGCGGGATTTTGTTGGTCGCGGAGCACGGCGAGGAGCTCGGGAACGAAATGCGCGAGACGCTTCGCGCCCGTCCTGTCCACCTGCGCAACCGCGGTGCTGCCGGAGAAGCGGACGAGGATTGCCGCAAGGGCCGGCGCATCGCGAAAGCCGCACCTCTCGAGGAGGGAGCACCACTCGTCCTCGCCCGCCTGCGAAGCCCACGCCGCGGACAGTGCTTCCCCTGTTCCGGGCGCCGGCTGCTCGTCCCCGCCTCGAAACGCCACGGCGGCAAAGTGGCGGCTCACGATCCGGCGCTGCCGCTCGACCGCCGCGCGTACGGACTCCCAATCGGGCAGCCCGATGGCGAGGGCGAGCCGCGCCCGGTCGATCGGGTCCTCCGGCAACTCGTGCGTTTGCTGGTCGCGCATCGCCTGCAGGGCGTTTTCCGTGCGACGCAGGAACAGGTAGGCGGCATCGAGTTCCGCCGCCG
This sequence comes from uncultured Woeseiaceae bacterium, assembly GCA_964424805.1. Classification (GTDB taxonomy): domain Bacteria; phylum Pseudomonadota; class Gammaproteobacteria; order Steroidobacterales; family Woeseiaceae; genus IDS-8. The sequence continues at coordinate 20,777 of CAYRKH010000006.1, forward strand.
CGGCGGTGGAAAGATCCCGTGTCTGCGCCAGCCGTTTCAGCGCTGCCTGCAGGCCCGTCGTCCGCAGATTGCGGTCACTGCCGCCCCGCACCAGCTGCAGGGACTGGGCGATGAACTCGATCTCGCGGATGCCGCCCTGGCCGAGCTTGATGTTGTCGGTAAGCTGGCGCTTGCGGGCTTCGGCAGCGATCAGCGATTGCATCTCGCGCAGCGACTCGAACACGCCGTAGTCCAGGTAGCGGCGGTAGACGAACGGCTCGATGACGTCCGTCATGAGCTCGGCCGTCGCCGGGCCCGTTCCGCCGCCGGGCGCGGTTTCGACGGGACGGGCCTTGAGGTAGGCATAGCGCTCCCAGCTCCGGCCGTGGCGCAACAGGTACGATTCGAGCGCGCTGAAGCTGACGACCGGCGGGCCGCTGTCGCCGAACGGCCTGAGCCGGGTGTCCACCCGGTAGACGAAGCCGTCCGCGGTGACTTCCTCCAGCAGCGTCACGACCTGGCGCGACAGCCGCGTGAAATACTCCTGCGCCGACAGCCGGCGCGCCCCGTCGGATTCGCCGTCGGCGGGATACAGGAAGATCAGGTCGATATCGGACGAGAAGTTGAGGTCGCGACCGCCCAGCTTGCCCATGGCGAGCACCACGAGCTTCTGCTCGCGGCCGGAGGCATCGCGCACGCGGCCGCAGCGCTCGTGCAGGCGGGCTTCGGCGCTTTGCACGCTCGCGGCGATCAGGCTGTCCGCGAGCGTCGACAGCGATTCGAGCGTTGCCGCGGTGCCGGCCCGGCCCGCCGTTTCCCGCCACAGGATGTGCAAAAGGCGCTGGTTGCGGAACCGTCGCAAGCGCCCCTGCACGGCATCGGCGGCCGCGAGCTCGAAGCGAAGGTCCGGCGCGCACGGCCGCGCCAGCACCTCGCGAAACCAGGCCCACTCGCGAACGATCGTATGCCCGGCGAAGTCGCTGCAGGCCACCAGCCGCAGCAGGGTTTCGCCGGTACCGGCGTCGAGGGTGTCCAGCGCGCCCGGGTGGACGTCCAGGAATCGCCCCAGCCACAGCTCGACGGGGCCGCGCAGCAGGTCGGGGAGCGCGCGAATCGCGGAGGCGAGGTTCTTGGGCGTCGGCGGCGTCACGCGCAGAGTCTAACGTATGACCGTGAGGAACCCGCCATGGTCGACGGCGGTAGGGGAGCCGGCCGGGAGGGTTGCTACAGCGCTTGGTCCCGCGGCGGGACGAGAGTCGCCAGGACGGCCTCGAGCTCGGTCGGCCTGCCGACCGTGTGGCCCTGCGCGTAGTCGACGCCGAGGCGTGCGACCAGCTCGCGGGTCTCCGGGCTCTCGACGTACTCGGCGACGGTTTCGAGCTTCATCACCCGGGCGACCTGCGTGATGGCCGCCACCATCGACTCCGAGATGCGATTGCGGGTGATGTCGCGGATGAAGCTGCCGTCGATCTTCAATGTATCGACCTTGAAGCTTTTCAGGTAGGCGAAGGAGCTCAGGCCCGCGCCGAAGTCGTCCAGGGAAAAGCGGCAGCCGCGCGCGCGTAGCGCGTCGATGAACGCCTGCGCCCTGCGGCGGTTTGACACCGCCGCCGATTCGGTAACCTCGAATGAGACGATTTCCGGCGGGATCCCGCCGGCCTCGAGCTGTTCCTCGATGAAGCTCAGGATACCGTCGTCGCCGAGCGTCTGCCCTGAGAGGTTAATGGCAAAGCTCACGCCGGCCGCGGCCAGCTTCGAGGCAACCGGCGACAGCATGCGCGTGACCGACCACACGACCCAGCGATCGATCTGCGGCATGAGCTGGTAGCGCTCGGCCGCGGAGAAAAACGAGCTGGAAGAGATCCTGTTGCCGGTGCTGTCCCTCATGCGCAGGAGCACCTCGAAGCGCGGGCGCTTGTCCGGCTTTACCAGCGCCACTATCGGCTGGGCGAACAGCACGAAGTCGTCGGCTGCCAGCGTCTTCTGGATTTCGGCGATGAGGTGCATGTCGTCGTAGCGCCGGACGATGCTCTGGTCGTCCCGGTCATAGACTTCGACGCGATCGCGGCCGTGGTCCTTGGCCGAGTCGCAAGCGATGCGCGCGGCCGTCAACGCCGTTTGCGCGTCCGCGTTATCGGCGAGCAACGCCGCCACCCCGGCGCTCACGGTAACCTGCAGCGACCTGTCGCCTTCCAGGTAGCGAAGGCTGCGGCTGCTCTCCTGCACGGCGCGGGCGAGCGCCAGCGCCTCGCCCTGCGAGCTGTGCGTGAGGAGGATCGCGAAATCGTCGCCGGTGAGCCGGGTCGCCACGCCGTTTTTCGGCAGCTGGTCCTCGAGCACCTGGCCGAACCGCGTAATGACTTCGTCGCCGGCCTGCTGGCCGAAGGTGTCGTTCATGAGGTGCAGGTTGTCGAGATCGAAGTACAGGATCTGGTGCGCATCGCCCGGGCCGGACAGCGACTGCACGGCTTCTTCGAGCTGGGCCTCGAAACCGGCGCGATTCATGAGTCCGGTCATGGCGTCGAACGACTGCTCGATAACGTATTCCACCTTGCGGACGATGTGCGCCATGAAACGCGAGTCCGACGCGCCAAAAGGCTGGCCGTCGACGCGTCCGAGCTGCGCGAGCAGGCCTTCCAGGTTGCCCAGCCGGTCGACCAGGGGGCAAACGAGGGTCTGGTAGCCCTGGTCGGCAACGTCCGCGGAACCCGGGACGGCAGGAATTTCGAACACGACCGGCGCGCGGTGTCCCTTCAGCCGCGGGAGCAGCTTGTCGACCAGGTACTTGTCGAGCGACTTGCGATTGACTTCCTTCCAGCTCGAATGCGTGGCGCTGATGCGGATGCGCTTCGCCGGAATGAGCAGCACGCTGTAGGCAATTCCGAGGAAGCGGCCGCTCTGACCGACCAGCAGGGCAAGACGGGCATGGCTGCGCTCACGGCCGTGAATCTTCTCGTCGATCTGGTAGACGAGCTTGAGCTCGCGCTCGGCCTGGTCGGCGCGGGCGGTTTCGCCGGCGAGACGATCGTGCAGGGACTGTCGGTCTGCGGCCACATCGTCACCGGCGGAATGATTCGGCAGGTCCGCTGGCATGCGGCTCTCCGGTACCACGAGCCGTCCACGATGCCACGGCCGCGCGGCGAGCGCTGTGAACGGCGTCTCAGCCTTGTCGCGTTTTCGCTTTGCTTTTCAGCTGTTTACGGATAAAGAGCCGAACTTTGCACATAACGGAAAATTCTAAAGCACCGCGGCGAATCCCCGGCGATTGGCTGAAACGAACACCGCCGACACTGGTCTACTCACCTGTCGGGCACTCCAATGAAACCGTCATGAAGCTACAACAACTGAAGTATTTACTCGCGATTGTGGACAACGGCCTCAACATCACGGCGGCGGCGGATCGTCTCTATACCTCGCAGCCCGGCGTCAGCAAGCAGCTCAAGCTGCTGGAGGACGAGCTGGGCCTGCAGATCTTCACGCGCCGGGGCAAGAGCCTGGACGGCATCACGGCGGCAGGCGATGCCGTCATCAGCCGCGCCCGCCTGATCATGCGCGAAGTGGACGGCATCCGCAGGCTGTCGCACAGTCACCGCAACGACCGCTTCGACGCCATGCCGCACCACGCGGTCCGGTCGACGATTGGCTCCGCGGAAGACTCGCGCCGGAACCTGGAACGGCTTTAGCGCGGCACTCAGTAAATCCGCACGCCGCCGTGACGACGGCGGCTGCGGTAGTCCAGGCACCACCAGCCGCCCACGAAACCGGCGAACAGGCATACCGCCAGCGCGGCGCCAACCCAGCTCATCGGCAGGCTGTACTGGTATTGCTCGGCGCGCGCGGCATAGGTTGCATTGGCGTCGAGCAGTTCCGCTACCTGCGCAAGGTTCGCCTCGATCGTGGCCTCCTGTTCCGCCAGCCGGGCTTCCAGGGCGCTGATCGTCTCGGCCGGCCCGGCGAACTGCTGCTTCAGGGCGGCGATCTCCTGCTCCAGCTGCTGCTGCTCGGCCCGCGTCTCGGCGACGATCAGCTTGGCCGGCTTGTCACCGACGAGGTAGGCTGCTTTCACGTAGCCGACGGTACCGTCCGGGAGGCGCACCTGCGCGTAATAGCGATCGCGCGTCAGCACCTCCAGGGCCTGGCCGCTTTCCAGCGTCCGGAAGGCGCGGTCGCTGGTGTCGGCGGCGCGGTGCAGCCCGAGCTGCAGGGTGTCCGTCACGTAGGCGGGTTCCGCCGCCGCCGTGAGCGGCAGTAGGGAGAGCAGCAGAATTCCGGTAATCGATCGCATGCGCTTCCCGCCCGGTCGACCCACTACATCTGGTACAGCCACTTGAGGAGCGCCGCCTGCACCTCGTCACCCGTGCCGCGATGCACGCCGCCGTAGTTCTGCAGTGAGACGACGATGTAACGATTGCCCGAGCGCCCCTGCAGGTAACCGGCGATCGCCGTGACGTCGTCGAGCGTACCGGTCTTGATGTGCCCCATGCCCGCCAGCGGGTCGCCCTCGAAGCGGCGCTGCAGCGTACCGTCGAGACCGGTCACCGAAAGTGACGACATGAATTCGGGCATGAACGGACTGTGAAACGCGTACCGGAGAAGCGCCGCGACCTGGGCTGCCGTAATCCGGGCATTTCTCGACAGTCCCGAGCCGTTGTCGAGCACCAGCCCGTCGAACGCCATGCCGTGCTCCTCCAGCCACTGAACGACCGCCTTGCGACCGTTCTCCAGCCGGCCGGGCGGGCCGAATTTCTCGGCGGCGAGCGTCAGGAGCACCTGGCGAGCCATGACGTTGTTGCTGTGCTTGTTGACCCTCGTGACGATGTCGGTCAGCGGAAGCGAATCGAAGCTCAGGAACGGCTCGCCGTCCTCGCTGTAGACCACGTTTTTCCAACCGCCGGCAAGCTCGCCTCCGCCCTCGCGCCACAGCGCCCGGAACATGCCGTAGGCGAATTCGTTGTGACTGAGCGCCGTGCGGTACAACGAATAGGAGCGGCAGCCGCTTGGAAAGGTGCCGCTGAAGATCATCTCGTCCACGCTTTCGTTCGCGGTGATGGTGATGCCGCGCTGGTACCCCCGGCAGCTGCCGTTGGCGAGCGCCAGGTGATTGACGACCTGCAGGTTGTCGAGTGCCGGTTCCAGGCTGAGATCGACCTTGGACGTGGTGGCATCCGGCTGGAAGATGTAGCGTACCGCCTTGAAGTTCATCATCAGGGCGTTCGGCGCGACGTTGTATGCCCGCAGCGGGCGGTTGTCGAACGCGCCCGGATCGTAATCCGAGATATCGAAGTAGCTGTCGTCGAGCAGGAGGTCACCGGAGATGGTCTTGATGCCGGCGCGGCGAATGGACCTCACGACCTGCCACAAACGCTCGTCGACGAGATAGGGGTCGCCGTAGCCCTTGAGCAGGAGGTCGCCTTTCAGCGTGTCGCCTTCGACCTCGCCCAGGAGATAGACGTCCGTCTTCCAGCGGTACGTCGGGCCGAGCGCGTCCATGGCCACCAGCGTGGTCAGGAGCTTCATGACCGACGCCGGGTTGCGCGGCTCGTCCTCGTTCCAGGTGAGCACCGGCTCGCCGGTTGTGACGTTCTCGACGTACAGGCTCAAGGAGTCCGGCGGCAGGTTGCGGTATCCCAGCGCCGCCTGCACGGACTTCGGCAGTGCTTCACCGGCGGCCGCGCCCCCGGCAATGCAGAACGCGAAAACGAGCGCGGAGAGTGCCGCTAGCCCCCGGACCATCCCCGCCCCCCGGTTGCAGGCGCGCTACTGCCTGTTGGCCTGCCGGCCGGCCCTCGCGCCGGCGTCGATGTTGTTTTGTAGTTCAAGCGTTCGACTGTCGTTCTGGATTATTCGGCTGTTGTTGGCCGTCGCCCATCTGGCGAGGCGCTTGTCCGGACACACCGCCGCCGGATGCCCCACCCTGGACAGCAGTGGTATGTCGAAGCGCGAATCAGCGTAGGCGCTGACGTCCTTGCGGGCGACGCCGTATTCTTCACAGATGCGCGACAACAATGCAACTTTCTCGTCGAAAAATGGGTGGCACGTCGCAGGCCGTGCCGTGTAGCGGCCCTGAACCACCTCGCAGCGGGTACCGAGCCCTTGATTCGCGCCGAATTGCCGGCACAGCAGGTCGACGATCGGCTGTGGGCTGCCGGAGAGCAGCACGACGGTGTCGCCGCGCTCCAGGTGACGGCGCAGCTCCGCGACGGCCGGCGCAATCCAGTCGTCGTCGCTCAACCGTTCGGTGACGAAGACGGAGGCCTCCCGCTCGACGGTATCCTCCGCCAGGCCGCTAAGCCATGCCTTGTTCTTGCGGAAGACGTGACGGCCGTAGCGCGGTGACCAGCGCAGGACGAACCAGGCGGCGGCGAGCAGCTGGCGGGGACCGATGTGGCCGCGGCGCAGCATCCATCCGATGAATCGCTTCTCGGTGCTTTTCCCTGCCACGAGAGTGCCGTCGACGTCGAAGATTGCCAGCCGCATTGATCATTCCAGTTTCACTCGCCTGGGAGCGAAGTTGTCTTTCTCGTTATAGGCGAACTCCATTATGACCGGAAGTCCGCGGATGACACAGGTCAGCACCGACAGGTACACAAGGACGACCCCGATGGTCTCCAGCAACGAAGACCAGCGCGACCAAATCCCCGGCAGCAGCTCCGGCAGCGGTGCTATCAGCAGCAGCCAGCAGAAGGTCGTCGCTTTCAGTACCGCGTAGAAAATACGCATGAACTTGCCCGCCACCAGCCACTTGCCCAGGGGAGTCTCGAGCATCGAGAATGGCGTCTCGTGCGCGGTGGTCACCTGGTTTGCCCGGATCGTATCAACAATCGTGCCGCGAACGATAAAAACCAGCGGCACCCACACGGGCACGATCCCGAGGTCGACCAGCACGATCCACATGGTGAGCTCGGCGATACGGTCGCTGGCGATGTCGAACATCGCGCCGAACACGCTCTCCTCGTTGCGCTTGCGCGCCACGTAGCCGTCGAGCCCGTCGCTGACGAATACCAGGATCAGCAGCGCCACATTGACGACGTGCCACCACGAATACGGCTGATACGCGATCAGGACGACCACCATCAGCAAAAGCAGCCGGCTCAGCGTGATCAGGTTGGCCATCGGGTCATTATAGCCGTCAGTGCGGTTTCTTGATGCCGTAGGTCTTGATCCGGTCGTTCAGGGTCGTGGGCCGGATTCCAAGGAGCTCCGCGGCGCCGCCCTTGCCGGAGACTCGCCAGTTGGCGTGCTTGAGCGCCGTGAGGATGTTTTTCTTCTGCAGGGCCCTAAGTTCCTTTTCAGTGAGCACCTCGTCCCCCGGGGCTTCCTTGAGGGCCGGGGCGTCGTCGGGCTGCAACGCGATCTCCGGCAGTGCGAGGTCCAGGCGCAGCACGCTGCCCTGTGACAGGATCACCGCGCGCTCGATGACGTTCTTCAGCTCGCGCACGTTGCCGGGCCAGCCGTAGCCGGTGATGGCAGCGACCTGGGTGCGCGTCAGCTTGATCGGCTTGCGCCCGAAGTCCTTGCAGGTCACGTCGAGAAAATGCTGGGCGAGCTGCACGACGTCCTCACTGCGGGCCCTGAGCGGCGGCACTTCGATCGGGAACACGCTCAGGCGGTAGTACAGGTCCTCGCGGAACTTGCCGTCGGCGACGAGCTGCCCGAGGTCGCGATTGGTCGCCGCGATCACGCGCACGTCCACGCGGCGCGTGGCGTCGTCGCCGACGCGTTCGAATTCCCTTTCCTGCAGTACCCTGAGCAGCTTGCCCTGCAACTCCAGCGGGATCTCGCCGACCTCGTCCATGAACAACGTACCGCCGTCGGCGAGCTGGAATCGCCCGACGCGGTCGCGGTGCGCGCCGGTGAAAGCGCCTTTCACGTGGCCGAAAAACTCGCTCTCGAACAGGTCCTTCGGGATGGACGCGCAGTTGACCTTGACGAGCGGTGCGTTCGCGCGCGGGCTGCTGGCGTGGATGGCGCGGGCAACGAGTTCCTTGCCGACGCCGGTCTCGCCCAGCACCAGCACGTTGGCCGGAGTCTGCGCAACCGCTTCGACCTGCTCCAGCATGTGCTTCAGCGCCGCGCTTTTGCCGACGATGCGGCCGAAGTTCATCGAGACGTTCACCTCCTCGCGCAGGTAATCGCGCTCGCGCTCGAGCTCCTCGCGCAGCCGCGCGTTCTCGGCCAGCGTGGCGCGCAGCGCCCGCTCCGCCTCGTTGCGCTCGGTGACGTCCTTGGACGCGACCAGCATCCGGTACACGCGGCCCGACGAGTCCCGCTCCGAGACGGCGGACTGCAGGACCTCCAGCACCTTGCCCTCGCGCGTCACCATCCGCCGTTCCTCGTTGGTGAACCCGCCTCCGCTGATGGCGCGCTGCAAGAGGCTCGCGGAATGGTCCTCCCGATCCTCCGGGCTGAAGAAGTCGATGATTGGCCGGCCGACGACCTCCTCGCGGCTGTATCCCATCTTGTGGAGCCAGCGGTCGGTGACCGTGACGATGGAGCCGTCCGGATCGATGGTGTGCAGCATGGCTGGCGTCGCCCGGTAGAGCTGCCGGTATTGCCAGTCGACGCGCGCCTGGTCCGCGACTTCCATGTACATGGCGATGGTGCGGATGAAACGGCCGTCCGGGTCGTGCTCGATCACGGAGTTGGTGAGGCAGTTGACGATCTCACCCGCTTTCGAGACGAACTGGATCGGCTTGTTCTCCAGCCGGCCGGTGCGCCTGAGTTTCGGCAGGAACTCCTTTTCGATGCGCTCCGCGCTTTCAGGTGTCACGAATTCCACGGGCCGGCGCCCGATCATCTCCTCCCGGGCATAGCCCAGGCGGTCGAGCAGGGCGTCGTTCACGTCCAGGTAGCAGCCGTCACGGCCGATCGAGGTGGCCATGGCGGGGGCGCGGCGAAAAAGCCATTGGTAATCGTTGCTTGGCGTCATGCCGGGAATTATACACGAAATTCCGTAAATAAGGACACGGGGTTTCGTGTTTAACGGAAATCCGTAATAGCCGATTTACATCTATCCTATTGATTTGATTACTTTATTCAAGTTGGCACGAGTTCTGCATTATAGAGAGCGAACCCACACGCGGCTGCCATAGAAGGCGGCGACGAAAAAACAAGGAACAAGACATGAAATACACAACAGGCGCCGCGCTACTTGTCGCGGCACTACTCACCGGCACACTGCCCGGCCCGGCGCTGGCCGAAGAGGCCGCGACGGCGGCGGAATTCAAGGTTGCCGCCGTGACGAGCCAGACGCTGCAGCAGGAGCTCGAAGCCCGGCTGCAAAAGGACGCCGACGCCGTCACCGCAGGCGCCCTGACCGCGGTCAGCGACCTCAAGCTGCCGCTGGAGACGGAGCGGCTCGGCCCGGCCACGCTGGTGCTGGTCAGCGACCTTTAAATAATTCTCGAGCAAGAACGGCGGCCGCCGGCCCGGGCCCTCTCCCCCGAGGCCCGGGCGGCGGCAGCCGGAGGCGCGGCCATGGACGGTCGCGCTCGAAACGGACCGGAGGGTCCGGCGGCAACTCCCCCTTGCCGTGCCATTAGGGAGCCGGGGCCCGTCCCGTGTCGGAACGGATGCCGAACGAATTCGGTTAGCCGCCCCGGCTCCTGTTTTTACCGCTGTTTCCCCGCCGCTTTTCGGCGCCGTTGCCGCGAACCCTGGCGGTTTGCGAGCTGATCGTGCGGCGGGCCTTGCGGAGCCAGTAACGGGCCCACGCGAACTCCAGGCCAAGAATGGCGAGTCCCGCCGGGATCACTACCAGCGCCGGCCCCGGCGTCACGATCATGACGACGCCGAGCAACAGCACGGTAGTGCCGACGACCGCAACCACGATACGGCGTACCACCTTGTAGGTCACGTTCATCAGGCTGTTCATCGAGGATCTGCAGCGTCCGGGCCTGTCCGCCCGCAAAGGCAGGAGCGTAGCATGACGGCAGGTTCCGCTTGTTTTTTTCCCGGCCTCCCGTAGGCTGTCGCCCGTGACGACCAGACTCCTTTGCGCGCTATGCATGCTGTTTGTATTCCCGGCCGCCGATGCCGGGGAAGCGGCTCCCGATCGCCTCGAGCTTGCAGCCGAACCGCCGGTTATTCCGGTCACCGCCAGGGCTCCGGGTCGACGGTTCATCGAGCTGCCGAGCCTGGAGTATCGCTTCGAAGTAGACGCCGCGTGCGCCGGCAGCCGGACGCCCCGCTCGCTCTCCATCAGCATCGCCGATAGCCGGCTGTCGCTGTCCGGCGGCGAGCTGGAAACCGCCGGGGAGTTCGTGCTGAGGGTACCCGCACGCCAGCTGGCGCCGGTCGCGGTGGACGACTTTTGCGTCGACACGCCTGCGATGAACGCGGCGCCACAGCTGACCGTGCCCGGCGTAGTCTCCGCGCAGGCGTCGCTGGTCTGCGGCGACGAGGACAGCTCCGGGATCCGCTACGTGGTGCAGCCGCTCGCCGTGACGCTCGCCTGCACGGTGCCCGCCGGGAGCCCGGGCGAGCGCTGAAGCGCTAAAGCCCTGTCCCGGGTCGGAGGTGCCGGTCGAGGAATGCCAGGGAACGCTCCCAGGCCTGCCTGGCCGCTTCGGCGTCGTAGTTGTTGCCGCTCGGGTTGGCAAACGCGTGCCGGACCCCCGGGTAAACGTGGATGTCGTGCACAACGCCCGCATCTTCCAGCGCTTGCGCGAACTGCTGCACCGTCTCCATCGGAATCGAGCGATCGTCTTCGGCGAAGTGCCCCATGATCGGCAGCTCGAGCTTCGCCAGCGTTGCCACGTCCGTGCCGACCTGCCCGTAGTAGACCACCGCCGCGTCCAGCTCTTCGGGGAACAGCGTGGCGGCATTGAACGCCCAGGTTCCGCCGAAGCACCAGCCGATTGATGCGATCCGCGGCGCGCCGGCCGTATCCCGCACGAACTGGTAGGCCTGGCGAATGTTCTCTTCGGCCGCCGCCGGGTTCTCGAGGGCCTGCATCATCAGCTTGCGAGCCTGGTCCGGGGTTTCCGCGACCTCGCCGCCGAACAGGTCGACCGCGAGCACGATGTAACCTTCCGCCGCCAGCCGGTCCGCCAGCGCGCGCATACCCTCGTTCAGCCCCCACCATTCGTGCACCACGATGAGCGCCGGCAGCGGCTCGACCATGTCCGACGGGAATACGAAATGACCGTACGACAGCCTGTCGTCGACTTCGGCGTAGGGCAGGGTTTCCGCCACGACCGCGCGCTCGGGCGGGACGGCGGCCGCTTCGTTCGGCGCGCCGGTGTCACCGGCATGTTCCCTGGCCGTCGCTTCCACGGCGGCGCGCGCCGCTTCGGAGTCGACGGCTGTATCCGGCTGCTTCCCGCAGGCGGCAAGCCCGACCAGCGCGGTGGCCGCGGCAATGATGCCGGCGGCAATCATCTTGCGGCGCGCGTCCCTGCTACCCTGCTGCACCGCCCTGCTACATTCCGTGGTCATGCCCCGCCCCTGGTTCCCCGATGCCGTGAGTGTAAAGCATAATCCGCGCTCCCGGGCCCTACCACTCGTCGTCGTCCTGCCACTCCTTCAGCTTGCTGCGGTCGACATGTTCCCATTGCTGCCGGCTCTTCCGGACGTAATGGACGACCTTGGCGGCAATGTAGGCAAGGAAGAGCGCGAGGAGCAGCAGGACCGGCCAGAACTCATTCACAATGCGTCTCCTTCATATGGGTCACCATGACTGACGTCTCCCCCGCCGCCGCGGTTCCCTCGTGGCGCCGCTTCCGGGATTTCCTCCTCGAGTCGTTGCGCGAGAACGATGCCGATTTCACGACCGGGTCCATCGGCCGCCCGCTCGGGCTGCTCGCCATCCCGATGATGCTCGAGATGTCGATGGAGGCGGTCTTCGCACTGGTCGACATCATCTTCGTTTCCCTGCTCGGCACCAATGCCGTTGCCGCCGTCGGGCTGACAGAAGCGCTCGTTACCGTGCTGTACGCGATCGCGATCGGATTCGGCATGGGGGTCACGGCGATGGTGTCACGCCGCATCGGCGCGGGCGACCCGGATGGCGCAGCCGCCGTCGCGGGGCAGGCAATCTGGGTAGGCGCGCTGTTCTCGATCCTGATCGGGATCGGCGGCATCCTGTTCGCCGCGGACCTCCTGCGGATGATGGGCGCCAGCGGAGCCGTGATCGCGGAAGGCCGCGGTTATACCGCCGTGATGCTCGGCGGCTCGGCCAGCATCATCTACCTGTTCCTCCTGACGGCGGCGTTTCGCGGCGCGGGCGATGCGCCCGTCGCCCTGCGCTCGCTGGCACTCGCCAACGGGATCAACATCGTGCTCGACCCGTGCCTGATTTTCGGCGCGGGACCTTTTCCCGAAATGGGGGTTACCGGCGCCGCGGTCGCCACGACCATCGGCCGCGGGACCGGCGTCGTGTACCTGGCCTGGCACCTTTTCGCGGGCCGGGGCCGCCTGAGGCTCGGCGTGCGGCACTGCCGCATCGTCGCCGCCCTGCTCGCCCGGCTGGTGCAGATCTCGGTAGGCGGCGTCGGGCAGTTTTTGATCGCTACCGCGAGCTGGATCGTGATCATGCGCGTGGTCGCGCTTTACGGCAGCGCGCCGGTGGCCGCCTACACGATCGGGCTGCGGCTGATCGAGTTCGCGCTGCTGCCGGCGTGGGGACTCGGCAACGCCGCGGCCACCCTGGTGGGGCAGAACCTCGGGGCGGGTAAACCCGGGCGGGCCGAGCAAACGACGTGGCTGGCGGCGCGCTGCAACGCGGCGCTCATGCTCGTGCTCGGCGGGGCCATGGTCGTCGCGGCACCCTCCGTCGTGGCGCTGTTCTCGGAGGACCCGGAGGTCATGCGCTACGGCACCAGCTGCCTGCGCATCCTCGGCATCGGCTACCCCATGTACGCCGTCGGCATGATCGTCGTGCAGGCCATGAACGGCGCCGGCGATACGTGGACCCCGTCTCTCCTCAATTTGATTTGCTTTTGGCTGCTGGAGATCCCGCTCGCGTACGCGCTGGCGACCGGCGCCGGGTTCGGGCCGAACGGCGTGTTCTGGGCCATCATCATCTCGGAGTCGACGCTGACCGTGCTCGCCGTGGCCGTATTCCGCCGCGGCCGCTGGCGCCGGCAACGGGTGTGACAGCGCCGGCGCGCCGTGAAAGTGGCCGGTGGAATTCCAAAACGTGACGGACTACGATGCGTGGCATGCCCGTTACACCTAGCCTCGACGCATGATCCGCCGATTGCTGAGCTTCCTGATCCCATCCTGCGTCGCCGCCAGCGCTGCGGCGGACGACCTGCTGGGCGTGGGGCAGGCGCCGGAGATCGCGACCGGTGTCTCTGTTTCCCTGGTGCCGGCGAGCGTGATCGTCGCCGCGTTCCTGCTGCTGCTGCTCCTGGTCGCCCGCGGCTCGGCCGCCCGCGTAAAGCGCACGATCGGCGAACGGCGCGGACGGCGCCGCCTCCGCCGCGTGCTCCGCAGGCGCAGCCCCGACCTGATCGAGAACCTCATCATCCCGGGCGCCTACGGCGGGTTGACGAAAATCGACTGCGCCGTGCTGACCTCCGGCGGCATTCTCTGCATCCAGGTCAAGCACTGCGACGGCATCGTGTTCGGAAGCGAAAATGAGCCCCAGTGGAAGAACGTCGACGGCGTGCGGCAGCGCAAATTCCTGAACCCGGTCATCCAGAACGCCGGCCGCACGAAAGCACTGCAGAACGTCGTGCCCGAAGTGCCCGTCGCGAGCCTGGTGGTATTCACCGGGCCGGCGCAGCTTACCGCGCCGAAGGTCCGGAACGCGGTGCGGCTGCGCGACCTCGACAACTACGTCGCCAAGTTCGTATTCGGGCCGTGCCGGGTAAAGGACTGGGACGCCGTCTGGCTGACGGTCAAATCGGCTGCGCTTACCGACGAGGATTCGGCGCGGGATTTTCGCGCCCAGCTCAGCTTCTCCTGACCCCCGTACCGGGATTTCCGTCTCGCCTTCGCCGCCGGGTTATCAGGTAGAGTCGGCCCATGGCCAGCTTGTCCCGGTGGCTCCGGATCGCAGCCGTCTCCGCCGCTACTGTCATCGCCGCCGCGGTTGCCGCCCTCGCGTGGGAATGGCAGGACCGCCCGCCCGTTTCCACCCTCGGCTGGCCGGTCGCGGCCGCCGCGGGAGACACCGGCGACGGCGTCACGGTGACGTGGCTGGGCATCACGACACTGCTGTTCGACGACGGTGAAACGCAGATTCTCACGGACGGGACGTTCACCCGGCTCAGCGCGGGTGACATCCTGTTGCGGCGCCGCGTCCACTCGGATCTCGCGACGATCAACTACGGCCTGGCCGAGTTCCGCATCAATCGCCTGGCCGCGATCGTCCCGGTGCATGCGCACTTCGACCATGCCATGGACGTGGGCCACGTCGCCAATCGCACGACCGGCATCGTGCTTGGATCGGAATCGGCCGCCAACATCGCGCGCGGCGCCGGCGTGCCGGTGAGCCAGTACCAGATCCTGGCCGACGGTGAATCGCGCCAGTTCGGCGACTTCACGATCACGCTGCTCGAAACGGCGCATGCGCCGCTCGGGCCGGGCGGCGAGACCTGGTTCGCCGGCACGATAACCGAGGCGCTGGGGCAACCGGCCCGTGTGTCCGACTGGAAGGCCGGCATCTGCTGGTCCGTGCTCATCGAGCATCCGCAGGGTAGCGCGCTCGTGCAGGGCAGCGCCGGTTTCATCGAAGGCAAGCTCGAAGGCGTGCAAGCGGACGTGGTTTTCCTGTCGGTAGCCGGCCTGTCCGGGCTCGGCCCAGGCTACACGCAGCGCTACTGGGACGAGACCGTCACCCGCACCGGCGCCTCGCGGGTCTACCCGATCCACTTCGACGACTACACCCGCCCCTTCGGCACGCTCACCCTCCCGCCGGCCATGATCGACGATGTCCCCGCCACGGCCGCCCGCCTCAACGACCTCGCTGACCTCCAGCGCCTCCCCCTGGCCCTCCCGGTCCCGCTGTTTGGGGGCGGGCCTCCCCAAGTTGGGTCTGCTGACTAAACAGGCCGATTCCGCCCGCTATTCAGGCTTGAACGAGCCCGAAAAGCGTCGATCAAGGCTCTGAAACCGCGCCGGCCGTGGACCAATTCTTCAGTATTTCAGCTACCTGGCGCGGTCCGACCCCCAACAGGCGTTCCTTGGCGGGCTTGGGGAGGCGCTTGAGTTTCAGCTCGGCGCGGGTGGCGAGGGCGCGATCGCCCATTTCGGCCTGGAAAACCAGGGTGAACGGTCCGCGGCCGCGGAGGTATTTTGCGCCCCTGGGGCTGCACTCGTGCTCGGCGATGCGGCGTTTTACGTCGGTCGCGATGCCGGTGTACAGGGAGCCATCCCGGCAGCGCAGGACGTAGACGCTCCAGCGCGGGGAACGTGAGCCGGTATCCAGGTCAGGCGTGCCCGCCGGCCAGGGTATCGCCGAGCACCCGGAAAGCCCCGGCCTCCACGCTGGCCTTGTTCGCGGCGGTGTCGTCGTAGGTCAGGACGATCTCGTCGGCACCCTGCAGCGACCGGGCAGGCTCGTGCAGCGCAAGCGTCAGCACGTTGCCGGTGAGCCGCGCCTCTCGCACCAGGTCGTGCCCGGCGAGCTCGCGCTCGTTGAATTCAATGTACATCGACTCGTCGTAGTCCTCGCCCTCGGCGCGCATGAGGAGCAGGTAGTCGTCGATGTCGCCGGTGTCGGTGGTGTGGGCGAAAAACAGGATGGTCGCGTGCTCACGCACGTCGAAAGCCACGGTATCGTAGTTGCGGTTAATGGGCATCGGGATTGCCTGCCGTCGTCGATACTTCGGGCATTGTACCCGATGCTTCCCGCGAATTTAGCCCCTTTCGCATGACCTCTATTTTCCGATCCTTCTCCTGCCAGATTCCGCTCAACCACCGATGGAACGTGGCCCGGAATTCACGATCCTCCCCGTAGTCGCCCTGCATCATCCACGCCTCGACAGCGCGCTGCTCGATATCGACCACGACCGCATCGACGTCGCCGCGGCACAGCTTCCAGAAGTCGACCGTACCCTGGCGGTACACGAGCGTGACGTCGAGGATCGCGTCGAACATCGAGCCCATGGACGTCAGCGCCAGGGCGATGCCGCCGGCTCGCGGGGGCAGCAGGTGCCGGTAGGGCGAGGCGCGCTTCACCTTTTTTTCCTCGGTGAAGCGCGTTCCTTCGACGAAGTTGATCACAGACGTCGGCATTTCCCGGAATTTCTCGCACGCGGCGCGCGTCGCCCGCAGGTCCTCCCCCTTCTTTTCCGGGTGCTTCGCGAGGTAGGACTTCGAATAGCGCTTCATGAACGGCATGTCGAGCGCCCACCACGCCACTCCCAGGAACGGGAACCAGACGAGCTCCTGCTTGATGAAGAACTTGAGGAAAGGAATACGGCGGTTGAACACCGTCTGCAGCACGACGATATCGACCCACGTCCGGTGGTTCGACACGACGAGATACCAGCCGCGGCGATTCAGGCCGTCCGCGCCGCGGACCTCGAGCTGTTTACCGTCGAGCCCGAGAATGAACGCGTTGCCGCTGACCCAGCTTTCGCCGATCGACATCAGGGAGCCGGTGATTGCGCGCCGCAACGACGGTACGGGCACCAGCAGCTTGACGACCGCCAGCACGAACAGCGGCATGCACCACAGGATCGTGTTGGCGGTCAGCGCGGCAAGGACGACGAGCGCGCGCAGGTTCCTCACGCGATCACCACCCGGCAGCCCGGTCAGCCGGGCTCACCCGGTGCGGCTGGTCACCTCGAGCAGGTGGTAGCCGAACTGCGTCTTCACCGGCCCCTGCACGGTGTTCAGCTCGGCGCTGAAAACGACCTCGTCGAACTCCCGGACCATCATGCCCGGTCCGAACTCCCCGAGCTCCCCGCCCCGCTGGCCGGACGGACAGGACGAATGTTCCTTTGCCAGCGCGGCGAAATCGGCCCCGCCCTCGATCTGGTCTTTCAACTCCTGAGCGCGAGTCTCCGTATCGACCAGGATGTGTCTTGCGGAAGCCTTTTTCATGCGTGTCTCCTCGACTTGCGGATGAGCCGCTATTATCCCGGACTCATGCCTGCTTTTGGAAACTGATTTCCGCCGGATACCCGGGCCTGTATACCGGGTATATACTTCCTGCCCGATGCGCCCGGTACTGCTGACGATCCTGTTGCTGACCCTGAGCAACGTGTTCATGACGTTCGCGTGGTATGCCCACCTGAAGGAGCTCAGCCACAAGCCGTGGCTCGTCGCCGCGCTCGCCAGCTGGGGGATCGCCTTCTTTGAATACCTGCTGCAGGTGCCGGGCAACCGCATCGGTTACACGGTGATGTCCGTAGCGCAGCTCAAGGTCCTGCAGGAAGTGGTGACCCTGTCGGTCTTCGTCCCCTTCGCGTTGCTGTACCTCAAGGAGCCGCTCAAGCTGGATTACCTGTGGGCGGCCCTGTGCATCCTGGGCGCGGTTTTTTTCATTTTTCGCAGCAAGCTCGTCGGCGCCTGACGCCGGCGTTACAACCGACGGGGGGAATAGTTCATGAGCATCCTGTATCCGGCATTGGCTCTTTTCGCGTTGACCGCGGCGTGCGTGTACCGGCTTGGCCACCTGCGCTTCGGCGCGGCCCGCCGCGGGGAGATCGACCCGCGGTTTTTCCAGGCCTTCCGCGGTTTTGACGAACCCGAGGTGCTCCGGGTGCACGCGCGCCACGTGCGCAACCTGTTCGAAGCGCCGGTGCTGCTCTACGTGATCGTACTGATCGCCTTCGTCACGCAGCAGGCGGGCTGGCTGCCGGTACTGCTCGCCTGGTCTTACGTGCTGCTTCGCGCCGCGCACAGCTACGTGCACCTGACGTCCAACCGCGTCATGCTCAGGTTTCAGCTGTTCGCGCTGAGCTGGATCGTGCTGCTCTTGCTGTGGTTGGTGGTCTTCATCGGCATCGCCGTGCGCTAGAGTTCTTACGCGCTGCCGGGCTGTTTACCCGCCCCGCCGACAGCGGGTACTATCTTGCGCGCTCCGCATCCCGCTCGCGAAGAATTCCCCGCAACCGGCAGCTCGAGGATCCTAAATGGCAGGTGCAACGCTCATCGACGGCAAAGCCAAGGCAGCCAGGCTTACCGAGGCGGTTACCGCCGGCGCAGTCGAGCTGCTGGAGCGGCACGGGATAAAACCCGGCCTCGCCGTCGTCCTCGTCGGCGACGATCCCGCAAGCCAGGTCTACGTGCGCAGCAAAACCCGCACGGCCCGCGCCTGCGGTTTCCATTCCGTGCAGCACACGCTGGCAGCCGAGAGCACCCAGCAGGAGGTCCTCGCGCTCATCGAACGCCTGAACGCCGATCCCGCGATACACGGCATCCTCGTGCAACTGCCGCTGCCGGGTCACCTCGACGAGCGCGCAATCACCCAGGCCGTCCTGCCCGCGAAAGACGTCGACGGCTTTCACTTCAACAACATCGGCAAGGTCACGGCCGGAGCGGTTGACCAGGCCTTCGTGCCGTGCACCCCGGCCGGGTGCCTGCTCATGATCGAGGGCCGTCACGGGAACGACCTGTCGGGCCTGCGTGCCGTGGTCATCGGCCGCTCCAACATCGTCGGCCGGCCGATGGCGAGCCTCCTGCTCCAGGCGAACGCCACGGTCACGATCTGCCACAGCCGCACGCCCGACCTCCCCGCGGTGGTGCGCGAGGCCGATATCCTGGTGGCGGCCGTGGGGCGGGCGCGGCTGGTCAAGGGCGACTGGCTGAAGCCCGGAGCAACCGTGATCGACGTCGGCATCAACCGGATCGAGCAGACCGTCGACGGCGAGCAAAAGACGAAGCTCACGGGCGACGTCGATTTCGAGCAGGCCGTCGAAATCGCCGGCGCGATCACCCCGGTGCCGGGCGGCGTCGGGCCTATGACGATCGCGATGCTGATGTCGAACACGCTGACGGCCGCCCGGCGCAGCCTGTAGCCGCTCCGGGAGCCGTCAGAAGCTCGCCTTCGACTCCAGCAGTATCTGCACGTCGTCGATCGACGGGTCGCCGTCCAGCGGGAAGGCGACGTCGAGGTGGATCACCTCGTGATCGCCGCCGCGCGTTGGACCGAAGCGCAGCCCGAAGCCGACGTCCTTGAGCCAGCCCAGTGAATCGGCGCCTGCCGGATTGTCTCCCCAGGTGCGGCCGACGTCGGCGAAGATCGCGCCGCCGACCCGAACCAGCCGGAAGGGATACCAGTCGGTGTAATAGCGTTGCTCTATCGTGAACAACAGGCTGGCATCGCCCGCCTGGTAGCGCAGCGGATACCCGCGAAGGCCGGTATCGCCGCCGAGCTCGATCGGGTTCTCGAGATCGAGGTCGTGCCCCCGCTTCGCGTCCAGCGTCATGAAGAACAGGCGCTTGTCCGAAACCTGGTTGTAATAGCGCGCGCCGAGCTCCGTCACGGTGTTCACGGCATCGCTGCCGTCGACCCGTCCGGACGCCTTCCCCGAGAGAAGCAGCGCTTTATGGTTGATGTCGCCAAAGCCCCGGCTCCCCTCCACCGCATACACCATGGCGTCCCTGTCGGAACCGAAGGCCTGCGCGGCGTAGCCGAGGCTCACCGTGAGCCGCCGCCCCATGTAGAAGTCTTCCGGCCGCCCGATCTGCTCGCGGTTCGACGTTACCTCGAAATCGTCCTCGAGGAGTTCCAGCGCAATATACGGGTAGACCAGGCGCCGGTCGGCGGGAATCAGCGCGGGCAGCTCCGGAACTTCCGCTTCGGAAAAGGCCTGGTCGTCGTACACCACACCGGCGGTCCAGCGCCGTACCCAGCCGTTCTCGAGACCGTCCGACCAGCCGCCGAAGAGCCTGAAATAGTCGGACTCGTGGCGGTACTCGGCGACTTCCTCGCCGAGCTCGTACAGGCGATCCTCGCGCTCGTCGGCTCGCAGGTTCACGCCGGCCGACCAGCGGGTATCCAGCGCGTAGAACGGCCTCGTGACGTCCAGCAGGTAGGTGTTGCCGTCCGACTTGTCGGACAGCCCGAGCATCACCGAGACCCAGCTGTGCCCGAAGTTGCGGTCGGAAAACTCGAAGGTCGTGGCCCTGCGGTCGACGTCCTCCTCGAGGGACAGGCGCAGGCGCATGCCGCGGCCGAGCAGGTTCTTTTCCGACAGGCTCACCCGGTAATTGTTTTCCCCGCCGGAGCGCGACACGGACCCGCCGGGCATCAGCGTCCACAGGTCACGTGTCCTGACCGCGATATCGACCGCCCCGTCTTCGTAGCCGAGCGGCTCCACGACGGCCGTGTACAGGTAGTCGTTCTCCCGGAGCAGGCGCGCCGATTCCGCGACCAGCCGCTGTGAATAGGGATCGCCTTCCCGGAACAAAAGCTGCTGCCGGATGACCGAATCCCGCGTCACGATATGCCAGCGGTTTGCCAGCCGGTACAGCCACTTATCCTCTTCCGGCCTGGACGGATCGAAGACGTTCTGCTTGAGCAGCACGATCTTGCCGACGGTGGCGCCCATGGCTTCGAGCCGCTCCGCCGGCGGGATATCGGGCGGCGTCTCCTCGCTCGTTACCCGTTCCACGGCCTCCTCTTCGACCTGCGCGCGCGCGGGCGGCACGGCCGCCAGCACGAGCATCGTCCAGGTTGCCAGCAGGACGCATCCCGCTTCCGTCCGGCGCACTAGATGGCTTCCTGCTTGCGCAAGCGTGTGATTTCCGTGGCGGAGAACCCGGCCGCTTTCAGGACGGACACGGTGTGCTCGCCGGTGGCCGGTGGCCGACGGCCGGTCTCACCAGGCGTCGCGCTGAAACGCGGCGCCGGTGCCGGCTGCGTAATGTCGTCGACGGTGACGAAATTCCCGCGCGCGATATTGTGCGGATGCGTCGGCGCTTCGCTCAGGTTCAGCACGGGCGCGAAACAGGCATCGCTGCCTTCCAGCAGCTCGCACCATTCGGCGCGCGTCCTGGTCCTGAAGAGCTCGGCCATCCTCTGCTTCTGCGCGGGCCACGCCCCGGGGTCGAACTGCGGCTCGAACAGCTCATCGTCCGCAAGGCCGCACTTTTCGAGGAGCTCTCGATAGAACCCCGGCTCGAGCGCGCCGACCGACACGTAACCACCGTCGGCGCATTCATAGCAGTCGTACCAGTGCGCGCCGCCGTCCAGGAAGTTGCTCTGCCGCCTGTCGATCCACATGCCCTGCTGCTGTAGCCCGTACAGCAGCACGGTAAGCAGGGCGGTACCGTCGCAGATGGCGGCATCGATCACCTGTCCCTCGCCCGTCTGCCGCGCGTGCAGCAGCCCGCCCAGCAGGCCGACCGTCAGCATCATGGCGCCGCCGCCGAGATCGCCGACGAGGGTCGGCGGTGCCGCGGGCGGCGCGTCCGCATGCCCGCCGTGGAACAGCGCGCCGGAGAGGGCGATGTAGTTGATATCGTGGCCGGCGGCCTGCGCCAGCGGTCCGGACTGGCCCCAGCCGGTCATGCGCCCGTAGACGAGGCGCGGGTTCGCGGCCAGGCAGGGCTCCGGACCCAGCCCCAACCGCTCCATCACGCCCGGGCGGAAACCTTCCACCAGCAGGTCCGACCCGGCGACGAGGCGCAGCACCGCTTCCGCGGCGCCGGGCTGCTTCAGGTCCATGGCCACGGACTTCTTGCCGCGGTGCACGATGGCAAACCGGCTGTAGTCGTTCCCGGCCGCCGGCCGCTTCTCCGGCTTGCGCTCGACGAGGATCACCTCCGCGCCCATGTCCGCCAGCATCATGCCGCAGAACGGCGCCGGCCCGATGCCGCCGACTTCGATAACCTTCGTTCCCGCCAGGGGTCCCATAAATCGAGCCAGTCGCGTTTCCGACCGGGACAGGTTATCAGCATCCGGCCAAAGCGTCTGCGACAGGCTGGTACGCCGGGCGGGCTTTGATTATGGTAGCCCTGCGCCACCAATCCCGCAGGAGGATCGACCGCTTGCACCTGAAAGGCGAGGCATTCCGCACCATTTGGCTGAAACCCGGCGATCCGTCGATCGTACAGGTCATCGACCAGCGCCTGCTGCCGCACGAGCTCGGGCTGCGCGATCTCGCTACATTCCGGGACGCGCGCGACGCCATTCGCGACATGACCGTCAGGGGTGCACCGCTGATCGGCGCCACTGCCGCCTGGGGCCTGTATCTCGCCGCGCGCGAGGCCGACAGGCACCCGGACCCGGCGGCGTTCCTTGAACAGGCCGCGCTCGACCTGGCCGCCGCCCGGCCGACCGCGGTCAACCTGCAGTGGGCCATCGATCGGCTGATGCGGATCGCGCGCCGCACCGGCAGGAAAGACGAGCTCGTCGAGCGGCTGCAAAGCGAGGCGCAGGCGGTGTGCGACGAGGACATCGAGATTTCGCTCGGCATCGGACGCCACGGGCTGCCCTTGATCGAAGCGGCTGCCGCGCGCAACCCGGGCCGCCCGGTCAATATCCTGACGCATTGCAACGCCGGCGCTCTCGCGACGATCAACTGGGGCACGGCAACCGCGCCCGTCTATCTCGCCCACCAAAAAGGCATCGACGTGCACGTGTGGGTCGACGAAACGCGTCCGCGCAACCAGGGCTCCCAGCTCACGGCATGGGAACTGGCGCAGAACGGCGTGCCGCACACGGTCATCGTGGACAATGCCGGGGGCCACCTGATGCAGCACGGCAAGGTCGACCTCTGCATCACCGGCACGGACCGCACCACGCGCACGGGCGACGTGGCCAACAAGATCGGTACTTACCTGAAGGCGCTCGCCGCGGCGGACAACGGCGTGCCCTTCTACGTCGCCCTGCCGTCAACGACCATCGACTGGTCCATCGATGACGGGCTGGCCGCGATTCCCATCGAGGAGCGCGATCCGCGGGAGGTCTCGCACGTCCGCGGCAAAGCCGGCGAGACCTGCCTGGAAGTGCAGACGGTGGCGGATGCGAGCCCGATCAGCAACTACGCCTTCGACGTCACGCCGGCGCGGCTCGTGACGGGGCTGATCACGGAGCGGGGCGTCTGCGAAGCGAGCGAGCGCGGCCTCGCGGAACTGTTCCCGGAAAGAGGCAAACGGGCGTCGTGATCGAGGATGGCTATACGAAGTACGCGGTCCGCTGGGACGACCGCGACCCGCTCGACCGGCCGGAGATCGACGAGCTCGAGCGCTGGCGGCGGCCCCTGTTCGAGGCGGGCCTCATCGGCCACTACGAGGACCTGGGGATCGGCTACGGTAACATCAGTATCCGCACCGGCAGCCGCGAATTCCTGGTAAGCGGCACGCAGACGGGACACCTGCCTTGCACCGGGCCGGCGCACTACGCGCTGGTGACGGATTACGACATCGACGGCAACACCGTGACCTGCCGCGGGGCGGTGCAGGCCTCCTCGGAAACGCTCACGCATGCCGCGCTGTACGAGCTCGATCCGGCGATCGGCGCCGTCGTCCACGTGCACGACGAACCGCTGTGGCAGCGACTGCTGCAGGACGCACCTGCCACGCGCGCCGGCGTCGCCTACGGAACGCCCGAAATGGCGCGGGAGTTCGGCAGGCTTTACCGGCAAACACGCTTTCCCCAAACCCGCCTGGCCGCGATGGCCGGGCACGAAGGCGGGATCGTCACGATCGGCGCCACCCTGCGGGAAGCCGCGGAACGCGCGCTCGCCGCGCAGCGCGAGCTCACCGGCAGGGCACAGGAGAGAAAGGCATGACCAACCGACCAGGATTGATGCTGGCAGCCGCCGCCGGGCTGCTCTGGAGCAGCGCCGGACTCGCCGACGCGGTCGACATCCGGGAATGGGCGGTGCCCTGGGAGGATTCGCGACCGCGCGATCCGTACGTTGCGGACGACGGCCGGGTCTGGTTCGTCGGGCAGAAAGGGGACTACGTCGCGAGCTTCACACCGGCGAGCGGCGATTTCAGCCGCTTTGACCTCGCGCCCGGCACCGGACCGCACAACCTCATCGTCGACGGCCACGGGACGGTCTGGTATGCCGGCAATCGCGCGAGCCATATCGGGCGACTCGACCCGGCGACCGGCGACATTACCCGAATCCCGATGCCCGATGCCGCCGCCGGCGATCCGCATACGTTGACCTTCGACGGCGCTGGCAACATCTGGTTTACGGTCCAGCAGGGCAACTTCGTCGGCCGGCTCTCGATGGAGGACGAGGCCGTGCAGCTCATCGCCGTGCCGACCCCGCGCGCGCGACCCTACGGCATCGTGGTCAACTCGAACGGCATACCGTGGGCCGTGGAATTCGGCAGCCACAAGCTGATCCGTATCAACCCCGAGACGATGGAACTCGAGGAGATCGCGCTGCCGGACGAACGCGCGCGGCCGCGGCGCCTCGTCATCACGTCGGACGACCGCGTCTGGTACGGCGATTTCGCGCGCGGGTACCTGGGACGTTACGACCCGGACACCGGAGAGTTCGCCGAATGGCCGATGCCGGCAGGCCCGGGCAGCCGTCCCTACGGCATGGAGGTCGACCGTGCGGATCGCATCTGGCTGGTGGAAACCGGCGTGTCGCCGAACCGGTTCGTGGGTTTCGATACGAAGCGCGAGGCATTCACGAGCGTCACCGACATCCCGAGCGGCGCCGGTGCCGTGCGCCACATGAACTACTACGAGCCGGAAGGCGAGGTCTGGTTCGGCACCGACACCAACAACATTGGCCGGGCAAGCGTGCACTGACCGCCGCGTGCGGGGGCTGCTCGCGCCGCTACTGGTGCTGGCGTCGCTCGAAGCCCTTGCCTACGAGGATGGCGCCCCGCCGGGCCACACCGGCGGATTCGGCGAGCCGGACTGCAGCGCCTGCCATTCCGACTACGAGCGGAACGCGCCCGCGGGCGAGCTCGTGATCGAGGGCCTGCCCGGGCAATACACACCGGGTGAGGTCTACCGGCTGACGATCGTGCTGCAGCATCCCGGGCTTGCCAGCGGCGGCTTCCAGCTCGCGATGCGCGGCGCTGACGGCGAACCGGCCGGAGAGCTCGTGCCGGGATCCGGCCGGATGCAGGTCGTGACCGAAGCGGGGCAGTCCTACCTGCAGCACACGCGCGCCGGCACGCAGGCGCAAACCGGAGGCCGCATCCGCTGGGAATTCGAATGGCGGGCTCCGCACGCCGCCGAACCGCTGGTGCTGCACGTTGCCGCCAACGCCGCGAACGACGACCTCTCCGCGCTGGGGGATTTCATCTATACGCTGGAGACGGCCTTGCGTGCCGCAGGGGCCAGCCGAAACCGGTAGGTACGGCAAACGCTCGGCACCAGCTCCTCGCCGGGCGCCAGCGGCTCGAAGGTCGATCCCTTGATCGCTTCCAGCGCCGGCTTCTCGAAGATCTCGTGTGTGCTGCTGGCGACGGTCGCCTCCAGCACGCGACCGTCCGGTGCGACCTTGAAGCAGACCGTCGCTTCACCCTCGATGCGCTGGCGGCGCGCGAGCCCCGGGTAGTCGGGAACCTTGGTGATTTCCGGGGTGCGCACCGGGGGCAAATCCGAGATAGGAGCTTCCGGCTGCTCGTCGGCGAGCACCCGGGGCGCGGGCACGGCGAGGGCCAGCAGCGCCACCAGGAACACGGCGGAATCAGTTCCTGTCGTCGTCGCGTACGGCCGCATCGTCAAGCCGCCGGTCGTCGATCTCGATCTCGGGGCTAACCGGCTCGACCGCGTCGAGGTACATGGCGCGCGCGACCTGCAGCGTGCGCGCTTCCGGGTTCAGCTCCTCTCCCCGAAGCAGGTCGGCGTGGGCCTTCTCGTACTGCTGCAGGTGGATGTAGATCAGCGCCCGGTTGTTATAGCCGCGCCAGCTCGCGTCGTTGCGCGCCAGCACCAGGTCGCAGTAGCGCAGCGCTTCGTCGTACTGCTTCAGCATGATGTAGCCGGCGCACAGGTTCGACAGCGCGGCTTCCTCTTCCCGCGCGCCCTGTGCGTATTCCAGGCCGCGCAGGGTCAGCTCGACCCCCAGCTCGCCGTTGCCGCGCAGGAGCTGCTGTGCGCCTTCCTGCAGGTCCGGGTTGCGCGGGCCGATGACGGTCGACGACGAGGTCTCCGACCGGTCCGGCTCCTGTCCTGCAACCGGCAGCGCAACTGGCCCGACGAGCAGGACGGATAGCAGGCAGGCATCGATCTTCATGGGTATTCCGCCGGTGGCGCCCTCCAGCCGCGGCAGCGCTACCCTGATTCTAGCTCGGAATAGCGCCCGCTGCGGCGGGATACCTCAGTTCCCGGTCCGCCCGAAGCGCGCCAGCATCGCATCGATGTCGGCGCGCGCCAGCCAGCGGCCCTGCCGCATCACGCCGTGGATGCGCCGCGTGTTGGCGATATCGGCGAGGGGGTTGTCATCGAGCAACACCAGGTCCGCCGTAAGCCCGGGCTCGATCGTGCCGAAGGTCGCGGCCGCGCCCAAAAATACCGCCGGGTTGACCGTGCCGGTCCTGAGCGCCTCGAACGGCGTCAGGCCGGCCTCGACCAGCAGCCCGAGCTCGCGGTGCAGCGAGAAGCCCGGCACGTTGAAAATCTGCGGCGAATCCGCGCCGAGCAGCAGCCCGGCGCCGGCCTCGTGCAGCGCCCGTATCAGCTCGCGCCGGAGCGCCACCGCGCGCGCGGCGAGCGCGGGATCGAAGGCAGGATCGGTGACGATCTCGTGCTTCCGCCGCGCCCATTCCTCGACCGTCGCTGCCGGCATGTAGCGCATTTCCGGCCATCGCGCCATCGCGGACGGATCGGCCCCGGAGGTCACGTGCTCGAACAGCGTTTCGGTCGGTACGTTCCAGGCGCCCGCCTCCGCGGTGGCCGCGGCCAGCCCGCCGATTCGCGACGCCTCGGCCGACCCGGCGAGCAGCACGCCGAAGAACCCTCCGAACCCGCCGGAGGGATCCACGTTCGGCGGCACCAGCGCCTGCAGGTAGCCGTCGAGGTGATCGATCGTTGCCATCCCCGCCGCGAGCGCCGCCGGCACGCCGACGGCGGCGGGCACGTGGCCCGCGAACGGGATGCCCACCTCCGCTGCGGTCCTCGCCACCGCGTCGAATTCGCCGCGGGTAAGGCCCGGGTGGATCTTGAGGAAGTCGTAGCCCGCCTGCGCCTGCTCGCGCACCATGCGTGCCGCCTCGGCGTCGCTGCTCACGCTGTTGCCGTTGAAGGACGGCCCGGAGGTCACCAGCCGCGGCCCGTCGACCGCGCCGGACGACAGCGCTTCCCGCAGCTCGAGATGGTACGGGGTGCCGAGCATGCCGCGAATCGTGGTGACGCCGTTGGCGAGATAAAGGGCCAGGACCCGGTCGAGCTCGGGCGAGGGGGCCGGCGGCACGTGAGCGTGCATCTCGGACAGCCCCGGCAGCAGGTAGCGGTCGGTACCGTCGACGACTTCAGAGCCGTCCGGGACCGGGACGGAATCGACCGGGCCCACACGCGCGATCCTGCCGTCGGCAACGATGACGGTCTGCCCTTCGAGGATCGTTTCCGAGGTCATCGGAATGACGTTCACGTTGAAGAAGACGACGTCGGCGGCCGGCGCCGCGCCGGTGGCCAGTAGCAACAGGGCGGGCGCGATTCTTTTCATGGGCTCACCGTTCTAGATGATGGCGCGCAGCGTGTCGCGGCTGATGTTGCCGCCGCAGATGATGACGGCGACGTTGCGGCCGGCGTAGCGGTCGCCGGTGTCCAGCAGTCCGGCCAGGGCGACCCCGGCCGCCCCTTCCAGCAGCATGTGATGATGATCGATGAAGGCACGCATCGCGTCCACGATCCGCGGCTCGGAGGCGAGCAGGTACTCGTCGACGGTAGCGCGGCACAGCTCGAAGGTGATCGCACCCTGCTCGATGCCGCCCGCCGTGCCGTCCGACAGCGTAGGCTCGCTCGCCAGGTCGAGGATGCAGCCGGCTTCGATCGAACGGGTCATGACGGCGGAGGCCGAGGGCTGGCAGGAAACGACCGTCACCTCAGGGACCACCGATTTCAGGTAGCCGCCGACGCCGGCGATCAACCCTCCGCCGCCCACCGCGACGAACACGGCGTCGACTTCCGGCAATTGCCCGGCGATCTCCACACCGCAGGTTGCCTGCCCCGCAATGATGGCGGCATCGTTATACGGCGAGAGGTAGGCACGGCCCTGCGCCTCGGCCTGCGCCCTGGCGTGGTTTTCCGTCTCGACGCCGTCGCTCCCGAAGAAGCACACCTGGGCTCCCGCCCGCCGTATGGCGTCGACCTTGACGCTGGAGGTCGCTTCCGGCACGTAGATCGTGCCTTGCACCCCCAGCTTCTGGATGGCAAAGGCGAGCGCCGCGCCGTGATTGCCGCTCGAGGCGGCCACGATGCCCGCCGCCCGCTGTTCATCCGACAGCGACAGCAGCTTGTTGAACGCACCGCGCAGCTTGAACGACCCGGTATGCTGCAGGTTCTCGAGCTTGACGTACACGTTCGCCCCGGTGCGTTCGCTGAAGTACGGCGAATGATCCAGCGGCGTCCGCCGGACAAAAGGCGCAATGCGCTCGGCGGCGCGGAGCGCATCTTCCGGCAGCGATAACAGGCTCATGAGAGCGCCCGCTACAGCCCCAGGCTCATCTTGCGGTAGCCGGCCGGCGGCTCGAAAAGCGACGGCGCGAGATCTTCACTGGTAACGGACTCGAGCACCGATTCGCTTACGACGTTGCCGCTTGAGTCGAACTCGCGCGTGAGGACCGGGTAGCCGTCCACCTCTTTCAGGTGCTCGAACATCTCCTGCTGCCCGCCCATGACGCCGATGCCGGTTTGTTCGGACAGCGTCGACGTCATGCGCTCGAAGAACCCGGCCATGTCCGTCATGGCATCGGCGATGTCCTGCCCGCCCGGCAGCTCGTCCCACGCGGTGACGCACAGCTCGCGCACTTTGATGCCCTGGCGCTGAACCTCGTAGTAATCGCAGTCGAAACCGTTGACCGTGTCCTCCCGTCCGGTCCGGTGCAGGGTCGCCGGCGGCCGGTCGGCTTGCCCCATGGACTCCGGCAGGTGCTGCTTCATCATTTTCTCGGCCATCGCCCGCTGTTCCGGGGGCATGGCTTCCAGCGCTTCCTGCATCTGCTTCATCGCGCTGCCGAGTTGCTCGCCCATCTGCTGCATCGAGGCCTCGTCCAGCACGTAGTAACTCTTTTCACCGTGGTCGAGCGCGATCATCTCCCCGCTGCCGCCGCGGTAGATCATGCCGCCCGATTCATCGCGGCCCGGCGCGGCGACTTCCATGCGGGACGCACCGCCCTGCGACGAGATCTCGATCGTCGAGACCATCGGCGGGTCCTCGTAGTATTCCGTCATTTCGAGGACGAGCACGCTGCCGGCAAGCGTTGGCAGCGGCAGCGCGAGAGCGGAAACGAGGCAGGCAGTACGGGTGAAGCTCATAAAATGACCCCCTGGTCAGGAAAGCGGCATTATAAACCGTCGGTCTAGCGCTCGAACGTATAGCTGAGATCGACACCCTCCGCGCGCTTGCCCGAGGTGATCTTGATACCGAAGCCGCGTGCGATGTCGTAACGCAGGCTGACGACGTTGTCCCGCTCGAACAAGCCGATACCGTAGCTCAGGTACACGTCGGGCGCGATGTAAGTGCCCACGTCCACCGCGCCGACGCCCTGCTCGTAGTTGAAATCGCTGCCCGTCACCAGAAGCGTCAATGCCCGCTCGCTGCTGGTCGGCGGTACCGTGTACACCTCGACCTCCGGGTCGCGCGCGGTCCCGGAGACCAGCACCCCTGCGCTCTGGATGCGCGGGTTGCCGAAGATCTGGCGCTCGGCCCGGATGCGCAGCAGCGGGTTGTCGGCCGGAACGGCCGGGAAACTGATCGAGCCTTCCGTGATCTCGAGCATCTGGCCGTAGGCTTCGAAACGGCCGGACACCTTGTATTCACCGGTCGCGTCCGGCATCGGCGGCCCCCGCCAGGCGAAGCTTACGGCGCCGGCGACGCGCGTCTGCGCGTTATCGAAATCAACGATTACGTCGTTGCCGAGCGCCAGTTCCACCTGCCCGGTGATCGCGAACGGCGGCGGCTGCGCGGCCTCCGGCTCCGGCTCGCCCTCGCGGCTCGCGACGATGATCACGTCCTTGCTTTCGCTGACCTGCCCGGAGGTGATCTCCAGCGGCGAGATCCGGGCGCGCGGCACGAGGATGTCGCCGCTGATTGCCAGTTCCCCGGGGCTGATGCCGAGCTCGAGATCCGTGTTCGCGACGACGTTGACCTGCGGCACGTTGACGACCGTGAGGTTCTCGCCCGTAACCCGCAGCCGGATGCCTTCATCGAGCGAGTTCAAGGCATCGGTGCTGCTGAAGATCCGCCCGGCGCCCTCGCCCGCGCGGAAGGTGCTCTGCAGGTCGATGCGATTGTCGTCGCGGATGCTTCCCTTGAGCTCGATTTCCGTCAGCTCGAGACCGAGCGGCACGTAGCGCAGCGCACCGTTTTTGAGCGATGCCATGCCCGACAGCGCCGGTGCGGCCAGCGTGCCGGCGAGCTCGATATCGGCCTCGAGCCGGCCGCGCGCATGGTCGATGGCCGGGACCACGGCCGTGATGACACCAATGTCGTTCAGGTCCACGTCCAGGTTGCCGGTGACCTCGCTGTCGCTGCCGCGGGATACGTCGACGACCGCGAAATTCGCGTCGATCGCCGCTGTTTCCGAGAACGGCACGTGGAGCTTTGCAGAGAGGACCTGCCCACTGTCGAGGTCCAGGCTGAAAACACCTTCCCCGGTGCGCACCGCCAAGCGGCGCGAGCGGTCCGGGCTGCGGATTTCCCCCGGCGAAATTTCGACCTGCGCCTCGGCGGACAGCCTGCGGCCGGGCACCTTGGTAGCGGCAAAGGTGCCGTCCAGCGTCTGCGTGAACACGAGTTCCGTGTCGAGGAAGAGCTTCACCAGGCGCACCGGCAGCGCGCGCAGCTCCGCGGACGCGCTGAACGCCTGCGGGCCCTCGTGCCGGCCCTGCAGGCAGATCCCCGCGCCGCCCGGGTCCGCGAGGCAGGCGCGCTCCAGCGCGACCAGGCGCGGCCCGAGCTGCAGCCGTGCCGGCTCGTCCAGCGTGAGCGCCACCTCTTCCGGCGCGGTCAGCCGCAGCGCCTCCAGCCGGCCTGCCCAGCCGGAGTCGAGCGGCGCCCGCCAGTCCTCGAGGCGGCCGTCCAGCACGGCTTCCACCCGCTTATCGCCCAGCAGGGCGCGCGCCTCCAGCCGCTGGCCGTCCTTGCCGGCGGCGAGGTCCAGCGAGAGCTCGTCGGCCTGGAGACCCGCCGCCCGCAGGCCCGCGGCGTCAACGGCGAGGGCGACCGGTGCGGCTGCTGCCGCCGGGCTCACGATCGTGATGCTGCCGAGCCGGTAATCGCGCCAGGCGAGCTCCCGGCCCTCGAGGTCCAGCGAGAGCTCGGGAAAACCCTCCTTCAGCGCGACGTTGCCTTCTGCCTCCAGCGACCCGCCGGAGCCGTTCAGCAGCGCGCCGAAGCTCGCCACCTCCAGTGAAAAGTCGAGGCCTCCGGCGGCCAGCAGGCTGCCGTTCGCACGCAGCCGGGACTCGCCCGAGGCAAGCGCGAGCTGCTGCACCGACAGGTTGCCTTCGGCGTAGCGGATGCTGCCGCTGCCGCTGACCGGACGCCCGCGCAGCGTGCCGGCCAGCCGCGCGATGTCCACCTCGATGCGGCGCGGCGCCAGTTGCCCGCGGGTGGTGAAGGCCGCACTGATCCGCCCGGGCCACTGCGGCGCAAGCACCCCGGTATCGATATCGTCCGCGTCCAGGGCCGCCGTCCAGCGGCCGCCGTCCCGCCAACCGTACTCCACCCGCCCCTCGACGCTGCCGCCCAGCACCTGGCTTTCCAGCAGCCGCACCGCCGCCTGGTCGAGGTTGCCGGTGCCCGCGAGCGTGAAGGTGCCCCGCGGCAGCTCGGGCGCCGCGAAAGCAATGCGCCCTTCGAGCGCCCACGCCTCCGGCTTGCCGGTCACCGTGACCTGGCCGAAGTCGCTGCTCAAGCGCCACGCCCCGGCGGCCGGCCAGCGCAGGTTTTGCCAGTGGAGGTCGAGATCGACGACGCCCGCCGCGAGGTCGACCAGGCCGTCGGCTTCGACCTGCTGGTCGGTGTCCGCCACCCGCAGCCGCACCGCCGGCAGCTCCAGCTTGCCGGGGCTGAAAGCAAGGCGGGCCGTTCCCGTGACCGGGGTGCCGGCGGGCCATTCGGGCGTCAGCGACGACGGGTCGAAACGCTCGATGGCGGCATCGGCCGTCACCGTGAAGCCCCCGGCCCAACCCAGTCCGCCGCCGGCCTGCGCACGCAGCATCTCGCCCGTCAGCGAGAGCCGCGCCACGTCGAGGTGCTCGCGGTCGCCGTCCGCCTCGAAGGAAAACCCGAGCGGCTCGTCGGCTACCGCGGTGACGCGTCCTTCGCCCGACAGCGTGTAGGCGTCGAGGCGGCCGCGCGAGTCGAGGACGACCTCCGCCAACCGCACGGCAGGGGAGTCGCCCTGCAGGGGCCATTGGAAGTAGCCGCTTTCCACGCGCAGGTCCCAGGCCGGCTGCCCGGGAAGATCGAGCAGTTCCCCCGCCACCCGGATAGCCGGATCGCGACTCGCGAGGTCGACCCGCAGCCGCTCGAGGTTGCCGTCGGCATTGGCGGAAACGGCCAGTGGAATCACCTGCTCACCGAGCGCCAGCGGGTAGCGCACGGCCAGCGACGCCGTCGCGGGATGCGGCGCACGCAGGCCGAGCTCGGCGGAGCCGCTCACGTCGGCGAGC
Organism: uncultured Woeseiaceae bacterium; assembly: GCA_964424805.1. GTDB lineage: Bacteria > Pseudomonadota > Gammaproteobacteria > Steroidobacterales > Woeseiaceae > IDS-8. The sequence continues at coordinate 53,427 of CAYRKH010000006.1, forward strand.
GACGACTCGATGTCCACCCGTGTGAGGGCGATCGACTCGTGCCAGCGGCCGGCCAGCTCGACGCGCTCCGCGGCAAACAGCCGTTCGCCTTCGCGGCCAAGCACCCGCAGGTCGTGCACGCGCAGCGACCTAAGGATCACCTCGAGCGGCAGCGCGAGGCTCTCCAGCGCGAACGCCTCGCCCGGTTCTTCGGGCGGCGGCTCGCCGACCTGCCGTACGACCACCCCCTGCGCCTCCAGCTCCACGACGGTCAGCACCGGGGGAAACAGGTCGAGGTCGAGCGTCAGCCGCGCCTGCGGGATCGCAACCTCCAGCGACGGGCTCCGCCACGAAAGGTTGACGAGGCGCAGGCCGCCCGTGATCGAACCCTCGACCGTATCGGCTTGCAGCTCGCCCGGTACCGCCGCCGTCACCGTGCGCCACAGGCGGGCCGAGCCGGCGTCGGTGTGCAGCAGCCACAGAGCCCCGCCCAGCACCAGGAGCACGAGCGCCAGCAGCACCAGCGCGACGTAGATGGCAGCGCGGGCAATCACAAGAGCGGCGTGCCGATCGAGAAATGGATCTGCCAGGGCTTGCCTTCGACGTCCAGGGCTTGCGCGAAGTCGAGGCGCAGGGCGCCGGCCACGGAGTACCAGCGAACCCCGACCCCGGCACCCTTGCGCAGCTCGAAGTCGCTCCAGCTATTGAACGCGTTGCCGATATCGACGAACGCCGCGAGGGACCATTTGGGCAGCACGAGCATCTCGACTTCGGCGCTCGCGGCGATGATGTTGTTGGAACCGATGTCGTTGTTGCTCAGCTCTTCGAAGCCATAGCCGCGCACGCTGCTGCTGCCGCCGGCCTTGAACCGGTAATGGTCCGGCAGTCGGGTCACCGACAGGTCGAACGGCTCGCCGCCGATATCCAGCGTGAGCTTGTCCACTTCAGCGTCGGTATAACCCACTTCCGCGCGCAGCAGGTACTTCCAGCGTTCCCCGCGCAGCCAGCTGCGCCGCGACGACAGGTAGACCTGCGTGAACTCGCGGTCCGAGCCCCACGCCTCGTTCGAGGTGAAGATCCAGGCCCGCTCGTGGTGACCGTCGGTGCGAAAACCGCTGCCCCGAATGGACGGCCAGTCCCATTCCACGCCGACGGCCAACGTGCGGATGGTATCGCGGAACAGCGTGGAGAAACGCGGATCGGCAACCCGCGCCACGATGTCGGGATCCGCGCCGGCGCCGGGATCGTACTTATAGGATTCCCGCAGGTACTGCACGAACCAGGTTTCGAGCACCTGGTCCTGGCCCAGCTCCCGATCGCGTACCTGAAGCTTGCCAAGCCGAAGAAACAGGTCTTCGACTTCGCCGGGGGCGAGCGTGAGGAAATTCTCGTCGTCCTCCCGCCGCTTCACTTCGAGGTCCTGCTTGTCACGCTGCAGCGTGAGACTCGAAACCCAGAATTCGCGGCCCTCCCCCCGGCGCGGGATCCGGTAGTCCGCGCGCAGCGACAGCTCGTCATCGATGGCCTGGTAGCCGATACCGAGGTCGAGGCGATCCCCCTTGGCCGATAGCGGGTGGCGGCTCCAGAACAGCTGCGTACGGATTCCCGTATCGGTGCCGAAGCCGAGCGTACCCTGGTACGTGTCACGCGCGTCGGACGATGCCCGCGCAACGATGTCCACGGTCGGTGACGCGTTGTCGAGGTGTCTTTGCTCGACCACCTCGATATCGGTGAAGTAGCCCGTCTGCCAGAGATCGACGCGCAGGCTGTTCACGAGGTCGCGCCGGTAGGGCATACCGGGCGTGAACCGCGGTATCTCCGCGACGATTGCCGGATGCACGACGTCCTGCTCGAAGACGATGTTGCCGAAGTGTGCCTGCTCGCCGGTGTCGAGCGTGAGCGCGAGGCTCGCCTCGTTGCGGACCAGGTCGATGCGGATCGCCTCCTCGACGAACTTCGCGCCCAGGTAGCCGTACGAACCGGCGGCCTGGAGTGCCGCATCCTTCTGCTGCTGCCACACCCGCTGGTCGAGCACCGTGCCGGGAACCAGCGGCCACTTCAACCTCCACTCCTGGAGCAAGCCGAGGCGCTCGCCGGGACCCCGCACCTCGATCTCAGCGGCCGCCACCCGTACCGGCGGGCCGCGGTCGATGCGCATATCGAGCCGCCACCGCTCCGGCCCGAGCTGCACCAGGTTCGTGGCAATGTTCGGGTGGTAGTAGCCGTAGGGCTTCAGCGCATCACGGGCCTTTTGCTCGGCGTCGGCAATCGTGTCCTCGAACTGCCCCGGCGTGATGCGGCCGCTGCCCGTGAGGCCGAACGAACGGACATGGGCCTGCACGTTGGACAGCAGCGCCTCGTCGACGCCCGAGATCGAGTACTCGAGCTCATCGCCCCACGCCGGCGCGCCGCCCGCGATCAGCACCAGGCAGAAGAAGCCGCCGAGGCGCGGTCTCCGGGTGACGGCCGTCGCCGGCAGTATCTGCAGGAATGCTTCGAGCATGCTGCAAGTATGGCAAAGGAACCAACCGGGCAGGGACTACCGGATCGCGAAGGTCGCGTTGACGGTCACGGTAACGCTTTGCTGCCCGGGAGCAATGCCCGGAACCGGGGCGCCGGCGTCGGCGGCTTCCATCGCGCGCATCGCGGCGTACGGACGCGGGAAATCCGGCGTGCCCGACATGGACAGGGAAATTACCTCGCCGAGCTCGACGCCCGCGAGGTCCGCCAGCGATTCGGCCCTGGCGCGCGCGTCGGCCATCGCCGCGGCGCGCGCCTTTCTTTCCAGTTCGTCCGTGTCCTGCACGGTGAACTGGATGCCGTTGATGGAGTTCGCGCCCGCATTCGTCACGGCGGCCAGCACCTCGCCGATCCTCGCGATATCGCGCACCTTGACATGCACGATGTTGGAAACGCGAAAGCCGGTGATGCGCGGTTTGCCCGGATCGCGGTCGCGGCCGTAGTCCTGCTCCGCCCAGATGCTGTAGTTCGACGTCTGGATATCCTTCGCGTCGATGCCCTGTTCGCCCAGCGCGTCGAAGATCTTCTCCAGCACCGCCTGGTTCTCCCGGCTCGCTTCGACAACCGTTCCGGCGAACGTCTGCACGCCCGCATTGACCTCGGCCAGGTCAGGCTTTCCGGATGCCTCTCCCTGCCCGGTAACGTGGAGGCTGCGGGTGAGGTCGGCCGGCGACTGCGCGGCGGCATTGCCCGCGATGGCCAGGGCAAAAAAAGCGGCGAGCAAAGATCGGGAGATGTTGTGAGTCACGTCTTGTTCCTCTTGTTGGTGATGCGGCTTTCGCGATTTGACAATATGCGGCGGCTTCCGTTTCGCTGCGTTGACCGTGCCGCATTGTTATGCAACGATCGGCAGGCTTGAAAAGGGCACACCTTTCGAAAGAAAGGGCCGCAAAGCCACCGGTCTAAGGGAATGCATCCTATGACAGCGGGGTTTCCGAAGCGACTTGCTTGTGCCCCAGTGTTTCGATGCGCCGACAGGCTGGGAGCATGAGCATGGTAGCCAGAGCAGTCCGACTGCGTGACACCGGCCGGTTCAACCGGCGTGTGCCGCCGCCCGTCATCCGTCCCAAAACGCTGAAAGAGCTGCGGGAAGCCTTGACCCCGGGGTCCATATACCAGCCGCCGTTCCGGCCGATGGGCGCCGGCAGCGCGTCCACCGACTGCAATGCGGCCACGGCGGGTACGGTCATCGACATGACCGCCTTCGACGAAATCCTGAACATCGACGCTTACGAGGATACCTGCGTCGTCCAGCCCGGCGTGCGCCTGGGCCACCTCGCGAGCGCGCTCGCGCACCACGGCCTGGAGCTCGCCGGCAGCCACGACCTGATGAACCGGACGATCGGCGGCGCGGTTGCCGGCGCCTGTACAGGACCCGCCATCGCGGGCGACGGGGGGCTATTTGCCGCCCAGGCGATGTCAATGAAAATCGTCACGCCAACCGGCCGGTTGTTGGAGATCTCGCGCGACAAGCAGAACCTTTTGCATGCGTTCCGCCTCTCGTACGGGATGCTCGGCACGATCTACGAGGTGACGCTCAAGGTGAGGCCGATCTCGCCTTTTACCGTATCGCACCGCCGCTGCACCATCGCGCAGTTCGCTGCCGCCGCCGAAAAGCTGTGCCGGACGAACCTCGGCATCAAGTTCTACCTCATGCCGTTTCGCGACCGCGTCTATCTCGACCTGCGCCGCTACAGCGAGGACGCGACGTCGCCGCACAAGTTCCCGTGGAAGCTCAAGGACTGGGGCGAAAGCACGGTACTCCCTCACGTGTTCAAGTCGCTGAACCGTATCGTGCCGGTTTCCGGGGTGCGCTACCGGATCATCGACGAGGTGGCGCGCGCAACCCAGGGGCTCGTCAACAACCGGTTCGTCGCCTCCGGCAGCAACGCGACCACGCTCGCGAATACCGGCGGCCGCCGCGAGCGTCTGCCGCTGCAGTATTCGACCTGGGCATTTCCGGCCGCGGATTTCTCGATCGTCGTGCAGGCCTGGCGCGACCTGTGCTTGCGCATGCGCAAAGAGTCGGGATTCCGCTGCGACCTGCCGACGGTCGGGTATCGTCTCTCACGCGACCAGTCCGCCCTGTTGTCGCCGTCGTTCGACGAACCGATGTTTGCGCTGCGTGCGGTTTCGACGCAGACCGACGGCTGGGAGGACTTCGCGCTGGATTTCGGCGAGTTCGCGCAGAACTGGGGCGGCTTGCCCCTGTTCAACCAGACGCGCGGACTGGAGACCGGTTATGCAACCGAGGTATTCGGCAGCCGGCTCGATTTCTTCCGCCGCATTCGCCGGCAGATCGACCCCGACAACCGTATGATGAATCCCTTCCTGCTGCAGTACTTCCACTAGCCGGCGGAGAACGCGCGGCGGAGGTCCTGCCCGGTAGGATTCTGGAAGAGGTGCAGGCCGAACTCGCCCGTCACGGCGAGGACGTGGTCGAAGATGTCGCCCTGGATGCCCTCGTAAGCCGCCCAGGCCGTATCGCTGGTGAACGCGTAAATTTCCAGCGGCAAGCCTTCGGGGCCGGGCGCGAGCTGGCGCACCAGCAGCGTCATGTCCTTGTTGATGCCGGGGTGGCTCTTCACGTAGTTGAACACGTAAGCGCGGAACGTGCCGATATTCGTCAGGCGCCTCAGGTTGATCGCTTCCTGCGCGTCGCCGCCGATGCTCTGGTTGTGTTCCTGCAACTCGACCTGCTTGCCGTCGATGTAATCCTTGAGCAGCGCAAAATTCCGGAAGCGATCGATCTCCTCGGCGGACAGGAAGCGAATCGACTCCACGTCGATGAACACGCTCCGCTTGATGCGCCGTCCGCCCGAACCGAACATCCCGCGCCAGTTGGTAAATGAGTCCGAGATCAGCGCGTGCGTCGGAATGGTCGTAATCGTCTTGTTCCAGTTCTGCACCGTCACCGTATGCAGCGCGACGTCGATCACGAAGCCGTCGGCGTTGTAGCGCGGCATCTCGATCCAGTCGCCGACGTGGACCATGTCCTGTGCCGTGAGCTGCACGCTCGCGACCAGCCCCAGGATGGTGTCGCGGAACACGAGCAGGAGCACCGCCGTCATCGCACCGAAGCCCGTGAGCAGCAGCGCCGGCGACTTGTCGATTAACGCCGCTACGATCAGCACGGCAGCGACGATGAACACCGCGAGCTTGGCGAGCTGGATGAAGCCCTTGATCGGTCGGTGGTTCGCGGCCGGGCGCAGGGAATAGATGCGGTTGCCCGCCGTCAGCGCGGCGGAGATACCCAGCGCTGCCATCAACACGATCCAGGCCATCGCGAGGTTGCCAATGAGCCGCTCCAGCGCCTCAGGCACCCCGACAACCAGGCGGATGCCGCTGTAGACGACGAGCGCCGGCACGATCTGCGCCACGCGCGCAAAGACCTTCTCCTCGGCAAGGACATCGTCCCAGGTGGCCTCGGAGCGCCGGGCGAACGCATGCCCGACGCGCCGCAGGACGAACCGGGTCACGAAGTGCGTGACAAAAGCGACGGAGAACAGCAGCAGCAGGCCGCCGGCGGTGGGCAAGGCAGGATGGATCTGCTCGAGTGTTTGCAACAGTGAGGCCATGGCGGCGCAAACCATACCGGCTACGACGCCTCGATACCACCGGGGGCCCGCACCCGGGGAATGGCGCAAATCCAAACGGCCTCGCCGCGCATCCAAGGAATGAGGGGTGGAGTAGTTGCGTTGTAGTCAACTACTGTTATACTCCACTAAAACACCATAACTTCTGTCGGATGCGGGTGAGTTATGCACAACAACTGGATCGTCGTCATGCTCGCCGGGGCCGCGCTGCTGGCGGGCTGCCAGTCCGGGGAAGGCAGCGAGCCCGCCGGTGACAATGGTGCGGCCGCTGAAGACAAGGCGCCTGCAATCCCGGTCGAGGTCACGACCGCGGTCCGGGGCGACATCGTCGCCGTGTACTCCAGCACCGCGCCGGTCGAAGCTTTCGCCGAGGCGGAAGTCGTGGCCAAGGTAGGCGGCGAGGTCGTCGAAATCCTGGTCGAGGAAGGGCAGCACGTCGAAGAGGGCCAGGTACTGGCGCGACTGGACGGCGAGCGCCTCCGCTTCGAGATGCAGCAGGCGAAAGCCAACCTGAACAAGCTGGAACGCGACTACGCGCGCAACGTCGACCTGAAAGAGCGCGGCATCATCAGCCTCGGCGAGTTCGAGAAGATCCTGTACGAGATGGAAGCCCTGCGGGCGAGCTTCAACCTTGCGAAGCTCGAGCTGGGCTACACCGAGATCCGGGCGCCGATCGGCGGCGTGGTGGCCCGGCGCTACATCAAGGTCGGCAACACGCTGGCCGTCAACGCCACGACCTTCCAGGTCACGAGCCTCGAGCCCCTGATTGCCTACCTGTTTGTACCGGAACGCCAGTACCGGCATATCGAAGCCGGCCAGGCCGCGACGATCCAGGTCGACGCCCTGCAGGGCACGACGTTCGAGGGCGTCGTCGCACGCATCAGCCCGGTGGTCGACCCGGCGACCGGCACGTTCAAGGTGACCGTCGAAATCGTCGACGAAACCCGCCGCCTGCGCCCTGGCATGTTCGGCCGCGTGGACATCGCCTACGACACCCATGCCAACGCGCTGCAGATACCGCGTAGCGCGATCGTCGAGGATGCGGGCGAGTCGATCGTATACGTCGTGGAGGATGACACGGCTCAGCGCCGCGTGATCGAGACGGGCTATACGGACAAGGGACGGATCGAAATCCTTAGCGGACTCGACGCCAGCGACCACTTCGTGCTGGTCGGCCAGGCCGGCCTGCAGGGGGGCTCGAAGGTCACCGTCATCAACGTGGCCGCCGCCCGCTGACGTAAGCCGCCGCCCCGGTAACCAGACGATGCACCGACTGATCGAGATTGCCACGGAACGCCGCGTGACGGTCGCCATGTTCACGACCGCCATCGCGCTGTTCGGCTTCGTGTCCCTGTCGCGGCTGAACGTCAACCTGCTGCCGGATATCGCCTACCCCACCCTCACGATACGCACCGAGCTGGCCGGCGCGGCACCGCTGGAGGTCGAGAACCTCCTCACGAAGCCCATCGAAGAGGCGGTCGGGGTGATCCGCAACGTGCGCCTGGTCCGCTCGGTGTCGCGCTCGGGCCAGTCCGACGTCACGCTGGAGTTCGCCTGGGGAACGGACATGAACATCGCGGGCGTCGACGTTCGCGAGAAGATCGACATCGTCGAGCTGCCGCTGGAGGCGGGCCGGCCGCTGCTGCTGCGCTTCGATCCCTCGTCCGAGCCAATCCTGAGGCTCGGGCTGATGGAGAAGGGAAGCACGGCCGCCGGCGCGGTCGCAAGCGAAGCAAGCCTGAAAGCACTGCGCCGACTGGCCGAGGACCGCATCAAGAACGACCTCGAAGCCCAGGAAGGCACCGCGGCGGTCAAGGTCAGCGGCGGGCTGGAGGACGAGATCGAGATCCGCGTCGACCAGCAGCGGCTGGCGCAGCTCGGACTGACGACCGGAGAGGTCGCGCAACGGATACGCGCGGAGAACGTCAACCTGTCCGGCGGCAGGCTGGAGGAAGGGAGCCAGCGGTTCCTCGTACGCACGGTCAACGAATTCCAGACCGTCGACGGCTTTGCCGACGCGATCATCGCGAACGTCGCCGGCCGCCCGGTCTACCTGCGCGACGTCGCGACCGTTACCCGAAGCCACAAGGAGCGCGAAGCCATTACCCGCGTTCAGGGCCGGGAATCCGTGGAACTCGCGGTCTACAAGGAGGGGGACGCGAACACGGTCCAGGTGGCCCAGCGGCTTGAACGCCGCCTTGACGAGATTCGCAAGACGTTGCCCGACGACCTCGAGCTGGTCGAGATCTACAACCAGTCCGATTTCATCGCCGCGGCCATCGACGAGGTGACGTCTGCCGCGATTTCCGGCGGCCTGCTGGCAATCGTGGTGCTCTATGGGTTCCTGCGCGAGGCGCGCGCCACCATGGTGGTCGCGCTGGCGATCCCGGTGTCGGTCATCGGCACGTTCCTGCTGATGTACACGAACGACGTCTCACTGAACATCATGTCGCTGGGCGGCATCGCGCTGGCCGTCGGCATGCTGGTCGACAACGCCATCGTGGTGCTGGACAGCATCGTGCGCAAGAAGGAAGCGGGCCTGCGCGACCTGGAAGCGGCGAAAACCGGCACCGCGGAGGTGGCGGGCGCCGTCACCGCGTCGACGCTCACGACCATTGCCGTCTTCTTCCCCATGGTCTTCATCAGCGGCATCGCGGGGCAGCTGTTCCGCGACCAGGCGCTCACGGTCACCTTTGCGCTGGTCCTGTCGCTGGTCGTCGCCCTGACCCTCATTCCGATGCTCGCCGCGCTGGGCTCGCGCTCACGGTACGCGAACCCGTCCGTTGAGGAGCCGGTGAACGCGACCACGCCGAGTCGCTTCACCCGCGGCGCGGCGTTCGCCGTTCGCGGCATGGGCACCGTGTTTGCCGGCGTTCGCCGGGCGTTCTGGCTGCTGCTGTGGGTGCCTTCGTGGCTGTGCCGCCGTCTCGAATCCTCGATGGCAATCCGCTACCGGCCGCTGCTGGAGTGGTCGCTCGCCAACCGGCTCGTCGTCGTCGCCGCCGCCGCGCTGGCGTTCGCCGCCACCCTGCTGCTCGTGCCGCGGCTCGGCACGGAGCTCATCCCGCAGCTCTCCCAGGGGGAATTCAGCGTCGACCTGCGGCTCCCGCCGGGCACGCCGCTCATCGAGACGGACCGCATCGTCCGGACGGCACAGCAGACCACCGGGGACATCGGGAGCATCGAGATCACCTATTCCGTTTCCGGCACCGGCAACCGCCTCGATGCGAACCCCATCGAAGCGGGTGAGAACACCGGCACGCTGAACGTGCGGCTCGCGGCGGGCGCCGGCCGCGCCGAGGAAGAAGCCGTGATGCGGGCGCTGCGGCAAGTGCTGTCCGGGCTGCCCGGCGTGCAGTACGAGTTCAAGCGGCCGGCGCTCATGAGCTTCACGAGTCCGCTGGCCGTCGAGATCTCAGGCTACGATCTCAACGCGCTCGCCGCGGTCAACCAGCAGATCGTCGAGGCGATGTCGGCCTCGGACCGTTTCACCGACATCAAGACGACAATCGAACAGGGCAATCCCGAGATCCAGATCGTGTTCGACCAGGAGCGGGCGGCGAAGCTCGGCCTGTCGGTGCGCGACATCGCCGACCGGGTCGTCGCCAACGTGCGCGGCGAACTGGCGACGCGCTACACCTGGCGCGACCGGAAGATCGACGTGCTGGTTCGCAGCGTCGACACGCAGAACGCCAGCATCGAGGAGATCCGGCAGCTCATCGTGAACCCGGCGGCCCCGCGCCCGGTCACCCTGGAGGCCGTGGCCGCGGTCGGCGTCGCGCGCGGACCGTCCGAGATCCGGCGGGTCGCGCAGGAGCGCGTGGCGCTGGTGAGTGCAAACATCGCGTACGGCGACCTCGGCACCGCGGCGGCTGAAGTACGCCGCATCATCGCCGGCACGGCGATGCCCGCCGGCGTAACGGCCACGGTCTCCGGCCAGGACGAGGAGATGCAGGCATCGTTTCGCTCGATGCAGTTCGCGCTCGTGCTGGCGATCTTCCTCGTGTACCTCGTGATGGCCTCGCAGTTCGAATCGCTGATCCACCCGCTCGTCATCCTGTTCACGATCCCGCTGGCGCTGGTCGGGGCAGTGCTGGCGCTGTTCTTGACCGGCACCACGGTGAACGTGGTCGCTTTCATCGGCGTGATCATGCTCGCCGGCATCGTCGTCAACAACGCTATCGTGCTGGTCGACAAGATCAACCAGCTCCGTGCCGAAGGCTTCGAGAAAACGAACGCCATCATCGAAGCCGCCCAGGCGCGCCTGCGGCCGATCCTCATGACGACCCTCACCACCGTGCTGGGACTGCTGCCGATGGCCATCGGACTCGGGGAGGGCTCGGAAGTCCGGACGCCGATGGCCATCACCGTCATCGGCGGGCTCTCCGTCTCGACGCTGCTGACGCTTCTCGTGATCCCCGTGGTCTACTCGCTGATGGATCGCAAGGCATTCACGGTGCGTGCCGGGCACGCGCACGCGCCCGCGACCGGCTGATGAAGCACACCGAAATAGCGATGCGGCGGCCGATCACGACGATCGTGATCTTCGTCGCCTGCATGCTGGTGGGCCTGATCGCCTCCCGCCTGCTGCCGCTGGAGAAATTCCCGGACGTGACGTTCCCGGGGATGTTCGTCGAGATTCCTTACGAAGGCTCGACGCCCGAGGAAGTGGAACGACTGATCACGCGGCCGGTCGAGGAGGCACTTGCGACCTTGAGCGGCGTCGAGCGTATGCAGTCGACCTCGAGTGAGAATCGCTCGCAGGTATTCCTCGAGTTCGGCTGGGACCAGCCCATGGGCGCCAAGGGCATCGAGGCACGCGCGAAGGTCGACGCGATCCGGAACGACCTGCCGGAAGACGTCCGGCGCATCTTGATCTTCACCGGCTCGTTCTCCGACCAGCCTATCCTCCAGCTCCGGATTTCCAGCGAGCGCGACCTGTCGGCCAGCTACGACCTGCTGGACCGGCTGCTGAAGCGCCCCATCGAACGCATCGAGGGCGTCTCGAAGGTGGAGCTTCAGGGCGTGGACCCGCTGGAAATCCGTGTCCTGCTCGATTCCGGGCGACTGGCGGCGCATCACGTCGGCATCAACGAGCTGCGGGCCCTGCTCGAGGGCAGCAACTTCGCCGTCAGCGCCGGCCGCATCACCGACAGCGGCCAGCGGTTCAGCGTGCGGCCGAAAGGTGAGTTCGCATCGCTCGACCAGATCCGCGACCTGGTCATCAACGACCGCGGGCTTCGGCTGCGCGACGTGGCCGACGTCGAGCTCCGCAGCCCGGACCGCGACTACGGGCGACACCTGGACGGCGAATACGCCATCGGCCTTGCCGTCAGCAAATCGACCGGCGCCAACATGGTCGCGGTCACCGATCGCGTCATGGCGGAGGTGGCGGAGATCAGCCAGCTTCCCCAGATGCAAGGCATCAACATTTTCGCTCTCGACAACCAGGCGGACAGCGTGCGCGACTCGCTGTCCGACTTGCTGGATGCCGGCATCATCGGCGCCATGCTCGCGATTGTCGTCCTGTACCTGTTCCTGCGCCAGCTGTCCTCGACGCTGATCGTCACCGCGTGTATCCCCTTCGCGCTGACGATCACGCTCGGCGTCATCTATTTCGCAGGGCTGAGTCTCAACATCCTGACCATGATGGGCCTGATGCTTGCGGTCGGCATGCTGGTCGACAACGCGGTGGTCATCGTCGAGAGCATTTTTCATCATCGCAGCGAGGACCCGGGGCAGCCGCAGAAGGCGACGCTCGCCGGCGTGAGGGACGTGGGACTCGCCGTCATCGCGGGCACGGCCACGACCATTATCGTTTTCGTGCCGCTCATGTTCGGCGAGAAGAACGAGATCAGCATCCTCATGACGCACGTGTCCGTCACGATCATCGTGGCGCTGGTCTCCTCCCTGCTCATCGCACAGACGCTGGTGCCGATGCTCGCCGCGCGGATACCGCCGCCCCCCAAAGCGAAGAAAGGCGCGTGGATGACCAGGCTCACCGAGCGATACGTGCGCAGCCTCGCGTGGGTGCTCCGCCGCCCCTGGTGGACCGCGCTCGGCATCCTCCTGGTCTGCATCATCGGGGTGCTGCCCCTGGTCCTCGGACTGGTGAAGTTCGACCCTTTCCCCCAGGAGACGGGCCGGCGCCTGTACATGCCCTATCACATCGAGGGCGATCATCCGGTCGAGCTCGTGGAAGCAGCGGTCACCAGGATCGAAGCCTGGCTGTTCGAGCACAAGGAGCAGCTGGATATCAGTTCCGTCTACAGCTACTACGACAGCAGCAGCGCAAGCTCCGTCCTGCTGCTGACCGACGAGGAGGAAGCGACGCTCTCGACGCCGGAGGTCATCCGCCGCATCGAAGAAGGCATGCCGTCGATCGCCATCGGCAAGCCGAACTTCCAGTTCGAGCAGCAGGGCGGCGGCGAAGGGTTCAGCCTGCAGGTTTCCGGCGACTCGACCGAACGCCTGAACGAGCTGGCGGCGGACATCACCCGCACGCTCGCGTCGGTCGAAGGCCTGGGCCGCATCCGCTCGGACGCCGAGTCCGGCGAGCGCGAGGTGCGCGTGACCGTCGACCGCGTCCGCGCCGCGTCCGCGGGACTCACACCCCGGGAGATCGCCGGCGCGATCGCGGTCGCGATGCGCGGCGAGAACCTGCGTGAGTTCCGCGGCGATACCGGCGAAGTCGACGTACGGCTCGCCTTCCGGGACAGCGACAAGCAAAGCATCGACCAGCTCGCCGACCTGCCGCTGTACGCGGCCGGCGGCCGCCGCATCACGCTCGGCAGCGTTGCCACGTTCGAGGTGGGACGTGCGCCGGACAGCATCCGTCGGACCGACCGGCAGACCGCGGTCGTGCTGTCGGCCAACCTCGAGGGCGAGACGACGATGAGCGACGTCCGCCCGCGAGTTGAAGCGCTGATGAACCAGTACGCGCTGCCGCCGGGCTACAGCTGGAAGTTTGGCCGCGGCTTCGAGCAGGCCGACGAGACGCAGGCGATGATGATGCAGAACATCCTCCTCGGCATCGCCTGCATCTTCCTCGTCATGGCGGCGCTGTTCGAGTCACTCCTGTTCCCCTTCTCGATCATTTTCGGCTCGATCCTGTTCTCGGTCTTCGGCGTCTTCCTGTTCTTTGCCGCGACCGGCACCACGTTTTCATTCATGGCGTCGATCGGCATCATGATCCTGATCGGAGTGGTCGTGAACAACGGCATCGTGCTGATCGATCGCGTCAACAACCTGCGGCAGCAGGGCATGCCGCGCAACCGCGCCATCGTCGAGGGCGGCCGCGACCGCCTGCGCCCCATCCTCATGACGGTCTGCACGACGGTCGCCGGCCTCGGGCCGCTGGCCGTCAGCACCACCCAGGTCGGGGGCGACGGCCCGGCTTATTTTCCGATGGCCCGGGCCATCATCGGCGGACTGACCTTCTCGACCATCGTATCGCTCCTCGTGGTCCCGGCCTTCTACGCGTACTTCGACAGTCTCTCCGCCTGGGGCCGCAACGTCATGCGCTATGCCCGCCGCGAATCCGTTCCTGAGCCGGTCCTGTAGGGGCGAAAGGCGGACCACGCGAGGAACAACCCGAGAAGCCCGACGAGGGACAAGTCGATTGCCCCGCCTCCATGACCGCGCGACACCGGGGGCCGACCCGGATCGTCCCGCCTGAAATCCTCCAGCGGCAGGAACGACAGCGCCGACGTATCTTCCGGCCCGAGGCTCGCGACGAAACTCCCGTCGAACGTATCGTAAAGCTCGATCAGCAGGTCGTAGCTGCCCCTCGGATAGCCGGTTTCGAGCTCGGTCACCACAACGTATTCATCGTCACTCGTGGCGCCAAAGATGCGGAAGGTATCGGTCACGTGATACTCGTTCCACGGCCCGCCTTCGAGACTCAGGTAGAGCACGGCATAAACATCGGCGACCTCGTAAATGGTGTCGGCGTCGAACAGCAGGTCGATCCCGTAGAGGTAGCCGTCCGCGTCCCGGTCGCCGAACAGCACGACGTCGGCGAAGTAGATCCAGAAGTCGTTGTTGACGGACCGCAGCGAAGCGCCGGTTTTGGCACTGCCCTGCCCGGTGCCGGGCTTTTTCCGCTCCCCGCCGGTCAAGAGCGCACCGTAGCGATCTTCCGTAGCGCCTCCCCGCGAGTCCCCGTCCCGTCCACCCTCATACTGCGTCGAGGTCGATCGCCGCTCCTCGATTTCCTGGGCCCAGGCGCCGGCAAACACGAGGATTCCCAACAGCAAGAGTCCCACCTGCAGGAGCCCGTCATATGGGCGATGCTTCCGCTTCCGACGCTTCGCTGTCCCTGTCCGATTCATGAGAAATCCCCTGCGTACCACCTGTTCTGGCGTCCATTGAACCCCGAGCTGCATGAATCGCTGCTGAACCTCACTCTCCTCATGTGGGGGATGTGAAAGCGTCACGGTGCCGCCGTACCGAAAATGCCTTAAGGTGCACTGCCGCTACCTGCGAAGACACGACCATGCGACTACTTCGACCCGCCGCGATCCCGATCGTCCTGCTGAGCGCCTGCGCCCCGGCACCCGCCACCGATCCCGCCCGCCTCGCCGCCGTGATCGCCGAAGCCGCCCGCGAACGTGACTACGAGACGCTGTCCCGGCACATGGCGGATGAATTCAGCTACAGCTTCGGCATGAGCCCGTCGCGTGAAGGGGCGTTGCAGCGGTTTCGGGAGGAGCCGGAAAGGCTCGACAGGATGGCGGACGTGCTGGGCGAGGCATGTGCGTCGAAAACGGTCGCCGGTGAGGCGTGGTACATCTGTCCGGCGGTAGCGGCGAACGAGGAGGTTCAATATTACGGCTGGCGGGCCGGGTTTCGGCGGGTGGGTGAGGGTTGGTGGGAGTTCGTGTGGTTTATTGCTGGTGATTGAGGGAGTTCGCGGTTGGCGAGCGCATGCTCATGTATGGCTCCGCGCATCGGTACGGTTCGGGCGATGGCTCCTTCACAGCCCAGGTTTCCGCGAAGCGGGGTGACGCTTCCGCGGAAGCGGCGGTGCCGCAAAATGCTTCCGCGGAAGCGCCCGCCTCGAAGTATTCGTCCAGCGTGCCGACGTCGACGTCGGTGACGTCCGCGGCCTGGTAACCGCAAGCCGGCACCGCACGCCCGTCCGGGCGCTTGAAGAACCACTTGCCGCGGTAGTCCTTCTCGATCGTGAAGCCGCCCTCGTGGTGCAGCCGGTGGTGCTCGCTGCACAGCAGCAGCGTGTTTGCGAGGGTCGTCTCGCCGCCCGCCGCCCAGTGCACGACGTGATGCACATCGACGAAGCGGGTCCGGCTGCAGCCCGGGAACCGACAGCCCCTGTCCCTCGCCCACAGCCCCCGTTTGAGCGCCTTTGGCACCACCCGGGTCTTGCGGCCGACGCTGAGCGGATTGCCCTGGCTGTCTTCCACCAGCGCAATGAGTTTGCTGTCGCAGGCAATCCGCCGCACGGTTTCGATGGGGAGTCCCGAGCGGCCGTCCGCGCTGCCACGGAGCGCCGCCTCGTCCACGTGCACCGTCACCTGGTAATGGTCCGCAATGCCGGCAGCCCCGTCCCCGTCGCCGCCAAGGTACGCCTGCGCCATGCGCACCAGCGCATCCGCCCGCTGCGCGCCCCAGCTCTCGTCCTGGAACTCGGGCCCGGAGAGCGCCGGCTCCATGGCCCGCTCCAGCGCCTTGTCGACCAGCTCGCCGGTCTCCATCGGCAGCTCCACCGTGATCGTCAGGGTGCCGCTCGCCTCGTTGCGCCTTACCCTGAGCTCGCGGCGAGCATGCGCCCGCGCGGCATCGCCGGTCGACGCCACGGTGCCGCAGCGCAGCTCCCGGCAGCGTTCCTCCACCCGGGCGGCCGTCGTCTTCAAGGCAAAGTTCAGCAGCGTCTCCTCGTTGTCGGCCTGCGCGACCCGGGTCAGCGCCCGCACCTTGGAGTAGGACAGCTTGCCTTTCGCGAACGCCAGCGAGATCGCGGGCAGCGTTTTCATCGCGTGGGCCACACGGACCCTGTCGCGGGCCGCGCTTGCCGACAAGTCGCAGCGCCACTCCAGCCACTTGGCGCAGGACAGCGAGGCCGAGCGCAGCCAGCCGCCGCGCTCGTCGAAGCGGCGGACCAGCACCAGGAAGTCGTGGTTGATGACGTTCATCTGCAACGCGAGGCGGCCGATGGCGTCGTCGAGCTCGTCGATGGAGGCGTTACGGTCGGTGACCGCGCGGAGCTTGGAAGGAGTATTCATGGCGGACTTACTGTTTTTACACACAGTTGTTAATATATCCAGCATGCGGTAATTTGCTTCAATCAAAATCAGGCACATTGCACAGAAAATAGTCAAGCTTGCGGCATCTGGCCGAGCTTCCCTGCTGCCCCAAGCGGTTCATTCGCGGCGCTGCTGATTCGCTATAGTTCGTTCCACAATCGAGAGCCGAACAACCCGCTCCCGCCCGGTGGAGACGCCAATGAACAAGCCGAAAGATCGGGGCCTGCGAAGTGCTCAGCAGCATCGCGCTCTTCCTGCGGCCGCTGAGCGCGCCGGCGGCACTCGGACTGCTCGTCATCATGATCGGGGCGACCTACTACCACGCGACGTTCACGCCGATGTTTCAAGCGGCGCCGGCTTTCGTCCTCGCGCTGCTGTGCGTCTTCATATTCGTCAGGCGGTGGCGCGCCCGTGAGCGAAACCCCGATCCGGCACCCTCATGAACGCGGCGTGCCTGCTCCGGTGCTCAAAGCGCGCGCGTGATCGTCTCGATGCGGTAAGCCATGGCGTTCAGCACGTCGGCGGCAATGGCGACCTGCGGTTCCACTTCGTCGTACTGGCGCTGCTCTATCGCTTCGCGCACGCCGGGGAGCGTCTTGACGCCGTAGCCGGTGTAGAAGCCGGGCGCGTAGATGTGGTGCTTGTACCAGGGCCGTCCCTCGAGGCCCTCGCCGCGCGTCAGCACCCGTTCGCTCGTGTACAGGAGGCGGTTGATCTCGGGGGAGCCGTGCGCGCCTTCCGATTTATCGTGGTACGCATCCGCGGCGCGCTGCAGCCGTTCCAGCGCGTTCTTCAGCGGCGCCAGGCTGAAATGCGGCACGGGAGCCTGCCGCGGCGGCGGCCGGAGCGCCTTATGCGGATCGAGCGCCAACGCGTAAGCACCCGCATCTATCAGCCGGTTCGTGCGCGCGGTCTCGCCGCGCATCTTCGATGCCAGCTCCTCGAGCTCGGAAACGTAGAGCGCGACGTTGTCGGCAAAGCCGGTGAACTCGAAGGGTAGCAGCGGTGCGTTCGCGAGCCGCAGCGTCGCCCGCCCGGTCACCTGCGCGAGCGCCACGCCGTACGCGAGCCCGGGGTCGCGCCAGGTGGTGTAGTGCTCGTAGGTGTCGTACAGCGTGTGGTAGCTGCCACCCTCGCCCTCGCCGCCGAAGCCGATGTTTCCCGAGGCGATGCCGAGGTGCTGCAGGAACGGCGTGTAATCGGAGCCGGAGCCGAGCGGGTAGATTCTCAGGTCGTCCCGCTTTGCCTCCTTGCGGTCCTTGTCGTTTTCCGCCCGCACTTGCATCAGGGCGCGCCGCCGCGCCTTGACCGGTTCGCCGGTTTGCGGGTCCGTGACGTCGGCCATGACCTGGTTGAAGAAGTGCTCCAGCGTGTGGCTGCCGCCGATACCGATGAAGCCGCGCGCGTTGCTGTCGGTGTTGAGGTAAGCGACGGCGTGCTCCTGCAGTGCCTCCGCGTGATCCTCCGCCCACTCCGTGGAGCCGATTAGCCCCGGCTCCTCCGCGTCCCACGCGGCGAAGATGATGGTACGGGCGGGCCGCTCGCCGGACTGGGCCAGCCGGCCGATCGCCCGTGCCTCGGCGAGCAGCGCCGCCATGCCGGACGAGGGATCGGCCGCGCCGGCGTTCCAGGCGTCGTGGTGGTTGCCCCGGATCACCCACTCGTCGGGATACTCGGCGCCGTCCAGCCGCGCGATGACGTTGTAGGCCGTGACCCGGTCCCAGTTGAACTCCGCCCTGACGCGCACGCGGGCGGGCCCGGGACCCAGGTGATAGGTGATCGGCAGCGCGCCGCGCCAGCCGTCAGGGGCGACCGGGCCGTCCATTGCCTCCAGCAGCGGCAGCGCGTCCTTCCACGAGATCGGCAGCACCGGGATGCGGGTGAGTGTAGTCGCCTCGTCGAGGCTCAGCCGCTCGGCATCCGCCGTGGCGCCGACACCCGGCGTCAGCACGTCGCCGGGATACGTCGGCATGTCCATGACGGAGCCGCGCTGCACGCCGGTAGGATGCTTGAACGGCCCGTCGGGATAGGTGTCGCCGGCGGCGTAGCCGTCATCGGCCGGATCCGAGTAGATCAGCGTGCCGACGGCGCCGTGCTCCGCGGCGAGCTTCGGCTTGATGCCGCGCCAGGACATCCCGTATTTCGCGATGGCGATCTTGCCCTCCACGTCGATGCCGTGACGTTCGAGCATCTCGTAGTCGTCCGGCAGCCCGTAGTTGACGAACACCAGCTCCCCTTCGACCTCGCCGTCGACGGAGAACGCGTTGTAGGGCGGCAGCAGGTCCTCGCGCACGGAGGTGCCAGGGTCTTCCGGCAGCGAGGCTTCCGTGAGTGACGCCGTGTACCGGGTCGGCGCCACCAGCTTCACCTCGCGGACCTTCGGGGTCGGCAGCAGTATCTCGTATTCCGCTATCTCGACGTCGTAACCCCAGTCCTCGAACAGCGATGCGATGTATTGCGCAGTCTCGCGGCCGGCGACTGAACCCGCGTGGTGCGGTTTCGCGGAAAGGCGCTGCAGCCAGCGGTCGAGATCGGCCGCATCGAGATCCGCGTCCAGGCGAGCTTCGAGAGCGCGCTGCGCCTCGCTCGAACGATGGTCGAAGCCAAGCAGGGTATCGGTCGACGCCGAGGCCGGCAGCGCCAAAAGCGGCAGTGCGAAGAGCAGGATTTTCATTTTTTCTCCCCCACCCCGATGGCGGGTTCTTACGTCGCGGTAATCAGGGCACGGAACTCGCGCAGTTTTTCTTTGACGACGGCAGCGTTCTCGGGGCCGATGCGGATCAGCGCTTTCTGGCCGCTCGAGAGCTGCTCCAGTTCCGGGTTGGCGTATTCGTAGAGGACGTGCGGGCGCACGAGCTCGACCGGCCCGTCGATCTCGGGCGTCGCCAGCAGGTGATCGATCACCTCGACCACACGATCGTTGAAGTAGGCATCCGGATAGCCGAGGTCGGCGTAGGCATTCTGCAGCAGCGGATAGAAGCGCCGGTACAACTCCGCCATGTCCTGCGTGCCGGTGTTCGCGACCATGGCGACGAGCGCATCATAGCGCTCGTAGTTCGCCGGATTGATCGTGTAGCGGTCGTTCGCCTCCGCACCGTCTCCCTGCTGCTCGACGGCGAACTGCCCTTCGACGGCGTCGAGCGGCTTGATCCTGTCCGCAAGCTTTTCGCGCGGCAGGTTGTCGACGGTGGCGACGAACCGCTCGATGAGGTGCGAATCGACGAGCTGCTCTTCCAGGGTCTTGCCGAACAGGTCGGTAAGCGCCATCCCGAAGTACTCGTCGCTTTCGTCCAGCGGCGGCAGCGGCCGCAGCTCCGGGCGCTCCGCGGCAACCGGGGCGGGCTCCGGCAGCGGATGCGCCGGCTCCGTGGATTCCTCGACGGCGGGTTCGGGTGCTTCGGTCACCGGCTCTTCGGCCGGAAGCTCAGGGGCCTGGCTTTGGTACCAGTAGAACCACAAGGCTCCCACGACCCCGATCGCGAGCACGACCGGCACGATCCACTGTATGGAATCCTTGCGCATTCCCGCATTCTAACAAGCTTTGTCAACGAGCTTTGTTATTCTGGATGCCAACGTCGTACCGGACATAAGCCCATGAGAATCACGCTGCTGGCCGCCCTCGCCTGCCTGTCGTTTGCCGCCGCGCCGCCCGACGCACGGGCCGCCAACCGTCTCGACGAGCTCGCGCGGGAATACCTGTTCCTGGAGCTCAGCATGGGGCAGCACGATCCCAATCACGTCGACGCCTATTTCGGCCCGGAGGAGATCCGGCAGGCGGCGGCGGAAGCGGCGCTGCCGCTCGCCGGAATCGAAGCGCGCGCGAACGAGCTGTCGCAACACCTGCGAAACCTGGCGCCGGCCCTCGAAGACCCGCGCGAAGCCGCGCGCCTGGAAGGCCTCGTCGGCCGGCTGCGCGCGCTCACGACGCGCATCGCCATCAACCGGGGGGCAGCGATTCCCTTTGACGAAGAGGCACGCCGCCTGTTCGGCGTTGCCGCGCCGGATTACGACGCCGGGCATTTCGCCGCCATCCTCGAAGAAATCGACACGCTGGTTCCGGGCGAAGGCCCGCTGGCCAGGCGGGTGGACGCTTTCCGGAGCGAGTTCGTAGTGCCGGACGAACGACTCGAGGGGGTGTTTGCGGCCGCTATCGCGGAATGCCGGCGACGCACCCTCGAGCACATCGACCTGCCCGAAGGCGAATCTTTCCGGCTCGAGTACGTCACGGACAAGCCGTGGACCGGCTACAACTGGTACCAGGGAGACGCCCACAGCCTCATCCAGATCAACCGCGGCCTGCCGATCTACGTCAGCCGCGCGGTGGATCTCGGCTGTCACGAAGGCTACCCCGGCCATCACACGTTCAATGCCCTGCTCGAGAAGAACCTCGTGGAGGAGGCGGGATGGATCGAGTTCAGCCTCTATCCCCTCTTCAGCCCGCAGTCGCTGATCGCGGAGGGCAGCGGGAACTACGGGATCGAGCTTGCGTTCCCGGCAGAAGAGCGCGTGGCGTTCGAGAAAGAGAAGCTGTTCCCGCTGGCGGGACTCGACCCGGCCCGGGCGGAGCGCTACTACCGCCTGTTAGACTTGCTGGACGAGCTGAGCTACGCCAGCAACGAGGCTGCCCGGGATTACCTGGACGGCACCATCAGCCGCGACGAGGCGATCGAATGGCTCATCGACTACACGCTGGCGTCCCCGGAGCGCGCGCGCCAGCGCGTCGACTTCTTCGACACCTACCGGAGCTACGTCATCAACTACAACCTGGGCCGCGACCTGGTACGACAGTACGTTGAGCGCGGCGCCGACGGCGAGGAAGAGCGCTGGCAGCGCTTCGAGCAGCTCCTGTCGATGCCGGCAGAGCCATCGGACCTGGCCCGGTAGGAGCGCGCATCGCGCGCGATGCCCCCGGGCGCGGGTCGGGCGCCACCCGCGGGATGCGTTCGTGCGCCGTGGCATCGCGCGCGATGCGCGCTCCTACCGGCCGCCGGGTATATTAGAAGGTCCTTTGACGTCCCCTGCCGGACCGGAACATTGATATGACACCAAGCGATGCACTGCTGGAAAAGGCCGCACAATACGCCCGGGGCTACCTGGACCGCGTTGCCGACCGGCCGGTGGGCGCCACCGTCGCAGACGCCGAGCTGCAGCGCCGGCTGGGCGGACCGCTCGCGGAAACGGGCCGGAACGCCGCCGAGGTGCTGGAGGAGCTCGCAATGGCCGCACAGGACGGCACCGTCGCCACGCAGGGGCCGCGCTTTTTCGGCTTCGTGGTCGGCAGCAGCCTGCCGGTGGCGACCGCGGCGGACTGGCTGGTGTCGAGCTGGGACCAGAACTCGGGGCTGCACATCCTGTCGCCGCTGTCCGGGGTCGTCGAGCAGGTCACGAGCGACTGGATACGCGAGATCGTCGGCCTGCCCGGCTCCTGGACCACCGGATACGTTACCGGCGGCTCCATGGCCAACTTCACGGCGCTCGCGGCGGCGCGGCGCCACACGCTCAAGGCCGCCGGCTGGGACGTCGAAGCGGACGGCCTTTACGACGCACCCCCGATCCGCTTCATCGTCAACGACGAGTCGCACTACTCCATCGCTACCTCGCTGCGCATGCTCGGCCTCGGCGTCAACGGCGTGCGGCGCGTGGCCATGGACCGCCAGGGCCGCATGCGGGTCGACGACCTGCGAAACGCCCTGCGGGAAGGCTCCGGCCCCTGCGTCATCTGTGCGCAGGCCGGCAACGTCAACACGGGTGCCTTCGATCCGCTGGAGGCGATCGCCGACGAGGCACGCGAAGCCGGCGCCTGGCTGCACGTCGACGGTGCGTTCGGGCTCTGGGCGGCCGCCAGCCCGGAGCTTGCCCACCTCGTCGCCGGCATCGGGCGCGCCGATTCGATCTCGACCGACGCTCACAAGTGGCTGAACGTGCCCTACGACTGCGGCATCGTGCTGTGCGCGCACGCGGACGCCCACCGCGGCGCGATGGCCATGGCCGCCGCCTACCTCCAGGAATCGCCGGAGGCGCGCGACCCCCGCGAGTACGTGCCCGAGGAATCGCGGCGGGCGCGGGCGGTCCCGGTGTACGCCGTGCTGCGCACGCTCGGCCGCGCCGGACTCGCCGAGCTGGTGGAGCGCTGCTGCCGCCACGCGCGGCGTTTCGCGGAGGTCCTGGGAGGCGCCGGTTACGAGATCCTGAACGACGTCGTGCTGAACCAGGTGCTGGTGTCCTTCGGCGAGCCCGACGTGACGCGCCGGGTAATCGCCGGAATCCAGGACGACGGCACCTGCTGGTGCAGCGGCACGGAGTGGCAGGGCCGCGTGGCGATGCGGATCAGCGTCTCGTCCTGGGCGACAACGGACGAAGACGTCGAGCAGAGCCTCGAGGCGATGCTGCGCATCGCCCGCGCGGCATGATGAGCATCGCGCTCACCGTCGACGAGTTCCAGGCGGAAGCGCAGGCGCTCTGCGAGCTCGCCCGCCTCCTGGGAGAGCGGCAATGGTGCCTCGCCACCGGCGGCAATTTTTCGCTTCGCGTCGACGACGAGCACCTGCTGATTACGCGTTCGGGCACCGACAAGGCGCGCTTGACCGCGGACGGGCTGATGCTCTGCAACCTGGACGGGGTGCCGGTCGACCGCCGGCTCAGGCCTTCCGCGGAAACCGCGCTGCACGTCGCGGTTTACGCGCTGGACGACGCCGCCGGCGCGGTGCTGCACACCCACTCCGTGACCTCGACGGTGGTCTCGCGCGCAGCCGGGGAGGACATTCTGTTCGAGGGCTTCGAGATGCAGAAGGCAATCGCGGGCATTAGGTCGCACGACGAACGCCTCGTCCTTCCGTTACTGGAGAACGGGCAGGACATCGACCAGCTCGCCGCGCTCGTGCGGGAACGCTACGCGCGGGAACACCTGCGCGCGTACGGGTTCCTTGTCCGCGGCCACGGGCTCTATGCCTGGGGCGACGACCTCGACAGCGCCAGGCGGCACCTCGAAGGCCTGGAATTCCTGCTCGCCTGCCTGTGGCAGGAGCGGCTGCTGCACGGAGGCGCGCCGTGATCGCCATCCGGGCCATACTCACCGACGTCGAAGGCACGACGAG
This sequence comes from uncultured Woeseiaceae bacterium, assembly GCA_964424805.1. GTDB lineage: Bacteria > Pseudomonadota > Gammaproteobacteria > Steroidobacterales > Woeseiaceae > IDS-8. Next base: position 76,881 of record CAYRKH010000006.1, read on the forward strand.
CTCCATCGGCTTCGTACACAACGTGCTGTTTCCCTACGCCGCGAAAAGCCTGCCGGCATTCATCCGGGAGCGCGGGAATGAACCGGAGATTGCCTCCCTGCTCGGCGACGTGCGCGAGCTGGCGGGCGAGCCGGAGGCGGACGATGAACGAGTGATACAGATCCTGCTGCAGTGGATTGCCGAGGATCGCAAGGCGACGCCGCTCAAGGCCCTGCAGGGGCTCGTGTGGGAGCACGGTTACCGGGAAGGCGACTTCACCGGGCACGTTTATGCCGACACGGCGCCGGCCTTCCGCCGCTGGCGCGAGCGGGGGGCGTCGATCTACATCTATTCCAGCGGCTCCGTAAAGGCCCAGCAGCTTCTCTTCGGCCACAGCGCCGCAGGCGACCTCAGGCCGCTCATCGCCGGGTACTTCGACACTACCGTCGGCCCGAAGCGGGAAGCCGCCTCTTACCGCGCCATTGCCGAGCGCATCGGCCTGCCCGCGAAAGCGATCCTGTTCCTGTCGGATGTCACCGGGGAGCTCGATGCCGCTGCGAGCGCCGGCATGCGGACGCTGCAGCTGGCGCGCGACGAGCCGGCGCCCGCGGGCAACCATCCCGTCGCCCGCGATTTCACGGAAGTCACGATCTGAGTAGAATCGAACCTCATGAGCACGCTGACCGTCTACGCCGCATCCGATCCCGCCACCCCGCTGGTCGAAACGACCGATTTCGCCCGCATCGCAGAAGAACTCGGGAAAGCGGGAATTCGCTTCGAGCGCTGGCGCGCGGGGCACGAGCTGGCGGAAGACGCCGACAGCGACACCATCATCGAGGCTTACCGTGACGAGATCGACCGCCTGGTCGCCGAGCGTGGCTACCAGGCTTTCGACGTCGTCAGCATGCATCCGGACCATCCGGAGAAGGATGCCTTCCGGCGGAAATTCCTGGACGAGCACACCCACAGCGAGGACGAAGTGCGGTTCTTCGTACGCGGGCAAGGCCTGTTCGTCATCCACCAGGACGGCAAGGTCTATTCAATGCTCTGCGAGCAGGACGACCTGATCTCGGTGCCGGCGAACACTCGCCACTGGTTCGACATGGGACCGCGGCCGCGGTTTACGGCGATCCGGCTGTTCAACAACCCGGAAGGATGGGTGGCAAGGTTCACCGGCGACACCATCGCGAGCCGGTTCCCCCTGCTCGAAACCTGACCTGCAGGAGCGCGCAATGCGCGCGAAGCCCGTGCTGCCATCGTGGCATCGCGCGCAATGCGCGCTCCTACACGTAGGGTTTTTCCGGCAGGTCCGTGATCGGCGGCTTCCACGTCGTACTGCCCGGCACCCGCCGGCCCCAGACGTCCCCGCGGTAGCGCGGTAACAGGTGCCGGGTGACCAGCCGTTGCACCAGGTTGATCCGCGGCAGGAGCCCGTGCATGCCGCCCAGCTCCACCAGCAGCTTGTCGCGCAGCTCGAAGAAGGTCAGGTCGTCCTCCGTGACGCACACGAGCTTCGAGGCGGGCAGAAACGGCGGCACGGCCCCCGCCAGCGCAACGGTGCCGTCACCGGTCCGGTGGGAGCGGGGCTCCAGCGCGCCCAGCTCGTTCACGAACTGGTCGTCGTCGATGACGTAGCGCGGCCCGCGCCGGCTCCCGTCGAAGGTGAGCTGCAGCCGGGTCTTCTGCCCTACGCCCGCGATCACCAGCCAGTCGTCCTGTGCCACGCCGGCCCGCGACGGCCGGAAGCCGGCAACGGTCTGCCGGTGCCTGCGCGCCCGCTCGAGAAGGTCGCCGAGCAGCCGCCGCGCGCGGGCCTGGCGGTCACGCGCGCGCGTGTCTACCGAGTAGAGGCGTACGAACTCCGCCAGGCTTTCGATGACGCTGCCCTGGATGTTGGCGGGATCGAAAATGTCGACGTCGCGCCCTGTCGCGTCCACGATCGCACCGGGGTAGCTGGGGAACAGCTGGTAGAGCGCCGGGGTGACGCGCGCGGTCTCGCGCTCGCGTTCCTTGGGCTCGCTGCCCGTCAGCAGGCTCAGTCCCGTGGCGATCTTCACGACGGCCTCCACCGAGCCGAGGTAGGGCGTGCCGAGGGTCACGACCCTGCCGACATTGGCGCCGCGCCCGAACTGCGCCAGGTACTCGCAGATGACGAGGCCGCCCATCGAGTGACCGACCAGGTCGACCTTCAGCTCGCCGCCGTTTGCGTAGTGCTTCAGCAGGCGGGTGCGGGCGAGGACCTCGTCGACGAAATCCCGGAGCCGCGCGGCCGTCAGCGCCACGTCCATGCGCCAGTCGTACGGAAAGGCGAAGACCGGCGTCGGCTGGTCGGCCCGGGTCGATAGCTCGTGGCGGAGCGCCTTGACCAGGTCGTCGTAGACGGGAAAGACCCGCCCCGCCACGACCAGCGCGGGCTCTACGGCGTCGAAGCGGAGATCGTCGGGGTGCAGCGCGACCCGTTCGTATTCCTTGTTGAAGACCAGCGACCAGATCTCGTCCGCGTTGACCGGGTACTGGTCGACCAGGGTGGTCGCGGTGATCCCGGGAAGGACAATGACCGGATTCTGCAGGGGCATGGGCGGCGGAACAGTACTCCGACTCCGACCCGCGGACATTGCACAGGTCGGCCCTCATTTGCAAACGGGCGGCTTTCGCCTGCCCTTCAGGACAGCACGAGCTTCCCGTCGTCGTTCAGGTAGAGCGTCTTGTCGGAACAGAAGTCGGCATAGATTTCAGGCACGGCGAGCACCGTCCGGCCCTCGTAATCGTAGATCGTGTCATCGGGCTCCGGTTTTTCCAGCGCCAGCGACAGGTTCGAGTCCTCGCCGCGCACGATGCGCAGGCATCGGTCCCTGCCGCTTTCGGCTTCGCCCGCTTTCGCAAGCGCCTGGTCGAATTGCTTCAATACGGTCTCGGTTACCGTCAACATGGATACCTCCTCCTGCCGGGTGAGCTTCGGGGCGCCGGCGTATCGCGGCGCGGCTGTGAGTGAGTGGCCGGCTAGGCGGCCTGCCTGGATGACTTCCGCTCCGATGCGCGCCGTTCGACCAGGACGTCGTGCAGCGCGATGACGGCCTTGTCGAAATCCTCTTCCGCCAGGATGAAGAGAATATCCACGTTACGGATCAGCTGATGTACGCCCAGCACCTCGATGCCGGCGTCCGAGAGTGCCCCCACCGCCACCGCGGTCAGCCCGGCAACGTTGAGGTCGCTGCCGATCGCCGTGACGATAGCCACCTTGCGGACAGAGATGCGGGACGATTCGAAGGCCGTCCGCAGGTCGTCGCTGACCCGCCGCACCGCGTGCAGCGAGCCGGCCAGGTAGTGCACGATGGTATTGGCATTGGAGGTCTTGGTGACCACCCGCACGCGATGCCGCTTGAGCGTCTCGAGGATCGCCGCGTCGTAGCCCTTGGTGCCGACCATGTCCTGCTCGAAGAACTCGAGCGCGAATACGCTCTTTATGCCGGTGATGATCTCGGCGCGCGGGGTCCGTGAGACGTAGTCGCCGCGGATTTCGGAGCCGGCGTCGTCGGGATCGAAGGTGTTGCGGATGCGCAGCGGGATATCCGCCTGGCGCAGGCCCTTGGCCGCACCCGGGTGGATGGCCTCCATCCCCATGTTCGATAGCTGGTCGGCGACGTCGTAGTTCGTGCGGTCGATCTTTCTCACGCGCTCCTCGCCCAGCAGCTTCGGGTCGGCGCTCGACAGGTGGAACTCCTTGTGGATGATCGCTTCCCGCGCCTGCGTCAGCACCGCGATCCGGGAAAAGGTCACCTCGCTGTAGCCGCGGCCGTACTTCTCGATGACCCCGCCGTCGAAATGCGCATAGCCGGTAACGATCGGCAGCATGCGGTCGAGCTCGAGCTCCGGAATCGCGCTCAATATCCGGTCGTCGAGGCTGGCGAAGGACTTGTCCCGCCAGCCGGTGAGGTCGACGAACACGGCGTTCACGTCATGCTGCTGCAGCAGCAGCGTGGTGTTGTGGGCGCTGTGCGCTTCGCCGAGCCCGGCGAGCATTTCGCGCACCGTGTCGAGGTGCTCGGTCAGGTTGAAATGGCCGTAGGAACAGAGCCGGTGCAGGTCGAGCAGGCAGCTGCGCACACCCTCGATGCGCTCGCGCACGAACTGGTCGGCGGTACGGCGGTCGGCATGGTCGCTGAAGATTTCGGCGTTGATGCGCCGCATGTGGCTGCCGACTTCACTGATGGCGTCGCCCCACGCCCACTCCGACTCCGAGCCGGCGAACAGCGCATGTACGCCGGGCTCACCGGTTTTCTTGTCCTCGAGCAGCATGTCGGTGATGCCGGCGTAGGCCGAAACCACGAAGATCCGGTTGTACAGCTCGCTGCCGCGGCGCTTGCCGAGCAGGACGTTGTTCAGCACGCAGTCCGTGTCCGAGATCGAGGTGCCCCCGATCTTTTCGACGGTGTGGCGTGCGGTCCCGGCGTTGTCCACGGCCGCCTCCGTCATGCCGCGCTCGACAGCAGCGGGCCGCCGACGGGACGCAGGGCGGCGAACGTGCGGCGCGTCGCGATGAACTCCGGCCGCGGCGTCGCCGGGCCGAAAGGCGCTTCCAACGCGTTCGACACGGCGTTGTAGACCATGAAAGCGTTGCTGCGCGGGAACGGCGTGATATTGCTGGCAGAGCCGTGCATCGTGTTGCAGTCGAACACGATGACGGTGCCCGGCGGGCCGACCGGCGCCTCGATGCCGCCGTTGCTCGCCAGGAACGTGAGCGACTCGTGATCCGGTACGCCGTACTCCTGCTTGCGCAGCGACTGCTTGTAGTGCTCTTCCGGCGTCTCCCCGACGCAGGCGATGAAATGCCGGTGCGAGCCGGGTATCAGCATCAGCGGCCCGTTATGCGGCGTATTCTCGGTCAGCAGCACCGTCATCGACAGGGCCCGCATGCGCGGCATGCCGTCCTCGACATGCCAGGTCTCGAAATCGGAGTGCCAGTAGAACTCCTTGCCCTGGAAGCCCGGCTTGTAGTTCATGCGCGTCTGGTGCAGGTAGACGTCGTCGTCCAGCAGGAAGCGCGCGACCTCCGCGAGGCGCGCGTCGGCTGCCAGGCGGCCGAATACGTCGCTTTGTGCGTGCACCATGAACACGGAGCGCACGGCACCGGAGCCCGGCTCGGCGATCACGGTATCGGGCTCCAGGGTGGCGCGGCGCGACGTCCGCAGCGCTTCCGCGTCGCGGCATAGCAGGTCGATTTCTCGCGCATCGAAGAGGTCCCGGAGCACCAGGAAGCCGTCGCGATCGAAATCCTGTGCCTGCTCTTTCGAAAGCGGCGCCTGCGGCGACCAGGCGCCGCGGACCACGTCGTCGCGGCGCTCGAGGATACACGGCTTGTCGAGTACCCGGGAGGGATACAAATCTTCGCGGCTCATGCTCTTATACCGCCTCTGCCTGCAGGGGATACGCACCGCTTTCGTCGTGCACCTCGAGACCCGTTACCGGCGGGTTGAAGACGCAGGCCATCGTCATTTCCCTGGTGGCGCGCAGCACGTGCCGGTCGTGCTTGTCGAGGGCGTACATGACGCCGGGGCGAATGGCGTGCACCTCGCCGGTCGCGACGTCCTCGATCGAGCCCTCTCCCGCGATGCAATAGACGGATTCGAGATGGTGCTGGTAGTGCATGGGCAGCTCGGCGCCCTCGTAAATGGTGGTGATGTGAAAGGAGAAACCCATTTCGTCGCTTTTGAGCAGCAGGCGAACGCTGTGCCAGCCGTCGCTCTGCACGTTGCGGCGCGTATGCTTCTCCTTTTCCAGGTCCCGGATAATCATCGGTTTTCTCGCTTTGGTTTCAGGCCGCGGCGCGCGCGCTTTTCTGCAGCACGCTCTGCACGGCGTCGGAAAGGATGGAAAGGCCGTTCTCGAGCTCGTCGTCCTCGATCGTGAGCGCGGCAAGGCACTTCACCACCTCGTCGTTGGGTCCGCTCGTTTCGATGATGAGGCCGCGCTCGAACGCGGCCTGCACGACCGCGGCAGCGACGTCGCCCGAGGGCATCTCGAGCCCGCGCATCATGCCGCGGCCCTTCACCGACAAGCGATGCGGCCGCACCTGCTGCGCGATGCCGTTCAGCCGGCGCGCAAGCCGCTCGCTCTTGTCGAAAATGGCGGCTTCAAAGGACCGGTCGCGCCAGAAGGTCTCGAGCGCCGCGCGCGCCGTGACGAACGCGTGGCAGTTGCCGCGAAAGGTGCCGTTGTGCTCGCCGGGCAACCACCGATCGAACTGGCGATCGATCAGCACGAGTGCCATGGGCAGCCCGTAGCCGGAAAGTGACTTCGCCATGGTGACGATATCCGGCTGCACGCCGGAGGGCTCGAAGCTGAAGAACGTCCCGGTGCGCCCGGCGCCCGCCTGGATGTCGTCGACGACAAGCAGCGCGCCGTGCCTGCGCGCCACGCGAGCCACAGCCTGCAGCCAGTCGTAGCCGGCCACGTTGATGCCGCCCTCGCCCTGCACCGTCTCGACAATTATCGCGGCAGGAGCGTCGACGCCGCTGGACGGGTCCGTGAGCACCTTGTCGAGGTAATCCGCAGTGTCGACACCCGGGCCCAGGTAGCCGTCGTAGGGCATGCGCGTGACGCCGTCCAGCCGTGTCGCGGCACCGCCGCGGTGATGCCGGTTGCCCGTGCAGGCAAGCGCGCCCAGGGTCACGCCGTGAAAGCCGTTGGTGAAGGCGATGACGTTGTGGCGGCCGGTGACCTTGCGCGCGAGCTTCAGCGCGGCCTCGACAGCGTTGGCGCCGGTGGGTCCCGGAAACTGCGCCACGTAGTCGAGATTGCGTGGCTTCAGGATGGTCTCGAAGAGCTCCACCAGGAAGCGTTCCTTGCTCTCGCTGTACAGGTCGAGGCTGTGAGTCAGCCCGTCGCTCTCGATGTACTCGATGAGCGCCCGTTTCAATGCCGGATGGTTGTGCCCGTAGTTCAGCGTGGAGCAGCCCATCAGGAAATCGAGGTACTCGGAGCCGTCACGTGCGCGAAGTGTCGAGCCCCGGGCGCGATCGAAGATCGCCGGGAAGCTGCGCGAATAGCTGCGGACCTGGGATTCCAGCAGTTCGAAAGTCTCCATGGCGGGTTCGTCAGTGCTGTCTGTTGCGGTCATGGGTTCCTCGGGTGGATTGCGAAAAGTGCCGGAACGTCCTGCGGCAGGGGAGACCCCCTCCCGCCGCTCCGGAATGGGGCCGATGACCACGAGACGTTCGCTGTCGTGGCGACCGCGGAAATGCGTCTCCCGTTCGAAGCCGCGCTGCTCGGTGAGCGGCGCGTCCATACGCCGCGCGATCGAGCGGAACAGCGCGTGCGAGGCATCGTTGCCGGGCGTGATCGTCGTGTGGATAAAGCGGATCGGCTGCTCTGCCGGGCGTTTCAGCAGCGCCGTGAGCAGCTTGAGGGCAAGACCGGTGCCGCGCGCGGCCTCGTGCACCGCCACCTGCCAGACGAACAGCGTCGACGGCTCGTTCGGCGGACGGTAACCGGATATCCAGCCCACGAGCTTCTCGCCCTGCTCCGCCAGGATGGAGGTGTCCGCGAAGTGCGTGCACTGCAGGAGGTTGCAGTACATCGAGTTGCCGTCCAGGGGCGGGCAGGCGGCGACCAGGTCGTGGACCCGCGCGCCGTCCGCTGCCTCGGGTGCCCTGAAGGTGAGCGTAGCGCGGCGTCCCGGGGTTCCGGATCCCGCGCGTTTGTCATCTGGAGTGTGCATCAGCAAATCTTTTGTTAGTCTAACTAGTTTCCGCCCGCTATTGAACCCCCGGCAACGCGATGCCCTCATTTTAACCAGTTTTTTATTGTTTTTTATGCACTTTTGTTATGAGAAGACGTGGAGGTGCCGCTTTTGACACTTCGGTTATCTAAGTATATGGCGGCCCGACTACGCCGGATCGATGGCGGCTTACGCCGATTTCTGCGACAAAGGCATGACGACGGCAGCTGACTACCGGACCATGGAAGAACGCTCGGAAACCGCGCTGGTCGCGCTGCGGCGCATCCTGCGTGCGACGGAACTCAATTCGAAGCGGCTCGCGAACCAGACCGGGCTCACGACCTCGCAGTTCATCATCCTCCAGATGGTGTTACGCGGCGGCAAGGTGTCCCCGAGCACGCTCGCCCGCTCGGCCCGCCTCACGCAGGCAACGGTGACGTCGCTGGTCGACAAGCTCGAACGCAGCGGCTTTGTCACCCGCCGCCGCGACACCGAAGACCGCCGCCGCATCTGGATCGAGCCTACGCCGGAGGGCCGCCGGGCGGTTGCGGATTCGCCCGATCTCCTGCACGACCGGTTCCGCGCACGCTTTTGCGAGCTCAACGACTGGGAGCAGGCCATGATCATCACCGCGCTGGAGCGCGTCTCGGCGCTGCTCGACGCCGACGCCATCGACGCCTCCCCGGTACTGGATATCGGCGACCTCGACCGCCTGCTCACCCACACCTGACCTGGATGCTCCGGCAGGCGGCGCGCCGCTCCGTGGCATGACACTTGCACCGAGTGGCTCATGCTGGCTCACAGGTGAAACCCATGGCAGGCGATGACATGCAGGAGTTCCTCGGGATTCTCGAGACGTTCGAGCACGCAATGCTCGTAACGCAGCGGGATTCCGAGCTGCGCTCACGGCCGATGGCCGTTGCGGACTGCACGGGAGAGGGCCGGGTTTGGTTCATCACCAGCGTCGACAGCGCCAAGCTGCAGGAAATCACCGACTATCCGGACGTAAACGTCGCCATGCAGGCGGGTTCGACCTTCCTCTCCATCTCCGGCACCGTGCGCGCCACCCGGGACCCGGACCGCATCAACGAGCTGTGGAGCGACATCCAGGACCTCTGGTTCCCCGAGGGCCGCAACGACCCGACCCTGATCCTGCTGGAGGTCGTGCCGACCTACGCCGAGTACTGGGACCGTTCCGGCATCGAGGGCGTCAAGTTCCTGTTCAATGCGGCGAAAAGCATGGCTACAGGGCGCACGCTCGGCGATGACGAGGGCAAGCACGCGAAGCTCAGGTTTCCCGATACGGCTCCACCCGGATGAGCGCGGTTATTGTCGATCGCTGTACTGCTTCAGGCGGTTGTACAACGTTTTCAGGCTGATCTTTAAGGTGTCGGCGGCCTTCTTCTTGTCGCCGGCGTAGTGCTCCAGCGTTGACAGGATGGCGCGGCGTTCGACCTCGGAGAGCGGCGTCCCCACGTTTACGCGAATGTAGTCGCCGTTGCCGGGCCCGGCCGACGACACCCGCCCCGGCAGGTCTTCCAGCTTGATCACAGGGCCCGCCAGCAGGTGACTGTGGCGCACCGCGTCCTTCAGCTCCCGCACGTTGCCGGGCCAGTCATGGGAGCGCAGCGCGTCGCGTGTTTCCTCCTGGAACTCCTTCTCGGTGCCGGTCTCCGCGTTGCACTCCCGAAGGAAGTGCTCGGCAAGCCTCACGATGTCCTCGCCGCGCTCCCGTAGCGTCGGCACGCGAATGCGAAACTCCGCGAGGCGCCGGTAGAGATCGGCGTTCAGCCGGCCGCGCTCGACGGCGTCCTCCGGGTTCATGCTGGTGGCGGTGATGATTCTCGCGTCGCTCGCCCCTCCCCGCCGCGCGCCCCCGCCTTCCAGCACCTGCAGCAGCCGCGCCTGGAGGCCGGCGTTCATCTCCGTGACGTCGTCCAGGAACAGCGTACCGCCGGAGGCGCGCTGCAGGTAACCCGCCCGATCGCGCGTGCTCCGGCCCTCGCCGAACAGCTCGCTCTCGAGCAGTTCCGGCGACAGCGCGCCACAGAAAAGGGGCACGAAGCCGTGCTTGGCGCGCGGGCTCAGCTGGTGCACCGTGCGTGCCACGCGCTCCTTGCCAGAGCCGCTCTCGCCTTCGAGGAACACGTACGCGTCACCCGGGGCGCATTCGCGGATTGCCTCGTACAGGCGCTGCATGGGCTCCGAGTCGCCGACGAGCAGCCCCAGCCCGGGCTCTCCTGCCGCTCCCTGCGGCACGCGGGCCCGCGCCTCATCCGTGTAATGTGTGGCCGCATTCCTGTGCACCGTCATTCCTCGAATTCGCGCCTGAACAGCTCGTAAAGCCGCGCGAGCTCCGCGACCGGGTTTGGATGATCGTCTACGCGCAGATCGATGTTGACGGCCGTCGACCTGCTGTCCCGGTGGGAGGTCACGCTGATGGCGGCGGCCTGGCGGCCGCGCCGGTCGCCGCCGGCGGCTTCCGCCGCACGCAACGCCGCCAGCAGGCGGTCGGCCAGCGCGGCGTCCGCTGCCTGCTCGAAGGCCTGGATCATGCGCTCGACGGCCGAGGCCGTGACGAGATAGTTGCCCGCCGCGACGCAGCCGGTACCGAACGCATGGTGGCTTTCGTCCGCGCAGTCGCGCCCGGTCCAAGCGCCGGCCCGGCCGGTGATGTCGATCGCGATGAGCTGGCGGGAGTCCGCGGCGGCGCCGTCGGAATCGAGCACGCGGGCCAGCGCCTCGTGGGGCGCATCGCCGTTCTCCATCCCGTCAAGCACCCGATGACCGAGCGCGATGTGGGCATGGTGCTGGGTGTTGACGACGCCGACGCCCGTTCTGGAATAGGTGACTGTTCCGCCGACCGCGATCGAGCGACTGGCGACGGCGGATCCGCAATAACCCGCGTCGCGATCGTTCGCGACGATTGAGAATGTCATCGTCGTTGTTCTGCGTGGTGCAGATCCTCTTACGCCGGAAGTGTGACCAGGACTGCTTCTGGCGGCTGCAACAAGCGTGCCAACGACCTGCGGCGACAGGCGGATTTCAGCCTGCACCGATTGATGCCGGGCGCGAGCGGCAGCTTGTAATATTTGCAACTGAAACTGAAAAACTTGCCTGCGCGCGAAGACGCGCGGAACACGGCGCAGCGGTCAGGGCCGCTTCGCTGCTCGTTTGCGCTTCTTCCCGCGGCGGACGTTGAGCGGCACCGGCATGTGCTTGCGAATCGGGGTGGCAGTCGGCCGCCCGATGTAATAGCCCTGCGCGTAGTCGATGCCGAGCTTGCCGAGGAGTGAGAACGCCGCGCTGCTCTGGACGTATTCCGCGACGGTCTCGATCCCTGCTTCGCGCCCGATCTCGCCGATGAGCCGCACCATTTTCTGGTCCACCGGGTTATCGACGATGTTGCGGATGAAGGTGCCGTCGATCTTGATGATGTCAACGGGCAGTTTCTGCAGGTAGCTGAACGAGCTGTACCCGGTGCCGAAGTCGTCCAGGGCGAGCCGGCAACCCAGCTCGCGCAGCCCGGCGATCTGCTTCTCGACGTGTGGCTGATGCCGTACCGCGAGACTTTCCGTGATCTCGAAGGTAATGCCGTCGGCCGGCACACCGTGCCGGTCCAGCTGCGAGTGGACCCAGGCAACGAGGTTCTCGGCCTCGAAAGCATTCGCCGACAGGTTGAGCGCGAACCTGAGCTCGGGCGAGTCGCTGCGATAGCGCGCGAGCTCGGCGATCGCCGCCTCCACCACCCAGGTGTCGATTTCCGCCATCAGCCCGAACCGCACGGCCGCGGGCAGGAAAGCCTCCGGCGCGATCAGGCGGCCGCTGCCGTTTTTCATGCGCAGCAGGACTTCGTGATGGCTGGTCTCGCCGGTATCGAGCCGTACGATCGGCTGGTAGCGAAGCTGGAACTCGTCGTTGTCGATAGCCGCCCTGAGCTTGCTCACCCAGTTGACGTCGGCCACCATCTGCTCGGCTTCCCGCCCGGACATGCTGTGGAACACCAGCCGGTTGCGCCCCGACGCCTTGGCTTCCCGGCAGGCAATGTCGGCCTGCGCGATCAGCGCGTCGTGATCGAGCTTTTCCGAGCTGATCATGGCGATACCGATGCTGCAGTGGACGTGGAAGACGTTGCCGTCCTCGACGTGCGCCAGCCGGCGCATGTCTTCCATGATGGATTCCGCGAGTGCACGCGCACCGCGCCGCGAGACTTCGGTTGCGAGTACCACGAATTCATCGCCGCCGAATCGCGCCACGATCCCGCGGTCGCCGACCGAACGCGACAGCTGGTCGGCAACCTTGCGGATAAGCCGGTCGCCCGCGGGATGACCGCAGGTATCGTTCACGTACTTGAACTGGTCGAGATCGATGAACAGCAGCGCGCCCGTGCCTTTCCCGGCCGCCACTTTCAGGATCTCCTTCTTCAGTTCCTCCGCGAAACGGCGGCGATTGAAGAGCCCGGTCAGGGCGTCGTGATTGGCGAGGCGCGACAGCTTCTCGTTGCGTTCACCGAGCGCGGAGGCCGTGGATTCCAGCGCTTCGACGATCTCGGAAATCTCGCGGTGCTGCGCCGGCTTGAACTCCACCGACAGGTTGCCCTTTGCGAGCTCCGCGATCGGCTGCTGCAGGTCGGAGATCGCCATCAGCGCGCGCTGCAAGGTACGGCGGCCGAGGAAGCCGGACACGATGAGCAGCAACAGCAGCACCGAGGTCGCGATCTTGATGTTGGCGACCAGGCGATCGTGGAAGAAGCTGAAGTCGAGCTCCAGGCCGACGAAGCCGGCGAGGCTGCGCTCGCTGCCGGCCGCTGCTGCGGCCGACGGATCGAAAGTGAACAGGCCGTCGCTGGCGATCGATTCGGTCCAGATCGGCGCCAGTATCCGGAAGCTGCGGACGTCGAAGAGGCTGCTGTCGATCAGGTAGGGCTTTTCCGTGCCGACCAGCGCCGACAGCTCCCCGACCAACCGGCCGTCCAGCGGCTTTTCCACCGGCGCCTCCTTGTCGGCGTTGTCGATGGAATAGAGGGTCCGGCCGTCCTCGTAATAGTACGTCACGCGATTGATTTCCGGGTACTTCGCGATGAAGCTCTCGAGGCGCAGGATGACCTCCTCGTCGTCGAGCAGGTACAGCGGCGCTCCCAGCTCGTTCAGCTCCTCGGTCCACTGCAATGCCCAGCGGCTGTAGTTGTCCTGCAGCACCCACTGGCCGCCCCAGTAAAGGCCGGCAATGGCCAGGGCGCCAATGACGGCCGTGATCATGATCTGCAGGGACAGGATCTCGTGGATCAGGACCCGCTTGCCGCCGCGCGCCGCGCCGACCTGCCGGTTTGCCGCGGAACGTCCCGGCCGGAAGCGGTGCGCCAGTCCGCGCAGCGCGCGCAGGATTCCATTCACGGGACGCCCTTTGCCGCCGTGGCGCTGGACGAGCGAACGTCGATCTGGTGCAGGGGCGTCCGCGCCGGGATCGCCTCCAGCTCGCCGTTGATGATCCGGTCGGCAACCGCGAGGGCGGTCTTCGCGATGTCCGAACCGACGGTGCCGATGCTCAGGTGGGCGCCGAGCTGCAGCAGGGCCGGGTTGAATACCGCAATCTGCACCTGGTGACGGCCGGCGTAGTTCAGCATCTCCTTCAGGATCGCGACGCTCAGCACCCGGTTGTCCGGAAACAGCCAGAAGCCATCGATGTCCGGCGCCATGCGGTTGAACATGTACAGCGTCTCGCGATCGGAAGTGGCGATGCGCAGGTGCAGCGCCACGCCGTTTTCCGCCGCGGCGGCCTCGGCCTCGGCGACCAGGTCGTCATGACCTTCGCCCAGGATGGCGCCTATCGACGCGAGGCCGGGGTTCAGCTGTTTCCAGGCGCGCACCTGGGGCGAGAGCGGCGGAATGGAGGCGATACCCCTGACCGGCGCCGCGCTCACCGTCGGGTCGATGTTGAAAACCTGGCAGAACACCACCGGCAGCGGCGACAGCGCCATCGCCTGCTCGGCAGCCGGCAGTCCGATCGCAATCACGACCTTCGCGTCCGAGTCCGCAATGCCTGAAAACACGGTCCGGGGCGAGAGGCTTTTGTCGGCAAGGTTGTAGAGCAGGTAGCGATCCAGCAAGTGCCCCAGTTCCACCGCCACCTGCTCGTAAGCCGGTGAGCGGTTGCTGAGGACGATGGCAATGCGGCCCGGGTCGGGTGCCACCGGAACCGGCTCAGGGTCGGGCAGAGGCGCAGGCGCCGAGATCACCGGCGGCGGCGGGGCGGGTTCAGGGGCAGGCGCCTCCGGCAGGCTGGCCGGCGGCGCGGGCAGCGGTTCCGGCGCCGGGCGGGGCGTCTTCGGCGTTGAGGCGCAGCCGGATACGAGGAACACGAGGCAGCACCCGATCAGCGGCAGCACGCGCCAGCCGCGGCGGGGCGCCGCGTTGGAGCACAGGGGAGGCGTGAATTCCTGTCGCATTCCTGGGACGCGATACTCGCGGGAACGGACCCTTCACGATACCGAAGCACGCGCGCGCGGGTCCTGATACGCGTCTCAAATCCGCCACCTGGCCCCGGCCCCGGCCCCGGCGGTCGTATCGTCCGCTGCTGCCTGTTTCCAACCCCTTGGATTTAACATATTCCGGTCCGCGGCCGATGTCGGCTGGAACGCAACCGGCGCGTCATCAGTCATCAATGAACCCGGCAGCCTTAAGGACCTACCCTGACGATAGAAGGGGGCCCATCGTCACGCGGTCGCGGCCGCCGCGTTTGCTTTCGTAGAGTGCCTCGTCGGCCCTCGCGACGAGCTGCTCCGTGGTGACAGTCTCACCGCGCGAGCGCAGCGCCACGCCGACGCTGATCGTAACGGGCAGGGGCTCGCCTCCCGTCTGGATGATCAGCTTGCGCATGCCGCTGCAGATACGTTCGCCGAGCCCCAGGCAGCCTTTCGCATCGACGTCTTGCACGATCACCAGGAACTCTTCACCGCCGTAACGGCACACGATGTCCTGCGGCCGCACCGAGGCGACGATGCCGGCGGCCATTCTCCGCAGCACCTCGTCGCCGAACTGGTGCCCGAACTGGTCGTTGATCTGCTTGAAGTTGTCGATGTCCGCCAGGCAGATGCCGAGCGTGTGGTCGTACGTGTGCGCGTCCCCGAGTGACGCATCGAGGAGCTCGGTAGCGCCGCGGCGGTTCCAGAGCCGCGTCAGCGGATCGAACATCGCCTGCCGCCGCGCCCGGCCGAGCTTCGATGCCAGCGCCGCCTGGGCGTTCTTCAGCTCGAGGGAAAAAAGCTCGCGCTGGGCCATGCCGGCGAGGTCCGCGAGAATCGTGCCGAAATTCGCGTCCGGCTCGCGCGGGCGAAGGCCCATGACGCAAAAAGTGCCCACGGTTTTCGTTGCCGAGTTGCGAAGCGGAGCGCCGGCGTAAAAGCGCACGTTCGGCTTGCCGCGGACCAACGGGTTGTCCATGAGGTACAGGTCGTTGCGCGTATCCGGCACGATGACCGGCCGGCCGTCTTTCAGCACCTCCACGCACAGGCTCCGTTCAAGCGGCAACTCGCTCACCTGCAATCCCGCTACCGACTTGAACCACTGGCGGCCGTCTTCCACCACGGTAATCGCGGCAATTGGCACGCCGAGCGCGCGGCGCGCCAGCCGGGTGATCCGTTCGAACCGCTCCTCGAGCGGCGTATAGAAGGGATCCAGCGTATGCAGGCTCGCAATCCGCAGGGTTGCCGTGCTCGCGACGGTGCGGCTGAGCGTCGTGTCCTCGTCAGAATCGGTCACAGGCAGAGCTCATTGCAGGTGGCGCCATCCGCCGGGAAGCCGCCCGTTGCGGCCTCGAAATTGTCACCAAAATGCGCCGAAAAGCAACAGCAAAACAACCGGTTGCTGCCCCAACTCCCAGGCTTCCATATGGTGAACGTGGACCATTCCGGCGTCAATCTACGGCGTCACGAACCTGGCACAATCGTTCCAGTTCGCATCTGCGCAGCTTCGCCCGCTGCGAGCCGCGACGACCTGCCGGCTTCAGCCTGGAAGCCCCGGGTTGCGTGCGTCGGTCGCGGCGCCGCGGCAAAAAGCTGGATCGGGCGGCACGCGCGATGCTATTTTTTGCCGTTACCCGTCGAAAAAACAACGCACAAAAGAAAGCCTTCGCGACCCAATTTCCTGTCATTTTCGACTCAATAGTGGCAGCGAAAAATCTTTCCGGGAGACCGTCACGGCCGATCACTGGTCCGTTCCGCGCAAAATTGCCACACTATTGATCATGTCCGACGCACTGGAAGAGCCCGCGCTTCGTTATCACCGCCAGCCGCCGGCCGGAAAACTGGCCGTAACGCCGACGAAGCCGCTCGCCAATCAACTCGACCTCGCGCTCGCGTATTCGCCGGGTGTGGCGTGGCCGTGCCTGCGCATCAAAGACGACCCGCGCGAGGCCGCGCGCCTGACGACGCGGGCGAACCTGGTGGCGGTCGTTTCCAACGGCACCGCGGTGCTGGGCCTCGGCGCCATCGGTCCGCTGGCGGCCAAGCCCGTCATGGAAGGCAAGGCGGTGCTGTTCAAGAAGTTCGCCGGCATCGACGTGTTCGATCTCGAGGTCGATGAGCGAGACCCCGCGAAGCTCATCGACATCATCGCGAGCCTCGAGCCGACCTTCGGCGGCATCAATCTCGAGGACATCAAGTCTCCCGAGTGCTTCGAGATCGAGCAGGAGCTCCGCCGCCGCATGCGCATCCCCGTCTTCCACGACGACCAGCACGGCACGGCAATCGTTTCCTCTGCGGCAATCCGCAACGGCCTAAAGCTTGCGGGAAAGGAACTCGCCGACATCACGCTCGTCTCGACCGGGGGTGGCGCGGCGGGACTGGCCTGCCTCGACCTGCTCGTGAGCCAGGGGCTGAAGCCCTCGAACATCACCCTCGTCGACCTCGACGGGGTCGTCTATGCGGGGCGCCGGGAGGGCATGAATCCTTACAAGGCGCGCTACGCGCGCGAAACCTCCGTGCGCACGCTCGGAGAAGCGATGGAAGGCGCAGACGTGTTTCTCGGTTTGTCGGCGCCGGGCGTGCTGAGCGCGGAAATGGTCGCCGGTATGGCGCCGAAGCCGCTCATCCTGGCGCTCGCCAACCCGGAGCCCGAGATCATGCCCGAAGCGGCGCTCGCCGCGCGCCCCGAC
>CAYRKH010000007.1:0-37280 GCA_964424805.1 uncultured Woeseiaceae bacterium
AACCCGATCGGCCGAACCTGGTACGTCGGTTTCAACCTTTCCTACGGGGATTGAGTCCGTAACTGAACTCGATGGCGGTCCAAAAGGACCGCCATCTTTCTCTTGTCTCTATGCATCCCGATGAATCCTCTCGAGCGTCGGCACATGGCGCGTCTTAGCGATGAGCGGGGGCCGCTGCGCAGGCACTCAAGGTTGAGCTCGAACACTCAGATCGATCCTGAGCAACCGAGCTGACCCGCGGCACCCAGAGAGGCGGTCGCGTGCCGACGTTGGCGCTCTCAGCCGGTCGCGTTCGGCAGGAAGCCGGGCCGAGCCAGTGCCCGATGAAAACCGTCCGTGGGGCGGTCCGTCAATCGGCGCCTGGTAGCCGGAGCGAGCCGACCAGTTCGCCGATGGAGTCCATGTCGTGCCGGGAAAGGTACTCCGCGATTCCGGCGTTGATCTCGTGGCAGATGAGCGGCTCGTAAAAAAGCGCGGTGCCGACGCCAACGGTCGTGGCGCCGGCAATGAGGAATTCCAGCGCGTCGCGGGCGTTCGCGATGCCGCCCTGGCCGATGATCGGGACGTTTTGCGGTCCCGCCACCTCGAACACCTGCCGTACTTTCCACAGGGCGATCGGCTTGATCGCCGGTCCGGACAGCCCGCCCTGCACGTTCCCGAGGACCGGCCGGCGCCTTTCGACGTCGATCGCCATGCCGCTGATGGTGTTGATGACGGCCAGCGCGTCGGCGCCCGCCTCTATGCAGCGGCGCGCATTCTCCGCGATATCGGTCTGGTTCGGCGACAGCTTGGCGATGATGGGCTTTGACGTTTGCGCGCGGCAGGCGGCGACCACCTTGGCGGACATGTCCGGGTAGTTGCCGAACGACACCCCACCTTCCTTGATGTTCGGGCAGGAGATGTTGATCTCGATGGCATCGATCGGTGAATCATCGAAACGGCGCGTGACTTCCGCGTAGTCCTCGATCGTGGAGCCGCAAACGTTGGCGAAGAAACGCGTTTCGGTGAAATCCAGGGCGGGCAGTATCGCCGTGATCACCCTGTCGACCCCCGGGTTCTGGAGGCCGATGGCGTTCAGCATGCCCATCGGGGTCTCGGCCATGCGGTGCTGCGGGTTGCCGAGCCGCGGCTCGAGCGTCGTGCCCTTCAGGACCACGGCGCCCACGTCGCGGTTGGAGAAGCCGTGCACGCGCGTGTATTCCTCGCCGAAGCCGACACAGCCCGAGAGCAGCACGATGGGTGAGGCGAGCGAAAGGCCGCAGAAGTCCACTTCGAGCGGGTTGTCGGCGGCCGGGGCGGTTGGCGTCATAATGGGGTCAGGCCTGCTGCTTCGGGGTGTGCCGCGGCGTCAGTGCGCGGCATACGACTTTGCAGTTTATCCGTTCGAGCTTGCGATGTTCAGCCTGATCCTCTACCAGCCCGAGATTCCGCCGAACACCGGCAACATCATCCGGCTGGCTGCCAATACCGGTGCCGCATTGCACCTCGTCGAGCCGCTGGGGTTCGAACTGGACGAGCCGCGCCTCCGGCGGGCCGGCCTGGACTATTCCGAGTACGCCACCGTTCGCACGCATTCTTCACTCGAAGCCTGCCTGCAGCGGCTGGGCAACCCGCGAGTGTTCGCTTGCAGCACGCGCGGCACGACCCGCTACACCCTGCCGGCGTACCGCCCGGCGGACGCGTTCCTGTTCGGGCCGGAAACCCGCGGCTTGCCGCCGGCAATCCTGGAGTCGCTGCCGGCAGAACGGCGTCTCCACATCCCGATGCGCCCCAACAACCGCAGCCTGAACCTGTCGAACGCGGCGTCCGTGATCCTCTACGAAGCCTGGCGCCAACAAGACTTCGTGTAGGAGCGCGCACTGCGCGCGATGCCACGGCGAGCAAAAAACGTAGCACCGCGCGCACTGCGCGCTCCCACAGCGGCTACTCGGCCTTAAGCTCGCGATTCATCAGCGCGCCGACGGCATCGCGCGGGGACACGCCTTCGTACAGGATGCAATACACCTGCTCGCAGATCGGCATCTCGACGCCGAGGCGGCCGGAAACCTGGTGCACGGCCTTCGCGGCGCGTACGCCCTCGACGACCTGGTCGATACTGGCCTCGGCCTCCTCGACCGTCATACCCGACGCGAGCGCCAGTCCGAAGCGGCGGTTGCGCGACTGGTCGTCGGTGCAGGTGAGCACGAGGTCACCCATGCCCGCAAGGCCGACGAAAGTGTCCTGCTTCGCGCCCAGCGCGACGCCCAGCCGGGTCATCTCCGCGAGTCCGCGGTTGATCAGTGCGATGCGCGCGTTGGCGCCGAAGCCGAGCCCGTCCGAGATCCCGGCGCCGATCGCGATCACGTTCTTGACCGCGCCGCCGACCTCCACGCCGACGATGTCGGCCGACGTGTACGCGCGAAAATTGGGACCCGAGAGCGCGCGCGCAAGGTCGGACGCGAACGCCGGGTCGTTCGCGGCTATCGTCAGCGCCGTCGGCAGGCCCTCGGCAACTTCGCGGGCGAAGGTCGGGCCGGACAGGACCGCCATCGCGTGGTCCTCGCCGAGGAGCTCGCGCACGACCTCGTGCGGCAGCTTGCCGGTCGTCAGCTCGAAGCCCTTCGTAGCCCAGCAGATGCGCTCCCCCCCGTGCATCAGCGGCTGGAGTTTGGTGATCGTTTCGCGCAGCCCGCGGCTGGGGACGGCCAGCAGGATATCGCCGGCGCCCTCGATGGCATCCGCGAGCTCCACGTTCACGCGGATGTTGTCGGCCAGGCGCACGCCCGGCAGGTAGCGGCGGTTTTCGCGCGCGGCATCGGCGGCGCGAAGCTGCGCGGCATCGCGTCCCCAGAGACCGACCGCCCTGCCCGAACGCGCGAGCTGCATCGCGAGCGCGGTACCCCAGGAGCCGGCACCGATGACCGCGATGGCCGGTGCGTCGTCGGGAGCCGGCGTTGGCGAATCCTTCGGTGCGACGGTGTTCAGTGGTTGCCGCCCCCGTTACCGGTGGCTCCCGGTGCCGGCGTGGGCGGCTGCGCCCCGGCCTGCGCCTGCTTCTGGGCCTCCGCCCGGCTTTGCGCGTACAACGCGTCGAAGTTGATCGGCTGCAGCATCAGTTCCGGAAAGCCGCCTTTCGCCACGATGCTGGCGATCGATTCCCGTGCGTACGGGAACAGCACGTTCGGACAGAAGCTGCCCACCACGGCGGCAAACTCCTCGTCGTCATAGCCGCTGATGTAGAACAGGCCGGCCTGCTGCAGCTCGATGAGGAACACGGTCTTGTCATCGTGCTTCGTTTCCACCGTGATCGTCAGCACGACCTCGTGATGACCGCCCTGGCCTGCGCTGTGCGTGCTGCGGAGGTTCAGGTTCGTCTTCGGTTCCCATTTACCCTCGGTGAACACCTGCGGAGTCTGCGGCGACTCGAAAGAGAAGTCCTTGAGGTAGATCTTCTGGATGGAGATCGTGCGTTCCGCGGGTTTGTTTTCCTGTTCTGCCATTGCCTCGTCCTGTGATTGAATCCGGTTACGCGTTCCCGGCCCCGGCCTCGCGGCCGAGCATCCGGTCGAGCTCGCCGCTCCCGTCGAGCTCGTTCAGCTCGTCGAAGCCGCCGATCGGCTGCCCGTCGATGAAAATCTGCGGCACCGTGCGCCTGCCGCTCCTCGCTTCCATTTCCCGGCGCGCCTCCGGATTGTCGGAGACCGGGATCTCCTGCCACTCCAGCCCTTTTTTCTTCAGCAACATACGGGCTGCCGCGCAGAACGGGCAATAAGCGTTGCCATAGAGCTCGATTTTCGGTGCTGCTGTCATGCCGGCGGCTGCCTGTGTCCTGCCGTCCGCCTACTTTTTCCTGGTCTTTTTCGACGTTACCAGCGGCAGGCTCGCCTGCTGCCAGGCGTTCATGCCCCCGCGCAGCCCGAACACGTTCTCGAGGCCCGCCTTGCGCAGCTTGTCCACCGTACGGCTGGAGGTCATGCCCGCCTCGCACACGGCGACGATCGGCCGTGACTTGAATTTCTCGATGACGGCGCTCTTCGCGTCCAGCTCGTCGGCGGGAACGTTCCTGGCATTGACGATATGGCCGCGCGCGAACGCCTCCGCGCTCCTGAGGTCGAGCACGACGGCGTCCGCGTTGATCAGCTTCACCGCATCCTGGGGCTCGAGGTTCATGACGCCGCGCGCCTTGCGCCTGACTTCGGAAAAGATGACGAGAAAAAACGACAGCAGCAGCGCGCCGACGAGCAGGGGGTGATTGGCGGTGAATTCGAGGTACTGTTCCATCTGGCGGCGGTGCGGGTGGTATCGGGTGCTTGCCGGCAAAAAACCGCCGGGCGGGCGAAAGCACGCAGTATACCAGCGCGCAAGGGCGCGGGCCCCGGCCCGGGCGTTCCGGCCGGGCGCCCAACGTTCTACACTCCTGCTCCATGACGCGCGGCTGGCTCTATATTGTGTTGCTCGGTGTGCTGGTTCCGGCAATCGCCTCGCCCCAGGACGACGGGCAGGTGCGCATCAAGGAGCGCGAGCTCGAGGAAGTCCGGGAGCGCATCAGCGCGTTGAAGGAGCAGATGGACCGGCGCGCCGCCGAGCGCGAGTCGCTGGCCGGGGAGCTCGAGGCGGCCGAGGTCCGCATTTCGGAAACGCGTATCCATCTCGGCGAGCTGGAAAAGCAGGAGCGCTACGCCGAAGAGAAGCTCGCAAAGCTCGCGACAGAAATCGGAGCAGCCGAGGCGGCGCTGGCCGAAGAAAGCGCCCGCCTGGCCGACCAGGTGAGGGCAGCCTGGATGGGCGGAAGCCAGGAACGCGTCCGGCTGCTGCTGAACCAGCAGGATCCGGCGACCCTGGGCCGCCTGCTCGTCTACTACCGCTATCTCAGCGCGTATCGCAGCGGCAACATTGCGACCGTGACGGCGCAGCTCGAGAGGCTCGCGCGGCTGCACGGCGACGCCGCCGCGGAGCGCGACCGGCTGGCGGCCCTCAGCCGCGAGCGCGAGGCGGAGCTGGCCGAGCTCGCCGCCGCCCAGGAGCGACGGCAGGCGCTGCTCGCCTCGGTGAAAGAGCGGATGGCCGAGGCCGGCGCGGAGATCGAGCGCCTGGCGGCCCAGGAAGCCGACCTGTCGCGGCTGATCGCGGAGCTGACCGCCATCCTGTCGGATTACCCGATCACGTCCGACCAGCCGTTCGCCGCGCTCAAGGGACGCCTGACCTGGCCCGTCGCCGGCCAGCTCCTGCACGACTTCGGACAGCCGCGCGCGAACGGCCGGCTGAAGTGGAACGGCGTCGTGCTCGCGGCGCCGCGCGGGCGCGAAGTGCGCTCGGTCTACCACGGGCGCGTCATCTTTGCCGATTGGCTGGACGGCATGGGCCTGCTCGTCATCGTGAACCACGGCGACGGCTATCTCACCCTCTACGGGCACAACGAGACGACCCTGAAAAGCGCCGGCGACTGGGTGGCACCGGGCGACGTCATCGCGACGGTGGGCGCAAGCGGCGGCCAGCCGCGGGCGAGCCTGTATTTCGAGATCCGCCGCAACGCCAGGCCGGTCGACCCGAGGGCCTGGTTCAGCCGCCAGCCGTCCGGCTAACCCGAAAAATCCCCCCGATCGCGAGCAACGCCCGATCGGCAGGTTTTCCGGGCTGGCGCCGGGCATCCTCAACGGCAACTGTCGCCCCGGCAGGCGGTCGTATCAGGAGGCGCGGCGGTGCCGGTCCCCGCCGTCCGGGGCTATGCTATCGTGAATCGCCGGTATCGAGGAACTTCGCTTGCCGTTACGAACCGCCGCTATCCTGGTTTTTGCCCTCAGCGCCCTCTCCGGCCTGGGGCTTTATCTCGCCGACGTCCGCCTGCGGCCGCCCGAGGACAGCGCCAGCTTGTCGTGGGAGCAGGCCCGCCTGTTCGCCGAGGTCATGGAGCGCGTCAAGCAGGATTACGTCAAACCGGTGGACGACCAGGAACTGCTCGAGAGCGCGATTCGCGGCATGGTGTCGGGGCTGGATCCGCATTCGGAGTTCCTGGACCGGGAGGAATACCGCGATATCCGCATCAGCACCTCCGGTCATTACTCCGGCGTCGGCATCGAAGTGAGCACCCTCGATCGCGAGATCACCGTGATCACACCCATCGACAACACGCCAGCGCAGCGGGCCGGCATCCGGAGCGGCGACACGATCCTCTCCGTCGACGGCGTCTCGGTGGACCCGGACCGGCTGCATGACACCATTGAACGCATGCGCGGCCAAGCCGGCACGCAGGTCAGCCTGACGGTGCAGCGAGCGGACGCCCGCGAGCCGCTGCAGTTCACCTTGCAGCGCGAAAGTATCCAGGTGGCGAGCGTGCGGCACGAACTGCTCGAAGCGGCCGTGGGCTATTCCCGCATCAGCCAGTTCAACCAGACCACGCCGGGCGAGCTGCGTGACGCCATAAGCGCGCTCCGGTCCGAGGCGCACGAACGTTACGGCAGCGAGCTCACGGGCCTCGTCGTCGACCTGCGTAATAATCCCGGCGGCATCCTGGACGCGGCGGTCGCCGTCGCCGACCTCTTTTTGGAGGACGGCGTGATCGTCACGGCGGACGGCCGTACCCCCGAGGCTCGTTTCACGCGCCGGGCCGGGCGGGGCGACATCCTCGACGGGGTCTCCATGGTCGTACTCGTCAACCAAGGCTCGGCTTCGGCGTCCGAGATCGTCGCCGGCGCGCTGCAGGATCACGGTCGCGCCCTCGTGGTCGGCACGGCGACTTTCGGCAAGGGACTGGTGCAGACCGTCATGCCGTTGTCGGAGGGCCGCGCCCTGAAGCTGACCACGTCGCGCTACTACACGCCCTCCGGCGATTCGATCCATCACAAGGGCATCGTGCCGGACGTGGTCATCGAGGACTCCGGCAGCTACCCGCCACCCGCGCTTTCCTCCGGCGTCGATCGCGACGGCGACGCGCAGCTCGGCGAAGCCCTGAAACGGCTGCGGCGGCTGGGCGTCATGCACAGCCGGATCACGTGACCCGCCGCGGGAAGCGCGTCATTGCCGGCCTGGCAGCGGGAGCGGCGGCGCTGGTTCTGTCCGCCGTCGCCTGCGCCGCGCCGCCGGCAATCGCCATCATCATTGACGACCTCGGCTACCAGCTCGCCGCCGGCCGGCGAACAGTGGCACTTCCCGGCCCCGTGGCCTGCGCGGTGCTGCCGTCGACCCCGCGCGCGACGCTGCTGGCGGAAGCCGCTTTCGCGGCGGGCAAGGACGTGCTGCTGCACCTGCCGCTGCAGCCGATGAACTGGGACGGCGCCGACGTGCCCGGGGCTATCCTCCTGGACACGAGCCGCGCGCAGCTGGCGCGCTCGTTCGCGGAGAGCCTGCGCTCGGTCCCGCACGTGGTGGGTGTCAACACGCACCAGGGCAGCCTCCTGACGCGGCACCCGGGGCACATGAGCTGGCTGATGGAGGAGATTCGCGCCCAGGGCGACCTGTTCTTCGTCGACAGCCGCACGACTCACGAGAGCGTTGCCCTGGGCATGGCCCGCGAGTCGGGCGTACCCGCGGTGGAGCGCGACGTTTTTCTCGATCCCGATACGGAACCGGCGACCGTCGCTCGCGAGTTCGCGCGCCTGAAGCAGCTCGCGCGCGAGCAGGGCATGGCCGTCGGCATCGGGCATCCCTATCCGGCGACGCTGGCGCTGCTCGAGCAGGAATTGCCGAAACTCGAAGCAGAAGGTTTCCGGCTGGTCAGCATCAGCGATTACGTCGCCGAGGCACGCAACAGGGCGGCGCTGCAGGCCGACGGCCCGGCGCCCGCGATGCCGGCCGCCGGCGGGGCGACCGCGGCCGCCGCAAAATGAGGGGAAACATGAGACGAAAACGACGCACCGCAGCGATGACGATCACCCTGGCCGCGCTGCTCGCCGGCGGCGCCGCGAGCGCCGAGCTCCGCGACCTGTTCGCGCAGGCTCGTGACGACGTTGCCTGCACCATGCAGTACGACCCGGTCTGCGGCGCTGACGGCAAAACCTACAGCAACGACTGCGTGGCTCGCCGGGCCGGGACCGAGGTCGCGAGCAACGGGCCCTGCGTGGAAACGGGAGAGACGCCGGCGCCATCTTCCCGGCAGCGGCCGCCGTCCACGGGCGGCAGCGCCTGCAGCGATGTCATCGACCCGGTGTGCGGCACCGACGGCAAGACCTACGGCAACGCCTGTCTCGCCGGCGAAGCGGGCGTCGAGACGGCGTCCGAAGGCCGCTGCGCGGCCGCCGCGGAATGCGGCGACGACTTCGAGCCGGTGTGCGGCGCCGACGGCAACACCTACAGCAACGCCTGTTTCGCTGCCGCTGCCGGGGTGGAAGTCGAGTCGCAAGGCATGTGCGGGGACGCCGCGATGCCCTGCACCGGCGAGTTCGAGCCGGTGTGCGGCGCCGACGGCAATACCTACAGCAACGCGTGCTACGCCGACCGCGCGGGCGTCGACGTGGCGCAGGAAGGGGCCTGCCTCGACGACGAGTGCCCGGACACCCTGGACCCGGTGTGCGGCATGAACGCCCGCACGTACCGGAACCGCTGCGAAGCCTCGCTCGACAGGATCCCGGTGCAACGCCAGGGCCGCTGCGACCTGAGGAACTGCCCCGAGATCTACGTGCCGGTCTGCACCCCGGACGGCACGACCTACGACAACGCCTGCAAGGCCGAAGCCGCCGGGGCGAACATCTTCACCGAGGGCGCCTGCGGCGTGCGCGCCTGCCCCAGCGTCTACGTGCCGGTCTGCGGCGCCGACGACATGACCTACGGCAACGCCTGCCGCGCGGAACGCAACGGCGTGCGCATCCTGCACGCGGGGCTGTGCGAAGCGCAGGGCCGGAACTGCCCGCGGGAATACAAACCGGTCTGCGGGCTCGACGGCAACACGTACGAGAACCAGTGCCAGCTGGAGAATGCGGGGGTGCAGTTTGCCTATGCGGGGGTTTGTTTAGGGCAATAGCGGCGGGTGCCGCGGGAGTCCGCGGCCGGGTGTGCCGGGCGTCGGGAGGTCATCGCGGCGTGCTCGCGCGCGGCCGCGCCGGCGGGGGGTGCTTGGGGGAATGGCTCCCTCGGGGCCCTTCGGGCCCTGTCGGTCCGCTTTATTTCCCCCAACACCCCCCGCCGCCCCTGCCGCCCGCTCCCAGTGGTGGGGATGCTCCCTCGGGGGCCCTTCGGGCCCCCATCGGTCCGCTCTAGTCCCCCAACTCCCCCCGCCCCTGCTCCTGCGGCCCCTCCGTGTAGTGGGACGGCTCCCCTCGGCAGCCTTCGGGCGCTATCGGGCGCGTTTTCTCCGGGGATGGCGGGCTGGTTTCGACAGTGGCGGGAGGCGGCGTGTACCATTCGGCCTCTTTGGCAGGAGGGAAAACGGGGCAGTGATCAGGACGGACGTCGTCATCGTGGGAGCGGGGCCTTGCGGGTTGTTCCAGGTGTTCGAGCTGGGGCTGCTCGGGTTGAAAGCGGAGGTCGTGGATTCGATTCCGCAGCCGGGAGGCCAGTGCTCGGAGCTGTATCCCGACAAGCCGATCTACGACATTCCGGCGATTCCGGTCTGCACGGGACAGGAGCTGACCGATCGCTTGCTGAAGCAGATCGAGCCGTTCAACTGCGGCATGCATCTCGGCGAGGAGGTGACGGTCGTGCGGCGGCAGGACGACGATACGTTTTTCGTGGCAACCTCCGCGGGAACGGAGTTCAATGCGAAGGCGGTGGTGATCGCGGGCGGAGTCGGCTCGTTCCAGCCGCGGCCGTTGAAGGTCGCCGAAGCCGGCGAGTTCGAGGACAAGACGCTCCATTACCGCGTGCGCGACCCGAATCGATTCGAAGGAAGCAAGCTCGTGATCTTCGGCGGCGGCGATTCGGCGCTGGACTGGGTGCTGGAGCTGCACGGCAGGGCTTCGCACATTACGCTGGTGCACCGGCGGGAGGAATTCAGGGCCGCCCCGGCATCGGTCGAGAAAATGCGTGCGCTGGTGCGGGCGGGCCAGGTCGACCTCATCGACGCGGCCAATGCCACGGCGATCCGGGGCAGCAACGGATTGCTTTCGTCGATTACCGTGGAGAAAGCCGGAGGCGAATCATTGGAGGTTGCCGCCGATCACGTGCTCGTGTTCTTCGGGCTGGCGCCAAAGCTCGGGCCGATCGCCGAGTGGGGGCTCGACATCAATCGCAAGACGATCAACGTCGATACCGAGAAGTTCGAGACCTCCGAGCCCGGCATCTACGCCGTCGGCGACATCAATTTCTATCCCGGCAAGAAGAAGCTCATCCTGTGCGGCTTTCACGAAGCGGCGCTCGCCGCGTTTGCGATCAAGCAGCGCATAGAACCCGACAAGAAAGTGCACCTGCAGTACACGACGACGAGCCCGATCATGCACAAGCGGCTCGGCGTGCCCGACTGACGGCCGGGCTTGGGACGTGGGAAACAGGGAGCTGACGGTCGGGGTGCTGGGCGGCATGGGCCCCGACGCGACGGTCGACTTCATGGCGAAGGTGATCGCGCTGACGCGCGCGGAGCGCGACCAGGACCATGTCCGCATGCTGGTCGAGCACAACCCGAAGGTGCCGAACCGGCAGGCCGCAATCGCGAACGGCGATGCCGCCGTCGGGTGGGTGCTCGCGGACATGGCGCGGCGCCTGGAAGCCGCCGGCGCGGATTTCCTCGTCATGCCGTGCAACTCGGCGCATGCGTTCGCAGGGGCGATCTGCGAGGCCGTGTCCATTCCTTTCGTCAGCATCGTCGACGAGGTGGTGGCCGAGCTCGGGCGGGTCCTGCCCGGTACTCGCCGCCGCATCGGCGTCCTGCAAACCGACGGCCTCCAGCAAGCCGGGCTCTACGAGCTCGCGCTGGCGCATGCCGGCCATACGGGGCTTGGCCTTGCGGAGGACGAGCTCGGCGGCCTCATGCGCCTCATCCATCGCATCAAGGCGGGCGACCGGGGCGACGATATCCGGCACGGCATGGCGTCCACGGCAAACGCCCTGGCCGGGCGCGGCGCGGAGGCCATTCTCGCCGCGTGCACGGAGATACCGCTCGTCCTCTCGTCCGCCGACGTGGGCGTACCGCTGCTCGCATCCACAGACGTGCTGGCGCGGCGCACGGTCGAGCTCGCCACCGGGGCGGCGCCGCTGCCGGCCTGAACACCGACGTCATTCCGAGGAGAAGAGTGTGCTGCTTTCGCGTTTTTCCAGAATACCCTTCGCGCATCTGCCGACGCCGCTCGAGTTCCTGCCGCGCCTGACGAAGCACCTCGGCGGCCCGAATATCTACGTCAAGCGCGACGATTGCACCGGCCTCGCGACCGGCGGCAACAAGACCCGCAAGCTCGAGTTCCTGATGGCCGACGCGTTGGACAAGGGAGCCACCGCCATCGTCACGCAGGGGGCGGTGCAGTCGAACCACGCGCGCCAGACGGCGGCAGCGGCCGCGAAGCTCGGGCTGCGCTGCGAGCTCGTGTTCGAAAGGCGCCTGGAGGAGCCGAGCGAGACCTATCGCCGATCGGGTAACGTGCTTCTCGACGGCCTGCTCGGCGCCCGAATGCGCGAGGTGGCGAAAGGCTCCGACATGACGGCGGCCATGGCCGAGGTGGCGCAGGAGCTGCGCTCCCGGGGCGAGACGCCCTACGTCATTCCAGGCGGCGGTTCCAACCCCATCGGGGCGCTCGGCTACGTGGACTGTGCGCTGGAGCTCCTGGGCCAGGCGAACCGGGAACAGCTCGTCATCGACCACGTCGTCCACGCGACCGGCAGCGCCGGCACGCAGGCCGGCCTCGTGGTCGGGTTAGCCGCGAGCCACGCCCGCGTGCCGGTGCTCGGCATCGGCGTCAACGCGCCCAAAGAGGTCCAGGAGCAGCGCGTGTTCGGGCTGGCGGAGAAGACAGCGGAGCTCGTGGGCGCGCCGGGCGCGGTGCGGCGCGCGGACGTGGTCGCCAACTGCGACTACGTCGGCGCCGGCTACGGCGTGCCTACCGAGGCCATGAACGACGCCGTGCTCCTGCTCGCACGGCTGGAGGGCCTGCTGTTCGACCCCGTGTACAGCGGCAAGGCGCTGGCCGGGCTGATCGACCTGGTGCAGAAAGGATTCTTCCGGGAAGCGAAAAACATCGTGTTCATTCACACGGGAGGCTCGGCGGGGCTCTTCGCCTACGCCGATCACCTGCAAACATAGGAGCGCGCGATGCGCTCCTGCCGGGGAGTACCGATGCCTGTGACCCGTCGTCGTTGTTCAATCGCGGGTGCCGCGCTGATGGCCTGCCTGTCGTTCGCCGCGGCGTTCGCGGAGGGGGCCGGCGTCGAACGTCCGCGCGCGCGCGACATCGGCCTCGTCGTCGGTGTGTTTTCGCCCGGGCGGCTGAACGCGATCACCGACGTGGACGGCGTGAAGGTCGGGCACACGACCGTGATCGAGGGCGCTGCCGTGCGTACCGGCGTCACGGCGATCATTCCCGCGCCCGGCAACCTGTACACGCACCCCGTGCCGGCCGCGGTGCACGTCGGCAACGGCTACGGCAAACTGACAGGCGTCACGCAGATACGCGAGCTCGGGGAGATCGAGACGCCCGTCCTGCTCACCTGCACGCTGTGCGTGTGGACCGCGGCGGATGCCCTGAAGGCCTGGGCTTACGAGCAGCCGGGTATGGGCCAGCACACGATCAACCCGGTGGTAGGCGAAACCAACGACGGGCAGGTCAACGACATGTGGACCGCCGTTCCGATCCGGCACGAGCACGTGTTCGAGGCGCTCGAGTCCGCGAACGGCGGACCGGTAACGGAAGGCAGCGTCGGCGCCGGCACGGGCACCCAGGCGTTCGCCTGGAAGGGCGGCATCGGCACGAGCTCGCGGGTGCTGCCGGAAGCGCTGGGCGGCTACACCGTAGGGGTGCTGGTGCAGACGAACTTCGGCGGCATCCTGTCGATGAACGGCGCCCCGGTTGGGCGGGAGCTCGGCAAGTTCTCGTTCAACGACGTGCTGGCGGATGGTGAGGCCGGGGAAAACAGGCGGCCGGACGGCTCGATCATGATAGTGATTGCCACCGACGCGCCGCTCTATGCGCGCAACCTCGAACGGCTCGGCGGGCGCGCGATCATGGGACTAGCCCGAACGGGCTCCTTCGCCAGCAACGGCTCCGGCGATTACGTCATTGCTTTTTCGACGGACCCGGAGCTGCGGATGCCGCGCGAGAGCCGCCGCGCGGCGCAGGGCAGAACGCTGGCCAACGCGGCGATGTCGCCGCTGTTTGCCGCCGCCGCCGAGGCGACGGAGGAAGCAATCTACAACGCGCTACTCAAGGCGACGACGGTAGACAGCAGCCGCGGCACGCTCGAAGCGATTCCCATCGAGCCCGTGGTAAGGATCCTCGAGAACTACAACGCGCTGCACTGGGACCAATCCCTGCCCCCGCACGCCAAACCGGGCACTCCGTAGGCGCGCGCATTGCGCGCGACCCCGAGCGCCGATGCGCGCTCGTTCACGGCTGCTTGTAGATCGTGCCGGCCTTCATCACGAACGCTACGTTCTCCATTACGTGGATATCGTCCAGGGGATTGCCGGGGACGGCCACGACGTCGGCCTGCTTGCCGGCCTCCAGGCTGCCGTATCGCTCTTCAATGCCCAGGAACTCCGCGGCCACGCTCGTCGCCGACCGGATGGCCTCCATCGGCGGCATGCCGGCTTCCACCATCAGGCCGAACTCCCGGGCGTTGTCCCCGTGGGGTGACACGCCCGTATCGGTGCCAAATACGATCGGCACGCCGGCATCGTAAGCGCGGCGGAACGTGTCCTGGATGACGGGCCCGATGGCTGCCGCCTTGGGGCGCACCAGTTCTGGGAAGAAGCCCTCGATCTCGGCTTTCTCCGCGACCCATTTCCCGGCGAGGATCGTGGGTACGTACCACGTGCCGCGATCCTTCATGAGCTTCATCACCTCGTCGCTCATGTACGTGCCGTGCTCGATAGACGCGACGCCGGCCAGCACGGCACGCTTCATACCTTCCGTGCCGTGCGCATGCGCGGCGACCCGGAGCCCGTAGTCCGCCGCCGTGTCGACGATCGTTTCCAGCTCCTCCAGGGTGAACTGCGGGTTCTGGCCGCTCTTCGCGACGCTCAGCACGCCGCCCGTGGCCGTGATCTTGATCCAGTCGGCGCCGTCCTTGTAGCGCTGCCGCACCGCCTTGCGTGCGTCCCCGGCGCTGTTGACGACACCTTCCTGCGGGCCGGGATCGCCCATGATCGTGCTCGCCCAGCCGTTCGTCGGGTCCGCGTGGCCGCCCGTCGACGCCAGCGATTTGGCCGCCGTGAACACCCGCGGCCCGATGACGTCGCCGTCCTCGATCGCTTCCCTGAGCGCGACCGTTACGTTGTAGCCGTCGCCGAGGTTCCGC
Organism: uncultured Woeseiaceae bacterium; assembly: GCA_964424805.1. Taxonomy (GTDB): domain Bacteria; phylum Pseudomonadota; class Gammaproteobacteria; order Steroidobacterales; family Woeseiaceae; genus IDS-8. Next base: position 14,350 of record CAYRKH010000007.1, read on the forward strand.
ACCACGGTGAAGCCCGCCAGAAGCGTCCGGCGCGCAAACTTCGCGGCGTCGAAGGCGTAGTCGGCTTCGTTCATGATGAATTCGCTGAGCCGGCTGTTCTCGTTGTACTCGCCGTCGAGGTGCACGTGCGTGTCCATCAATCCGGGCAGGACCGTGTAACCGGTCAGGTCGATGACGCTGTCGCCCGGGCCGGCGGCCGTCCAGCCGCGCTCGACGCCGACGATGGTGTCGCCGTCGATGCGTACGGTCACTTCGGTTCTGACGTCATCCGACCGGCCGTCGATGAGCCGGCCGGCGTGGATCAGCGTATCGGCGAAGGCGGCGGCAGGCAGCACGAGGGCAGAAGCAGCGAGCAACATCGGCAGGGACTTTTTCAATTTTCGGACTCCCGTCACAACAGCGCCCATATCCTACAGAAGCCCTGCCTGATGCTGAAATTTCTTTCTCCGCCAGCTGCTTGGAAAGCCGATTGGTTCACAGCAGCACGCTTCCCCGGGCACTAGTATTCGCAGGTCGACTGACCGCCGCCAGGCCGGAGCGCCATGACAGCTGGAATCGCATCCCTGTCGCTGCAGCAGAAGATGTTCGTGACGGTGCTCACGGTCACGGTGGTGCTGGTGTTGCTGAGCTGGCTCATCCTGCAGCGTACCGTGGCGCCGGCCTTCGAGGAGTTCGAGCTTTCGGCCGCGCACACCAACATGGTCAGGGTGCAGCGCGCCATCCAGGAGGACCTGACGCAGCTTTCGGCCACCGTCAGCGACTGGGCACCCTGGGACGATGCCTACGCGTTCGCCCAGGGGCGGTACCCGGGTTTCGTCAAGTCGAACCTCGACCGGCCGACACTGGTAAACCTCGGTCTCGACCTGCTGGTCATCTACGACCTCGACAGGAACAGGCTGTGGGGTGAGCTCATCCGCGACGGCGACCTGTCCGATCCCGGCGTGCTCGGGGTTTTCGAGCCCACGAACCCGCTGTTCGAGCGGCTGGTATCGCATCACGCGCTCGACAGCCGCATCGACGGGCTGCTCGCTACGGCGCTCGGGCCGATGCTCATCAGCTCGCAGCCGATCATTACGAGCAGCAAGGAAGGACCCATCGCCGGCACCATGATCATGGCGCAGTTCCTGGACGGGCAGCGGCTGCAGGACCTGGGGTCACGCACCGAGGTGGAGGTCGACTGGTTTCCGGCGACCGAGGCAGCGTCCGCCGAGCACCTGCTGCGGGCCGGAGTCGTCGCCGCGGGCCCCGATTCGATTCGTTACGTTACCCGCGCGGACGCGATCGATGCCTACAGCGTGCTGAACGACCTTGCCGGCGAGCCGCTGATGATTCTCCGCGCCAGCACACCGACCGATACCTCGGCGCTCGGCGGCCGCGCGATAAAAGGCGCATTGCTGTCGCTGTCGTTGGCCGGCCTGATCGTCGCGCTGGTGATGTGGTGGCTGCTGCGGCACATGATCGCGCGGCCGCTCGAGCGCCTTGCGAATCACATTGCCGGGATTCGCCGGAGCGGTGACCTGTCCGTGCGCCTTGATGACGACCGCGGCGACGAGATTGGCGCGCTCGCCTCCGAATTCGACCGGATGACCCAGGAACTGCACGACGCGCGCCGGCAGCTGCTCGAGCAATCGTTCAAAGCCGGCAAGGCCGACACCGCGGCCGAGGTGCTGCACAACATCAGGAATGCCTTGACGCCCCTGATCAACGGCCTCGACCGGGTGTCGCGCGGCTTCCGCAACGCCGGGTCGCTGCGCGTTGAGCAGGCGATAAACGAGCTCGGCGATCCCGAATGTCCGGCCGAGCGCCGCGAAAAGCTCCTGGCTTACCTGGCCTCTGCTTTCGGCCACCTGCGGTCGACGAGTGAAGGTGCGCAGGAGGACGTGCAGGTCGCCGCGAAGCAGGCGCACCAGGTGGAGGCCATCCTGGCCGACCAGGAGCGGTACGCGAACATCGCTCCGGTGATGGAGAGCCTCCTGCTGGACGAAGTAGTGGAAGAAGCCGCGCTGGTGCTGCCGGAACGCGGCGCAGGCGAAGTCCGGCTCAACCTGCAGCGGGAGCTCGGGCAGTTCCGCGTGCGCGCGCACCGCGTGGGTCTCGCGCAGGTGCTCGCCAACCTGATCCTCAACGCGTACGAGGCAATCCAGAGGTCGACGGCGACGGCCGGCGACATCGAGGTGATGGCCGGCCTGGAGCAGCGGCACGGCCGGCGGATGGTGCGGGTAACGGTGCGCGATTCCGGATGCGGCTTCACGGATGACATCCGGCAGCGAATTTTCCAGCGTGGCTTCACCTCGAAGCAGCCGGGTGAATTTACGGGGCTCGGGTTGCACTGGTGCGCAAACGCGCTCGCCGGGATGGGCGGGCGGATCTTCGCGGAGAGCGCGGGACCGGGTAACGGCGCCGCGTTCCACGTACTGCTGCCGGCAGCCTAGCGCCACCAGGCTGCCCTGGAGACTGACGATGAACGGCACAGAGCACCATCACGACATTCGCATCCTGATCGCCGACGACGACGAGTGCATCCTCGACTGCTACCGGGAAGCGTTCGGCGGTACGGAGCAGACGGATTACAGGAAAGCGCTCGACTCCCTCGAGGCGGAGCTCTTCGAGCCGATGACGAGCGATGCCGCGGCACCGCGCTTCAGTGTCACCGCCTGCAACCAGGGACGCGACGCGGTCGATCTCGCCGCGCGAGCGGCGAGCGAGGGGCGGCCGTTCGACGTTGTGATCCTCGATGTCAGGATGCCGCCCGGTATCGACGGTGTCGAGGCCGGCACCCGGATCCGCAAACTCGACCCGGAGGTCGAGATCGTGTTCGTCACGGGGTACTCCGACATTCCGCGGAAGGAGCTGGAGCGCCGCGTGCCGCCGCCGGTCAAGCTGCACTACTTCAACAAGCCCTTGTCCTTCATCCGGCTCGCAGAGGACGTGGCGGGCATGGTCCGGCATACGGCCTCATGAAAGCCCACGCGCCGTTGACGAACCGCATTCTCGCGGTGGACGACGATGCGCTGATCATCGGCGAGTACCTGCATTGCCTCGGGAGCAACTTCGAGCCGGACAGCGCGACGAGCACGCTGGGCGATCTCGAGAAAGTCCTGTTCGGAGAGGATACGGACGAGAAGGGAGCTGCGAAGTTCGAGGTGCATACCCGCAGGCAGGGGGCAGCCGGCGTCGAAGCGGTTGCCGAGGCTGTCCGCGAAGGCAATCCTTTCGCGATCGTCTTCCTCGATATCCGCATGCCGCCCGGAATGGACGGTGTCGAAGCCGCGAAGCGGATTCGTGCGCTCGACCCGAACGTGAACATCGTGCTGGTGACGGGTTCAATGAGCCCGGAGCCGGAAAACCTGGGCCGGGACATTCCGCCCGCCGACCGGATCTTCTTTTTCAAGAAACCGTTCCACGCGCTCGAATGCCGGCAGCTCGCGGCGGCGCTGTGCGGCAAGTGGCACGCCGACCTGGCGCTACGGCGCGCCAACGAGGTCCTGGAGCAGCGGGTCCTGGACCGGACCGCGGAGCTGCACCGGCTGGCGTACTTCGATCCGGTGACCCGGCTGCCGAACCGCTTGAAACTGATCGACGAGCTGCAGCAAATGATCGACCGCACCGGCAAGGATGACGGCGGTACGGCAGTCATCCTCCTGGACATCGAACGCTTCAGCTTCCTCAATGAGACCCTTGGCTACCATTCCGGTACCCTCATCCTCCGGGCCCTCGGCAATCGCCTGCGCACGATGTTTGCGGACGAGGTGCCACGGGTGGTAGTCGGGCGGTTCGGCGCGGACGGGTTCTGCTGCCTGGTGCCGCGCTGCAGGAATGAAGCCGCCGTCGCGGAGATCGTCGAACGCATCAAGGCAAACGTCCAGGAGCCGTTCCCGGTGGAAGGTCGGGACCTGTTCCTCAAGGCGAGCATGGGTATCGCGTACCATCCGGCGCACGGCCGCGATTCCGCGACCGTCTTCCGCTGTGCCGAAGGCGCATTGCACCGGTCGATGAGGCGGCCCGACGGCCGCATTACCTGGTATAAGAGCGAGATGCAGTATCGTGCCCGGCACAAGCTGGCCATGGAAGCGGAGCTGCGGCAGGCGATCGAGAACGCCGAGATCACCGCGTACTTCCAGCCGCAGGTGAACCTGCAGTCCGGTGAGCTGGCGGGCGCCGAGGCGCTCGCCCGCTGGGTGCGGCCGGACGGGAAGGTGATCAGCCCGGCGGATTTCATCCCGCTGAGCGAGGAAATGGGCATCTCGGACCTGCTGTTCGAGTGCATCATGCACAAGGTCTGCGGCGCGGTTGGCCGCTGGCAACGCGCGGCAGCCTGGCACGTGCCTGTGAGTGTCAACCTGTCGGCACACCAGCTCCGCAACCGGAAGCTGCTCGCGGTGATCAAGGCGATCCTCCAGGAGTACAGCGTCGGCCAGAAGCTCATCAACCTGGAGCTCACCGAAACGGCGCTGCTGGAGGACTTGACCGTTGCCCGGCCTATGCTCAACGACCTGTCGGCGTTCGGTGTCGGCATCCACATCGACGACTTCGGTACCGGGTATTCGTCGCTCAGCTACCTGGCCGAGCTGCCGGCGCGGACGCTCAAGATCGACCAGTCCTTCGTCGCGCGGCTTACCGAATCGGCCAACAATGAGCGGGTCGTGCAGGCCATCATCGCACTCGGCAAGGCGATGGATCTCGAGATCGTGGCAGAAGGCATCGAGACCGGGCAGCAGCTCGAGCGCCTCACGCAGCTCGGCTGCGATCTGGGCCAGGGCTTTCATATCGAAAAGCCGCTGCCGGAAACAGAGTTCCTGGCGTGGTGCCGTAATCACGCGCCGACGCGCTGCCGGCTGCGCGCGCAGTAGCTCACTCGCGCGATTCCACGCCCGTTATTCCCGATCTGCCGCCGCCGCATCGCTCGCGCGGCGCGCTCCCGCACGGGCCGTTTTGGCTTAATATCGGCGCTTCATAACAACAACGGAGAATTACCATGCTGAAGGAGTTCAAGGAATTTGCCTTGCGCGGCAACGTCGTCGACATGGCCGTCGGCATCATCATCGGGGCGGCGTTCGGGAAAATCGTGACCTCCCTGGTCAATGACGTCGTGATGCCGCCGCTCGGCCTGCTCACGGGAAAGGTGGATTTCAGCCAGCTTTACTGGAACCTGAGCGGCGTTGACTATGCATCGCTCGATGCCGCCCAGAAAGCCGGCGCAGCGACCCTCAATTACGGTCTTTTCCTCAACGCGGTGCTGAACTTCCTCATCGTCGCCCTGGCCGTGTTCCTGCTGATCCGGGCCATGAACCGGCTGCAGAAAAAGGCGGAGGAAACGCCGCAGGAGCCGCCGAAGCCCTCCGCTGAGGTGCAGCTCCTGAGCGAAATACGCGACGCGCTGAAAGCCCGCAGCTGATTGCCGGAAGGCGTCGGACCCCGCGACATAGCCCGGAGCGTGCGAAAAGCCCGTCTTCCTAAGGCGAAGACGGGTCGTGCACGCCTTAACCTGCGCGCCGGACTGATCGGTCCCGTGGCCCGCAGCGGCGCCATACTTGTCGATCCGCGTTATGAATGCCAAACTGAAAGGCCGTGCGACCGCCCGTCGGTGCGATGTTCAACGTGCAAGAGGTCCCAGCGTGAAAGCCGATGCCAAACAGCAGGTCCTGGACAGCGGGTTCGAAGCCACCGTGGCCCGGCGGTGCCTGCAGCTCGTCGGCAATCCACGGATCTCGGTGAAGCTCTGGAACGGCAATGAATATTGCTTCTGTGAGGGTACACCCGTAGCGCAGATGGAGATCAGGGACCGCTCGGCGTTCACGGCCATGCTGCGTTCCCCGCCGATGGGTTTTGGCGAAGGCTATATCCGCGGCCTGATCGAAATTCACGGCGACTTCTACGACTTCATCAACGAGGTGTCGCGGACTTTCTCCCTGAAAACGACTCGCGGTTTCCGGCTGCAGAAACTGCGCTCACAGCTCGCGGCGCTGAGGCCGAACACGCTCTCACGTTCGCGGGACAACGTGCATCGGCACTACGACCTCGGCAACGATTTCTACAAGCTGTGGCTCGACGAGCACATGGTTTATACCTGCGCCTACTACCCTCATCCGGAAGCGACGCTGGCCGAGGCCCAGGTCGCGAAGCTCGATCATGTCTGCCGCAAGCTCCGCCTGCAGCCGGGCCAGACCGTCGTTGAAGCCGGCTGCGGCTGGGGCGCTCTCGCCTTGCACATGGCCGAGCACTACGGGGTCACGGTGACGGCCTACAACAATTCCCGCGAGCAGGTCCGTTATGCGAGAGAGCAGGCCGAGAGGCGCAACCTCGCCGATCGCGTGACCTTCATCGAGGACGACTACCGCACTATCATCGGGCGCTACGACGTATTCGTCTCGGTCGGCATGCTGGAGCACGTCGGCCTGAGGAACTACCGGACGCTCGGCTCGATCGTAGCGCGAAGCCTCAAGCCGGAAGGCCTCGGGCTGATTCATTCGATCGGCCGCAGCAATCCGCGGCCTCCGGATCCCTGGATCGCGAAACGCATATTCCCGGGCGGGCACATACCGAGCCTCGGCGAGATGACCGCGGTATTCGAGCCGTTCAAGTTCTCGGTGCTGGACGTCGAGAATTTGAGGCTGCATTACGCGAAGACCTGCCGCGCGTGGCTGGGCAATTTCGAGAAAGTCAGCGAACAGGTGCGCCAGATGTACAGCACCGAGTTCGTGCGGACATGGCGGTTGTATCTTGCAGGATCGTCCGCGGCGTTTCGCTCCGGCACGCTGCAGCTCTACCAGGTCCTGTTCGCGCCGCGCGGCAATAACGAGGTGCCCATGACCCGCGGCTACCAGTACGGTGCCGAACCGATAAGCGCCTCCGCGCCGGAGTAAAGCGGCTTGCAAAGGGCAGACGCAGTAATCGTCGGAGGCGGTCCTGCCGGTTCCACCTGTGCCTGGAAACTGAAGCAGGCGGGCCTCGACGTCATCGTTCTCGACAAGGCGGAGTTCCCGCGCACCAAGCTGTGCGCCGGCTGGATTACGCCGCAGGTCGTCGAGGATCTCGAGATCGATATACCGCGCTATCCGCACCGCTTCCTGACGTTCGAGCGCCTCGAGTTCAACTGGCGGCGTTTGAAATTCCGGAAGCGCACCATCCAGCACTCCATCCGCCGCTATGAGTTCGACGACTGGCTGCTGCGCCGCTCGGGCGCCCGGGTCGTCACCCACAGGGTCAAGCAGGTCGCACAGCGGGGGAACGGCTTTGTCATTGACGACCGCTTCGAATGCGATTACCTGGTGGGCGCAGGCGGTACCTCCTGCCCCGTTTACCGGCACCTTTTTCACGAGGCGAGCCCGCGCGACGGGGCGCTCCAGATCGCGACGCTGGAACAGGAATTTGCCTACGACTGGCGGAACGGGGAATGCAAGGTCTGGTTCTTCGACGGCGGCCTGCCGGGTTACGCCTGGTACGTGCCCAAGGCCGACGGCTACGTGAACGTCGGCCTCGGCGGGAAGGCGGAGTCCATAAAGGCGAAGGGCGTGAAGTTGAAGGACTACTGGGCACGCTTCACGCAGAAGCTCGAGCGCGAGAACCTGGTGCGCGACTATGCTTACCAGCCGACCGGCTACAGCTATTTCCTGCGTGGAGAGGCCGGGACGGTACGGCAAGGCAACGCCTTCATCGTCGGCGACGCCGTCGGGCTCGCCTCCGTCGACATGGGGGAGGGGATCGGTCCGGCCGTGCGCAGCGCCGTATCAGCGGCCGCGGCGATCGCGCAGGGGCGTGAACATACCCTGGAGGATATCTCCCGGTACAGCGTCCCCGGGTTTTTTGCCGCCCGGCGTTCGGCGCGGGCGAGCCAGCGGCTGCAGCGGGCCCCCTAAGGTAGCGATCGTAGCGATCGCAGCCTCAAGACCGTAGCGCAGGCTCATTCTTCGGCCGATTCGGCGGCGGGATCCGCAAGGAGGTCTTCCCAGCGGCGGGTGAGCTGCGTGGCCTTGTATTGCGGGATGCGGTACTCCCAGCCGGCGACGCGGGAGTTGATGGTGGCGGCTTCTGCTGCCGGAAGCGGGGCGTCGGCCGTTTCGGGTGTTCCTGCCGGTTCCGCTGCCTGCTGCTCCGCCGCGCCGGAACCCTCATCCGAAGGCCCGGCTGTGCCGTCGCTGGTGTCGTCCGGCTGCGCTTCCGCTGCAACCGCTTCGGCTTCGAGGCCGATCCAGGTCTCGTCCTCGGCCGTCACCGAGTTGACGGTCACCTGCAAGCCCTCGAACGTGGTGTACACGGTCGTTGCCGTCGCCGCGTCTTCGACCTCCTCACCGCTCCCCGCCGGCCGCACGTCTTCCAGGCTCAAGCCGCCGATCGCCGATGCGATGCTGTTACCCACCGAGGGATAGCTCAGCTCGCGGCCTTCCGGAATCCCCTCCAGGGTGAAGTTCGCCGCATCCTCGCTCGCTTTGGAGAGGCGGATCGTCTCGCCGTCGCCGTGCGTGATCGCGACCGACCGGATACGCGACGACGGGATGTCGACGATGCCGGAGACGAGCCAGCCGGCGGCGTCGTCCGGAACGTCGGGATTGCGGTCGATGAGCCAGCTCCGGGCGTCGTCGGGAATACGCGCGTAACGGTATTCCCGCTGCGCGGAATCGCCGAGGATCAGCGAGAATGCCGCTGCTCCCTCTCCCGCGGTTTCGACCAGCACCCCGGTGCTGCCTTCTGCATCCGGGGCCTGCACGCCCAGCCGGTCGTAGTACTCGCTGTTCGAGGTCTTCTGCTCCACCTTGCGGGCGTCGGCGATGGCGATGAGCAGGGCGCGCAGCGCGCCGGTATCCGCGTCGTAGCCGCCCTTGGCGGGAACGATCCACCGGTCCCCCTCGCGGACGATGGTGACCTTGCCGTCGGCGTCCGTAACCGTCACCTCGGTGACGGCCTCGAGCTGTTCCTTGAGTCCCGGGAACAGCAGCTCGTCCGTTGCACCGCCGGTGTTCCGCTGCCGGTCCAGCAGGAACACGGCGACGAACAGCACGACGACGACGGCGCCCAGTATCTTCAGGGAACGCGCGCTCACGCCCGGCGCCTCCCGCGGCGGCGCCAGACCGCGAACAGCACGAACGCGATCAGGAGCGCCGGAACCAGCGCGATGTTGATGACCTTGAGCACGGTGCCGAGCCGCTCGATGTCACGGTCGAGGCCGCGCTGCACGGCTCGTAGTTCCTGGCGGATCTCGGCCCGCCGGTCGATGAAGCGGTCGATCTCGGCCTGCTGTTCCGGCGTCATCAGGATGTTGCCCGTATCCTGGCGCGCCGACTGCAGCTCGCCGAGGCGCGCTTCGGTTTCCTCCAGCTCCCGCTGCAGCCGCTGTTCCGTTTGCTGGAACTGCGCCTGTGCCTCCACGCGTAGCGCCTCGACCCGCGTGAACGGGCGCGAGTAGCTCGCGCGGCTGCGGACGGCAATCAGGTCGTTGCTCCCGGACAGGTTTTCCAGTGCGTTCGCAACAAAGGTGCCGTTGTCCGCGAAAGCATTCGCGATCTGCTGGCCAAAGAAGCTTTGCACCTGCACCCACATGCGGTCGCTCAGGAGGTCCACGTCGCCGACGATCACCAGGTTGGCGGGCTCGGCGGATTCGCTGAGGTGTCCACGGGCTTCCGCGGCTTGCGCGGTGGCGCTCCCGGACGGCTCGTCGGTACCTGGCTCGGGATCCGGTGCGGCGTCTTCGTTCTCGCCGGAGGCAGGCGGCCCGTCGGGGAACGCGCTCTTCAGGGTGCCGCTGATCCTTGCGGCCAGCACGTATTGCTCGCCGGTCGGCGTGAAGTCCTGCAGCAGCGTGGACGGGTCGGACAGGAAGCGGAACTGGGATACCGGCAGGAGGGCAGCAGACTTGCTGGACGTGATCAGCGGTTCCACCGACGGCGCGATTTCCTCGTTGAAGCCGAAGTGCCCGGCCGTGCCCATGTTGATGAGCTCCAGGTCGGCGGTGACCACGTCTTCCCGGCTGGTTTGCGCCGCGGTGATGCCGAGCATCCCGGGGTGCAGCACGGGGCGGGCGCTCGTGCGCGAGGAAATGCGCAGCGCGAGCTCCGCGTCGGCCACGACGTCGTCCGTCGAGAATTCGATACCCCAGGCGTCGAACAGCTTCGGCAGGTCCGAGCTTTGTCCCTGCGGCGGCATCCCCTGCGGCATTCCCTGGGGCATCGCGGCCGGGTCCGCCTCGGCCAGCGGATCGACGAACACCAGTGCCTTGCCGCCGCGCATCACGAACTGGTCTATTGCGTACAGGGCGGTGTCCGGCAGGTTCTTCGGCTGCACGATCCAGAGCAGGCCGATGTCCTCACCGATATCGGCGACATCGCTCCCGAGATTGCGAATCTCGAAAAGCTGCTGCGCCTGGCTGTAAGCGACCCAGGGCGACTGCATTTGCTGCGTGCGCGGATCGAAGTCGCCGGTCATGGAGACCCCGGAGATGAGCCCGATCACGGTAGGCTCGGGCTGCGACAGGATGCTGACCAGCCGTGCGATGTCGTACTCGAGGAATTCCTCTTTTTCCGGCTCGAAGAAGCGGATGATCTCCTCGTCATCGACGCTGTTGGTACCGGCGAGGCCCATGTAGATGGGATCCGGCGAGGCCGCCGTCTGGATGCCCTGCAGGCCGAACTGCGCCGCCCGGTCCTCCTCGACGGAGAACGGCAGCGGGTCGATGATTTCCAGCCGGATCTTGCCTTCGGCTTCGGCCTCGAATTCCTCCAGCAGTTCGCGCACCCGGTTGGCGTAGCCTCGAATGCCCGGCAGGTTCTTTGTTGCCTCGTTGGAGTAATAGAAGTAGAGGTTGATCGGTTCGTCGATCTTCCCGAGGATGCGCTGCGTGCCTTCCGAAAGCGTGTAGAGGTTGTTTTCGGTGAGATCGATACGCCAGCCGCGGAACAGCAGGTTGCTGACGATCACCGCGGCGATAAAGGCGAGCGCCAGCAGCAGGAGGCTGGTCGAGCTGAGTCGGCGTTGCGATTGCGTGCCCATGATGCGCCCTAGTCGGCCTGCTTCCATTGCAGGACGATGGTGTTTGCATACAAAAACGTGCCGATCACCAGCGCGAAATACACCAGGTCGCGGAAGTCGAGCACGCCTTTGCTGATGTCCCGGAAATGCGTGAGGAAGCTGAGCGAGGCGACGCCGTCGACGATCGCCTGCGGCGCCCAGGCGAAGAGGTCGAGCACGACCTGGAAGCCCGAGAACAGGAATACGAAGCACACGACGACCGTGATCACGAACGCGATGACCTGGTTCTGCGTGGTAGCCGACACGCAGGAGCCGATCGCGAGAAAGCCGCCCGCCATCAGCAGGCTGCCGATGTAGCCGGCAAGGATTGCACCGTTATCCGGATTACCGAGGTAGTTGACGGTCAGCCAGATGGGGAACGTGAGCAGGAGCGCGATCCCGGTGAATGCCCAGGCAGCGAGAAACTTGCCGAGCACGGCCTGCCAGGGGGTGACCGGCAACGTCATCAGGAGCTCCACGCTGCCGGTCTTGCGCTCCTCCGCCCACAGCCGCATGGCGATGGCCGGCACGAGGAACAGGTACAGCCACGGATGGTAGTTGAAGAACGGTGCGAGGTCGGCCTGGCCGCGCTCGTAGAAGCCGCCGAAGTAGAAGGTGAAGGTGCCCATCAGGATCAGGAATATGACGATGAACACGTACGCCACGGGCGTCGCGAAATAGCTGCGCAGCTCGCGTTTGAAAATCGCCGAAACCGGGCTCATGTTTCGTGTGCGCCGGTGATCTGCCGGAAGACGTCGTCCAGGCGGCCGCCCTGGAACTGCAGGCTGGCAACGGGCCATTGGTGCGCGGCGGCGAGGTCGGTGATCTCGCGCCAGGGCTCGACGTTGCCGGCAGTCCCCGGCAGCGCCACGATCCTGCGGTCCTTGCTGTTGGATTCGGTTGCCGCAACAGAAGGCAGCTTGTCGATCGCGGCCCGGATTTCCTCGAAGTTCGCGTCGCGCTCCAGCGTGATGCTGACGGCGTTATGGTAGCGCGAGCGTGATGCGAGCTCCGCCGGCGTCGCATCCGCGAGGATACGGCCGTCGGCGATGATGATCGCGCGGCTGCAGACCGCCTCCACTTCCTCGAGGATATGGGTCGAAATCACGATCAGCTTGTCGGCGGACATCGAACGAATGAGCTCGCGTACTTCGTGTTTCTGGTTCGGGTCCAGCCCGTCGGTCGGCTCGTCGAGGATCAGCACGTCCGGGTCGTGAAGGATCGCCTGTGCGAGGCCCACGCGGCGCTTGAAGCCTTTCGACAGCGTGTCGATCGACTGGTCGAGCACGTTGCCGAGGTGCAGCTCCGCGACCACCTCGTCGAGGCGCCGGCTGCGCTGGTCCCCGGTGAGGCCGCGCACGTCCGCAATGAATCCGAGGAAGGACCGCGGCGTCATCTCGGGGTAGCAGGGCGCGCCTTCCGGGAGATACCCCAGGTGGCGGCGCGCCTCCAGCGCGTCCTTCCCGACATCGTGTCCGCAGACGCTGGCCGTGCCGGAGTCGGGCGTGACGAAGCCCGTGATCATCTTCATCGTCGTGGATTTGCCGGCGCCGTTCGGGCCGAGGAATCCCAGGACCTCACCCGCCTTGCAGTCGAAGCTCAGGCGGTCGACGACGGTATGGGCTCCGTAGCTTTTTGTAAGGTCGCGTATCTCGATCATGACGCATCCAGCCGGGCGGTCGCCGCAGCGCGGCTGCACGTTTTAGCAGAATGTATTAGGCGTATCAACCCGCCCGCCGAGGCACCGGAGACGGCAAGAATTCCGTTACAGGCACCGTTACCTGTCATGGCGCCCGACACGTCTTCCGGCGTTTCGATGCCCGGTGCTTCACGTGGAATACCAGGTAACGCCGTCACCGTCGGTGTGCGACTTGACGCGGCCCCGGTTCTGCAGGTAGTTCAGGTGTGCGACGGATTCACCGGTCGCCATGATGAGATTGTTGTGATCGATGGCGCTGTTGAAGAGCGCCGGGAACACGTCGACCGCACGGCGCGGCGTGCGGCACAGCTGCTCCAGCCGTTCGAGGCCCGCGTGGTGTTCGGCCGCCAGAGCGTCGATCCGCGCGTGCGCGCCGCGAAACGGCTTGCCGTGCGCGGGCAGCACCAGTACGTCCCCGGGAATCCTGGCTTTCATCCCGGCAAGCGACTGCAGCCAGTCGGACAGCGGATCAGCGGCGGGTTCCGTAGGGTACACGCTGACGTTTGACGAAATCGTCGGCAGTAGCTGGTCGCCGGAGATCATGAGGTTTGATTCGACCGAGAACAGGCAGGCGTGTTCCGGGGAATGGCCGCGCCCGACGATGACCTCCCACTCGCGCTCGCCGATTCGGAGGCGCTCGCCGTCCTGCAGCCGCCGATAGGATTCCTGCAGCGGCGACACGTAGCGGCCGAACATGCCGAACATCTTCTGGTAGTGATCCATGGCATCGGCCGGGAAGCCGGCGGCGCGGTAGAAGCGGATGCCGGCCTCCGGCGTGGGCTTGCCGGTATCGGCGACGAGTATGCGGCAGAGGAGGTACTCCTCGCGGGTCATCCAGAGCTCCACGCCGAAATGCGCGGCGAGCCAGCCGGCGCAGCCGACGTGATCGGGGTGCAGGTGCGTCGCGACGACGCGGACGGCAGGCCGCTGCTGCATCGCGCCGGCAAACACGTCCTGCCACACGCCGCGCGAGACGTCGGTGTGCACGCCGGTATCCACTATCGTCCAGCCGTCGCCGTCTTCCAGCAGCCACAGGTTGATATGGCCGAGCGTAAAGGGTAGCGGCATGCGCAGCCAGAGGATGCCGGGGGCGACCGGCATGGTGCTGCCGGTTTCGGGGCGGCTCGCAAATTCGTAGCGGATGTCGGTATCGGCCATAGCGGGCAATCATACCAACCGCGCGATTGGATGCTCAGGCGGCCTGCCGCGGCGACGTCCACGAGGCCAGGTCGTCCGCGACCCCGGCGCGCACCCGGGCCGCCGCCTCCTCCTTCACCGGCCCGTAGCCGCGGATCTCGAGGTAGCGATTCACGATTCCGATCGCCTCGTCCAGGTTGGCCGGCGACAGTGCCGGCAGCAACGCCTCCACCGTCGCCTCGAACTCCTCTATCAACCGCCGCTCGAGCTTGCGTTCAGCGGTCATCCCGAAGACGTCGAACCGCGTGCCCCGCAGTCGCTTCAGGCGCGCGAGCACGCGAAACAGCGGAATCATCCACGGCCCGAACTCGCGTTTGAGCGGCCGGCCGCGGGCGTCACGGCCGCGGTTCAGGATAGGTGGGGCGAGATGGAACTTCACTTTCGCGCCGTCGCCGTATTCCTTGCGAATGCGCTGGAGAAAGCCCGTTTCCACGTGCAGGCGGGCGACCTCGTACTCATCCTTGTAGGAAAGCACCTTGAAGTAGCCGCGCGCGACCGCCTCCGTCAGCGGCAGGTCCGCCTGCTGCGCCAGGCGCAGCTCTGCCTGCCGCACGCGCTCGACCAGCGCGAGATAACGCCCGGACAACGCCTGGTCCTGGTAATCGACGAGGAACGCGGAGCGGCGTTCGATGACGGCGTCGAGCGGCTCGCGACCGCCGCGCTCCGGCGGCGCGACGTGCGCCTCCACGAAAGCGGGGTCGGCGGCCGCGATGCGGCCCCAGCCAAAGGCGTACCGGTTGTTGTCGACCTCGACGCCGTTCAACTCGATCGCTCGCAGCAGGGCCGCGACGGACACCGGTACCAGCCCTTTCTGCCACGCGAAGCCGAGCATCAGCACGTTGGCGTAAATGGTGTTACCGAGCAGCTTTTCCGCGAGCGCGTTGGCGTTGACCGCCGAGAGCGAGCCTGTGGAACGCGCGATTGCGTCCAGGCGCCGGTCGGCTTTCAGGTTCGCGTCGCGGAAGCGGACGAAGTCGGCGGTCGACATCTCGGCGCTGTTCACGACCGCGCGAGTGTGCCCCGGGCGATAGGTCGCGGATGCTTTCGGCGACGAGCTCACGACCAGGTCGCAGCCGACCAGCGCGTCGGCGCGCGCCTTGTCGATGCGCACCTGGTTCAGGGCCGCCGGTTCGTCGGCCAGGCGTACGTAGCTCAATACGGGACCGAACTTCTGCGCGAAGCCGGTGAAGTCGAGCACGCTCGCGCCTTTGCCTTCCAGGTGCGCGGCCATGGTGATCAGCGCGCCGACGGTAATGACACCGGTACCCCCCACCCCGGTGACCAGGAGCTCGTAGCCGCCGGCGGGCGGCGGCAGGTGGGGCTCGGCCAGGGAGGCGAGCTTCCCGGCCGGGAACTCCTGTGCGCTCGCGGCCGCCATTCGCTTCCGGTCACCGCCTTCCACGGTCACGAAGCTGGGGCAAAAGCCGTCGACGCAGGAAAAGTCCTTGTTGCAGCTGCTCTGGTCGATCTGCCGCTTGCGGCCGAACGGCGTCTCCTTCGGGACCACGGAGAGGCAGTTCGATGCGACGGAGCAGTCGCCGCAACCTTCGCAGACGAGCTCGTTGATGACCGCAAACCGGTTCGGATCTTCCATCCTGCCGCGCTTGCGCTTGCGCCGCTTCTCGGTCGCGCACATCTGCGCGTAGATGAGCACGGTCACCCCGGCCGTGGCGCGCAGCTCCCGCTGGATCGGGTCCAGCTCGCGGCGATGCGCGATCGTCGTGCCGGCAGGAAAGTCCGCCGGATCGAAGCGCTCCGGCTCGTCCGAGACCAGTGCGATTCGCCGGACACCTTCCGCCCGCACCATGTGCGCGACGGCGTCGACGGTGATCGGGCCGTCGACCGGCTGGCCCCCGGTCATGGCCACGGCGTCGTTGAAGAGGATTTTGTAGGTGATGTTGGTGCCGGCCGCCAGCGCCTGGCGAATCGCGACCGACCCCGAATGGTAGAACGTCCCGTCGCCCAGGTTCTGGAACACGTGCTTGCCGCCGTTAAAGCGCGAACGCGCGATCCAGTTGATGCCTTCGCCGCCCATCTGGATGAGGCCTTCCGTTTCACGCTCCATCCAGTTGGCCATGAAGTGACAGCCGATGCCGGCGAGCGCCTTTGAGCCCTCGGGCACGCGTGTCGACGTGTTGTGGGGGCAGCCGGAGCAGAAGTACGGCGTGCGCGCGGCGCCGGACACCTGGATCGGTTCGCCGGCTCCGGCCGCGAGGTGCGCCGCCCGTGCCGTGAGGTCGAGTCCCGGTAGCGCGCGATCCAGCCGATCGGCGACGATCGCGGCGAGCTGCAGGGGCGAGAGCTCGCCCGTCCAGGGCACCAGCCGGCGGCCTTCGCCGTCTTCCTTGCCGATCATGCGCTCGGGCTTGCGGCCCGGGTAATCGTAGAAGTATTCCTTGAACTGGCTTTCGATGATGCCGCGCTTCTCCTCGACGACCAGCACTTCCTGCTTGTCGTGCACGAAATCGAGCGCGGCGTCGTGCGCCAGCGGCCACACCATGCCGACCTTGTACACGTCGAGCCCCAGGCGGTGTGCTTCGCCCCGGTCGATGCCGAGCAGCCGGAGCGCTTCCATCAGGTCGAGGTGGCCCTTGCCGGTCGTGACGATGCCGAAACGGGCGTCGGGCGTGTCGAAGATCTTGCGGTCGATCGGGTTGGCGGCCGCAAAGGCGAGGGTGGCCGCCTTTTTCGCTTCCATGCGTTCCTCGATCTGCGGCCCGGGGTAGTCCGGCCAGCGGATATGCAGGCCGCCCGGCGGTGCCACGAAATCCGCGGGCATGCGGAACCGCGGCGGCGACGGCAGCTCGACCGACATGGCGGATTCCACCGTCTCCGAAATCGCCTTGAAGCCGACCCACATGCCGGAGTAGCGCGACAGGGCAATGCCGTAGAGGCCGTACGCCAGGTATTCCGCGACGTTGGCGGGGTTCAGGATCGGCATGAACCAGGCGAGGAATGCCGCATCGGACTGGTGCGGCATCGACGACGACACGCACCCGTGGTCGTCGCCTGCGATAACCAGCACGCCGCCGCGCGGCGACGAGCCGTAGGCGTTGCCGTGCTTCAGGGCGTCCCCGGCCCGGTCCACGCCGGGACCTTTGCCGTACCAGATGCCGAATACGCCGTCGACGGTGCGGTCGGGGTCCGATTCGACCTGCTGGGAGCCGAGAACGGCGGTGGCGGCGAGATCCTCGTTCACGGCCGGCAGGAACTCGATGTTGCTCGCCGCCAGCTCCCGGCGCGCCCGCCAGAGCTCGAGGTCGTAAGCCGCCAGCGGCGAGCCGCGATAACCGGAGATGAACCCCGCCGTATCAAGGCCGGCCGCGCGGTCGAGGGCGCGCTGCATGAGCGGGAGGCGGACCAGCGCCTGGGTGCCGGTCAAAAACACGCGGCCCGAGGTCCTCCGGTAGCGGTCCATCAGTTCGTAGGTATCGAGGAAGATTGCGGGAGACTCAAGGGGCGCAGCGCTGGCCATCGTCGCTCCGTCAGCGGACCGGGTCGAGCGCTCATGGTGGCAGATTCACCGCGAAATGGGATGCCGGATTAGCCCGCATCATCCGGCAATTATGGAAATTTATTCGATTATCGATAGGATGCTGGTAGATTATCCCGAAACTGCGCTAAAGGTGAAAAATGAGCCTCGATCGAAAGGACCGCGCCCTCCTGAAGGCGCTGCAGCAGGACAGCCGGCTCACCATGCAGCAGCTCGCCGCTCTCACCGGCATGTCCAGCTCCGCCTGCTGGCGCCGCGTACGCAGCCTCGAAGCGGCCGGCGTCATCGACCGCTACGCCGCGCTCGTCAATCCGCGCAAAGCCGGCTTTGCCCTGTCGTCGATGACCCTGGTGTCGCTTGCCAGGCACGAGGAAAAGAACGTGGAGACCTTCATAAGGGAAGTGGCGCGGCATCCGGAGGTCCTCGAATGCTTCGCGACCAGCGGCGAGGCGGACTTCCACCTGCGGGTGGTGGTCGAGGACATGGACGCCTACAACCGTTTTCTCGACGAGTTCATCTTCAAGCTGCCCGGCGTTTCGCAGGTCCGTTCCAACATCGTCCTGAAGGAGATCAAGCTCGATACCGCGCTGCCGTTCCGCGATCAATAACCTCATGCGGAGGCGATTATGTGAAATCAGGCTAAACTGGAAGGTAAAAACCATCGCAGGCGTTCGGAGTGGGTATGCAACTCGTCGATGTCACGCACGAGGCCGTCATCGCGCTGGATCTCGAGGAGCGTGTCCGCTACTGGAATTCCGGTGCCGAGCGCCTGTTCGGCTGGGTCGGGGACGAAGTGCTCGGCAAGACCCTCGACGAACTGTGGCCCGCGGCCGACGAGACGGCCCGGCACATCCGTGAGCAGTGCCTCGACGTTCTGCGCCGCCGGGAAATCCTGAGCGGCGAGACGGAGCTGGTCTGCAAATCCGGGGACACCGTGGCCGTCGAATACAATGCGGGGCCACGCTTCGATGACGCCGGGCGCGTGGATGGCTACGTCAGCGTGCACCGCGACGTGACGGAGCGGCGCCGGTCGGAAAGGGCGCTGCGCGAGAGCGAAGCACGCCTGCGGGCATTGATACAGGTGTCGCCGCTCGGTATCGCGGTCATGGACGTCGAAGGAAACCCGGTTTTCTACAATCCGAAATGCGATGAGCTGCACGGCCTTTCGCTGGGCGAGGCGGCGGGCAGGGGTTGGGAAGGCGCCTTGCATCCGGACGACCGCGCGCGCGTGGATGCTTCGTGGTACGCCGCCGCCCGCGCGGGCGAATCCTGGTCTGACGTCTACCGCTTCCTGCACGCGGACGGCGAGGTCGTCTGGGTCAGCGGCCGCGCGGCGCCGATCCGGGTGGACGATCAGCTGGTGGGCTTCGTCGGCACGCTCGAGGATATTACCGCCGAGCGTGAAGCCCGCGAGCAGGCAGAGCGGGCGACGCAGATGCGCGACGAGCTCCTGGCGATTGTCGCCCACGACTTGCGCAGCCCGCTGAACACGATCGCCCTGACCGCCAGGGCACTGCTGTCCGAGAGCAGCGGGACGCAGGCGCGCGCGCTGGAGGTCATCCGGCGATCCGTCGATTCCATGGAACACCTCATCAGCGACCTGCTGGACCTGTCGCTCAGGTCCGGCCGGTTCAGCATAAAGCATTCGCGGATCGACCTGGACGCCCTGTGCCACGAGACGATGGAGCTTTTCGACGCCGAAGCCCGCAGCCGGGGCATCGTGCTTTCCTGCCGCCTGGATGCGGGGCTGCCCGCGGTGCGCGGCGATCCGCGGCGGCTGGCGCAGCTGCTCTCGAACCTCATTGGCAACGCGCTGAAGTTCACGCAGCAGGCGGGCAACGTGACGCTGCGCGCCAGGCGCTGCGACGAGGGGGTGCAGGTTTCGATCGCGGACGACGGCCCGGGCATTGCTCGCGAACACCTGCCGCACCTGTTCGAGCCGCGCTGGCAGGGCGGCGCCGCTGCCGGTTCCGGCACGGGGCTTGGTTTGTCGATCGCCCGCAGCATCGTGGAAGCGCATGACGGGCGCATCTGGGCGGACAGCACGCGCGGCCAGGGCACCACCGTCAACTTCGTGCTCCCGTCATCCACGTAGGAGCGCGCATCGCGCGCGATGCCACGCTCCGGAAAGTACCGCGTTCGCCGGCATGACGCCGTGGCATCGCGCGCGGTGCGCGCTCCTACAGGGGTCGTCAGGAACCGACGGCTGGCCACTGCTCGTCGGTTGCCACCATGGTCAGCACGTCATAGGCGGCGACCAGCTCGCCGTCCTGGTTGGTGACTTCGGTATCCCAGCGCACCTCGCCGTAGCCCGCGCCTTCGCGCAGCGTCTTCTGCTTGCAAGTCAGCCGTACCGCCAGCGAGTCGCCGTAGTTGACGGGCTGCGCGAAACGGAGATCGTCGAGGCCGTAGTTGGCGAGCACCGGCCCGAAATCCGGGTCGACGAAGAGCCCCGCCGCAAAGGAGACGATCAGGTAGCCGTGTGCGACGCGACCTTCGAAAAACGGGTTCTTCTTCGCTGCCGCCTCGTCCATGTGCGCATAGAAGCGGTCGCCGGTGAACTCGGCGAAGTGATCGATGTCTTCCAGCGTGACCACGCGGGGCGCGGATTTGAACGTGTCGCCGATCTCCAGTTGCTCGAAGGTCTTCCTGAACGGGTGCACTCCCGGATCCCTGGTCTCCGCACCGCGAATCCAGCGGCCGGCCGTCCGGGTCAGCGTTTCCGGCGAGCCCTGGAGGGCCGTGCGCTGCATGTAGTGCAGCACGCCGCGGATGCCGCCGAGTTCCTCGCCGCCGCCGGCGCGTCCGGGGCCGCCGTGCACGAGATGCGGCAGCGGCGAGCCGTGGCCGGTAGATTCGCCGGCACAATGCCGGTTGAGCACGAGTATGCGGCCGTGGTGGGCGGCCGTGCCGAGCACGAGCTCGCGCGCAACCGTATCGTCGTTCGTCACGATGGATTCGCAGAGACTGCCGGCGCCGAGGCGGGACAGCTCGATCGCCTCGTCGAGGGTGTCGTAGGGCAGCACGGTGCTGACCGGGCCGAAGGCTTCGGTCGCGTGCACCGACCTGGCCGTGATCGGCTTCTCGCACAGCAGCAGGGTCGGCATGAAGAAGGCGCCTTTGCGAGCATCGGCGTCGACCAGCGAGAAATCCTCGCGGTTGCCGAACACGACCTCCGCCTCGCCTGCAAGGTCGCTGATCCGTGCGCGCACCTCTTCGCGCTGTCCCAGGCTCGCAAGCGCACCCATGTCGACTTCCTTGCTCGCCGGGTTGCCGATTCGCACTTTGCCGAGCTCGGCCGACAGCGCCCGCACGAGGTCGGCGCTGACGGCGGCCGGCGCGATGATGCGCCGGATTGCGGTGCACTTCTGGCCGGCCTTGCTCACCATCTCGCGCTTCACCTCCGCGATGAAGAGGTCGAACTCCGGTGTGCCCGGCACGGCGTCGGGACCGAGGATCGACGCGTTGATCGAGTCGGTTTCCGCGGTGAAACGCACCGATTCGGCGACCACGCGCGGGTGCTGCATCAGCTTTACGGCCGTGCTCTTGGAGCCGGTGAAGGCGATCGTGTCCTGGTTCGTGAGGTGATCGAAGAGATCACCGACGCTCCCGCAGACCAGCTGCACGGCGCCCTCCGGCAGGATGCCGGAGTCGACGATGTGCCGCATCATGCGTTCGGTAAGGTAAGCCGTAGTCGACGCGGGCTTGACGATGGCGGGTACGCCGGCGAGCAGCGTCGGCGCGAGTTTCTCGAGCATGCCCCAGCACGGGAAATTGAACGCGTTGATGTGCACGGCGGCACCCAGCCGCGGCGTGTAGACGTGCTGGCCGACGAACGTGCCGTGCTTCGACAGGATTTCCGGCTTGCCGTCGAGGTACACCTTCGCGTTCGGCATCTCTCGCCGGCCCTTGCTCGAGAACACGAAGAGCGTGGAGATGCCGCCGTCGATGTCGATCCAGCTGTCCATCTTCGTGGCGCCGGTGTCGGTGGAGAGTGTGTAGAGTTCCTTCTTGTGCTCGGACAGGTGCAGCGCGAGCGCCTTCAGCATGAGTGCGCGCTCGTGAAACGTGTGGCGGCGAAGATTGGGGCCGCCGACCGTGCGGGCGTGGTCCAGCATGGCGGCGAAGTCGAGGCCGTCGCTCGAAAGCCGGGCCACCGTGCGGCCGTCGACGGCGCTTGCGAGTGGCGTGCCGTCGCCCCCGCCTGCCACCCACCGGCTTTGCGCGTAGTTCTCGAGCTGCATGGCTCAGTTCCTCTCGGATACGAAAAATGGAATAATTTGCATCAATTCGTATCGCATTTTAGGGGCAGCCACGATCAAAACGAAAGTGCCAAGCTCACTGACGGCCGCCGCCCGCTCGCTGGTGGCCGAGTTTCGCTCGCGGCCCACGCCGCGGGCCGGTTCCCTCATTATTACGCTGTACGGCGACGCGATCGCACCGCGCGGCGGCACGGCGTGGATCGGCAGCCTGATCCGGGTGCTGGCGGACTTCGGTATCAGCGAGCGGCTGGTGCGTACCTCGGTATTCCGGCTGGCGCGCGACGGCTGGCTGGAGGCGGAGCAGGTCGGCCGACGCAGCTATTACCGGCTGACCGAGGAGGGTGCGGAACGGTTTCGCGAGGCTACGCACCGCATCTACGGCGAGCCGCGGCAGACCTGGTCCGGCGAATGGTGCCTGGTGCTGACCGCGGGCCTCACGGGCGAGCGCCGCGAGCTCCTGAAGAAGGAGCTGTCCTGGCTCGGTTTCGGGCCGATGGGTTCCGACGTGATGGCGCACCCGTCGCCCGATCGCGGCGATCTCGAATCCCTGCTGAAACGGGTGGGCGCCCTCGACGATGCCGTGATCCTGAACGGGCGCGCTGCCGACGGCGCGCGAAACGGTGCGCTGAGGGACCTGGTGCACCGGAGCTGGAACCTCGCCGACCTCGAAGCGCGCTACGCGGAATTCCTCGAGCGTTTCCGGCCGGTGTTCAGGGCATCGCGGACGGCGCGCGCGCTCGAGCCCGCGACGGCCTTCCAGGTTCGCACGCTGCTGCTGCAGGAATACCGCAAGGTGCTGCTGCGCGACCCGCTTCTGCCGGCGGAACTGCTGCCGGAAGGCTGGCACGGGGTGCCGGCCTACCAGCTCTGCCGTAACCTGTACCGCCGCGTGCACGCCGCGGCGGACGACTACCTGGGCCGGGTCATGGAAACAGCGGACGGTCCGCTGCCACCGCCGGCCCCCGATTTTTACACCCGCTTCGGCGGCCTGTAGGAGCGCGCACCGCGCGCGATGCTACGGCGCTTGTAGGAGCGCGCATCGCGCGCGATGCTACGGCGGCCGATATGGGCATCGCGCGCAATGCGCGCTCCTACATCAGAAACGAAGGAGCAATGGGCAATGCAGCGATGCTACGGCACCCGATACGGGCATCGCGCGCAATGCGCGCTCCTGCATCAGAAACGAAGGAGCAATGGACAATGCAGCGATGCTACGGCAGCCGATACGGGCATCGCGCGCAATGCGCGCTCCTACATCAGAAACGAAGGAGCAATGGACAAT
>CAYRKH010000007.1:37380-88238 GCA_964424805.1 uncultured Woeseiaceae bacterium
CAATGCAGCGATGCTACGGCAGTCGATATGGGCATCGCGCGCAATGCGCGCTCCTGCATCAGAAACGAAGGAGCAATGGGCAATGCAGCGATGCTACGGCGGCCGATATGGGCATCGCGCGCAATGCGCGCTCCTACACCGGAAACGAAGGAGCCATAGACAATGCACGAGCTCGAACTGGCGCAGCGCTGCGCCGACAGCATGTGGGCCGGCGACACCGCGTCGCAGGAACTCGGCATCGTGATCGAAGTGCTGGCGCCGGGCAGCGTGCGCGCGAGCATGGAGGTGCGGCCGTCGATGATCAACGGCCACGACGTGTGCCACGGCGGTTACCTCTTTACGCTTGCCGACACCGCGTTCGCCTTCGCGTGCAATGCCTACGACCGGGTCACGCTCGCGGCCGCCGCCTCTATTGATTTCCTGCGCCCGGCCCGGCTGGGCGACCGCCTCACCGCCGAGACGACCGAGCGCCACCGCGGCCGCCGCGCCGGCCTGTACGACGTGGTCGTCACCAACCAGCACGACCAGGCGGTCGCCATCTTCCACGGTCGCTCCCACGCCCTGGACAAACCCCTCCTGTAGAGGCGCAGCGGCGCGCGACCGGCCGCAAAAATATGACACACAAAAACTTGAAATTACCTTAAAACCGTGACACATTGAGGCTGTCCCGAGCCGCGGGAGTTTGCTTCGTGTACACGCAAGGCCTCGACCAGAAACCCGATACCGCGACCCCTGAAGACGACGCCGCCCGGCTCGCCCGTTTCCAGGCGCGCATCGATGCCGAAGAGAAGATCGAACCCCGGGATTTCATGCCGGAGGCGTACCGCAGGACGCTGGTTCGCCAGATCTCGCAGCACGCCCATTCCGAGATCATCGGCATGCAGCCGGAAGGCAACTGGCTTACCCGTGCCCCCACGCTCAAGCGCAAGGCGATCCTGCTCGCGAAGGTGCAGGATGAAGCGGGGCACGGGCTTTACCTGTACGGTGCCGGCGAAACGCTCGGCACCTCGCGCGACGAAATGGTCGATGACCTGCTTTCCGGGAAGGCGAAGTATTCGAGCATCTTCAACTATCCGACCCTCACCTGGGCCGACGTCGGCGCAATCGGCTGGCTGGTCGACGGTGCGGCGATCATGAACCAGGTCCCCCTGTGCCGCTGCTCCTACGGCCCTTATGCCCGCGCCATGGTGCGCATTTGCAAGGAGGAGAGCTTTCACCAGCGGCAGGGCTTCGAGATCATGCTGGAACTGTCCCGCGGCACGGACGAGCAGAAGGCGATGGCGCAGGATGCTCTCGATCGCTGGTGGTGGCCGTCGCTCATGATGTTCGGCCCGAGCGACGCCGAATCGAAGCATTCCGCACAGTCGATGGCGTGGAAGATCAAGCGCTTCTCGAACGACGAGCTGCGGCAGAAGTTCGTCGACGTCACCGTGCCGCAGGCCGCGTTCCTCGGCTTGAAGATCCCGGACGACGACCTCGCGTTCGACGAGGATACGGGGCATTACCGCTTCGGCGAGATCGACTGGCAGGAGTTTTACGACGTTCTGGCGGGCAATGGTCCCTGCAACCGGCAGCGCCTGGAGCGCCGGCGGCAGGCGCATCACGACGGCGCGTGGGTGCGCGAGGCCGCACGCGCGTACGCCGACAAGCGCGCTGCCAGGAAGGCGGCCTAGTGCGCCGGTCCCAGGGAGCCGCCGCATGACCAGGAACGACTGGCCGCTGTACGAAGTGTTCATCCGCTCGCGCTCGGGCCTGAGTCACCGCCACGTCGGCAGCGTGCACGCCGCCGACGATCGGATGGCGCTCAACCACGCGCGCGACGTCTACACCCGCCGCAGCGAAGGCGTTAGCATCTGGGTGGTGCGCTCCAGTGAGCTGGTCGCGTCCGACCCGGCGGATTCCGCCGAGCTCTTCGACCCGGCCGACGACAAGATCTACCGGCACCCGACCTTCTACGAGATTCCGCAGGAGGTGGAGAACCTGTGAACAAAGACCAGGCCACCTTGAGGATTGCCCTGCGCCTCGGGGACAACGCGCTGGTCCTCGGCCAAAGGCTGGCCGAGCACGTCACGCGAGCGCCGGAGCTCGAAGAGGAGCTCGCGAACGCCAATTTCGCGCTCGACTATATCGGGCAGGCGCGCATGTTCTATACCTATGCCGGCGAGCTGGAAGGCGCCGGCCGCCGCGAGGACGATTTCGCCTTCCTGCGCGATGCCGCGGAGTTCCAGAACGTGCTGCTCGTCGAGCAGCCCAACGGCCACTTCGGCGATATCGTCGCGCGCCAGTTCCTGTTCGAGACGTTCCACGTGCTGCAGCTGGAGGCGCTGGCGGGGTGCGCCAATCGTCGCATCGCCGAGATTGCCGCACGTTCGGTAAAGGAAATCCGCTACCACCTGCGGCACGTTTCCGAGTGGCTGATGCGCCTCGGCGACGGCACGGAAACGAGCAGCGCGCGGATGCAGCAATCGATCGACGATCTCTGGCGCTTTACCGGCGAGCTGTTCGAAGGCGACGTCGCCGACGAGATTTTCAGGCGCGAGTGCAACGGGCCGGATCTCGATGCGATCCGGACGGAATGGCGCGGGAAGGTGGCGGCGGCACTTGCGGAGGCAACGCTCGCGCTGCCGGAGGACGGCTGGATGGCCGGCGGCGGCCGTCTCGGACGCCATACCGAGGGTTTCGGCTACCTGCTGGCCGAAATGCAGTTCATGCAGCGCGCCTACCCGGGCGCGCGCTGGTGAGCGGCGTGGCCGCGCCGTCGGAAAAAGCCGCAGGAGCCGCGCTGCGACCCGATGCCGGCCAGGTCCTCCGCTGGCTGGAAGACGTTCCCGACCCGGAGATCCCGGTCCTGAGCGTCATCGACCTCGGCGTGGTGCGTGACGTTCGCGTCTCGCCCGCGCGCGTGGAGGTGTTCGTCGCGCCCACGTACTCCGCCTGCCCGGCGATGGAGGTGATCGAGCAGGCCATCTTCGAACGGCTGGCCGAGGAAGGCGTGAGGGCCAGGGTGCATCGGGTGCTGTCGCCGCCGTGGACGACGGACTGGATCAGCGAGGAGGGACGGCAAAAGCTGCACGCCTATGGCATCGCGCCGCCCGAACGGGGCGCCGGCAGGCACGCGCTCGCGGGCAGCCGGCCTCCTGTTGCCTGCCCGCGCTGCGCCTCCACGGACACCCGGCGCGTCAGCGAGTTCGGCTCGACGCCCTGCAAAGCTTCGTTCAAGTGCCGGAACTGCCTCGAGCCCTTCGAGCACTTCAAATGTATCTAGGACGCTAGATGCGCCAGTACCACCCGCTGACCGTCGAACGCATCGAACGCGAAACCGAGGACGCCGTGCGCGTTTCACTTGGCGTGCCGGAAGCGCTGCGGGAGGAGTTCGCGTTCCTGCCGGGGCAGCACCTGCCGGTGCAGGCCACCGTCGACGGCAAGCGGCTGCGCCGTACCTACAGCATCTGCTCGGTGCCGGGCCGCCTCCCTCTCCAGATCGGCGTTCGCCTGCAGCCTGGCGGCCAGTTCTCGGGTTTCGTCGGCGGTCGCCTCAACGCCGGCGATGCGCTCGAGGCCATGCCGCCGTTCGGCCGCTTTCATGCGGACATCGATCCCGCGGCGGCGGGAACGTACCTGGCGGTAGCCGCGGGCAGCGGCATCACGCCGGTGCTGTCTATCCTGCGCGCAACCCTGGAACAGGAGCCCGGGAGCCGCTTCATCCTCTTCTACGGCAACCGGCGGCAGCGCACCACCATGTTCATCGAGGACCTGTACGCGCTGAAAAACCGGTTCCCCGAGCGGCTGCAGCTTTATTTCGTGTTCAGCCGTGAGGAGCAGGAGTTCCCGATCTTCAGCGGCCGCCTCGATGCCGGGAAGGTGCGCGAGCTCTACCGCACCTTTTGCGCGGGACTCGACCCGGACGATGCGTTCATCTGCGGCCCGGATACGATGATCGACGACGTACGTGCGGTGCTGGAAGGAGAAGGGCTGGCCGCGTCCGCCATTCACACCGAGCGCTACGGCGTCCCGCAGAAGCGAAAGTACCCGGAATCGCCGCGGGTTCCGGAAAAGGGTGCGGCCCACCTGGCCGACATCACGGTGGTCATGGACGGCCATCGCAAGCGCTTTGCCATGACGGCGGAGGACGACAACATCGTCGACGCGGCGGCCGTGCACGGTATCGAGCTGCCGTACTCCTGCAAAGCCGGCGTGTGCGCCACCTGCCGTACACGGGTGCTGGAAGGCGAGGTTCGCATGGCGACCAACCATGCGCTGGAAGACTGGGAAGTGGAGCGCGGTTTCGTGCTCGCCTGCCAGTCGACGCCTTTGACCCCGCTCGTCGTCCTCGACTACGACGACATCTGACGCCTGCGCCAGCGGGCGGGCTCCAACGGGTGGCGGTTGTCCGGTAACATACGGTCCCGTTGCGCCAGCCGCTCCTCCGGACCCTTCATGACCGAAAAAGCCAGAAACGCGAGCCCTCCTTTGCCCCCCGGCCGCAAAAGCGCCTACAGCCGCGACGAGCTCCTGGCCTGCGCCCGGGGCGAGCTGTTCGATCCCGACAGCGGGAAACTGCCCCTCCCGGATATGTTAATGACCGACCGCGTCACGCTCATCAGCCAGGACGGCGGGCGCTACGGCAAGGGGGAGATCACCGCGGAGCTCGACATCGTGCCCGACCTCTGGTTCTTCAAATGCCATTTCGTCGACGATCCCGTAATGCCGGGCTGCCTGGGGCTGGACGCGCTGTGGCAGCTGGTCGGTTTCTATCTCGTATGGTCGGGTTTCAAGGGCCGCGGGCGCGCGCTGGGCGTCGGCAACGTCAAGTTCAGCGGCCAGATTTTGCCGACCTCCCGGCTCGTCACCTACAATCTGCACCTGAAACGCCTGATTACGCGCAAGTTGACGCTTGCCCTCGCCGACGGATCCGTCTCGGTCGATGGCCGCGAGATTTACACCGCCGAGGACCTGCGCGTCGGCGTCTTTACTTCCACCGAGGGCTTCTAGCGACTCATGAACCAACGACGCGTTGTCATCACCGGGATGGGCGTAGTCTCCTGCCTCGGCAATTCGCGTGATTCGGTGCTGGAATCCCTGAAAGAGGGCCGCTCCGGTATCCGTTTCAATGAAAAATTCCAGGAGATGGGCCTGCGCAGCCAGGTCAGCGGCAGCGTGGACCTCGACCTGGCCGAACACATCGATCGCAAGGTGCGTCGCTTCATGGGCGATGCCGCGGCGTACGCGTACGTCGCGATGCGCGAGGCGATCCGGGATGCCGGCCTGGAGGATCACGAGGTTTCGAACGAGCGCACCGGCCTCATTGCCGGCTCGGGCGGCGCCTCCAGCGCGAACATCGTCCTGAGCGCCGACATCGTGCGCGGGAAGGGCGTCCGCAAGGTCGGGCCGTACATGGTGCCGCGTACCATGGGCAGCACCGTGTCCGCCTGCCTGGCAACACCGTTCCGGATCAAGGGCGTCAACTACTCGCTCACTTCCGCCTGCGCGACCAGCGCGCACTGCATCGGCGCGGCGATGGAGCAGATCCAGATGGGCAAGCAGGACGTCGTGTTCGCCGGCGGCGGGGAGGAGGAGGATTGGACGCTCGCCGCCATGTTCGACGCCATGGGAGCGCTCTCCACCCGGTACAACGACGAGCCCGCCCGGGCTTCGCGCCCGTATGACAAGAACCGGGACGGCTTTGTAATAGCCGCGGGCGGCGGCATGGTCGTGGTCGAGGCGCTGGAGCACGCGCGTGCGCGCGGCGCCCGGATCCTGGCCGAAATCGTCGGCTACGGCGCGACGTCGGACGGTCACGACATGGTGGCGCCATCGGGCGACGGTGCCGTGCGCTGCATGCGCCTTGCGCGCGCGACGGTAGACGCCCCGATCGACTACATCAACACGCACGGCACGAGCACGCCGGTCGGCGACAGCCAGGAGTTGAAAGCGATCGCGGAGGTGTTCGGGAGCGATTATCCGCGCTTCGCGTCGAGCAAATCGCTGTGCGGCCACAGTCTCGGCGCGACCGGCGTGCAGGAAGCGATC
Source organism: uncultured Woeseiaceae bacterium (assembly GCA_964424805.1). GTDB lineage: Bacteria > Pseudomonadota > Gammaproteobacteria > Steroidobacterales > Woeseiaceae > IDS-8. Next base: position 43,411 of record CAYRKH010000007.1, read on the forward strand.
CATTGCCTGCTGATGCTGCAGCACGATTTCATTGCGCCGTCCATCAACGTTTTCGAACCGGAGGAAACCGTCGAGGGCCTGCCACTGGTCACCAAACGCCAGGACGCTGCCGGTCTCACCACGGTCATGAGCAACAGCTTCGGCTTCGGCGGCACGAACGCCACTCTCGTCCTGCAGCGCTTCCAGGACTAAGGGCTGCGCATCGGCAGCCGCCGGTGCAACTGATACAAGAGGATTGTCATGCGTATCGAAACCCTGGGCGAACACGCCTGCTTCAACGGCACGGTCGGCTTCTATCGGCACCGATCGGAGGTCAACGACTGCGACATGCGGTTCAGCGTGTTCGTCCCGCCGCAGGCGGCGAATGCGAAAGTCCCGGTACTCACCTGGCTGTCGGGGCTGACCTGCACCGAGGAAACCTTCATGATCAAGGCCGGCGCCCAGCGCGTCGCTGCCGAGCTCGGGCTGATGCTGGTCGCGCCGGATACGAGCCCGCGGGGCGAGGGTGTACCGGATGACCCGGAAGGCGCGTACGACCTGGGACTCGGCGCCGGTTTCTACCTGAACGCTACGCAGCCGCCGTGGCAGCGGCACTACCGCATGTACGACTACGTGACGCAGGAGCTGCCGCGGCTCCTGTTCGCGGAGTTTCCGGGAGATCCCTCGCGGCAGGGCATTTTCGGTCACTCGATGGGCGGTCACGGCGCGCTGACCATCGGCCTGAAAAACCCGGATACCTACGGCAGCCTGTCGGCGTTCGCGCCGATCAGCAATCCCGTCGACTGCCCGTGGGGCCGCAAGGCTTTCGGCAATTACCTCGGCGAAGATGCCGCGCGCTGGCGTGAATACGACGCCAGCCTTATCGCGGAGACTCTCGGCGATGCGAAACCGGCGCACCCCATCCTGGTCGACCAGGGGCTTGCGGACCAGTTCCTGGAAGAGCAGCTTCATCCGCACCGCCTTGAAGCCGCCTGCGCCGCCCAGGGGATTGCGCTCGAGCTGCGCCGGCACGAAGGCTACGATCACGGCTATTATTTCATCTCGACTTTCATGGAGGATCACCTGCGGTTTCATGCGCGGAACCTGGCGCGCTGAGGGCGCTCGCGCGCTGCACACGAGGTGAGCGAGTACCTGTTACTCGCCGCGGTCATGCTGCTGACCGGCGGCATCGGCGGCATCCTGGCAGGGCTCCTCGGGATCGGCGGCGGTATCGTCATCGTGCCGGCGCTGGAAGCGGCGCTGGCGTACCTCGGCGTCGACGAAGCCATACGCATGCACGTCGCGGTCGCCACCTCGCTCGCGACCATCGTGCCGACCTCCATCGCCTCCTCGCGCGCCCACCATCGGCGGCAGTCCGTCGACGTGGCGCTGGTCAGGCGCTGGGCGGTCTTCGTGCTGCTGGGTTCGCTGGCCGGAACGCTGATCGCTTCGCAGGTGCACAGTCGCACGCTGGCGTTGGTCTTTGCGACGATGGCGCTGGTCATCGCGATCAGGATGATGCTGCCGCTGGACGGCAGGGCGCTGGCACCGGCTGTCCCGCGGGGGCCGCTGGTGCCGGTGATCCCTGCGACCATCGGCGCGCTGTCCAGCATGATGGGCATCGGCGGCGGCACCCTGAGCGTCACCACGCTGACGCTGTTCAACGAGCCCATCCACCGTGCGGTTGGCACCTCCGCCCTGTTCGGTCTCGTCATCAGCGTGCCCGGCACCTTGGGCTTCATCGTGGCCGGGCTGGACGATCCGCGGCTGCCGCCGGGGAGCCTCGGCTACGTCAACCTGGTCGGCTTTGCCTGCATTGCGCCCGCCACCTTCCTGGCAGCCCCGCTGGGCGCTCGCATAGCGCATAGCCTGTCGAAACGCCGGCTGAGCCTCCTGTTCGGGGCCTTCCTGCTGGCGGTCTCGCTGCGCATGATCCGGGCCGCCTGGGCGTGAAGGGGCAGGCGGCTATTCTTCCTCTCCCCGGAACCAGGGCGGCTTGACGACCAGGAGATCGCAGGGCAGGTGCTCCAGCGTGCGCTCGGCGGTCGAGCCGATGAACAGGCGCTCCAGCCGGTTCCTGGAAACGGCACCCATCACCACCAGCGCGGCGTCGAGCTTGGTCGCGAGCTCCGGCAGCGCTTCGTGAGCGGCGCCGGCGACGAGGTGTGCCTGCGCCGGCGCGAGGCGATGAAACGCGGTGATCTCGTCGAAGCGCTCCTTGTGACGCTCGCGCATGCGCTCGGCGATCTCGTCCAGCGGCAGCGATACCGGGATATAGGCATTCGCGGTTGCCGCCGAGACCGCGAGCCGCGGGTCGTAGGCGTGAAACGCATGCACTTCGCCGCCGGCCGCTTCCGCGATCTTGCGAGCGAGCACGAGGATGTCGTCGTCCAGCGCCGCCGGCTTGTCGTGCTCGCTCATCGGGTCGATGGCGGCAATGAATACCGGCTTGTCCGGCCACGGCGCGGGCTTCACGAGCCACAGCGGCGACGCGCAGCTCCGGATCAGGTTCCAGTCCGTGTTGCTGAACAGCGCCCTGGATACGGCGGAATGGCGGTGCGTGTCCTTGAACACGAGATCCGCCCCGATCGCGGCGGCATGCCGGGCGATGCCGCTGTGCAGCGGGCGGTCCCAGAGCACGTTCGTGCGGACGGTCAGGCCCGCGCGGCGCAGCGGCGCCGCCAGCGTTTCCAGGTACTTTTGCTGGTTGTCGTCGAGGTCCTTGCGCGTGGCGTCCAGCGACGGTGCGTCGAACAGCCACTCACGCGTGAGGTATTCGTTGTAATAGCAGATGAAGAGCTCCAGCTCGGCGCCGGTGTGCCGGGCGATGAGCGCCGCCCGCTCGAGCGCCGGCTGGCTGTCGGCGGTCGGGTCGACGACGGAAAGGATCTGCGAGATTTCGGCCATGCAACACCTCACGGCAAGTACGTGGCGGGCGAGCTTCGAGCCTGCGGGAGCCCGCCTTTCGGGGGCACAGCGGCAAAAAGGAGGGCGGCCCGTGAGACCGGCTCGCACGCACGCGGTCTCGAGGAATCTTAACAGAAGTCAGTCCAGCCGCCGCGAGAACCGCCGCACCGCTGCTGCCATCGCCACCGCCGTGAAACCGGCAAGCACCAGCAGCTCCGTGCCCAGTTCCATGAGCGAGGCGTCGCGCAGCATGATGCCGCGGGTGAGGCGGATGAAATGGGTGATCGGCAGGACCTCGCCCAGGTACTGCGCGAAAGCGGGCATCCCGGCGAACGGGAACACGAATCCCGAGAGCAGGATCGAGGGCAGGAGAATGAAGAACGTCACCTGCATCGCCTGGAACTGGGTTCTCGCGACGGTCGATACGAACAGGCCCAGGGCCAGGTTGGCCGCGATGAACACCGCGGCCGCCAGGTAGAGCGCCAGCAGGCTGCCGCGGACCGGAACGTCGAACAGCAGTTGGCTCACCCACACGATCAGTGCCAGCTGCACGAGCCCGATACCGATGTAAGGTACGATTTTACCAATCATCAGCTGTGCAGTCGTGATCGGGGTGTTGATGAGCAGCTCGAGGTTGCCGCGCTCGCGCTCGCGCACGATCGCCACGGCGGTGAAGAGCATCATCGTCAGGGTGAGAATGACGCCGATGAGGCCAGGGATGATGTTGACGGGCGTGCGCCGCTCCGGGTTGTAGTAGGCGCGCACCTCCAGGTTCCGCGTCGGCGGGACGAGGCGCTGTGCCTCGTCGAACGTTACCGGCATGCCCGCGAGCCGCTCCGCGACCCCGAGTATCGTCGGGTCGGCGCCGTCGACCAGGAGGTGTGCGGCCGGCCGCGCCGGGTCGATCACCCGCCGGTCGAAATCCGGCGGGATGTAGATACCGACCGAAATACTGCCGGCGCGCAGGAGCGCCTCGAGCTGCTCGGCGGTAGGCACCGACTCGACGATATCGAGTACCTGGGTGTGGCGGAGCGCCGCCACGAAACGGCGCGACAGGTGCGTTTGCGCCTGGTCGGAAACGGCCGCTTCGAGGTGCCGGACGTCGGTGTTGATCGCGTAGCCGAAGAGGAGGATCTGTCCCAGGGGAATCCCCACGATCATGGCGAAGGAAATACGGTCACGGCGGAGCTGCCTGAGCTCCTTGCGCATCACGGCGCCGAGCCGCACCAGCGATTTCACGCCGCTGCCTGCGTGCCGCCGTTGCCCTGCGTGGCGGCAACGAACACGTCTTCGAGGGAGGCGCCGACCGTGCGGCTGTCGGCGTCGATGCCGGCACCGGCGAGCGCTTTTTGCACGACCTGCAGCGGCTCGGAGACGCCAGGCGGTACCAGCACGCGCAGGCGGGTGCCAAGCTGGGTCACGCTGGCGGCGAAGGGCAGGCCCAGCAGGAGTTCCCGCGCCCGATCGGGCTCGCCGCGGATCTCGATGACGCTCATGCCGATGTTCTCCTGCAGCGCGAGCGGCGCGTCATCGGCCACTTTCACGCCGCGGTCCAGGATGGCGAGCCGGTGGCAGCGCTCCGCCTCGTCCATGTAGTGCGTCGACACCAGTATGGTCGTGCCCCGCATCGACAGCTCGAAGAGCTTCGCCCAGAAATCGCGGCGGCTTTTCGGGTCGACGGCGCTGGTCGGTTCATCGAGCAGCAGCAGCTCCGGCTCGTGCAGCACGGCACCGGCGAGCGCCAGCCTCTGCTTCTGGCCGCCGCTCAGCGTACCGGCGAACTGCTGCGCCTGCCCCTCGAGATCATAGTCCGCCAGCAGTTCCCGGATGCGCGCGTCGCGTCCGGCGCGTGAAACGGCGTAGATATCGGCCAGGAACTCGAGGTTCTCGCGTGCCGTCAGGTCCGCGTACAGCGAAAAGCTCTGCGTCATGTAGCCGATCTTCGGCCTGAGCGCCCGGGCGCCGGCCGGTACCTCGAGGCCCAGCACGGTGGCGCTGCCCTCCGTGGGCGTGAGCAGGCCGCACAGCATCCGGATCGTCGTCGATTTACCCGAACCGTTCGGGCCGAGAAAGCCGTAAATCACCCCGCGCGGCACGTCGAGGTCGAGTTCGCTCACCGCCTGCACCTCCCCGAAGCGCTTCGAGAGTCCGCGGGCGCGGATGGCGAGCGCGTTTCCAGTGGTCGCCGCGGCCATGTCAGCCCCCCCGGGAGGAATACGACCTCGACCGGCACGCCGTCGGGGAGCCGCCGTTCCAGCTGCTCGAGGTCGATTTCCGCGGCAAAGCTCAGGCGGCCCCGGTCGCGTTCGGTGAGCGCGTAGTAAGGCGTGAAAGCGGCTTCGCTCGAGACCCAGCGCACCCGGCCTTCGAGCGGTTCGTCGAGCCCGTCGACCAGCACCTGCACGGGCGCGCCCGGCACGACGGCGACGCGGATGGATTCGGGGACGTACACGCGGGCATGCGGCTGCTTGCCGGTCAGCAGTACCAGCATCGGTTGGCCTGCCCGCGGGCGCTCGCCGGGCTCGAACAGCAGGGTATCGATCACGCCGTCCGCCGGGGCGTACGCGCGGTGCCGGTCGAGGTCGACCTCGAGCTGCGCGAGCGTCGCTTCGGCCGCCCCCACCGCGGCTTCCGCCTGGCGCCGTTGTTCGGCCGTCGCGCCCTCCAGCAGCTCCTGCAGCCGTGCTTCGCGCGCCTCGAGCTCGGCGCGGGCGACTTCCAGCGCCGCGCCGGCCCGGTCCAGCGTCTCCGGCGACGCCAGGTTCTGCTGGAAGACGCGCTTCGCGCGTTCGTAATCGCGCTGCAGGAACTCCAGCTGCTGCCGGGCGCCTGCCGCGTTGGCACGTGCGGCGGCAATCTGTTCCTGCCGGGGGCCGCGGAGGAGCTCATCAAGGCGCGCGCGGGCCTGCGCGAGCACCGCCCGGGCTTCGGCCAGCCGGGCTTCGACGTGCGAACGATCCTGCTGCAGCAGCAGCTCACCTTCGGTTACCGCCTGTCCCTCGACGACGGGTATGTCGGTGATCGGCTCGTCGAAAGCCGCGCTGATCTCGACCCGGTCCGACTCGAGATAGCCGACGACGCGCCGCGCATCGTCCGGCGGGTGGCAACCGGCCGCCAGGTACAGCGGCAAGCCAAGCAGGTAAAGGTGAAGCTTGTGCATGCAGGGTTCCGTCAGCCGCCGGAGTCGCTGTTCTTGCCAGGTGTGCCGTCCCCGACCCGTATCGCCCGGATCAGCAGGTCGAGGTGCGCTTCGATGAAGCGGTCCGTGTCGAGCTCGTGATGCGGCTTGAACACGACGGACCACGCGATCGAAAAGAGCACGGGGGAGACAAGGAGCTGCGGGAACTCCTCGAGCGCGGACGGCCGGAATTCGCCGGCCTCGACGCCTCGCCGGATGAGCTTGCGCAGCGCGTCCAGCCCGTGCGCCACTACGTGCTCCCAGTACCACGCCGTGAGGTCCGGATGCTTCGGGCCCTCCGCAATCATGAGCCGCATCAGCACCCGCGCGGGCGAGTCCGGCAGCCGGCGCGCGAAATCGAGGAAGGGACCGCGCAGGTATTCCTCGGCAGAGAGCTCCGTCTCGTCGATGGCCTTCTGCAGCGCGTCGATGCGCGGCGAGACGACGCTCTTGATGACGGCCTTGAACAGCTCTTCCTTGGTGCGGAAGTAAACGTAGAGGAGCCCCTTGCTCACGCCGGCCCGCCGCGCCACGTCGGTGACGCGGGTCGCGGCGTAGCCCTTTTCCGCGAAGGCGGCGAGCGCGGCCCGGGTGATCTCCGCGGGGCGGTCTTCCTTGCGGCGGCGGAACCTCGGCCGGGGCATGCGCGTTCCTTGATGACCGGTGGGTCAACAGTATACGCTAATGACCCAGAGGTCATCAATAGGAAAGGGCGGCGCGCCGCGAAAGTGGTAGGCTTCGCCTCCCATGTTTACCTATCTCGATCCCGGCGTGCGCGAGCGCCTCATTGCCGAAGGCAGGCTCGTTCGCATCGATGCCAGCGGCCGCCCGTCTTCGCCCGATGCCCCGCTGCGGTCCGGGGAAAAGGCCATCAGCGTCCTCGGCCCTATCCCGCTCCCGCTCGCCCGCAACGGCCGCCGCTTCCAGGTGGACTGGTATGCCAGCGTACGCCACACGGAGCTGACCAAGGTGGAGGAACTGGCGGAAGAGCTGCGCGAGCGGGGCGGCCAGCGCTCCTTCGCCATCCTCGCCTCCTCGATGGCGGTCAACAGCGTTCTGGTGCTCGGCCGGCCGCAGGACTGGGACAACCCGCTCGTGCGGGTGCACTCGAGCTGCCTCACCGGCGACGTCTTCGGCTCCGAGCGCTGCGAATGCGGCCCGCAGTTCCTGGCGGCGCTCACGCGCATCGCGGATGAACCCGGCGGCGGGCTCATGATCTACATGGCCGGCCACGAGGGCAGGGGCATCGGGCTATGGGCGAAGGCCGCGACCTACGTGCTGCAGGACGCCGGCGAGAACACCTACGAGGCGAACCGCTCGCTCGGCCTGCCCGACGACTCCCGCGATTTCAGCGACGCGGCGTCGCTGCTCAAGTATTTTCTCGATGACAAGCCGTTTCGGCTCCTCACCAACAACCCGCAGAAGGTTGCCGACCTGAACCGGTTCGGCGTGCGCAACATTACGCCGGTCAAGCACCTGGCCGGGGTGACGGAGAGGAACAAGGCGTATCTCAAAGCCAAGCGCGACCGGGGTCACCGGCTCGACATCGAAGACCTCGACTGCCCCAAGTAGGAGCGCGCACCGCGCGCGATGCTACGGCCTCTGCCATGCCCACCGCGTGCGGGATGTGGGCGCAGGGCGGGCTGTCGGGTTGGGGTGCCGTTGATCGGCGGTATGGGTATCGCGCGCGGTGCTATGGCCTCTGCCATGCCCACCGCGTGCGGGATGTGGGTGCAGGGCAGGATGTCGGGTTAAGGTGCCGGTGATCGGCGGTGTGGGTATCGCGCGCGGTGCGCGCTCCTACAACTGCCAGAGTAGGAGCGCGCATCGCGCGCGATGCTATGGCCTCTGCTATGCCCACCGCGTGCGGGATGTGGGCGCAGGGCAGGCTGTCGGGTTGGGATGCCGGTGATCGGCGGTATGGGCATCGCGCGCGGTGCGCGCTCCTACTACTGGCGCCAGAGTCGCAGGTTTTGGGCGCGCGGCTCGAAATTCGAGCGGAACGGGTTGATGTCCAGCCCGCCGCGCCGGGTGTAACGCGCATACACGGTCAGCTGCTCAGGCGCGCAGCGCGCCCTGATATCGACGAAGATGCGCTCGACGCAGGTCTCGTGAAAGGCATTGTGCTGCCGGTAGGACACCAGGTAGCGCAGCAGCCCCGCCCGATCGATGGCCGGGCCGCGATAGCGCACCAGCACGCTGCCGGTATCGGGCTGGTGGGTCACGGGGCAGTTGCTGCGCAGCAGGTGCGAATGCAGCGCCTCGCTCACGGTGCCGTCGCCGGCGACGGTGAGCAGCGACGGATCGACGTCGGCGGCGGTGCATTCCGCGTCGATTCCGTCGATGCAGTGTCCCGGCAGCTCGGCGATCGTCCCGCCCGGACCCCCGACGCCGGCGTTTACCTGCACGGCCACGGGGCTGCCCGTCTTCCGGGACAGGTCGCCCGCGATAACAGCGCCGACTTCGTCGCCCGAGCCGAAGCGGGTCATCGACAGCGAGTTGAGGTAGAGCTTGAGCGACTTCGATTCGACCAGGTTCGGGGAATCCGCGGGCACGCGCAGCACCGCCGTCGCCGTCACCGGTTTGCCGCGGCGATCGAGCCAGGCCAGCTCCCACGCGTTCCAGACGTCCTCACCGTGGAAGGGCAGCGGCTCGCCGATGCCGAGCGGTTTTCGGCTGTCACGCCGCGGCAGCGCGCACAATACCTCCGGCGCATAGCGTTCCGGCCAGGCGACAGCCTTGCCGAGCAGTGTTTCGGTAGTCATGGCATGAGCGTGCGGCATCGCTACGGTTCCCGCAAGCGCCGCCGCAATACCTTGCCTGCCGCGGACCGGGGAATCCGGTCGGTCCAGAAGAATTTGCGGGGAGTCTTGTAAGGTTCCAGTTTCCTCCGGACGAGCGTCGCGAGCTCGGAAAACGCCGGGCGGTCCGGGCCTTCCCTGGCGGGCACCAGCCACACGGCGATCATCTCGCCGGACAGGCCCTGCGGGTCGGGCAGGCCGGCGCAGGCGCATTCGGCGATGGCGGGATGCTCGCCGAGGATCTCCTCGATTTCGTGCGGCAGCACCTTGCGCCCGCCCACGTTGATGACGTCATCGGCGCGCGCTTCCAGGTAATAGTACCCGTCGGTGCCGGCGCGCCCGAGATCGCCCGTCCGCAACCAGCCGTTGCGCAGGGTGCGCGCGGAGAGCTCCGGAGCGCCCCAGTAGCCGGCCATCAGGTGCTCGCCGCGTACCTCGAGCTGCCCCGTCGCGCCGGGAGCCGCCGTTGCTCCCGCGTCGTCGACCACGCGCAGCTCGACGCCGGGGCTCGGCCGGCCGATGGAATCCAGGTGATCGCGATCGGAGTGGAACTCGAGGAATGCCGAGCGGCTCGCCTCGGTCAGGCCGTAATGCATGCAAAGACGCGTACTCGGCAGGAGCTCCATCAGGCGGCGTTTGTGCTCCAGCGGCATCGGCGAGCTGCCGATCTCCATGTAGTCGAGCTGCTGCGCAAATCGCCCGAGCAGGTCCCCTTCGCCCAGCAGGATCGCGATTCCCGTGGGGACGGAAGCGAAGCCCGTGGCGCGGTGATCGGCCAGCGCCCGGGCCACGCGCGCGGTGTTGACGAAGCCCGGCACCAGCACCAGCGTAGCGCCTTGCGACAGCACGCAGCGCATGCGCCCGAGCCCGAACGAGTGGCCCAGCGAGAGCGGCAGCACTTCGACCGCCTCGGCGCCGGTGCCGACGAACCGGTTGATGTGTTCGCAGGCCGCTGCCAGCGCACCGTGACCCAGGACGACGCCCTTGGATTCGGAGGTCGTCCCGGTCGTGAACAGGATGTCGGCGTGCTGCTCCGGCCGGACCTCGACAGCGGGTTTTGGAGCGGCGGCTCCCTCCGCCAGCTCGTCGAAACGGACCTGCATCGGCAGGGCGTCATCGAGCGGCGCCGCGGACACCACCACGCGCGGCTCCAGCCGCTGCACGAGACGGGCAAGCCGCGCCGGAGGAACGTGCGGGTCCAGCGGTACGCACACGGCGCCGAGGCTGTGAACCGCGAGGTAGGTGGCCACGAACCCGTCGCTCGATTCCGCCAGCAGCACTGCGCGCTCGCCGGCCGCGACGCCGCACTCGGCCGCGAGGAATGCCGCGCGACGGCTCACGCCCTGCTCCAGCGCGGCGTAGGACAGCGTCCGTTCGCCGCATACCAGCGCCGTCCTGGCCGCCGTCTCCGGCGCGCCGGCGTGGGCAAGCACCTGGCGGAATACGGGCGGGGCGGTCATCGTCCGGTGTTCTGGTCGATGTAGGCGGCGATGCTGTCGACCGATTCGAGGGCGGACGGGTCCAGGCCGGCCAGGTCCACGTCGATGCCGAACTGCTGCTCTATCCAGAGCGACAGGCGCACCAGCGCGAGGGAATCGAGGATGCCGGCGGCGATGAGGGAATCGGCGGTGCCGTAGCCGTCCGGGCCGAATTCGATAAACAGGTCCTCCTGCAGGTAATCGCAGACCTGCCGCCGAAGGCGCGCGGCTTCAGTACGACCGTCGGGCGTCGAAGCTTCCTCTTTTACCGGTTGCGGCGATCCCGCATCCTCGGTGCCCGGGCGGCTGCGCACCGGTCGTGCGGGATTGCCCCACACGACCGTGCCGGCCGCGACGCTTTCGAACACCACCGATCCGGGTGCGACGATCGCGTCTTCCCCGACGTGCACGCCGTCCTGGACGATCGCGCCCATGCCGACCCGGACGTTGCGCCCCAGTCGGATCGATCCGCTCGTGAAGCGTTCCCGCGCCTTGTCCTCTATCTCCACGACGTAGCGGCCGCCGGCGATCATGGCATTTCCGGCGATGGAAACATCGTCTTCGATGATGATGGGCCCCTGCGCCACGATGGCGACGTGCGAACCGATGTTGCAGTTCGAACCGATCTCGATGTGGCCGATCTTCGCCTGGATTGCGGCCCCGTGGCTCATGATCACGCGGTCGCCGAGGACAATACCGGCATCACCCGCGCCGCGGGCATCCAGCAGGCAGTCCCGGTCGAGCACAACGCCGTCGCCCAGCGTGATCCGGTCGGCGTGCCGCAGGGTCAGGTTCGGACCGAAAATGCAGTTCCTGCCCGCCGCCCGGAACAGGGTGGGGTACAGCCATTTGCGCAATACCAGGCCAAGCGCCCCCGGCAGCGGCCCGATAAAGAAGGAAAGCAGCTCGTAACGGATCAGCTTCGGCCAGCTGAACGAATGGAAGGCGAGATCGGCATAACGCTCGAAAGACGAGCGGTCGTCGCCGAACAGGCGCCCGCGAATGAAGCCGGATTCGTCCAGGCGCGAACGCTGCCGTTTCATGGTGCGGTGAGCTTTGCTTACGGGTTTCATACCCTGTCGAATCGGTCGATACGCCAGGGACACACGACACGCGCTTCGAGGCCGGCAGGTGACGACCGCCCCTGGTCATTTTTCCTCGTAGCTCCGCCGGAGGCGCACCGGGACCTCCGGCGGAAGTCCCGATGCACCGCCGACCAGGCCATCAGCCGGTTCGCCGCCGGCTCCTCATCACCGCGCCGAGACCGGCGAGGACGAGCGTGAACAAGGCGCCGAACGATCCGCCGCCGCCGCCGCCGCCGCTGTCGTCTCCGTCGTCATCGTCGCCGGGAGGCGGCGGCGAGCTGGCGGCCCCTTCGACGGTGATGGTGAAGTCCTGCACCGCGGTGTCGGTGCCATCGGAGACCTCGAGGGAGACGTCGTGATCGCCCACCTGGCCGGCGCCCGGCGTCCCGGACAGCGTTGCCGTGCCGTCGCCGTTGTCGGTGAGCGTCAGCCAGCCGGGCAGCGCCGTGGCCGAGATCGCCAGCGCGTCCCCGTCGTCGTCGCTCGCCTCGATGTCGTAGGTGTACGTTTCACCCTCCGTCGCCGACGTACCGGCCTTGCTGGTAAACGTCGGTGCGGCGTTGCCGCCGGCCGGCGGGCTCTCGGCGACGGTGACGGTGAAGTCCTGCAGCGCGGAATTGCTGCCGTCGGATGCTTCCAGCGAAACAGCATGATCGCCCGCGTCACCGGCGGCCGGTGTCCCGGTCAGGGTCGCGGTGCCGTCGCCGTTGTCCTTCAGCGTCAGCCACTCGGGCAGCACGGGCGCCGTGATGGTCACCGCGTCGCCTTCCGGATCGGTAACCGCGACGTCGTACGTGTAGGCGACGTCCACCGTTGCCTGGGTGACCGGCGTGCTGGTGAAGGACGGGACCTCGGTATCGGTGAACGGCGCGTCGGTACCGTTGTTGAGGTACACGCGGTCGCGTCCCGGGATGACCGTTCCATCGGTCGCGGTGAACGGCTGGTTGGCGACGACGATGTCGATGTGCCCGTCGTCGTTGATATCACCCGCCGCGAGCTCGCGCGTCTGGTGCTCGTCCACGGATATGTCGGTGCCCGCGGCGAAGGTCACGGTGCCCGTTTCGACGAACTGGTTCAGGTACAGGCGATTGCGCGCGGTCTCACCGCCGCCGGCGACCAGGTTGGCAACCGCCAGGTCCAGGTCGCCGTCGCCGTCGAAATCGGCTAACGCGCCGCCGCTCGACATGTTCGCATCCGCACTGACGTCGATCGGGTCGCCCATGTCGATGACGCCCGGTTCGGACGCGTTCAGGAAGAAACGATTGATTCCCGGGCTGACCGCGGTTCCCGCCTCCCTGGCGATGAAGTTCAGGACGACGATGTCGAGCTTGCCGTCGTCATTAAGGTCGCCTACCAGGATCTTCGAGGTCTGGTCGTCCGGCAGGCCGAACCCGACGCCTGGCCCGAAGCTGACCGCATCGGGTCCGGTGGAGGTATTGGGATAGATCAGGTTGGCGGGTTCAGTCGTCTCGTCGTTGCCGACTATGACGTCCAGCTTGCCGTCGCCGTCGATGTCGGCCAGCGCGATCGAGCGGGTATCGTCCCGGTCGTCGGCGGAAATGTCGCCGCCCGTGAAAACGGGGGCGCCACCAGCCGCCGGGACGCCGGTGTTCACGTAAAAGCGATTGAGCTGGAGCTCGCCCGTCCCGGCGCCGGCCTCGCCGCCCTGGTGACCGGTGCCGGTCACGAGGTCGAGGTCGCCGTCGCCGTCCAGGTCTCCCGCGGCGACGGCGAGGACGCGGTTTTCGTCCGCCGTGATGGGCAGGTCGCCGGACCTGTCGACGCCCAAGCCTGTCGTGTTGAGATAGAAAAGACTGGTCTTGTCGCGCCGCCCCTGTACGAGGTCGATGAACGTGTCGCCGTCCAGGTCGACGCCGAGAATCTCCGACGATAGCCCGATGTTCAGGAGCACCGGTGCCCCGAAGGTCCCGTCGTTGTTGCCGGGATACCAGCGGCTTTCGATGGTGGAGGTGTTCGAGGCGGCCACGAGATCGACGAAGCCGTCGCCGTTGATGTCGAGCGGCTCACCGTCGAAGGTGGTGAGGGTCACGTCGTCGGTGTAGAACTCGTCGGCCGATACGTCGGTGCCTTCGGCTGAGAAGGCCGGCACGGCGATAAAGAGCCCGAGTGTAAAGCAGGCAACCCTGCGCGAAAGCGTCGTCGGCAGGCGGTGGATCGGTATGCGACAGGCGCACGTATAGAGCGAAGCAATACTAGGGGTCATGAGCTTTCCTTTAGTTGGCGGTCTTTTTAAGCCCAGCCCCCGCGGATCATTGTACAGGCTCGCAGTCGGCTCGCAAGTGGGGGAGGCGTCGCTCCGGAGCGACCCGTACTTGACATAAGTTGATGCGCGCCGCCGGGAAAGGTGGCGAGGGATGCGCCCCTTCGCCGCGCGGACGGCTACCGCGCAGCGCGGAAAAGATCAGAACGTCGAGGCGGTGAGTGTCACATCGGCCTGCGACCAGGCATGCTCGAACATCTGCCGGGCCCGGGAAGCGTCTTTGCCCTGCGCTTCGAGGCTCTTGGCCAAACCGAACATCGCCCAGCCGTTGTGGGGATAATCCTCGAGGTCCTTTCGGTAAACCGCTTCAGCGCGGGCGGCGTCGCCGGCGGCGAGCAGCGCCCTGCCCAGGGAATGCCGCGTCGGGTAATACCAGAAGGGCGGTTCGGTGTAGGGGAGCTCGTCCTGGAGGGCGACCGCGGTCCCGAAGCTTTCGATGGCCCCGTCGGTGTTGCCTTTGGCCATGGCGATCTCGCCCTGCGCCAAGGCATCGGCGATCCTGAGCAGCGAGCTCGCCGGGTAATAAAGCGTATCGAGAAAGAAAACGTCTTCCGCCTCCAGCAGGGGCGATAGTTTTTCCCGTTCGGCTTGCGCGGCGGCAATGTCCTTCTGCCGCGCGTACGCGATCGCACGTGCGTAGTGCCAGATGCCGTTGGAGAACTCGAGATCGGCCGGCGGCTGCGGTTCGGCCAGCACGTCGTCCCAGCGGCCGAACTGCACCAGGGCGAGCAGCGGAATCGTGTGGAAGAACTCGACGGCCGGAAACTCCTCGATCATTTCCAGCCTGACGTTCGCGGCGACCTTGCGAGCCGACTCGATCGCGAGCTTGCTCCGGCCTTCCATGCTCGAAGCGGCCCACAGGAAATGAATGTTGTGGGGGTAGTACATCGCGGGATAGAAACCCTGTGCGTTGCACTGCTCGATATAGTATTCGTCGACCGCCGCTGCGCGAACGTTCGCCTCCGAGGCGTCGTGGTAGCGCCCGATCCGCCAGTAGATGTGAGCCGGCATGTGCACGAGGTGACCGGCGCCCGGCACGAGCTCGCCCAGGCGGTCGGCCGCCGCCTCCGCCCGCCCCGGCTTCGACGATGCCTCGACGGCGTGGATGTAGAGGTGGATCGCCATCGGGTGGTCCGGCGATCGCGCCAAAACGGTCTCGAGTGCATCCAGCACTTCCACCGTCGACGGTCTGGGATGCTCCGGGTCCAGCCAGTAGTCCCACGGCATCATGTTCATCCGGGCTTCCGCGAACAGCACCGCGGCATCATCGTCATCCGGGTATTTCCGGTGCAGGGCCTGCATGGCATCGGCATAAGCCGCGTCCAGCGGCTCGCGCGGTGTCGAAGGATCGCCGTTGTACCGCCTGGCGAGCGCGTCGATGTAGTCCCGCTCGCGTTCCGTGGCGTTGCCCTTCAGCGCCACTGCCTTGCGGATAGCGGCGAAAGCGGCGATGCGGTCCTCGTCCGGCATGACCACCTTGCCGTTGCTGGTGACGTTGATGTTCGGTCCCAGCGCCAGCGCTTCGCCCCAGTAGCACATGGCGCACTCCGGGTCGAGGCGCTGCGCGGCGCGGAACGATCGCACGGACTCGGCGTGGTTGAACGCAAAATCGATGACGAGACCCTGGTCGAAGTAGCGCTGTGCCCCGGGGTCGCTGGTCGTAACGGGATGATGGTGATTGCCCATGCCCTCGAACAGCGGCGCCCCCGCGCGGGCGACGAGATCGTCCGGGTTTGCCGCGGCGGTGGGTTCGGGCTGGTCCGGAGTACCGGGCGGCGTGCAGCCCGCCATGGCGAGTGCCGTGAGGACGGCAGCGGGGAAACGGTAAGGACGGCGTCGCATGACTGGATCCTTCAAAGACCCGCGATCCCCGGATTATAGTCGCCCGCTCAGCTCATTCCAGTGCCAGGACGCCGCGCCAGTGCGCTTCGCTGACCGGGAACACCGACAGGCGATTGCCGCGGCGGGTCAGCGTGAAGCCCTCGAGGGATGGCTCTTCCTTGATCTCTTTCAGGGTGATGGGGCGCGCCAGCTTGCGCTCGAAAGCGACGTCGACCAGGAACCAGCGCGGGTTTTCCTCAGTGCTCTTCGGATCGAAATATTTGGAGTGCGGATCAAACTGCGTCGGGTCCGGATAGGCCTGGCTCGCGATCCTCATGATCCCGACCACCGCCGGCGTTGCGCAGCTCGAATGATAGAAAAACGCCCGGTCGCCCGGCTGCATGTCATCGCGCATCATGTTGCGCGCCTGGTAGTTGCGGACGCCGTCCCAGGGCTCCATCCGGTCCCGCTCCAGGTCATCGATACTGTAGGCATCGGGTTCGGATTTCATCAACCAGTACGCCATCTGCGCGTTCCTCGGGTGTGGGTTGTATTTGCCGTTTGCAAGCCGCGAAAATAGCAAGCCCGGCATCCCGCGGCAATCCGGCGGGACCGGCCTGTGGTAATATGCGCCGGTTTTCACAGGCGCCATCCACTCACCTTTTGCCCGCGAGGGAGGGGTTTCGAATTGGCAAATCTACTCGCCAACATATTCGGCTCGTCACCGGTGGTGCCGCTCGAAAAGCACGTGGATATCGCCTACCGGTGCACGCGGGAGCTCGTCGGCTTTTTCGAAGCCGTCGTCGCCGGGGACTGGGACCAGGCTCACGCGATCCGGGAGACGATCGAGGACCTCGAAAACGAAGCGGACGACGTAAAAAAGCAAATTCGCATCCACCTGCCGAAAAGCCTGTTCATGCCGGTGCCGCGGGAGGACCTGCTGGAGCTGCTGCTGGTCCAGGACAAGATGGCCAACCGGGCCAAGGACGTGTCCGGCCTGATTCTCGGCCGCAAGATGGAAATCCCGGCGCCGATCGCCGGGCGCTTCGTCGAGTTCGTGCAGCGCTGCGTGGACGCGGCAAAGCAGGCGCGTAAAAGCGTCCGCGAGCTGGATGAGCTGTTCACGACCGGTTTTCGGGGCGCGGAGGTTACCCTCGTGCTGTCCCTGATCGAGGAACTCGACCGCATTGAAACCGAGACCGACGACCTGCAGGCGCGGCTGCGCGCCGAGCTGTTCGCGGTCGAGCACGAGCTGGACCCGGTGCACGTGATCTTCCTTTACCGCGTCATCGAGTTGACCGGCGAAATAGCCGACATGGCGGAGCGCGTCGGGCGCCGCCTCGAGCTGTTACTTTCCCACTAGCAACCCTGCCGCTACCGACAACAAGACCAAGAAAGCTCGCGAGGAGTTGAATGGAAGCTGAGATTGTTTATGTCGGCCTGGCGGCAGCGTTTGGCTTGTTCATGGCTTGGGGGATCGGCGCGAACGACGTTGCCAACGCGATGGCGACCTCGGTCGGTTCCAAGGTCCTCACGATCAAACAAGCGCTGCTCGTTGCCGCCGTGTTCGAGTTTTTGGGTGCGGTGCTGGCGGGCGGTGAGGTCACGTCGACCATCCGCAAGGGTATCGTCGACTCTGATTCCCTTCACGACCCCGCCCTCCTGGTGTATGGCATGCTGGCCTCCCTGCTGGCCGCAGGCACCTGGCTGCTGATTGCGTCCAGGAAAGGCTGGCCCGTATCGACCACTCACTCCATTGTCGGCGCCATCGTCGGTTTCGCCGCGGTCGGCATCGGTATCGATGCGGTGCAGTGGGGATCGGTCGGGAAGATCGTTTCGAGCTGGGTAATTTCGCCGCTGGTTGCCGGAATCCTCGCCTACCTGATCTTCGGCTCCGTGCAGACGCTCATTTTCCGCCATCCCGACCCGCTGGAACGTGCGAAACGCTACGTTCCCGTTTACATGTTTGCCGCGGCATTCACGATTGTCCTCGTGACGATCCTGAAGGGCCTTAAGCACGTCGGGCTGCAATTCAGCGCGCTTCAAAGTTACCTGCTGGCGGCGGTGGTCGCCCTGGCGATAGCGGCGATCGGCGGTTTTGCCATCCGGCGCATCCAGCCGAACCGGAAGCTCGAGAAGAAACAGCACTTCCACACCGTCGAGCGCGTCTTCGGCGTGTTGATGATCCTTACCGCCTGCTCGATGGCGTTTGCGCACGGTTCAAACGACGTGGCGAATGCGATCGGCCCGCTGGCGGCCGTCATTTCGGTGGCGGACACCGGTATCGTCGGCAGCCAGGCACCGATACCGTTCTGGGTGCTGCTGCTCGGGGGCATCGGTATCGTGGTCGGCCTGGGTACGTTCGGCCGGCACGTGATTGCCACGGTGGGGGAGAAGATCACCCAGCTCACGCCGAGCCGCGGCTTTGCCGCCGAGCTGGCGGCGGCAAGCACTATTGTCATCGCCTCCGGTACCGGACTGCCGGTGTCCACTACCCACACCCTGGTCGGCGCGGTGCTGGGCGTCGGCATCGCGCGGGGTATCGAGGCGATCGACCTGCGCGTCGTGCGGCGTATCTTCGCCTCCTGGCTCATCACCGTGCCGGCCGGGGCGCTGCTGGCGATCGTGTTCTTCTACTTCCTGCGGGCGGTGCTCCCCTGATCCGCATCCCGCGACGGCAGACGACTAAACGTGTGTACCGGCCCGGGTAGGAGCGCGCATCGCGCGCGATGCCCAGGGACCTGAAGACGTGTCGCTCGGCGCCGGGTAGAGCCACGCAGACGTGGCCACGCGTAACGGCTCAGCCCCCGGTTTTCTACGGACTACTGCTGGCTGTAGGAGCGCGCATTGCGCGCGACACGGCGTCCGCTCTCAGGGGCATCGCGCGCGATGCGCGCTCCTACACGGCGCGGAGGTACCAGTCGAAGTCGACGTTGCTGATGGTGTTGTGGAAGCGGCGGGCTTCGTCGCGGCGGTTCAGGACGTAGGCCTTGCAGTAGTCGGCGCCCAGGTACTGGGGAAGGATTCTGCCGCGCGCGAACCGGTCGATCGCCGCGTCCCAGCGATTGGGCAGCTTTCGCTTCAGCTCGATAATCTCACCTTCCTTCACCATCTTCCCCGGGTCGCAGCGGTTCTTCAGCCCGTAGTGGATGCCGGCGAGGATGGCGGCTGACACGAGGTAGGGGTTCGCGTCGGCGCCCGAGGTGCGGTGCTCTATGCGCAGGTTCTGCTCGTTGGAGACGGGTATGCGCAGCGCGACGTTGCGATGGTTGGCACCCCAGTTGGGTTCGACCGGGGCGAACATCTCGGGGCGCAGCCGGCGATAGGAGTTCGCGTTCGGCGCAAAGATGGCTGTCCCTTCGGCCATGGTTTTGGCGAGCCCCCCGACGGCATGGCGCAGGCGCGCGGAGTAGGGAGGGGAGGCGGCGTTCTGCCTGCCGCCGGAGAAATAGTTGCGGCCCTGCCGGTCAACCAGGCTCAGGTGGATATGCAGGCCGGAACCCGCCGTATCCTCGAAGGGTTTGGCCATGAAGCAGGCGACGAATCCGTGCTGCCGCGCGACCGCCTTGACGGCGCGTTTGAGCAGCACCGCGTGGTCGCAGGCCAGCACCGGGTCGTCGACGTGATGCAGGTTGATCTCGAACTGCCCGGGCGCGAACTCGGACGTGGTGGTCCCGACCGGCAGGTTCTGCGCGGCGCAGGCGTCGAACAAGTCGTTCAGGAAGTTGTCGATGTCCCACAGGTCGTCCGGGTGATACACCTGCGGCCCGACCTGCGGCCGGCCGATGCCGGGCACGCGCGAGACCCGTGCCTTCGGCCGGTCCGACCGCGCGTCCAGCAGGTAGAACTCCAGCTCCGCCGCCATCACGATCTTCAGGTTCATCCGGTAGAGCGGCTCGGCGGCGCGCTCGAGCACGTAGCGCGGATCGGCAAAGAAGCGCTTGCCGTCACGCGTGTGGAACCGGAACAGCGCCTGCGCCGTCGGCCTTTGCGCCCAGGGAACCGGCGCGAGGCTGCCGGGCACGATCCGCGTGAAGATATCGGGGTCGCCGTCCTCGGCCGTATACGGAAATCCGGACACTACCTCGCCCAGCGTGTCGAGCAGGACCGTTCCACCCGGCAGGCAAAAGCCCGAGCGGAAGACGTCTTCGAACTCGCCGGCGCGCACGCGTTTACCGCGCAGCACACCCGCCAGGTCCGCGACCAGCAGCTCCATGACGTCCGTGCCGGGATACCGTTTCAGGAAAGCGCGCAGTTCAGCCGGCAGGCTGCTGCTTCTTTTCGTCACTTGCAGGTTCCTGTTTTCGATACTGCGCCGCCCGCCAGGCGAGCGCAGCTTTCAGGCCGTCCGCCTCCATGACCTTCCGGAAAGCGGCCGACTCCGGTGTTTCGGTCGTTTCGATGCAAATGTCGTATTCCAGCGCCTGCGCCAATGCCCGGCGCAGTCCCGCGGTCTCGTAGCCGCGACGGATGGCTTCCCGGGTCAGGCGCACGGCGTGCGCGTCGTTCGCGGCAACTTCGTACGCGACGGATTCCGCTGCCGCCTGCAGCTCGCTCCCGGGCACGATGCGATTGATGAGGCCCACGGACAGCGCGCGCGTGGCGTCGATATCGCCGCCCGTCAACAGCAGCTCCTTCGCCGCTT
The DNA here is from genome assembly GCA_964424805.1 of uncultured Woeseiaceae bacterium. GTDB lineage: Bacteria > Pseudomonadota > Gammaproteobacteria > Steroidobacterales > Woeseiaceae > IDS-8. The sequence continues at coordinate 63,586 of CAYRKH010000007.1, forward strand.
TCAGTCCGATGATCCAGGGCAGCACCAGGCAAACGATGCCGCTCCCGTAGCGAACTTCCGGTGCCCCGAAGCGGCAGCCTTCGGCCGCAATCGTGATGTCGCACACGGCGCTGATCTCCATCGAGCTGCCGAGACAGTAGCCGTGCACGGCGGCAATCGTAGGCTTGCTGCAGTCCCAGAAACGCATGATCGCGCGGAAGTCGCGGGTCAGCTCTTCCCGGATCGCGTCCGCACTGCCGCTGTCGAACGCCGGCGAATCGAGATCGAATCCCGCCGAGAACGCGCGGCCTTCGCCGCGCAGGACGATTGCCCGCACGGCATCGTCGCGTTCCGCCTCGTCGAGCGCCTGCTCCAGCTCGTCGAGCATCGGACCGTTGATCGCATTCAGCTTGTCGGGCCGGTTGAGCGTGATGAACGCGACGGCTGCAGAGACATCGAATGTAACCAGGGCCATTTCAGATCTTCAGAACGTCGCTGCCGAGCCTGCTCGAGATGTAGTTGCGGATGTCGAGGCTCAGGTCTTCCATCGGTGCATACAGCCCGTGCCTGAACGGCCGCGCGTGCATACCACGCTGTACGCGCTCGCAGATGGCCCAGTCCTGCTTGTTGACGAGATCCCAGAGATCGGCGGCGTCCGTCGGGTCGAAGTCCGGCTGGTTGCGGGCATCCGGATGGAACAGCAGCCGGCAATCGATCTCCGTCTGCTCCGGGGCGGTCGGCCGCAGGAGGAACATGGCGACGTGGTCCATCGACAGGCTCAGCATCAGGTTCGGATACACGAGCTCGCCGAAGTGCCGCTCCTTCTCGGCCTCATTCAGGCCCGGAAAAGGGGGGCGGGTAGTCGTGCCGCTCACGGTGAAGGTATTCGTGCCTGGCTTTTGCGGGATACCCGCTTCCCAATCGAGACCGGCGCCGCCGTTCTTGCGGAACTCCGGCACGATGCGACACAGTTCAGGATGCACGCCGGCGCAGTGGTAGCACTCGTTGTAGTTCTCGAGGATCACCTTCCAGTTGGCGGCGACGGTATACGTCGTCCGCCAGCCTTCAACGACTTCGTCGAGCGGGTAACGCCGGATACGATCGGGTATGGGGCCAAGTTGCTCTTCGAGACTCGTTCTGTCCTCGCCGGCTTTCAGGAAAATGAATCCGCCCCAGCACGCGAGTTTCACTTCGTGCAAAGCGAGGTTCTCGCGATCCACGTTCATGTGAGGCGTGCGGTGCAGCCGGCCATCGAGGCGATACGTCCAGGAATGGTAGGGGCAGCGAATGTTGGCGATGAACTGTCCCCGCCGCTGCTCGTGATTGGTCGAATCGATGAGCTCGCATCCACGATGGCGGCAGACGTTGTAGAAAGCGCGCAGCTGCCAGTCGTCGCCGCGAACGACAATGATGCTTTCCCCCGCGAGATCGATCGTCTCAAAGCTGCCGGCCGTTACCAGTTCGTCTTCCCGTCCGACGCAGGTCCATTGGTCGAGAAAAATCTTTTCCCGTTCGCGGGCGAACCATGAAGGCTCCATGTACAGATCGCGATGCAGCGTCGCTTCCATCGATTAAAACCAAACGGAGGAACCAACGCGCAAGATTAGCACACGGGTCTCGAACGAAGCAGCGCACCTGTTTCACATGGTGGTCGCGCCGCCCGCGTATCCGCTTCGTGCGTGCACTATGCGGCGCGGGCATTAACGGGACGAGCCATGCCACAAGGTAAATTCGACGCGATCGTCATCGGGGCCGGCCACAATGGCCTGACAGCGGCCGCTTACCTTGCGCAGGCAGGTCTCGCGGTGCTCGTTCTCGAGCGCCGCTCCATCGTGGGCGGCTGTGCCGTTACCGAGGAGATCGACGCCGAACGGGCGCCCGGGTGCCGCGTGTCCACCGCGTCGTATATCGCGAGCATGTTGCGCCCGGAGGTCATCCGCGACCTGAAGCTCCAGAGTTATGGCCTGCGAATGGTACCCTGCGACCCGGGTGTGCAGACGGCGTTGCCCGACGGCCGCGTCATTTCATGGTGGGCCGAACGCGCGCGCATGGAAGCGGAGCTCAGGGAAAAGGCGCCGGCGGACTGCAGACGCTTTTTCGAGGTGGACGCCGAGCTGAAACGGCTGGCGTCGAGACTGCAGCCGTTCTTCCTCGAACCGCCGCCGGATCCGGACCGGCGCGGCGTGGCGCGCCTGCTCGAGCTTTTCAGGGTCGGCCGGCGCTTTCGCGGGATGGCGGGGCGCGACCTCGCGCAGCTCCTGCGCTTCCTGACCGGCTCGCTGGGTGAGTTCCTCGATCGCCAATTCGAAACGGAAGCCGTCAAGCGCCTGGTGCTGTCGAACAGCCTTTACGGCAAGCATGGCGGCCCGTACCAGCCGGGTACCGCGATGGGCCTCCTGTTCCACCTCTTGTCCGGCGGTGACGACGATACCCGCCAGGGCTACGCCGGGCACGTCATCGGGGGAATGGGTGCGATCACGCAGGCGATGGCGCAGTCGTGCCGCGATTCGGGCGTCGAGATCAGGACGGACGCACCGGTCGCCCGCATCAACCAGCACGGCGCGCGCGCGGTCGGCGTCACGCTCGCCGACGGTTCCGTCATCGACGCGGACCTCGTGATCTCCAACGCCGATCCCCGGCGGACGTTTCTCGAGCTGGTGCCGGACGGCGTCAGCGAAGCGTTTCGCCGTGAGATTGCCAACATCCGCATGGCGGGTCCGTGCGCCAAGGTGAACTTCGTGCTCTCGGAAGAGCCGGCCGTTCTCGGCATGCCGGGTTCGCACGACAAGGCACAGCGGAGCCTGTTCACGCTCGCGCCGTCGCTGGCGGAAGCCGAGGACATCTACAACGCCGCGCATCGCGGCGAGTTGCCTGCGCAGCTCTGGGTGGACTGCGTCCTCGCGTCGAACGTCGACCCGGGACTCGTGACGGCCGGCCGGCACGTCATGACCTGCTTCGTGCAGTACCTGCCGTACCGCTTGTCACGTGGCGACTGGGCCGCCCGGCGTGACGAGCTGGGCGATCGCGTGGTCGAGATCATCGGGCGCTATGCGCCGAACGTGCCGGCGTCCATCGTGGCGCGCCGGGTGTATACGCCCCTCGATCTCGAACAGACCTTCGGGATCACCGAAGGCAACATCTTCCACGGGGATATCAGCCTCGACCAGCTCTTCTTCATGCGCCCGGTGCCCGGCTGGTCCCGCTACCGCACGCCGGTGGAGGGGCTTTATCTCTGCGGCGCCGGGACGCACCCCGGCGGCGGCGTGACCGGCGCCCCCGGTTACAACGCCGCCCGGCGCATCCTGCAAGACCGCCGTTGAGGACCCGCGTCTCCACTCGTGGGCGGGGCCGGGCTTCGCCGGGCATCTTTGGGCCCGCGTGCCCGTATAGGCCGACCGGTACAGGCGTGAATTTTCCGTTTCTATCGCTTTTTTTCGCCCCCGGCGCAAGGACTCGCCAAATTCACGGCAGCCTGCCATAATATGGAACTGCAAATCATAATATGGTGTATCGATGCTTGAAACACGACCACCGCAGGGGGCACAGGCGGCGCTCAGGGCGATCCGGCTACTGAAGCTGTTTACGGCCGAGCGCTCGGAGATGTCGCTTGCGGAACTGAGCCGCGGCTCGGGACTGAACAAGACGACGACGCATCGCCTTCTGCGGGCGTTGCAAAGTGAAAACCTGATCGAACGGAATGCCGCGACCAGCGCCTACAGCCTGGGGCCCGGGCTGATGGCCCTGGGCGTGCAGGCGCTCGCGAGCAGTGACCTCAGGCGGCGCGTGCGCCCGCTGCTCAAGGCGCTCGCCAGGTCGAGCGGCGAGACCGCGACGCTGGAGGTGCCGGTCGGCGACAGCATGCTGATTCTCGACGAGGTGGCCGGCAGCTACGTGGTCGGCGCCGCCGGCAACGTCGGTACGCGCTGGCCGCTGCACGCGACTTCCACCGGCAAGGCGTTCCTGGCGTTCGATGACAACGGCCTGGAGCGACTGGGCGCGCCGCTGAAAGCGCTCACCGACAAGACGCTCACGGACCGGGAGGCGTTCCAGCCGCAGTTCATCGAGATCCGGCGGCGCGGTTATGCCGTTTCGGTCGACGAGCTGGAAGAGGGCTACTCGGCGGTTGCGACCATCATTCGCGGCGCACTGGGCGACGTTCAGGGCACGCTCTCGATCGGTGGCCCGACGCAGCGCCTGACCGCCGCCCGCCGCGCCGAGCTCGGCGCCACGCTCTGCGAAGCCGCCCAGCACCTCAGCCCCGACATGTAAGCCGCGAATCGTCGCGCGGCCGGCAGGCGGGAGATCGCCTTACGAGGTGCGGTTGCCGGCGGTTGGACCGCGGCGGCTGTTGCGCCACCAGGCAGAGAATATCGCCTGCAGGTCCGCCGGCTCAGCGGGTTTGACCAGGTGCTGGTCGAAGCCGGCCTCGCCGGTACGCCGCTTGTCCTCGTCCTGGCCCCAGCCGGTGAGAGCGATGAGCATCAGGTCCCGGCCCCACGGCTGCGCGCGAATCTGGCGGGCGGCCTCGAAGCCGTTCATTTTCGGCATGCCGAGGTCCAGGAACACCACGTCCGGCCGGAAGCTGGCTGCCGCCTCGACGCCTTCGGCGCCGTGGTAGACCGTTTGCACCTCCTGGCCGAGGCTCGCGATCAACGTGCCCAGCATGTCAGCACCCGCCTTGTTGTCGTCGATGACCAGCACGCGCAGCTTGCGCGGGGCCGGCGCCTCCGCTCCGGCCGAACGGGGGTGTAGCGGCGCACTCGCGGAGTCGCCCAGCGGCAGGCAGATGCTGAACCGGCTCCCCTGGCCGGCGCCGGCGCTGTGAACCTCGATCGTCCCGCCGTGCATGTGGACCAGCGACCTCGTCAGCGACAAGCCGATGCCGAGGCCCGTGTAACCGGCTTCCAGCGGATGCCCGATTTGCGAGAACATCTCGAAGATCCGCCCCTGCATGTCGAGCGGGATGCCGATGCCCGAATCCTGTACCGTAATGATCACCTGGCCGTTCTCGGTCCCGGCGGCAAGGACGATGGGGCCTCCCGGTTGCGAATACTTGACCGCATTGTTGAGCAGGTTCGCGATGACCTGTGCAAGCCGGTGCGGATCGGCTTCCAGGTAGACCGGCTCTTCGGGCGCGGCCACCGTCAGCTCGTGCCTGCCCGCCAGGATGGCAGGATTCGTCGACTCGATCGCGCTCTGGAACACGTCCGCGAGGTTGACCCGGCATTTTCGCAGGGTCAGCTTGCCCAGCATGATGCGGGACACGTCGAGCAGGTCGTCGATCAGGCGCACCATCTGCTGCGTCTGGCGCTCCATCGTGGCGCGGATGCCGTGCAGGGAGGCGGGGAGATCAGGTGACAGTTTCATCACCTCCAGCCCGCTGTGGATCGGCGAGAGCGGATTACGAAGCTCGTGCGCGAGGGTCGCCAGGAACTCGTCCTTGCGGCGGTTGGCATCCGACAGCCGCGCTGCCGTTTCGCGCAGCTCGTGCTGGCTCCTTTGCAGGGCCTCCTGGGCCCGCTGCAGTTCCTCGAAATGACGCTGCTCGGTCAAGTCGGTCACCAGCAGGCAGGTCAGGGATTCTCCGGGGCCGGCGTCGACCGAGTGGGTGGCGACGAGGACGGGTACGCGTTTACCCTCGGTGCCGAGGAGGGTGAGCTCGCCCCGTTCGGCGGCTCCGAGGGCGTCGTAGGCCGGGCGATCCTCCTCGGCGACGAATTCACGAAAGGCGGCTCCGGCGAGGCGCTCGCGGGGCTTTTCCAGCAACTGGGCGAGATAGTCGTTGCAGAAGAGGATCGTGTCGTCGTCGGCAACGGTGACGGCGCCTTGCTGCATGGTCTCGACGAAAAGCCGGTAGGGCCGGTCCGCGGTTTCGAGCGTGAACACCTGGTCGCGTTCGGCACCGGTGACGACAAAGGCATCCACCTGCCCCGTTTGAATGGCGCGTATGGTTTCCTCCGCCTCTTCCAGGCGATACCGCAACTCCTCGTTCTCGCGGAGGACCTCGTCGAACCCCGGGCGCTTGTCACCTGCCATGGTGGTGATGCTTCCGGTTCCCTGGCATCGGACCGCTACCCTTTCTGCCGCAGGTCCAGGCCGAACAGCACGCGCTCCTCGTTCGACAGGTCGCCGATGAACCGGCGCAGGGGGGCGGGCAACGTTTTCACCAGCGTCGGGGTGGCGATTATCTGCTCATCCCGCGCCAGCTTCGGATGCTGATAGATGTCGATTACCTCCAGGTCGTAGCGTCCCTCCAGGTGCTCTTCGCAAATGGCCTTGATGGTAGCGATCGCCCGTGAGCTGCGCGGGGTCATCCCGGTCACGTACAGCCGCAGCACGTAGTTGCCCTCGTGCTCGCGTGTCAAAGCGTCTTCCCCTGTAAACCGGATGTCGTCGTCGTTCAGGGTCATGAAGATTTTCTCGTGCCGGTCATCGGCAGCACGTACCGGTGCCGGTGGGGCGTTCTGTTCGGAAGGCTCACGCTTTTCTCGGCCGAAGCTGCAGACCCACCAGGGTTTTCTCGGTGTCCGAGAGGTCGCCGATGATCTTGCGCAGCGGCTCCGGCAGCTTCCGCACCAGGGTGGGAATGGCCACGATCTGGTCGCCGCGGGCAAGCTGCGGGTTGACCAGCAGGTCGATCACTTCGATCTCGTAGCGGCCGGGAAGGTGCTCCTCGCAAAGCTTCTTGAGATTGGCAAAGGCCGTCCTGGATTTGGGCGTTTGCCCCGCGATGTAGAGCCGCAGTTCCCAGTGCTCGTCGCCGTTTTGTGCAGGCTCGGCCTCCGCGGCGCCGATCGTTCGATTCACGCGCATGTCAGCCCGGCTCCTTCTCTGCCGCAATCCCGGTTTTCCGCATCGAGCCCGCAGGCGCCGGGCCCGCCCGGACGTCCTGCACGTCGATGCCCCGGTCGGTCAGCAGGAACTCGCAAACCTGGTTGGAATGCGCCATGCCGCGGGATTTCAGTACGTAGATGCCGCGGTTCCTTTCTCCGCCCTGTTCGACATCCCGGATGAGCAGCCAGGTATCGATGAGCGAGGAAATGTCGACCTGCGTGGCTTCCTGGGCGGCGCCGCCGGGCGTGAGATCCGTAAACAGCGCCGTGATCTGCTCTGCCTTGAGAAAATCCACCAGCCGCATCAGCATCGACCGCGCCTCGGTGACGCTGCCTGCTGCGATGAAGTTGCTGACCGGGTCGAAAACGACGGTAGCCGGCCTGAACTCACGAACCTGCTTGTGAATCGTCGCTAAATGCATCTCCAGCCCGTGCTGCGTCGGACGCGAGGCGTGGACGCGCAGCAATCCTTCCTCCAGCCAGGGCACCAGGTCGAGCCCGATGGAACGCATGTTCCGGACGAGCTGGGCCTGCGACTCTTCGAAGGCGAAGTAGAGACAGCGCTCCCCCCGCCTTGCGTTTGAATCGGCGAGGTGCGCGGCAACGCTGGTCTTGCCCGTTCCGGCGGTGCCGGAAATCAGCACGCTGCTGCCGCGATAATAGCCTTCACCGCCGAGCATGGCGTCGAGCCCGGGGATGCCGGTGGAGACGCGCTCGCTGCTCACCTCGTGTTCGAGGCCCATCGACGTAATCGGTAGCACGGAGATACCGTCCTCGTCGATCAGGAAGGGGTATTCATTCGTCCCGTGAACCGTGCCCCGGTATTTCACGATGCGCAGGCGGCGCGTGGCCATCTGCTCGTTCACCCGGTGATCCAGGAGAATGACGCAATCGGAGACGTACTCTTCCAGCCCGTGCCGCGTCAGCGCGCCCTGGCCCCGCTCACCGGTGATGATGGCGGTGACGCCTTTGTCCTTGAGCCAGCGAAAAAGCCGTCTCAGCTCGGCCCTCAGGATCGCATCGTTCGACAGGCCGCCGAACAGCGCCTCGATCGTGTCGAGGACCACCCGTTTGGCACCGATCGAATCGATCGCAAACCCGAGGCGGACGAACAGGCCTTCCAGGTTGTACTCGCCGGTCTCTTCGATTTCGCTGCGCTCGATGTGCACGTGGTCCAGCACGAGCTTGTTCCGCTCTGCCAGCTCATCGAGGTCGAAGCCGAGGGAGCGGACGTTCTGCGTCAGCTCCCCGGCCTGCTCCTCGAAAGCCATGAACACGCCCGGCTCGCCGAGGTCGGCGGCGCCGCGCACGAGAAACTCCATGGCGAGCAGCGTTTTGCCCGAGCCGGCGGTGCCGCAAAGCAAGGTGGGGCGGCCGCGCGGCAGCCCGCCCCCGGTAATCTCGTCGAGACCCGCGATACCAGTAGCCGCTTTGGGCAATGTCGGTGCGTCGGCTTTTTTCCTGGATACGGTGCTGGCCACGCCCGGTTCTCCCTTCAGGTTGTGGAATGGTTTTACAGTGCCCGGCTTCTCTTTCTGGATTCGGCGCAGCATGCTGGGGAGCTGCGAACGAGAGCGGTGGCGGAACGCCGGATACGGGCGGCCGGATCGTTCCAGGCCAGGATGTACCGAGCTGAACGGGTCAGGCTCGAGGGTCGCTGCCGTAGGCTAGCACGCTCGCGGGCAGCTGCCTATCCGAAGCGGCAGCCGCTCTCCCCGCCGGGTGCCTCGCGCCGCGCCCCGGCAGCCGGGGAGCCGTGATCAGGCGACGCCGCAGCGGGCGGGGCGGGATGCCGGGCTCAGCTCAGCCGTATCCACGCCGACTTCGACTGCGTGTAGCTCAGCAGGCTCTCCATGCACTTGTCGCGCGCGTTACCGGATTGCTTGTAGCCGCCGAACGGCTGCGTCATGTCCCCTTCATCGAAGCAATTGACCCAGATGACGCCGGCCTGGATCTCCCGGATGAGCCGGTGGGCGCGGTTGAGGTCCCGTGTCCAGATGCCGGCGGCAAGGCCGTAGATGGTGTCGTTCGCGATCCGGATGGCTTCGGCCGTGCCGTCGAAGGGAATGACGGCGGCCACGGGACCGAAGATCTCCTCCTGTGCGATGCGCATCGAGTTGTCGACTTCGGTGAACAGGGCAGGGGTGACGTAGGCGCCCCGTTCCAGCCCGGCCGGCACCTCGCCGCCGAACTTCAGCGTCGCGCCCTGCTTGCGCCCGGACTCGATGTAGGAGAGCACGCGCTGCTGTGCCTCCGACGTGACCAGCGGTCCGAGGTTGGTCGACGGGTCGAGCGGGTCACCGGGCGTGTACGCGTCCTTGCCCGCCGCCACGAACCGCGCGACGAACTCGTCGTAGATGGACTTCTCCACCAGCAGGCGCGAGCCGGCGTTGCAGACTTCACCCATGTTCGCGAACACGCCGTTGTAGGCGGCGGTGACGGCGCGGTCGAGATCCTCGAGGTCGCCCATGAACACCTGCGGCGTTTTGCCGCCGCACTCCAGCGACACGCGTTTCATGTTCGACTGGCCGGCGTACTGCAACATCAGCTTGCCGACCTCGGTCGAGCCCGTGAACGTGATCTTGTCGACGTCATTGTGCAGCGCGAGCGCTTTGCCCGCGATTTCGCCGATGCCGTTGATGACATTGAACACGCCGGGAGGCCCGCCCGCCTCGACGAAGAGCTCGGCGAGCCGGAGGCAGGAAAGCGGCGCCTGCTCCGCGGGTTTCAAAACGACGCTGTTACCGGCGGCGAGCGCAGGCGCCACCTTCCAGGTCGCCATCAGCAGGGGGTAGTTCCACGGCGAGATCGCACCGACGACGCCCAGCGGCTCGCGGAGGATGAAGTGCATGACGTCGGCTTCGGTGTTCGTGACGCTGCCTTCGATCTTGTCGATGCACTCCGCCATGAACTGGAAGGTTTCGATCACGGACGGCAGGTCGATCTCGAGCATGTCGGTGATGGGCTTGCCCATGTTGAGCGTGTCCAGCACCGCGAGCTGCTCCGCGTGCTCGTCGATGAGCTCCGTGAAACGGTACAACACGGTCATGCGCTCGCGCGGTGCCATGCGCGACCAGCTACCGTCGCGGAACGAACGCCGGGCGGCGGCAACGGCGGCATCGACGTCCTTTGCGTTGGCGGCCGCTACCGATGCGATGGTCTCGCCGGTGGCGGGGTTGACGCTGTCGAAGCGTCCGCCGTCCACGGCGTCGACGAATCGACCGTCGATGAAGAAGCGCGTCTCGGCACGCTCGAGCTCGCGTGCCGCAATACCCCGCCAGGTCGCGAGGGCGTGTCCGGAAATGGCTTCGATACTCATGTCTTTACCTCCTGCACCGCAACGATGAGCGCATCGACGGCAACGGCTCCCCTCGGGGTGACGATGACCGGGTTGACGTCGATTTCCGCTACCTGGTCGCGCAGGGCGTCCACCATGGCTGAGAAACGCGCCGCCAGCTCGCAGAAAGCCTCGATGTCGCCGGGCGCGGCGCCGCGCACCCCGTCCAGCAAGGGCCGCATCTTCAAAGTATCGATTCTGCGCCGGGCGTACTCGTTGTCAAACGGCGGCAGCGCAAACACGGCGTCTTGCAGCACCTCGGCATGGATGCCGCCGAAGCCGAGCATCACGACGGGTCCGAACTGCGGATCGCGCTTCGCGCCCAGGATCATCTCGACGCCGGGTTCCGCCATGGCGGCGACGAGCACCCGTGGCCCGAGGCGGGCTTCGAAGTCTCGATAGGCGTCGCGCAACGTTTCGGCGTTTTCGATGCCCAGCGCCACGCCGCCCTTGTCCGACTTGTGCGCCAGGCCGGGTGCCGCCGTTTTCAGCACCACCGGGAAGGCGACTTCCGGCAGCACGCTTTCGAGCTCCGCGGCCGATTCGATCACGCGAAACGGCGTGATCGGTATGCCGAAATCGTGCAGCAGTTGAAGCGAACGCGCCTCGTCCAGTATCGCGCCGTTTTGCAGCTCGCCGCGCCAGGCCCCGACCGCATCGGCCGGAGCGCGAGGCGGCTCGGCCGCGGGCTCGGCGCGCCGGTCGCGGTACCTCATGAGTGCACGCACGCCCGTGAGGAACGCCGGCACGCCGTCCAGCACCGGGAAGCCCGCGTGCGTGGCTTCGACGACGAGGCGGTCGCCGCCGGTGCCCTGGCGGGCAGCGACCAGCGCCACCGGCTTTCCCGACGCCGCCTGCGCGCGCCGCATGTAATCGACGTACACCGGGTAGATCATGCCCTCCGGCGCCCGGTCGTGCAGCACCGCGCCCATGGCGGCGCCGGGGTCCTGCATCATCGCGGCCAGGCAGCCGCTCATGATGTCGCCCGCGTCTTCGCCACCGCGGCTCCAGGCATCCAGCGGGTTCACCGGGGGCAGGCCCGGCTCCAGCCGCGCCTCGAGCGCCGCGGCCGTCTCCGGCTGCAGCTCGGTGAGCGGCACACCGTGCTCATCGGCGAGGTCCACCATGAGCTGGCGCTCGCCGCCGGAATCGTGCAGCGTCACCAGTCCGCCGGGACCCAGGGGGTCGAGCTCCGCGAACAGGATCAGCGCCGTCGCCAGCTCGTCCATGTCGCGCACGCGCTGCACGGCATAGCGATCGAAGAGGGCATCGTAGGCCGCATCGTCGCCCGCCATCGCGCCGGAATGCGAAATGGTGAGGCGCGCCGCGCGATCGGTTCGCCCGACTTTCAGCGCAACGACCGGAATGCCCTTGTCGAAGGCTTTCGCCAGCGCCGCCTGGAATCCGTCCGGGTTGCGCGCCGTCTCGACGAACAGTCCGACAACGCGCGTCTCCGGCAGGTCCAGCACGAAATCGAGGTACTCGTCCATCGTGACGCCGAGCTCGATGCCGGTCGACACGGCGAAGTTGATGCGCAGCCGCTCGTCGCCGTCGATGATGCCGGACATGCCCGAACCGGAATGGCTGATCAGGCTGACCCGGCCGGGCGGCTCATGGTGACGGCTGTCGAAGCCGCAGGCCCAGACGCCGTCCCGGACGTTGTAGAAACCCATACCGTTCGCGCCGCACACGAGCATGCCGGCCTCCCGGATCTTCGCGCGCACACGCTCCCGGAGATCGGGCGTCGTGTCCTCGTCCAGCGTGAGGGCCGACATCAGCACGGCCGCGGGGATGCCGAGGGCGATCGCTTCGTCCAGCAGCGCTTCCACGCGCGTGTCCGCCACGCCGAAGATCAGCAGCTCGGGAACGGCAGGGAGATCGGCGAGCCGGCCGTAGCACTTGAGGCCCTTCAGCTCGTCGTGGCGCGGGTTCACGGGATAAATATCGCCGGCAAAACCGCCGCGCAGCAGGTTCTTAAGGGTCCACTCGCCCAGGGAGCCGGGGCGCGCCGACGCGCCCACGACCGCGACGCTTCGCGGCCGCAGCAGGGGATCGAGCCGATGAGCCATAGTGTCCTGTCCCGTGAATAAACCCGTTATTTCGCTCGCGAATTGTTGCGACTGGCCAGACGCGGAATCGCAGCGCCACCGGGCGCAAAAAGGCGCGGCGAAACCGCGAGTTTATCGGCGGGGCAGGACACCTAGTAGGGACCGGGCGGGGTCGCTCGGCGGCGCGGCGGGTCCCAGAACGGCTTGTCGACGACCGTGGCTTTCGCCATCACCCGCGACCAGTGCATCTCGCGCTGGTAGTAGATTTCCACGAAGAGCTCGTTTCCGGGATGGCCGTGCGGCGCCTCCACGGTACCGAGCGCGATGTTCTTCTTGCACACCGGCGACCAGCAGGCCGAGGTGATGAACCCTACCTGCTTCCGGCGTCCTTTGGATGCGCGATAGATATAAGAGTGATGAGCCGGCTTGTTGCCCTCGATGTCGAGCTTGACGAGCTGCCACTTCGAGCCCCGGCGCTTTTCCTCGGCCAGCGCCCGGCGGCCGTTGAAATTCGGCTTCTTGAAGTCGACGAGCCAGTCGAGCCCCAGCTCGAACGGCGAGCGTGAGCGTCCCGTGCGCACCGTGCCCAGCCCGGGCAGGAAATCGACCCCCGCCGTCAGGAACCCGGCCTCGATGCGCGACAGGTCCAGCGCCTCGGTACCGATCGCGCGGATGCCGTGGAGCTTGCCCGCTTCGAACAGGGCATCCCACAGCGCTTCCGCGCGCGCGTTCTCGATCCAGAGCTCGTAGCCGAGATCGCCGGTGAAGCCCGTGCGCGACACCATCAGCTCGCTGCCCTGGAAATCGAAATGCATGAGGCCGAACGGCTTCAGCGTTTCCAGCCCGTCGAGGCCCAGCTTCTGCATCACGCTGAACGAGGTCGGGCCCTGGACCGCGAGCGCCGCGATCTCGGCCGTCTCCTCGGTGATCTCCACGTCCATGCCGATGGCGGCGTCGGCCAGCCACGAGAGGTGCCGTTCCTGCGAGCAGAGGCGGTATTCACCCTCGCGGAGGTGGAACAGCGTCCCGTCGTCGATCACCTGCCCCTGGTCGTCGCACCACACCGCGTACGCCACGCGCCCCGGTTTGATCTTCCGCATGTCGCGTGTCACGAGGCGATCGACGTAATCCAGCGCGTCCGGACCCTTGATGCGGTACTTGGTCATCGGCGTCAGGTCGAACACGCCGGTGCTGTTGCGGATCGCGAAATACTCAAGGCTCGCATCGTAGAGCGCGTCGGCGCTGGTGTAGCCCTTCCACTCGTGCCAGGCGTCCAGGCGATCGAGTGCTTTCAGGCGGGAATAAAACGGCGTGCGGAGCCTGCCTTGCAAAACTTCAGCTACGTTATTCATGTTCGATCTCTCCTGCAGGAGCGCGCACGACGTGCGATGCCCGTCCGGCCATCGTGGCATCGCGCGCCATGCGCGCTCCTGCAGTGCAAATCCTGCCGGCCATCGTCATGCCGGTTTCTCCCGCGACAGGATGGCGCGCGCGGCGTTCCGGCCGCAGGCGCCCGAGATGCCGCCGCCGGGATGCGTGCCTGCGCCGCAAAGGTACAGCCCCTCCAGCGGCATGCGGTACTGCGCCGCGCCGGCCACCGGCCGGACGAACAGGAACTGGTCCAACGTGAGCTCGCCGTGGTGCCAGTGCCCGCCGGTGATGCCGAATTCGCGTTCGATGTCGGCCGGCGTCAGCAACTCCGCCGCGGTGATGCGCCCGGGCAGGTCCGGGGCGTAGGCCGCGATGGTGTCGATTGCCTGCTGGCGGAACGCGTCGCGGGCGGCATCGGTCCAGCCGCCCTTGAGCGAGTACGGTGCGTACTGCACGACGGCAGAAAGCACCTGTTTGCCCGCGGGGGCGAGGGTCGCGTCGCGGAAGCTCGGGAACGTGATCTCGATCACCGGGTCAGGCGAGTTCTCGCCGTACTTGGCCGGGTTGAACGCGCGCTCGACGTAGTCCGCGTCAGGCGCGATGACCAGCCGGTCGCCGAACTCGCGCTTCTCGAGGCCGTCGATCGCCGGTAGTCCGTCCAGCGCCAGGTGCAGCTTGGCAGCATTGCCGCGCATGCGGATGTTGTTGATACGCCGCGTGAAGCCCGTCTCGACGTGGCGGCTGCCCACGAGTTCGAGGACGGTACGCTTCGGATCGGCGTTGGAAACGACGGTCAGGCTCCGGAAAGTGTCGCCCGCTTCGGTCTCCACGCCGGTGGCGCGCCCGTTCTCGACGATCACGCGTTTCACCGGTGTGCTGGTCTGGATCTGTACGCCGAAGCCGCGCGCGCAGGCCGCGAGCGAGTCGCTGATGCCGCTCATGCCCCCGGCCGGCAGCGACAGCTTGCCGTGGTTGCCGCACAGCCGATAGAGGTAAGTCAGGATCGTGTTCGGCGAGCGCGGTCCGAGATGCGTGCCGAGCACGGCGTCGAATGAAACGGCGCCCTTCAGGAGCGGGTTCTCGAACCGCTCCTCGACCTCGTCGTATACGTTCATGCCGATGACGCGCAGGAACTCCCGCATGTCCTTTTTGCCCAGCCGGCGCAGGTCGAGGCCCAGCTCGGCAAGGGTCAGCACGTCGCGCCGGGAGCCGTGCGCGAGCCGCGGCGGTGCACGGTTCAGGAACTTGGCCAGCAGGTCGGCGAAGCGGCACATCCGGTCGTGGAAATCCCGGTAGCTCGCGCGGTCGGCATCGGCGACGCCGTCGACCTTGCCGCCTTTCAGCCGCAGGTGCTTGCCGTCCCGCGCCAGCGCGACCGTCGAGAGATTGTCGGCCGCCAGCGCCGGTTTCAGGCCGAGGTCGCCCGTCACCTGCGGCTGGAGCTGGTAGAGGAGGTGCGCGCAGGACGATACGGAAAAGCCTTCGGCAAACGGGCGCGTGCGTCCGGCACCGCCGACGTCCTTTGCCGCTTCCAGTACCAGTACCTTTTTGCCGGCCCGGCCGAGGGTGGCGGCGCAGACGAGACCGTTGTGCCCCGCGCCGATGACGATGGCGTCGTACTGTTCAGTCATCGCCGAAGTTCTCCGGAACGGTGTTGCGGCGCTTCAGGTCCATGAGGATTTCGCGAGCGGCGTTGGCGCCCGGTGCCGCCATGACGCCGCCGCCCGGGTGCACGCTCGAGCCGCACATGTAAAGTCCGGGAACCGGTGCGCGGTATTGCGCGTATCCCGGCACCGGGCGGTTGAACAGGAGCTGGTCCATGGTGAGTTCGCCGTGGAAGATGTTGCCCTCCGAGAGACCCGCTTCCCGCTCGATGTCCTCCGGCGTGCGGATCTCCACGTGCAGGATCAGGTCCTTGAAGTCGGGGCTGTAATTCCCGATCTGGTCGATCACGGTCTGCGCGAATGCCTGGCGTTCGGGCTCCGTCCAGTCGCGGCCTTCGACCTTGTACGGGCAGTACTGGACGAAGCAGCTCATGAAATGTTTGCCGGGTGGCGCCATGGTCGGGTCCGTCACCGTGGGGATGACCATGTCGACGTACGGGTCCTTCGACCAGGTACCTTCCTTCCAGTCGTCGTACGCGCGCTCCATGCGCTCCATCGAATCGATAAAGTGCATGTCACCGTCGAGCAGCGGGTTGTTTTTCGGCAGTGCAGGGAAGGTCGGCATGCCGTCGAGTGCGATGTTCAGCTTGCCCGAGGAGCCGCGGATCTTGAAATTCTTCACGCGCTGGTAGAAGTCGGCGGGAACGTCACCCTCATCCATGCACGTGAGGAACGTGCGCTTCACGTCCATCGCCGACACCACGATCCCGGCGTCGATCTCCTCGCCGTTGGTTAGCGCGACACCCTTGGTCCTGCCGTTCCTCACGACGATCTTCTCTACGCCCGCATCGGTACGCAGCTCCCCGCCGTAGGACTGGAATGCGCCCGCGATGGCTTTCGAGACCGCACCCATGCCGCCGCGCGCGTAGCCCCAGGAACCGATGTTGCCGTCGACCTCACCCATGTAATGGTGCAGCAACACGTAGGCGGTGCCGGGTGAGTGGATGCCGAGTGCCGTACCGATGATGCCGCTGCCGGACAGCGACGCCTTGATAACGTCGGTTTCGAAATACTCGTCGAGGTATTCGGCCACGCTCATGGTCCAGAAGCGGATGGTCTCGTACATCCGGTCTTCGCCCATCTCGTAAAAGCGGCGGCCGAGGTGAGCGAGCTCCTTCAGGTCTCGCGGCTTGAACGAGGTCGGGTCTGGCGGAGTGCGCAGCAGCGAATCGCGGATGAAGCGGGTCTGCCGCATGACGTCGGCGGAGTAGCGCTCGTACGCGTCGGCGTCCTTTTTCGAAAAGCGTGCGTACTCGCGGTGCGCGACTTCGGAATCCCAGTAGGAGCCGAAGTAGTCGCCGTTTTCCATGAACGTGACGCCGCCCCCGTAGGGCGTTACCTGCAAGCCGTGCCGGTGCAACTCCAGCGCGCGGAAGATCTCCGGGCGCAGGAGCGAGCACACGTACGAGCAGTTGGAGTAGATCCAGTCCTTGTAGAGGTTACGGCTGACCGCGGCGCCGCCGATGTAGTCGTTCTTCTCGACGCACAACACGTTCAGGCCGGCCTTCGCGAGAAAGGCAGCATTGGTCAGGCCGTTGTGCCCGGCGCCGACGACGATGGCATCATACGTTTTCATTGATTCTCGGATTACCCCTGTAGGAGCGCGCATCGCGGCGACGCGACGGTCCACCCGCATGGGCATCGCGCGTAATGCGCGCTCCTACATGCGAAAAGCGGCGGTCGTTGCCGGCCGCCGCCTCGTGGTCCTTGTCATTTATGCCGTGTGGACGCGACTGCTGGTAGCCGGCAATTTCTTCAAAGTAATGTCTACTGCGCGTTCGAATTTGTCCAGAGTTTCCTCGAGACATTTCACATCATGAGCCTCACACATGAACCACGGCTCGCGTGAATCCGGTTCGACCAATACGCCAAGCTCGTGCAGCTCAGGCGCCAGTGTGTCGTAGAACTCATAGTCGGTATTCACCCAGTCCCGGTAGTCGCGCGGCGGGCTTTCGCTGAAGAAGAGCCCGGTCATCGACGGATGGCCGGTGAAACAGTGCGCGATGCCGCGCGCCGACAGGATCTTCCTCAGGCCGTCCTGCAGGTCGCGGCCGTAGCGTTCGAGAGTCGCCAGCGCATCGGTCTCATCGAGGATCTGCAGCGTGCGGTTCGCGGCCGCCAGGGACACGGAATGGCCCGTGAACGTGCCGCCGTGCACCACGCCTGCGCCGACGTTGCGCATGACGTCCTCGCGGCCGGCGACGACGGAGATCGGATAACCGTTCGCCATCGCTTTCGCGAAGGTGCACAGGTCCGCTTCGACGCCCAGCAGCTCCTGCACGCCGCCTTTCGCGACCCGGAAACCGGTTTTCACTTCGTCGATGATCAGGAGAACGCCATAGCGGTCGCAGAGCGTGCGGACGTCCTGCATGTATTCACGCGTCGCCGTCAGGCTGCAGCAGTTGCCCATGATCGGCTCGATCAGGAACGCGCCGACATCCTGGTGGTGCTTCTTCAGCACGTCCTCCAGGGCCGTGGCGTCGTTCAGCGGCACAGTGTGGAACAGGCGCTTGAGCATGGCCGGCACGCCTTCGCCGTAGGGCAGGATCGCCGGTTCGCCGTCCTGCGGCGTCCATTCCTCGACGTCGGTGTACCACAGCACTTCATTGAAGACACCATGGTAGCCGCCTTCCATCACGATATGGCCGTCCTTGCCGGTATGGGCGCGCGCAATGCGCAGCGCGGCCATGACGGCCTCGGTTCCCGAGTTCGAGAAGCGCACGAGCTCCGCTGCCGGCACCATGCGGCTGATGCGGCTGGCGACTTCGTATTCCATTTCGGTGGACAGGGCGAAGACGCCCCCGACCTCGATGCCTTCACGGGCGGCCTGGTCGACGCGCTCATCGGCATAGCCCAGGATCGCCGGCCCGTAGGCGAGGCGATAATCGATGTATTCGTTGCCGTCGATGTCCCACAGCCGCGCGCCTTTGGCGCGGCGTGCATAGATGGTTTTCTCGTCGCCCCAATAGCGGAAGTTGGATGAAACGCCCAGGGGCAACTTCTGGTTGGCTTTGCGGAAGTGGTTATTGGATCGGGTCAGGCACCTCATATGGCCTCCATGTGGCTTCGGGAGCCCAGCATCGCACGAGGGCAGCGTGGAAGTCCAGAAAAATGAATGAATACTCATTCATTTTGTGGCAGGATGCGGTCTCCGGCAGGGCCGGATACCTGCACCCGGAGCGCATTTTGCGCAAGAATCAGTGTAGGAGCGCGCATCGCGCGCGATGCCCCGGCGGCAAAAGTGGCATCGCGCGCCATGCGCGCTCCTACACAGGAGGGACGACACCATGGCAGTTGCAGCAGTGAAGAGCAGCCGTCGCACGGCCACCAGGGAAGAGCGACGGCAGCAGCTGATCCTCGCCACGATCAAGACCATTTCGAAAAAGGGCATCGGCAGCACGACCCTGGGCGACGTCGCGCAGGAAGCGGGCCTGTCGCAGGGCATCGTGAACCTGCACTTCCGATCGAAGGAAAACCTGCTCTCAGAGACACTGCAGTACCTGGCCGAAGACTACAAATCGCAGTTCGACAGCACGCTTGAGAAGTCCGGGCCGGAGCCCGCGGACAAGCTGCTCGCGATGATGGAGATGGACCTGAAGCCGTCGATCTGCGACCGGCAGAAGCTCGCCGTGTGGTTCGCCTTCTGGGGCGAGGTCAAGTCGGTACCCACCTACCAGAAGATCTGCGAGGCCTACGACCGCGGTTACGACGAAGCGATCAGCGGCCTCTGCCAGGCGATCATCGACGAGGGTGGCTACAGCAGCGTCAGCGCGCAGCTCGTCACGGATGCGCTGTCGTCCATGACGGACGGCCTGTGGCTGTCGTACCTCGTCAGCCCGAAAGGCTTCGATCGCGAGGAGGCGATGGACGCGGTCTACAGCTATCTTCGCGCCGTCTTCCCGGAGCACTACGAATGAAGCGACCTGTGGGAGCGCGCATCGCGCGCGATGTCACGATTCCCGACCTGGAGCGCCGCGCGCCCTGCGTGCTCCGGCGGTTAATGGAGATGCACCAGTGAATCTCGAGCTGAGCGAAAGCGCCCTCGAATGGCAGCACAAGGCGCGCGAGTACGCGGACACGATGCTGCAGCCGCACGAGGTCGAAGCCGAGCTGAACGCCGGCGAGCTGCCGGCGGAGGTGCGGAAACAGCAGAAGCAGCGCGCCATCGAGCTGGGGTTCAGCGCCATGGACGTGCCGAAGTCCCACGGCGGGCTGGAGCTTCCGATCGTCGACCAGGCGGCCGTGTGGGAGCAGCTTGGGCGCGTGACCAACGCGCTGTCGTGGTGTTTCGCGGAACCGCAGAGCTGGATGTTCGAGGCCTGCACCGAGCAACAGATCCACACGTACGTGCTGCCCCTGATGACCGGGGAAAAGCACGACTGCTACGCGATCACTGAGTCGGGACCCGGATCGGACGTCGCGGCGCTCGAGGCAACCGCACACCGGGACGGTGACCGCTATCGCCTGCGCGGGGAGAAGTGGTTCGTCACCAGCGCGAACCTCGCCGACTTCTTCTGGTTCCAGGCGAGGCTGCCGGCAGAGGACGAAGACGCGCTGTTCTTCGTCGACCAGGGCACGGAGGGCGTCGAGATGATCGCATCGCCCCTGTTCAGCCACACGTACGCCGCTCACCACCCGACCTATCGCTTCCGGGACGTGCAGGTCCCGGCCGGTAACCGGGTGGGGCGGCCCGGGGACGGGATGGCGTACACCAGGAGCTGGTTCCGCCGCGAGCGGCTGATGATCGCGGCGCGCTGCTGCGGTGCGGCCGCCCGCCTCATCGAGGAGGCCAGCGCTTTCGCGGCCGGCCGCCAGGTCGGCGGGCGCCCGCTCGCCGAGCGCCAGGCGATCCAGTTCATGCTGGCCGACAGCGCGACGGAGCTCTGGGCCGCGAGGCTGATGACCTTCGAGGCGGCCGCCGCGCACGATCGCGGCGACGACCTGAAGCGCCTGCACAACCGCTGCTCGATGGCAAAGCTCTACGCGTCGGAAATGGCCAATCGCGTTGCGGACCGCGCGGTGCAGATCTTCGGCGGCCGCGGCTACATGCGCGAAAACGTGGCTGAACGCTTCTTCCGCGAGCTGCGCTGCGACCGCATCTGGGAAGGCACCAGCGAAATCCAGCGCCTGATCATCGCGCGCGGCCTGGCCAAACGCGGCCTCGACGGCCTGTGACCCGGACGCGCGAGCGATCTTGTAGGAGCGCGCACGGCGCGCGATGCCACCGTGGCCTGTCGTCGACCCGAGGTGCGAATCCGAGGCACTTGCCGATCGCGCGCCGTGCGCGCTCCTACAGCGGGGCTGCAAGGGTGGCACGTTTTCGGGCGTCGGCTGTCATACCCTCCGCGGAGCCATGAAAACCACGGTTTACCACGTCGCCAGGATACACCCAGCGGGGCTCGTCCTCCTCCTCGCCGTCGCGCTCGCCGCCTGCAGCGCCGGCAACACCTCGGACACTACGAGCCGCCGCGCCGACGTTCTCAACATCTATAACTGGGCCGACTACGTCGCGCCCGACACGATCTCGAACTTCGAGCGCGAGTACGGCATCGACGTCAACTACGACGTCTACGATTCCTCCGAAATCGTCGACGCAAAGCTCCTGGCCGGCAGGAGCGGCTACGACGTGGTGTTCCACAGCTACCAGTTCTCGGGCCGGCTGACGCCCCTCGGAATCTTCGAGAAGCTGGACTTTTCGAAGCTCGGCAACGTGAAGTACCTCGACGATGAGCTGGTGGAAAAGATCAACCATTACGAGGCGGTCGAAGGTTACGCGGTCCCCTACCTGTGGGGTTCCACCGGCTACGCCTACAACTACGACATGGTCCGGGCGCGGCTGCCCGGGATGGCGCTCGACAGCGCCAACCTGCTGTTCGATCCCGGCGTCGTTGCAAAGCTCGCCGACTGCGGAGTCACCCTGCTGGACAGCCCCACCGACGTGATCCCGATGGTGCTCGCGTACCTCGGCCGGGACCCGAACGCGGTGGACCCCGAGAGCCTCGCGGCCGCCGAGGCGCAGCTCGACCTGGTCCGTCCCTACATCCGGTATTTCAGCTCGACAAAAATGATCAGCGACCTGCCGAACCGCGAGGTGTGCGTCGCGATGAGCTGGTCCGGGGATTACGCGCAGGCGGCGGCGCGCGCGGAGGCTGCCGGGATCCCGATCGACCTGCGCTACACGATGCCGAAGGAGGGGTCCGGGCTCTGGGTCGACGGCATGTTCATACCGTCCGACGCCCCGCACAAGCAGAATGCGTACCTCTTCATCAACTACATCCTGCGGCCCGAGGTAACGGCGGATATTTCGAACTACATCTACTATGCCAGCGCCAACGAGGCGTCGCGGCGGCTGCTGAACCCGGAAGTGCTGAACGATCCCGGCATCTATCCCGATGAGCGGGCGTGGGACCTGCTGTATGCTGTCTACTTCGGGGAACCGAAAAAGGAGCGCCTGCGGACCCGCACCTGGGCGCGCGTGAAGAGCGGCATCTAGTGGACTGATACCCGTTTTCCCGATCACAAAGGACGACAACGGCCATTAGCAAAAACCAAGCCGGATCGGATCCGCTGATACAGATCAGGAAGGTCTCCAAGCATTTTGGTGATTTCGTCGCCGTCGACGCGGTGGATCTCGACATCCATTGCGGCGAGCTTTTTTGCATCCTCGGCGGATCGGGCTGCGGCAAAACGACGCTTTTGCGGATGCTCGCCGGCTTCGAGGCGCCCACGTCCGGCCGCATCCTCATCGACGGCGTCGACGTCACGGAAATGCCGCCATACCGGCGCCCGGTCAACATGATGTTCCAGTCGTATGCGGTGTTTCCGCACATGACGGTTGAGAAGAACGTCGCGTACGGCCTGAAGAAGGAAGGCGTGCCGCGCGACGAGCTGGATGAGCGCGTGGCGAAGATGCTGGAGCTCGTGCAGCTGCAGCAGTTCGCGAAACGCAAGCCCGCGCAGCTTTCCGGCGGCCAGCGGCAGCGGGTGGCGCTCGCCCGCGCCCTGGTCAAGCGACCCAAGGTGCTGTTGCTCGACGAGCCGCTGGCGGCGCTCGACAAGAAGCTGCGGGAGCACACGCAGTTCGAGCTGATGGATATCCAGGACCGCCTCGGAATCACTTTCGTCGTCGTTACGCACGACCAGGAAGAGGCAATGATCCTGTCGAGCCGTATCGCGGTCATGGACGAAGGCCGCTTCGAGCAGGTGGGCACGCCAAAGGAGATCTACGAATACCCGAACAGCCGTTTCGTGGCCAACTTCATCGGCACGATCAACATGTTCGACGCGACGGTCGAAACGTACGAGGATGGACGCGTGACCGCCCGCTCGGAAAGCGCCGGCAAGGTACTGTCGGCTTTTTCAGAGGAGGAGCTGGCGCCGGGCAGCACGATTTCGATCGCCGTCCGCCCCGAAAAGATCTTCATCAGCAAGGCGGAGACGGCGGACAGCTTCGATGTGCGGCTGCACGGCGTGGTCTGGGACCTCGGCTATTTCGGCAACATCTCGCTGTACCGGATCAAGCTCGCGAGCGGGCAGATCATCCAGGTCAGCGCCCAGAACCGGCGCCGCTCCGCCGAACGGTTCCTGGAGTGGGAGGACGAGGTCGTGATCTCCTGGCGCGCGGACAGCGCCGTGGTGCTGTCGCGCTGACATGCAGGACGCGCGGGACACGCTTTGGCAGCGGGTCGCGATAGCAGCTCCCTATCTCTGGCTGCTCCTGTTCTTTCTCCTGCCGTTCGCGATCATCCTGAAGATCAGCTTCGCCGACCCGGTCATCGCGCTCCCGCCGTTTACGCCGCTCATCGACGAATCCGGGCGGGTGGACGTGAGGCTCGACAACTACGCCTTCCTGCTCACGGACAAGCTGTACGTCGTGACCTACCTGAAGTCCGTCCTGATGGCAGCGGTGGCGACGCTGATCTGCCTGCTGCTGGGCTTCCCGATGGCCTACGCGATTGCGCGCGCCGAGTCGCGCGTGCGCAATATACTGCTGCTGCTCATCATCCTGCCGTTCTGGATTTCCTTCCTCCTGCGCGTGTACGCGTGGATGGGTCTGATGAACAACTACGGCGTGATCAACAACATCCTGATGTGGCTCGGCGTGATCGACCAGCCGATCCGGATGATGTACACCGATTTCGCCATCTACGTCGGCCTCGTGTATTCGTACCTGCCGTTCATGATCCTGCCGCTCTACGCAACCCTGGAGCGCATGGATCCGGACCTGGTCGATGCCGCGCAGGACCTCGGCGCGTCGCCGTTCGAGGCATTTCGAGACATCACCTGGCCGCTGGCGAGGCCCGGCGTGATCGCAGGCAGCCTGCTGGTCTTCATACCGGCGATGGGCGAGTACGTCATCCCGTACCTCCTCGGCGGTCCCGGCTCGCTGATGATCGGGCGAGTGCTCTTCGACACCTTCTTCGTGGATCACGACTGGCCGCTGGCGTCTTCCGTTGCCATTATCCTGCTGGTGCTGGTCGTCGTGCCGATCGTGCTGCTGCAGCGCAACCGGAAAAAAGAAATCGAGGGCGCGGCGTGAAGCGGCGGCCGCGGTTTGCGCTGTCGGTGCTCGCCTTCGGTTACGCGTTCCTGTACGTGCCGCTCGTCTCGGTGGTTGTCTATTCGTTCAACGACTCACGGCTGGCGACGGTGTGGGGCGGGTTTTCGACGCGCTGGTACGGCGAGCTGCTGCGGAACAGGGAGGTGCTGGACGCCGCTTTCCTGAGCCTGCGGGTCGCCTTCTCCACGGCGACGCTCGCGACGATCCTGGGCACCATGGCGGGTATGGCGCTCGCCCGCTTCAGCCGCTTCCGCGGGCGCACCCTGTTCTCCGGCATGATTACGGCGCCGCTCGTCATGCCGGAGGTGATCACGGGCCTGTCGCTGCTGTTGCTCTACGTCAGCCTTCAGCAGTTCATCGGCTGGCCGGAGCGGCGCGGGTTCACGACGATCACCATCGCGCACACCACGTTCGCCCTCGCTTACGTCACCGTTATCGTGCAGTCGCGGCTCGCCGGCATGGACGAGTCGCTGGAGGAAGCGGCGATGGACCTCGGCGGACGGCCGCTGCGCGTGCTGTTCGACATCACGCTGCCGCTGATCGCGCCGGCGATGATTGCCGGGTGGCTGCTCGCGTTCACGCTGTCGCTCGACGACCTCGTGATCGCGAGCTTCGTGGCGGGCCCGGGCGGCAGCACGCTGCCGATGGTCATCTTCTCGAAAGTGAAGCTCGGGGTGACGCCGGATATCAATGCCTTGGCGACGATCATCATCGGCATCGTGACGGTCGGGGTGGTGATCGCGTGGTGGCTCGCGAGCCGCTCGCGAAAACCGGTGTAGGAGCGCGCATCGCGCGCGAGGCCCCGGCGGGCGGATGGCAAGCGTGCGGGTCTCCGTCCAGCCGCCGGGGCCTCGCGCGCGA
>CAYRKH010000008.1:0-84768 GCA_964424805.1 uncultured Woeseiaceae bacterium
TGCTGGTATGACTCGCCGCCGGCATCCTCGCCCGCCTGCGGCGCTTCGTCCCCAGGTGGTTCGGTGTCGTCGGTGCGTAGGCGTTCTTCGGCTTCCAAAACCTGCTCCTGGCAGTCCTTGTCATAGACGACTGAGGGCGAATTTGGTGTAACGGCGGCCGCCACGCCGAGCTTCTGTCAGCGGTAAAGAGAGCATCCGGAACGAAGGGGAGAGCAGGCTAGGCCCGGGTATCGACTTTCGCCAGGAGACGCGACAATACCTGCGCCTCCACCGGCTTTACGACATGCTCGTCGAAGCCCGCGTCCTTGGACCGGCGGCGATCCTTTTCCTGGCCCCACCCCGTCAGCGCGACGATGGTCATCGCCCGTCCCCGGGCCGTCTCGCGGATTTGCCGGCAGACCTCGATGCCGTTCAGCTTCGGGAGGCCGAGGTCGAGCAGCATGACCTCGGGCGCGAAGCGCTCTGCTTCTTCGACCGCCGCCAGGCCATCGTAGGCGACGCGGGTTTCGTGACCCTGCAGTTCCAGGAGCAGGCCCAGTGAGTCCGCGCTGTCCCGGTTGTCGTCGACCACGAGTATCCGGCGCGGCGCGACCGCCCCCGCTTTCCGGGGGCGCGTCGCCTTATCCTTCAACGGCGCGACGGACGCCGTCGGCAGCCGCACGACGAACTCGCTGCCCCTGCCGGGTCCCTCGCTGCGGGCGTCGATGCGGCCGCCGTGCAACTCGACCAGGCGCTTGACCAGCGTGAGGCCGATGCCGAGGCCGCCGGTCGTGCGCTCGTCGCTGCCGTTTAGCTGCGCGAACATTTCGAACACCGATTCGAGCTTGTCGGCCGGGATGCCGATGCCGGTATCCTTTATCGTGATCGCGACCTCGCCATCCCGGTGCTCGACCGCAACCTCGATCCGGCCGCCGGGCGGCGTGTACTTGCAGGCATTGTTCAGCAGGTTATTCAGTACCTGCGCCAGGCGGATCCGGTCCACCTCGAGAACAATCGGCTCCTGTGGAATCGTGCACACTAACTCGCGTTGCTCGCGTTCCGGGGAGCAGCTCTCCAGTGCCTCTTCCAGGACCGGCGCAAGCTCGATGCGGGCCTTCCGCAGCTCCAGCTTGTCGCGCGTGATCCGGCTGATGTCAAGCAGGTCGTCGACCAGCCGCACGAGATGTTTCAGCTGCCGGTCGATCGCCGCGTGTGCCCGCCTTCGCTGCTCGGGGTCGTCGCCCAAACGCTCGAGGATCTGCAGTGAATTGCTGATGGGCGCGAGCGGGTTGCGCAGCTCGTGCGCAAGCGTCGCGAGGAACTCGTCCTTGCGGCGGTCCGACTCCTTCAGCGCCTGCTCCATCCGTTTGCGATCCGTAATGTCGATGCCGGCGGACTGCGCCTCGGCGAGCCGGCCGTCGGGGGTGAAGCGGAGCGCGCGATTGGTCCAAAGCACCCAGCGTTCACCTTCTGTCGTCTCGAACCGGTTTTCAACGCGGGACTCTGGCCTCTCGGGCGTGAGGCTGTCCAGCATGGCCCGCACCGCCGGCCGGTCGTCCTCCGGAACGAAATTCCAGAAGTTGGCGTTCTGCACGGCTTCCGGGGTCGTCCCGCGCGACCGCGCGTACGCCGTGTTGGCAAACAGGATCGTGCCGTCCGGACGGAAACGGCACATCATCTCGGAATGGCTTTCCACCAGCGCGCGGTAGCGCTCCTCGCTGTCGCGCAGGGCTGCTTCGGCACGCTCGAGCTTGCGCTCGGCCGTCATTCGGCAGTTCCCGGAATGTCCACCATAGGTGCTTGTGCTCCTGTCGTAACCGGCGAATCCAGATGGTACCCGTTCTCGTCCCCGTGATGCCCCTTGATTGCCGTCCACCGCGACGCCGGGGCGGGCGTTCGAGCCTGGCGGGATGGACAACGAGCGGCGATTTCGGTAGTTATCGGGATACGAAAAAGGGGGACAATCATGTTGAGCCAGCCGGGCTTCGATCACGGGCGCTTGTACGATGCCGATCTTCGGCTGCGCCGCGTTCCCGGGTCCCTGCAGCAGCGCGGGAAGGCCGCCGGGTGAGCTCCCCGCCGACCCCGGAACCGAAGCCGGCCGCGCACGCGAACTGGCCGGGCGGCACACGCGGGGCGCTCGTCGAGGCCATGCTGGCTTACAAGGCAGGCGAGTACCTGGACGCCGTCCGGATCTACCGGAAAATACTGGACGCGGAGCCCCGCAACAAGGAAGCCTTGCATCACTTCGGCATGGCGTTGTACCAGCTCGGCCGCCGCGAGGACGCGAAGCAGCTCATCACAGCATCCCTGCACGTCGACGAGCGGCAGGCGGATGCGCACTTGAATCTCGCGCGCATACACTTCAACGAAGCCCGGTATGCGCTTGCCTTCGACAGCATCGCCCGCGCCCGCCGTATCGCCGGGGACGGGCCCGAGGCGATGGAGCTGCTCGGCCGCTGCCACGCCGCGCGCGGTGCCTGGAACGATGCGGCAGAGGTGTTTGCCGCCGCGGTCGCCTCTGCACCGGACGACCTGGCGCTGGCGCTGAGACTCGCCGAGGCCTGCGATACCGCCGGGCGCAGCGGCGAAGCAATCACCTGGTATCGCTACGTGCTGGAGCGTGACCCGACGCAAAGCCAGGCTCGTATCGCGTGCACGCTCGTGCTCCGCCGCGGCGGCAGGGCGGAAGAGGCCCTTTCCTGCCTGCGGGACGGCCTCGTGCTCGACCCCGAAGATGTCGAGCTCCGCCACAACGAAGCGGCACAGTTGGACGAGATGGGACGCTTCGAGGAGGCGCGCGCCGGGTACCGCGCCGTCCTGGCCGGAAAACCCGACCATGCCCTGGCGCTCGGAAGCCTGCTACGGATGAAGGGCTACGAGACTGATGCCGCATTGGCCCAACGCGCGGCAGCCATCGCCCGAAATCCGGAAGCGGCACAGTTCGACCGGGTATTCCTGCACTACTCCCTGGGACGGTATTACGACCATCACGCGCGCTACGATGACGCGTTTGCGAACTATCGCGCCGCGAATGCGCTGCAGGCGTCCACCTTTCCCTATCTCGCCCCCGCGCTCGAGCGCTACGCGGATGCGGCGATCCGCCGGTTCACGGCGGAGACCTGCCGCGATCCGGAAGGCTACGATCACGAAGACGCCGGCCGGCCGATCTTCATCGTCGGCATGCCGCGCAGCGGCACGACGCTGACCGAGCAGATACTCGCCAGCCACAGCGCGGTGTTCGGAGGCGGCGAAATCGATTATTTCGTGGCCCGGTTCGGCCGCGGCTTCGAGGGCCGGACCGCGCCGGGTCACCCGCGGAAGCTTTCCCGGCTGGGCCAGGAAGAGCTGGCGGGCGTCCGACAGGGGTACTTGGACCGACTCCGCGCGCTCGACGACCGGCATGCACACGTTACCGACAAGATGCCGTTCAACTTCCTGCACCTCGGGCTCATTCATCGCGCCTTCCCGGCGGCTCGCATCGTGCACTGTGTGCGCGACCCGCTCGACAACCTGCTGTCCTGCTATTTCGAGAACCTGAGCGGCGACTTCAGCTTCGCGATGTCGTTCGAGCGCCTGGCACACTATTACGCGCAGTACCGGCGCCTGATGCGGCATTGGACGCGCGTGCTCGGGGACCGCCTGCTGACCTTGCCCTACGAGGAACTGGTGGCCGACGTGGAATCGGCAAGCCGGCGCCTCGTCCGTTTCTGCGGGCTCTCCTGGGAAGACGACTGCCTGCGGTTCTATGAAACGCCGCGCGCCATCACGACGCCGAGCAACTGGCAGGTGCGACAGCCCATCTACCAGAGCTCGATAAGCCGGTGGAAGCACTACGAACGCCATCTCGCGCCGCTACGGGAGGCGCTGGGGAAGGCCCTCGGCGACCTGCCGGACCGGCGACAACCGGCAGGATTCGGCGCCGTTACCTCACCCGGTGCGGACTGAGGCGGCAGTGCGCAGCGCCTACCTGCTGGAACGCGCGCAAACGGCCATGGCCTCCGGTGCCTGGTACGATGCGCAGTGTTTCCTGCGCGAAGCCGTTTCGGTCACTCCCGCGTCACCCGCGGTGCACCGGCAGCTGGGTAAGGTCCTGCTGAAGCTCAGGCTTTACGAGGATGCCGCAATCGCCTACGAGCAGGCGCTGATGCTGGCGCCGGAGGACTTCGTGGCCCTCGCTGGCCTGGCCGAAGCCCTACGCGCGGCAGGTCGACCGGCGGAAGCGTCGGATGCGCTTCACCGCGCCCTGAAGCTTCGGCCGGACTCGGTGCCCTGCCTGCACGATCTCGCGGTGCTGCAGCTCGAGCTCGGCGACCTGGAGGCCGCGAGCGCGTTACTGACACGGGCGCTTGCGCTGAGCCCGAGGCATGCGGGCGTGTACTCGTCGCTCTCCCAGCTCAACGCGATTCGCGGTCGCCTCGAGGATGCAACATGGTGCGCCGGGAAGGCACTCGAATGCGACCCGGACTATACCCCGGCCGTGCTCAAGCTGGCCGAGCTCGATCCCGGCGCCGCGTTGCTGGATGCAAACCGGCTGGAGGCCCGCCTCGCCGCCGGCGGCCTGTCGCCCCCGGACCGGCGTAACCTCGGATTCGCCGTTGGCCGGCTGCGCGTTCACACCCGCGATTTCCGACGGGCCTTTGCCGGCTACCGGGCCGGCAACGAGGCGCATCGCAAGATCGTCGAACGCGCGGTCGGGCCGTACGATCGCGGCGGGCGCGAGCGCCAGGTCGAGCGGCTGATCCGCCTTTATTCTCGCCACGCGATATCCGGGCTGTCCGGCGTCGGGCTGGACCCGGCCCGGCAGCGGCCGATCTTCGTCGTCGGCATGACGCGTTCCGGCACGACGCTCGTCGAACAGATGCTGTCGAGGCATCCGGACGTCTTTGCGGCGGGCGAGCGCCCGGCGCTCGCGAGGGTGCGTGACGACTTCGAGCGGATCGCTGTCAGCGGCAAGGGTGAGCTCCTGCAGGTGCTGCCGAATGCGCTCATCCGCACGATAGCGGGGCGCTACTTCGAAGGCTTGCCGGTGGAGGCGGCGGATGCGCCTCACGTCGTCGACAAGAACCCGCACAATTTCTGGCTCGTCGGCCTGATCGCCATCCTGTTCCCCGAAGCACGTATCGTGCACTGCCGCCGGGATCCGGTGGAGACCTGCCTGTCGAATTACTTCCAGATCCTTTCGTCGCATCACAACTACAGCAATCGGCTGGAGGATTTGGGTCACTACTACAACCAGTACCGGCGAACGATGGCGCACTGGCGAAGTCTCGGTCTCGAAAACCTGTTCGAGCTGGAATACGAAGCGCTGATCGAGAATCCGGAGCGCAGCGTGCGCGCCCTGCTGGACCATTGCCGGCTGGACTGGTGCGCGAGCTGCCTCGAGCCGCACAAGTCGACGCGGCCGGTGTTCACGCCCAGCCAGGTCCAGGTCCGGCGGCCGCTGTACAAGGACGCGATCGGCCGCTGGCGTCATTTCGAGGCGGAGCTCGGCCCGCTGCTGGAGGGTCCTGATGCCGTCGTGGAGCACTAATGGCAAAAAACTCAACTAAGGCCAAGCTACGGCTGGACAAACTCAATCTCAGGATACTGGAGACTCTCCAGAACCGCGGGCGCATCACGTTCCCGAAGCTGGCACAAGCAGTGGGCCTTTCGACGAGTCCCTGCTTCATCAGGGTACGCCGGCTGGAAGAAGCGCAGTTCATCAAGGGCTACTTCGCGGACGTGAACCTCGAATCGATAGGTGCCCACGTAAAGGTGCTGGCAGCCGTCATGCTCGACAAGCACGATAAGCATCACGAAGACAAATTCCGCCGCTGCATCGAGGATATCCCCGAAATCGTGTCCGGCTACCAGGTCAGCGGGAGCTATGATTACCAGCTACTTTGCGTCTGCCCGGATATCGCCCAGTACCAGGAGGTGGCGACGCAGCTGTTCGAGGCCGGAGTGACCAAGCTCGAAAGCCTCGTGATCCTGAAAACCATCAAGGAGTTCAAAGGTTTTCCCTTGCGCCGCATCGCCGAGTTCAACCAGCTCGATTGACGCTGCGGCGCGGCGCGTAACGTCATTGCCCGGGAAGCCGCGCGGAAGACAAATAATTCTGGTGACGCCGGGTTTTTCAGACAAATCCTGTAACGGCTGCCTGTTATCCTCGCGTGCATGAAGTACGCAGGTCTTTCGATGCTCCGCGCCGGGTGCATCGCGATCGTCGCTCTTGCGGCTCGAGCCAGCCTTTCGGCAGAGCTCCCCCCTCACTTCCAGCTCCTGATCGACGAGGATTTCGAAGACGGTTTCGTCATCGAGGAGGCGCTGGACACGACGGACGACGATGCCTGGAGGATCTCCGAAAGCGAGAATGGGAAGGTGCTCGAGCTTCATCGGCGGAGTGATTACAGGCCCCCGGTAACGTCTCCCTTGAGCGTTGCGTTTTTCCGGAACGTGCAGGCTGGCAGTTTCGTGCTGGAGGCAGACCTGAAGCAGACCGGGCCGGAATACGGGCACCGCGATATGTGCATCTTTTTCGGCGCGAAGGATCGCACCAACTTTTACTATGTTCATCTCGCGTCCGAGGCCGATGAGAGCGCGCATAATGTCCTCCTGGTGAAGGATTCGCCGCGTACCGCGATCACCCGTACAAGGACCGAAGGCGTATCGTGGGGAGAGGAATGGCACCGGGTCCGCGTCTGGCGGGACCTCGAAAGCGGCCTCATCAAAGTGTTCTTCGACGACATGGATGTGCCCGTCATGGAAGCCGTCGATACCCGTTTAGGCGAGGGGTACGTCGGTTTCGGCTCCTTCGATGACGTTGGCATGATCGACAACGTCAAGCTGTGGGGTGTGGCCGGGACCGCCCCGGCGGCGCATGACAGCGCCGGTGCTGCCTACAGGGCTGACGAGGCGAGTATCGCCGCGGGAAAGCGCCTGTTCGAGCAGCACTGCCGCGCATGTCACGGCTTTACCCTGGACGACATCGGGCCTGCGCTGGGGCAGGTCACCCGTTCGGCGAGTCCCGCCTGGCTGCGGGCATTCATCAACGATGCCCCCGGGATGGTGGCAGCGGGTGACGAACGGGCAGGGCGGCTGAGCGAAAGATTCAGCAGCACGATGCCGGCGTTCAGCATGCTCGATGCCGAACAAACGGAATCGCTCCTGGCGTTCATCCACGACCAGCGGCAGGAGGCGCCGGTAGCGGAAACCGTGCATGCCAGGCCGGGGGGCGTGAGGAACCCGATCCGGGAACGTATCCGGCCGTCCCCCTATACCCTGGTGCTGGAGCCGTGGTTGCGAATGCCGCCCTCGGCCAACATCGAACCGCTCACGCGAATCAACAAGCTCGATACCGTCCGCGGCTCCTCCCGGACATTCGTCCACGATTTGCGCGGCCTGCTGTACGAGCTCGACGATGGCGAAGTGCGCGTCTACCTGGACCTGCGCGCGGCGGTTCCGGAAATGACCGACATACCCGGGCTGGGAACGGGCTTTGGAAGTTTCGCTTTCCACCCCGAGTTTGCCGGCAACGGGAGACTCTACACGACGCATACCGAGGCGCGGTACGGGATCGCCGCCGATTTCGCCATCGCCGGAGACGTGCCGGATGGCCTGCAGTGGGTGCTGTCGGAGTGGAAGGCGGCCGATCCCGAGGCTCCGACGTTCGCGGGTACCCGGCGCGAACTGCTGCGCGCCGACATGGTGGGGGGCGCGCACGGCTTCCAGGAACTGACTTTCAACCCGCTCGCGGAGCCGGGCAGTTCCGACTATGGAATGCTCTATCTCGGGGTGGGCGACGGCGGCGCAGGATTCGCGCTGCGCGACGACCTGCTGCAGGACGCGGGGAAAGTCTGGGGAAGCATCCTGCGCATCGATCCCGCGGGCAGCGACAGCGCCAACGGGAACTACGGCATACCCGCGGACAATCCCTGGGCCGGGCAGCCCGGCGCATTGGGCGAAGTGTGGGCCCGCGGGTTCCGCAACCCCCACCGCATCAGCTGGAACCCGGCGAACCCGGAAATGATGCTCGTCTCCGACATCGGTCACCACAACATCGAGGAAGTCAACCTGGGAGCGGCGGGCGCCAATTACGGATGGCCGCTCCGGGAAGGCACGTTCGAGTTCGACATCCACGGGGAGCAGGGCGTGGTCTATCCCCTCTCGGGAAACGACGATGGCACGTTCGTCGATCCGGTGGTCCAGTTCGATCACGACGAAGCCGTTGCCGTTTCCGGCGGGTTCGTCTACGCGGGACGCGCGCTGGAGGGATTGCAGGGGAAGTACGTTTTCGGCGGCATCGTCAGCGGCAGGCTGTTCTACGTCGACGTGGCCGAGATCCGGCAGGGAAAGCAGGCCAGGATTCATTCCCTCGCGCTGCAGATTGGCGGCGAGGCTACCGATCTTCGGTCGCTGGTGGGCGAGCGGGTCGATTTGCGCTTCGGGCTGGACGCGGCGGGTGAGCTCGTGTTGATGAGCAAGGCCAACGGCCAGCTATGGAAGGCGGTCGGCGTCATACGGGACCCGACCTGACGCGGCGATAAAGCCGATCCGGGCCGTTCCTGCCGGCCGATCGAAGAAGGCCGCGGCGTCAGACGGCCGTGCGCATCCGCTCTTTGATGACGGCCAGGACCTCGTCCGGACGACGAGTCCACCAGTCGTCCCGCGACATGATCTCCACTTCGTAGAAACCTTCATAGCCGGTACGCTCTATCCAGGAGCGGATCAGCGGAATGTCGATGACGCCGTCTCCCATCATGCCGCGGTCGAGGAGCAGATCCTTCGTCGGCACGAGCCAGTCGCAGAGGTGGAACGCGAGAATTCGCTCGCGCCCCGCGCGTGCGATCTCGTGCTCGAGATCCGGGTCCCACCAGACGTGATAAACATCGACGGCGATGCCGACCCCGTCGCCCAGTTCATCGCAGAGATCGTTGGCCTGGGCCATGGTATTGATGCAGGCCCGGTCGGCGGCGTACATCGGGTGCAGCGGTTCGATGGCGAGGGGCATGGCCGCAGGCCGCGCGTATTCCAGCAAGGCCGCTATGCCGTCTTGCACCTGGCGACGCGCGCCGGCGAGATCCCTGGAGCCCTCCGGCATCCCGCCGGTCACCAGGATGAGGCAGTCGGCCCCGAGCGCGACGGCTTCGTCGACCGCCCGCCGGTTGTCGTCGATCACCTTCTGTGCCGCGACCCTGCTGCCGACCGGAAACATGCCGCCGCGGCACAGGCCCGTCACGCGCAAACCGGCCTCGCCGATATGCCGTACGACGCTGTCCAGGCCAGCGGCCTCGACCTGGTCGCGCCAGGGTGCAATTCCGGCGATGCCGTGACGCAGGCAGCCTTCGATAGCCTCGTGGAGGTCCCATTCCACTCGCACGGTCGCCGTGTTGAGCGAAACTTTCGACGCGTCGATCATCATTTCATACTCCGATGCCGTACGCCGCCATGACCCGGGCGGCGCGCTCCGCGGCGCGCGCGGGATCCTGGAGCAACCCGGCCTGGTCCGCCAGGCGGACCAGCGTGCTGAGGTGCAATGCCGAGCGCGCGCTCTCCTGGCCGCCGAGCAGCGTGAAATGGTCCTGGTGGCCGTTGAGGTAGGCCATGAAGACGACGCCGGTCTTGTAGAACCGGGTCGGGCTCTCGAATATGTGTCGCGACAGGGAAACCGTCGGCGCGAGAATGGCCTCGTACAGTTCCGGCTGGCCGCTGCCTAACGCCGCGAGCGCGGCGCTGGCGGCAGGCGCAATCGGGTCGAAAATCCCGAGGAGGGCGTCGGAGTAGCCTTGCTCGTCGCCGGCGATCAGTTCCGCATAGTTGAAGTCGTCGCCGGTATACATCCGCACCCCGTCCGGCAAACGCCGGCGCATCGCGATCTCCTTCTCCGCGCTGAGGAGGGATATCTTGATCCCGTCGACCTTGGCGGCATGACGCCCGATGAGGTCGAGGCAGACTTCCATCGCGCGATCGTGGTCGGCGTAACCCCAGTAGCCGGCCAGGGCAGGATCGAAGTCCTCTCCCAGCCAGTGGAGGATGACCGGCTCGGTCACCTGCGACAGGATGTGGCCGTAGACCCGCAGGTAGTCCTCCGGGCCCTTCGCACAGGCGGCGAGTGCACGGCTCGCCATCACGATGATGCGTCCCCCGGCCGATTCCACCGCCTCGCATTGCTCGTCGTAGGCCGCGATGACGTCCTCCACGGTCTGCCCTGGCGCCGGCAGCAGGTGATCCGTTCCGGCTCCGCACGCGAGCAGTGCGCCGGCACCGAAATGACGCGCCTCCGCTACCGAACGCCGGATCAGCTCCAGCGCCGCCGGATAGGGCAGGCCCGTGCCGCGCTGGGCCGTGTCCATCGCCTCCGCGACGCCAAGCCCCAGGCCCCACAGGTAGCGGCGATAGGCCAACGTGGCGTCCCAGTCGATGGCGGCCTCCAGCATCGGGTCGGCAGCCGCCAGTGGATCGCGGACGACGTGAGCCGCGGCGTACGCCACGCGCGGCAGCGCGCCGTCGGACCGCTTCGGGAACGCCCTCGGCTCGGAGAGCGCGTAAAGCTCGACCGTTCCGCCGCCCGTGAGCAAAGGTACGCTGGTCATGGAACGCGCCGCCTACAGGCGCAGTTCGGGCACGTCGAGCCAGCGCCGCTCGCGCCAGCTCCGGTGACCGAGTTCCGCAAGTTGCACGCCTTTGGCTCCCTCCAGCAGCGTGTACTGCCATGGCGCGTCCGCGACCACGTGCCGGATGAACGCCTCCCACTGCGCTTTGAAACCGTTCTCGAAAACCCGGTGGTCCGGTAGCGCCTGCCAGTCCTCGAAGAAATCCAGGGTTTGGGGCTCGTCCGGGTTCCAGACCGGGCGCGGTGTATTGACCCGGTGCTGCACCAGGCACTGGTGCAGCCCCGCCACCGCGGATCCGTGAGTGCCGTCGACGTGGAAAGTAACGAGGTCGTCGCGGCGTACCCGGGTGCACCAGGAACTGTTGATCTGCGCGATCACCCCGCCGTCGAGCTCGAAGGTGGCGTAGGCGGCGTCGTCCGCGTCGGCGGCATACTCCCGGCCGCTTTCGTCATAGCGCCGCGGAACATGGGTGGCGCCGAGGCAGCTCACGGCTTTCACCGGCGCGATCACGTGATCGAGCACGTAGCGCCAGTGGCAAAGCATGTCGAGGATGATGCCGCCACCCTCCGCCTTGCGATAGTTCCAGCTCGGCCGCTGTGCCGCCCGCCAGTCGCCTTCGAACACCCAGTACCCGAATTCGCCGCGGACGGACAGGACCTGGCCGAAGAAACCGGAGTCGCGCAGTTCCTTGAGCTTCTGCAGGCCGGGCAGGTAGAGCTTGTCATGCACGACGCCGGTCTTGCTGCCGGCAGCGGCAGCGTGGCGTGCGACGGCCAGCGCGGTTTCAAGATCCTCCGCCACCGGCTTTTCACAGTAGACGTGCTTCCCGGCGTCGACCGCCTTCATGATGAGCCCGGCCCGATGCTGCGTCGAAGCCGCGTCGAAGAAAATCGCATCGTCACGATCGGCCAGCGCGGCGTCGAGATCGTCGGTATAACGCTCGATGCCGAAGCGCCTGGCGAGCGCCGCTACTTTTTCCAGGTTGCGGCCCACCAGGATCGGATCCGGCACCACCCGGCGACCGTCGTCGAGCACCACGCCTCCCTGGTCACGGATCGCGCAGACCGAGCGCGCGAGATGCTGGTTCATGCCCATGCGGCCGGTCACGCCGTGCATGATGATGCCGAGACGTTGTTCTGTCATATGGATTCTTCTCTTCGTAATCAACCGTCGACGAGTTTTTGGTCACGTCGTTCCGGGTTTCCGCAGCACCCATTTGAACGGCAGGGTGACCAGTTGCCGTGTTCGGTCGAAACTCAGGACCAGCGTAGCCACGCACAGAAGGATCAGGGCCGCACAAATGGGCCGTTCGAGGTAGAACAGGATGTCGCCCTCGCTGATCACGAGCGAGCGGCGGAGATTCTTGTCGAGGATATCGCCGAGGATGATGCCGAGGATCAACGGCGCCATCGGGTAGTCCATGCGGCGGAGAAAATAGCCGATCAAACCAAAGGCAACCATCACCCACACATCGAAAAGACGTTGCTCGAGCGCGTAGCTGCCGACCACGCAGAGGACGAAAATGACCGGCATCAGCCGTTCGCGCGGGATCATGAGGACTTTCAGGAGCAGCGGTGTGAGCAGTATCCCGAGGACGAGCATGGCCGCGGCCGCCAGGAGCATCATGATGGCGAGCTCATACACCAGCGTGGGGGACTCGATCATGACCATCGGCCCGGGCTGCACCCCGTGCAGAACCATGGCCGCCAGCAGCACGGCCGTCGGCGCCGAACCCGGAATGCCGAAGGTGAGGACCGGAATGAGCGCTCCGGGAGGCGCGGCGCTGTTGCCGGTTTCCGCCGCCATCAAGCCCTCGACCGATCCTTTGCCGAACTTGTCCTTCTCCTTCGATGCCCGGCGTGCCGCCCCGTAGGACACCCAGGCGCCGACGTCCTCACCGACTCCGGGAATGACCCCGACGAAAGTTCCGATAAGCCCGGAGCGCACGATCGTGCGCTTGTACTGCAGAACGTGACGCGGGTTCGGGATCACTTCCGACAGGCGCGTCGAGGCCTGGAGGACCTCCGCTTTGGGCATCGCCATCGCGGTAATGACTTCTGAAAACCCGAAAGCCCCCACCATCGCGGGAATGAGACCGATGCCCGCCTGCAGCTCCGTCAGCCCGAAGGTAAAGCGATCCGTCATGTAAAGCTGTTCCTGGCCAACCATGGCCACGGCGAGGCCGAGGAACCCCGCGATCCAGCCCTTGACAGCGTCTTCGGGCGCGGTGAGCTGCCCGGAGATCAGGATGCCGAACAGTGCCAGCAGGAAGAATTCGTGGGACTGGAAGTGAAGCGTGTATTCCGCGAGGACCGGAGCGACGGTCAGGAGAAACAGGATTCCGACCGCGGTACCGAGGAACGAGGCGGAAGTTGCCACGCCCAGCGCCTCCCCGGCGCGACGGCGTCGCGCCAGCGGATAGCCGTCGAGGACGGTCGCGGCACTGGCCGGCGTACCCGGGATATTGAGCAGGATCGCGCTGCGGCTGCCGCCGTAGATAGCCCCCACGTACAGGGAGATCAGTACGACGAGTGCCACATCGCGGTCCAGTTGGTAGGTGAGCGTCGCGCACAACGCGAGGCCCATGGTGGCCGTCAAACCCGGCAGTATCCCGATGCAAATGCCTGCCAGCGTACCGACAAGAACGTAGAGCAGCGTTGTCGGGGTGGCCAGGGCCGCGAAGGCCAGGCCGATGTTCCCGAGCGTATCTGCAAGGTAGTCCATGAATCGGCTGCGTGTGTGGGCCTAGGGCAGGGTGACGAAGAACCAGCGTTCGAAAACGAAGCTCACGGCGATGCTGATGGCGACAGCGAACATCGCCGCACTCACCCATCGCGGAAGCCGACCGGCGCGCCGTTCGGGCATGTTCCACTCGGCAATGACGATGAACGCGAAAACGAAGAGAGCCGTGCCCAGGCTGAACGGAACTTTCCAGCCGCCAATCTGCAGGCCGATCAGCACGACGCCATAGAGGGTGCAACCTGCCGCGGTCATTAGCGCGACCCGCGGATTGATCGAGTCATCGACTTCCCTCGGCGGGCGCTGACGCAGCCAGGTAAGGGCAGCCCGGGCTGATCGGGCCATCAACGTCGCGCCGAGTGTGCCGATAATGATGCCCAGCATGACGGGCACCCGGCCGGGCTCGCCGCCTGCTTCGATGAATCCTCCGGCACCGGGCATGCCGAACCCCTCGACGGCCATGTAGAGGCCGAACGCGCAGAATGCGACTCCCTGCAGGAAGTCGTTACGCGCCCGGCGAGGGTGAACCTGGTTCATCGGGATGCGGGCAGGTTAGGAGCGCGTCAGGGCCGCGGAATTCCTACATCAGCGGGGCTGACCTTGCTCATGCCGCCCTGGTGTAGCTGCCATGCGTATACGCGAGTGGCGGGAAACACCTGCTCATAGGCCGCCTCGCCGCGCATCACGTCCACCGTCAGCCCTTTTGATTCGGCATACTTTTTCAGCCTGGAAGAGTGCGGCATCTGCGTGTCCCAGATGTCGTTCATGGTGTCGATCACGGCGGCAGGCGTCCCTTTCGGCGCCCATATTCCGAAGTGGACGGCCGCGGTCATGATGTCCGGCAGGCTGGCCGTGAGTGGCGGAATGGTCCCGACCCCGGCGACGGAAACCGCCGTCGGGGTGAATGCACCCAGCGGTTTGAGGCGGCCCGCCCGCAGCATCTCGTACTGGTCGGAAACGAGCTGCGTCGTGAGGGCGGTCTCTCCGGAAATCGTCGCCAGGACGGCTGAATTGCCGCCGTCGTAGCTCAGCATCTTGTATTCGCCGCCCGCAACGGCTTTCAGCGACTCGGCCGAAGCGCCCCCTGCAGAGTTGATGCCGCCGGTGGCAATGGTGACGGTATCCGGCCGCGAGTGCATCGCCTGGACGACGTCGTCGACGGAATTGAACCGAGAAGAGGGGTTGGCGGACAGGATCGTATAGTTCGATACCGCGAGGTAAAGATGCCAGTCCTTCAGATGAGTCTCGACGGAGCCGGTGACCGCGTACGTCCCGAGATCCTTCGTGGCGCCGGCTGCCCAGGTGTAGCCGTCCCGATCCGCGAGCAGCGCTGCCTTGGTGCCCACCGCGCCTGCGCCGCCGGGCTGATTGACCACGATCACCTTCTGCTTTAACGCTTCGCCGAGTTCCACGGCGAGGATCCGGATCAGTTGGTCGGTGGAGCCGCCGGCACTCCAGGGTACGATGATTCGTACCGGCTTTTCCGGTTGCCATTCGGCGTGCGCCGGGAAGGCAAGGCCCAGGGTCATCGAGAGAACAGCCGGCAACCAGGATCGCATGAGTAGCCTCCAAAGCAGCACCGGTTACATTAAGTAACCAGAAGGTTACTTTAGCAAAGGGGGTTCGCCCGTAGCAAGAGAATGTTGCACCTTTCGATCATCCGCTGGAGGGTTCGGGAAAAACCTCGCGTGACCGCCGGACCTCCGGTCACGTTGGGCGGCGGTCACGCCGGTGAGTCATTCTTGTTCATCAGGTAACCCAGGATGACCTCTGTAATGTGCTCCTGCCGTACCTTGATCGCACGCCGCGTCATCAGGTTGCGCGAGAAAATCGTGCCGAGCGTGACTGAATTGGACAGGTAGAAATAGGCCAGTCCCGCTATCGAGATGTAGAGCTGGACCGGGTCCACCCCGGACCGGAAGGTTCCGTCGGCCGCACCGCGTTCGATGACCTCACGGATGTAATCGACCATGGGCACGTGAAGCTCGAGGATTTTGGACGAACGACGGATGTAGCGCGCACCGTGCAGGTTCTCGTTGTTCAGGAGGCGCATGAACTCGGGGTGGTCCACAAAATACTGGAAGGTGAAGTGGATGAGTTGCCGGACCGCATCCACGGGAGGGGAAGCGCCCAGGTCGAGCTCGCGTTCGGCGGTCCTGATTCCTTCGTAGGCCTTCTCCATCACGGCCACGTAAAGCGCCTCTTTGTCGCCGAAATAGTGGTACAGCATGCGCTTGTTGATGTTTGCGCGTGCGGCGATCGTGTCCACGCGCGCGCCGCTGAGCCCTTTATCGGCGAACTCCACCGTGGCGGCATCGAGAATTCGTTGGGAGGTCCGTTCCGGGTTGCGCTTGGCCATTGAGCATCTCGCTTGCGTCGAGCATCAGGTACAGTATTTCCCCGGTGCTTCGTCCGGGGCTGGAGTTCGTCGTCTCGAGCCCCGTGAGGGAGACAATCTTACGAGGTCTCGAGCAGTGGAAGAAGGCAGCGAAGAAGACCGGCGTGCGGTTCGCATGTCCTTGAGCGAGTCGCGCCAGCGCCTGTTCGAGGTGCTGCTCGCAGCGCTCCATGCCGTAAACGGACGCCACCGCGTGCACGATGCGCTCGCCGCGCAGCCGGTTTCCGGTCCCGTGTACCTGGTCGCGTTCGGCAAAGCGGCTTGCGCAATGGCGCTCGGCGCGCGCGATGCGCTCGGTCGTCGTATCGTGGACGCGTTCGTCGCCACCAAGTACGGGCATGCGGAACCGCTGCCCTGGCCGGTGCTGGAAGCGGCCCACCCGGTGCCGGACGAGGGCAGCCTGGTGGCCGGCGCGGCACTTCTTCGTTTCATCGAACGCATTCCGCCGTCGGCCCGGGTGCTCGTGCTGCTTTCAGGCGGCGCGTCGGCGCTCGTCGAGCAGCTTCCGTCGGGCGCGACGCTTGAAACCTTGCAACGTTTGAACGAGTGGCTGCTTGCCTCCGGGCGCGATATCGCGGCCATGAACCGTATCCGCAAGCGCTTGTCGCTGCTAAAGGGCGGCCGGCTCGCCCGGCTGCTCGCGCCACGTCCCGTCACCTGCCTCGCCATTTCGGACGTTTCGAACGACGATCCGCGCTTCATCGGCAGCGGGCCCCTGGTTGCCGATGCGAGCATCGCCGAGGAGCCGTTCGACGACGCGCCGCCTGCGGTGCGGGCAGCGCTTCTCGCTGCACCCCCTGTGCCGCCACCCGGAGATCCGTGTTTCGCCCGCGTACGTTTCAGGATCGTCGCAAGGCTCGACGATGCCAGGCACGCCGCTGCGCAGGCGGCAATCGCGCGCGGCTGGCGAACGGCAATACACGGAGAGTTCATCGCCGGTGAGGCGACAGAGGCGGGCGTGGAACTCGCACAGCGCGTGCTTGCTTCAGCACCGAACACGCTTCACGTCTGGGGTGGCGAAACGACGGTGCGCCTCCCCCTCAGCCCCGGCCGCGGCGGGCGTAACCAGAGCCTGGCGCTGGCCGCTGCGCGTGCGCTCAGCGGTGCCCGAGGCGTGCTGCTGCTCGCCAGCGGAACCGATGGCACCGACGGTCCGACGGACGACGCCGGCGCGCTCGTCGACGGCGGTACGATCGAGCGTGGGGAGCAGGCGGGCCTCGACGCGGGCCGCGCGCTTGCCCGCGCCGATGCGGGAAGCTTTCTCGAGGCGAGCGGCGACCTGGTCCGGACCGGCCCGACGGGCACCAACGTCATGGACCTGGTGCTTGGAATAAGGGTGGAGTAACCGCGGGTCGAACCCTTCGGCAGGCCATTCCGCGCTGCGCACTAAGTAAGAATATCGTGTCGCCACGGCTTGTTTTTCGAAACAACATTCTGCCGCCCCCGCGCTAAGATTGCGCAGGTTTTGCTTTACCTGGTGAGTTATGACGAAGGCATTTGGAGCCGATACCGCGTTGCTGTCTATCGATGTGCAGCACGGGGTTGACGATTTGCAGCACTGGGGAGGCCCCCGCGGGCGCCGCAACAATCCGCAAGCTGAAGAGAACATTGCGCGACTGCTGGAAGCCTGGCGACGCCGATCGCTTCCCGTGTTCCATACGCAGCATGATTCGACCGAGCCGAATTCGCCGCTCCGGCTGTCTATACCGGGTGGTCGAATCAAGGAACAGGCAGCGCCGATAGACGGCGAGACGGTGATTGTGAAGGACGTGCACAGCGCCTTCATCGGCACGCGCTTCCCGCTCCTGTTGAGGCGGCTGGACGTCCGGCGCCTGGTCTGTGTCGGTTTCTTCACGAACATGTGTGTTGCAACGACCGTGCGTATGTCGCAGAACCTCGGCTTCGACACCTATTGCATCTCGGACGCGACATCCTGCACGAACCGCATGGGCAGGGACGGCACCGATCACGATCCGGAGGTCGTGCACGAGATCACCCTCGCGACCCTGAACCGCGAGTTCTGCACGGTGCTGACGACCGACGAGGCCGTCGCCCTGGCGGGCGCGAATTGAGAACGAGGGAGTCGCACGGCATGCGAAAGTTTGGTTGTCAGAACATGGTCGGGCGCCTGAGGCAGGTAATCGTACGGCGTCCGGATGAAGCCTTCGCGGAGGTGAACCCGGAGGACTGGAATTATCACGGGACTCCTGACCTCGGGCGCGCACAGGGAGAGCACGGGGCTTTTGTTCGCATCCTCGAGGAGGCCGGCGCCCATGTCGTGTTCCACGACCAGCCGCTGGAAGGGCTGGCGGATGCGATCTTCACCCACGATTCCGCGCTCGTTACCGACCACGGCAGCATTGTGCTGCGCATGGGCAAGGCGCTGCGGCAGGGCGAGGAGGACGCCATGGCGCGCCTGCTCGCGAGGCTCGGGGTGCCGCCGCTGGGACGCCTGGAGGGTGAGGCACGTGCGGAAGGCGGTGACCTGATGTGGCTGGACAAGGAGACGCTGGCCGTCGGTATCGGCTTTCGCACGAACGAGGAGGGCGCGGCGCAGCTGCGAGACCTCCTGGCGCCCGTCGGCGTGCGCGTGGTGACCTACGATCTTCCCGTCTACCAGGGGCGCGATGCCTGCCTCCACCTCATGTCGATGATCAGCATGATCGACGACGACCTGGCGGTGGTCTACCTGCCCCTCATGCCGGTACGGCTGCTCAAGGAGCTGGAAAGCCGCGGTATCGGGCTGGTCGAGGCACCGGAGAACGAGTTCCTGCACGGCCAGGCGACGAACGTGCTCGCGCTTGCTCCGCGCGACGTCGTGCTGTTACAGGGCAACCCGGTAACCGAGGAACGGCTGCGGGCCGCCGGGTGCCGCGTCCAGACCTATCGCGGCGACGAGATCAGCCTGAAAGCGGAGGGTGGCGCGACCTGCCTCACGCGGCCGGTGTTGCGCGACGATACCGGACCTGCCCTT
This sequence comes from uncultured Woeseiaceae bacterium, assembly GCA_964424805.1. Lineage (GTDB taxonomy): Bacteria > Pseudomonadota > Gammaproteobacteria > Steroidobacterales > Woeseiaceae > IDS-8. The sequence goes on from CAYRKH010000008.1 coordinate 18,686, forward strand.
AAAGCGAACGCGGAAGCCCCTCGGCGCCTGGCCTGAGGCTGATGATCATGCGGAGCACACTCCTGCTGCTTGCGATGGTGATGCTCGGCGCCGCGTTGCGGGCGGATGGGCAGGAGCGCACCGACCGCTTCGGCATCGACGCCGCCGAAGCGGCGGCCGTCATCGGCAATATGGACCGGGAGCGGCAGCTTCGCATCCCGATGCGCGACGGGGTCCGACTGAACGCCGACATCCTGTTTCCATCGGGGAACCGCGAAAACCTGCCGGCGATCCTGATTCGTACGCCCTACGGGCTCGAGGGCGAGATCGGCTCCTGGACCGGGCCGCTGTCGCGATGGCTGCAAGGCGGCTACGCGGTGGTGGTGAGCCACGAGCGCGGCCGCCACTGGTCCGAGGGTGAATACCGGGTACTTGGCGGCGCGTTCGAGGACGGGTACGACACCGTCGAGTGGATCACGCGGCAGGCCTGGTCGAACGGCAAGGTCGGCACCATCGGCTGCTCCTCTTCTGCGGAGAACCAGCTGGGCCTCGCCGCCACCGCGCATCCCGGTCATGCCGCGATGATCGCCATGAGCCCGAACGCCGGTATCGGCGTGATCGGGCCGCATCGCGAGCAGGGAAACTGGTTTCGCGGCGGCGTCAACCAGATGTGGATCAACTGGTACTACCCGGGCGGCTACCGCATACGGCCCGAGTTCCCGACCGATCTCACTCGTGAGGAGCGCATCCTGCTGGAGAAGTACTACGACATCGTGCCGAACATACCGGAGCGCAACCTCGCGCGCGCGGCGTGGCACCTGCCGATCCAGGACATGATGCGCGCGCTGGATGCCCTGCCGACCGACTTCGACGAGTTCATCACGAGAACGCCGGCGGACCCGGCGTGGAACGAGATGGCCTTGGCGGACGAGGGGGACCGGTTCGGCACTCCGGCGATCTGGGTGCTGTCGTGGTACGACTATGCCGTAGCGCCCGATATCGCCTTCTACAACTGGCAGCGGGAGAATGCCGCGACCGCCAGCGCCAGGGATAACCAGTTCCTGATCATCGGCCCCACGACGCACTGCAAGCAGGGTTTCGAAAGCGAAAGCACGATCGTGGGCGAGCGCGACCTCGGCGACGCGCGCTTCGACTGGTTCGACGTTTTCGATGGCTGGCTGGCCCATTGGCTCAAGGGCGAGCGAAACGCCGCGCTGGCGCGCCCGAAAGTGGCCCTGTTCACGATCGGCAAGGGCTGGCAGGGCTACGACACGTTCCCGCCGCGGGGTGCGCAGCCAACGGCGTGGCATTTTGCCAGTGACGCCGGCGCCAACTCGCTGGCCGGGGACGGGAGGCTGGACCGGCGGCCGCCACGGGATGCGGGTACGGACAGCTACGTGTACGACCCGATGCAGCCCGTGCCCTCGGTCGGCGGCGGCGGCTGCTGCTACGGGGACGAGCTGGCTGGCGGGTCTTATGACCAGGCGGGCGTCCAGAGGCGCCACGACGTGCTGGTCTACACCAGTGAACCCTTCCGGGAACCGACCGAAGTTACCGGCTTCATCGACACGGTACTGTTCGTCTCTTCGGATGCGAAAGACACCGACTTTGCCGTCAAGCTCACGCAGGTGCTGCCGGATGGCCGCGCCTTCAACCTTGCCGATACGATTATGCGGGCCCGCTACCGGAACGGTTACGAGACGGAGACGTTCATGCGTCCGGGTGAGGTGTACGAGCTTCGCCTTCCGCCGATGGCAACGAGCGTCCTGCTCGACAAGGGGCACCGGATCCGGGTCGAAATTACCTCATCGAACTTCCCTCACTACCTGCGTAACCTGAACACCGGTGGCAACAACTACGACGAAAAAGCGGGTGTAGCGGCCACAAACACCCTCCACTTTTCGGCAGACCACCCGTCTCGCATTCTCCTGCCGGTCGTTCGCCGCTGACTCCGGGACGTTGCCGTTCCACCGGTGCAACACGGTCGCAGCGCCGCGGGCGTCATGCGGGCTCACAGGCACAAATTATTCTGTAGGTGCCCGCTTATTCAAACGAATCTTTTAGATGCCCTTTGCTATTCTCACTGAGGGCAGATGCTCGGGGGAAGAACAAGATATGAGCAATAAATCTGGCAAGAAGTCTGCAGAATCGCTGGCGGCACGTGCACCGCGTAAAGGCATCCTTACTACCTCTGCGCTGGCATCCCTTTCCGCGATCGCCGCCCAGGCGCAAACGACGGGTGACGAAACCCGCGAGGGCAACGCAACGCTCGAGGAAATCGTCGTAACGGGACAGAAGGAGTTCTTCAGGCCGACCGACGCCTCCAGTGCCACCAAGTTCGACCTGCCGATTTTCGACACGCCGCAGAGCATTTCGGTCGTCACTGCCGACCTGATCGATTCGGCGCGACCCGAAGGTCTCCTGCAGGTGGCGAAGTACGTCGCCGGCGCCTACACCCTGGGCGATTGGGGCGGGGGAGGCATACTCAACGCCAGGGGCTTCGCGATCGACCAGGACAACGGGCTCAAGATCAACGGCTTCTCCACGCTCGGAACGCGTTTTCCCGATGTGGCGACGGTCGAGCGCATCGAGTTCGTCAAAGGGCCGACCGCGGTCGTTTACGGTGTAAATAATTACGGCGGCACCGTCAACATGATTACCAAGAAGCCGCCGCACGAGTTCGAGGCCACGACCTCGCTGAGCTTCGGTTCCTACGATTACCAGCGGCTGGAATTCGACCTCGGCGGGCCCATTGGCGGGGAAAGCGTACGAGCCCAGCTCGTAGGTGTAGCCCAGGACCGCGGGTTCATCACGGACGGCGAGGAAATGGAGCGATACGCCGTCATGCCGACCGTCGCCTGGGATATCACCGACTCCACCTCGCTCAGTGCCACGGCTTTCATCCAGGACGAGACCCGGCGCTTCGGCGGTGACCTGACCTTGACGCTCGACGAGAACGGCAACCTGACGGTTCCGTGGGATGCGCCGAGAGACGTCTTTTTCGGGTTACCGGACTACAACAAGGACAAGACGGAGCACCGGCAGTACATTGGCCACCTGCGTCACGATTTCACGAACGGTTATGCGCTGGAAGGCCAGGTCGGCTACACCGATGTGCAGAATCGTTCACGATCCGTGTATGCGTACAACTATTCTGGCCCGGCGACCCCCACAACGTACATTTACAACCTGAACTATGCCAAGGGCATCGAGTCGGCGGATGCCGAGCTGCGTTTCAGCGGCGAGTTCGAGCTGTTTGGCCAGCGCCACAAGTTCCTCGTGAACGGCGAGCATCGGAGCATTAAACGCGACGACCCTCGCTACGCCTACGTCTTCCTGGGATCGACGTCCCAGCTCGACCCCGACTTCTCCGCCGTCGACATCAACGACCCCGGTTTCGAGTCGCCGCTGTCCGGATTCACCAAGGAGGATCGTGACAACTATTCCATCGGCGCGCAGGTATTGTTCGAGCTGAACGACAAGCTCTCCTTGCTGGTTGGCGGCCGGCAAACGTGGTCGGATATCTCGTATGCCGACATCAGGGACTTCGTGAGCGGCGTCGATCCCAATACGGCCGAGTACGAAATTACCGCGGACTACAGCATCTCGCGGTTCACGCCGCGCGTCGGGGTGGTGTACAGCATCAGGGAGAACCTGAACGCTTACGCAAGCTATAGCCAGGGTTTCATTCCGCAGACCGGCTCCACCCGAGCCCTCTCTGTCATCGATCCGGAGATCGGTGACCAGTGGGAAGTCGGAGCCAAGGCCGAGCTCTTCGGCGGTTCGCTTGGTTTGAACACCGCGCTTTATGTCATCGATCGCGAGGACGTGCAGGCGCGTGACCCGCTGAATGTGCCCGGCGAGGACTTCGTCGTCGCGGGGCGCAGCCAGCGCCACTCGGGTATCGAGTTCGAGGCGCTGGGGAGAATAACCGACGGCCTCAACATCGTGGCCAACTATACCTACCAGGAAACCGAGGTGACCCGTGACATCAACGAGGAGATCGTTGGCAGGCCCGTCGCCAACGTGCCTTACCACCTGGCGAACCTCTTCCTTCAGTACCAGGTCCTCGAAGGTCCCCTGGCCGGCATCAATGCGAGCGTCGGCTACAACTACCACGGGGCGTACTGGCACCGCGAAGACAGCTTGCGCTTCAAGGTACCGGATCGCTACACGATGGACGCCTTCCTGGTCTTCGACCGGTTCGAGAAAGTGTCCTTCGACCTTGCCCTCACGAACATCACGGACGAGAAGAACTTCTACACGGTTTCCCAGAACCGCTACAGTAGCTTCATGCTGGATGAGCCGCGTATGCTGCGGGCGCGCGTCAAGGTTCGCTACTGACCCGGTTTGCAGCGTGGCATCGGCTTCCCCGGTCGACCGGCGGCCGTGACGGCGCGCTGGTCGGCTTGGGCTTTTCTCGAGTAGTCAAGGGATTGCATTCGGGGCACCGGATGTCCAGAATCCGGCCCTTTTGCGATAGTCCAGATGCACCGAGTAGGCGCTGCGGAACCAATACGGTCAGCAGCAGATTCAACGCCGTTACCGAGCCCGGTGTGCGCGTCCGGCAGGGAAGAGCCGCGCGTCCTGGCCGTTTTGCTGCGGTACTTCATATACGCCTGTGCCATTTCACTGCTGATGGTCCTGTTCCGGGTCATCGCGACGACCGGTGGGCCCGCCGGGTTCAGTGAAAACGGGATCGTCGAGTGGAGCCAGGTAGTGGTCCTCCTCTCCGCGGCGGTCGTCTTTGCCATCGTTGCCGCCCGACGCGCACAATCCCGCGCATTGTCGATTTCCCTGGCGGCGGCCGTCGTTGTCGCCGTCGTACGCGAACAGGACGCCCTGCTCGATACGCTCAATCCGCTGTGGGGCTGGAAGCTTCCGGTCGCGCTGATTGCGCTTGCCGGCGCGGCAATCGTTTACAGGGATCGACAGCGCTTCAAAACGGCGCTGGGGCAGCTCGTGCGGGGACGCGCTTTCACCCTGTTATGGTGCGGTTTCGTCATTGCCGTGCCGCTGGCGCAGCAGCTCGGCCACGAGCCACTGCTCGAGGCTTTGTGGGGTGACTACTACGTCCGGGACCAGAAACGCGCGCTTGAAGAGATGCTCGAACTCATCGGCTATGCCGTGATTCTTATGGGCGCGCTCGAGCTGCTGCTGTCCGGGAAAGACCGGCGTCCCTTCGCCAGGCGCGCCGGCGAACCTGACCGCGCCCGGAGGCAGGCCACCGCTCCATCTTCGATCGCCTTGGTCGCAAAGCGCAACGGGGCAACGCCGCCTATGCCCGGTACCAGTCCCGCTTCAGGCGCGAGGCGGCGATGAGATAGAACGCCGCGCTCAGGAGATAGAAGCCGAGACCGTAAAGAATCGAGTACTGGAGGGCGTCGGCGCCGTAGAGGACGCTCATGCGGTCCGACATGAAGCCGAAGAACCAGGTGCCGACGCCGATCCCGAGCAGGTTGTTGATGAACAGGAAGCAGGCCGAAGCGGTGGCGCGCATGTTGGGCGGCACGATGTGCTGGATGGCCGCGAGGATGGGGCCGAGCCAGGCGAGGCCCAGCGCCTGCGGAACCAGGAACAGGACGAATGCGGCCGCTAGCGTGGGCGCGAAAAGGCCGGCGGCGTAGACCGGCGCGGCCACCAGGAAGCAAACGGCGGGAATCAGCGCGTAGGCGCCGGGATTTGCTTTTCCGACCCGGTCACAGAGCCAGCCGCCGAACCACGTGCCCGCAAGGCCGCCCAGCAGGATGATCGCGCCGTAAAACCACGAGATCTCCATCAGCCCCAGCCCCAACGTCCGGCTGAAGAATGAGGGCAGCCAGAACATCAGCCCGTAGCCCAGGATCGAGCCCGACGCGGCGCCGAAGGACAGCAGCCAGAAGCTCGGCGTCCCCGCAAGCCGCTTCGCCACGACCGAAAACGGCGGCGCTGCCCCTGAGACGCTTCCCTCGGCGCTGTCATAGCCGCCCCGCGCGGGCTCTTCGATGCCCCAGCGGACGAGTGGCACCAGGGCGAGCCCCGCGACCCCGACGATAACGAACGCGGACCGCCAGTCGAGGTGGCTGGCGAGCCAGCCGCCGAAGAAAATGCCGAGCGCCGCCCCGATCGGGATGCCGAAGGAAAAGACGGCAAGCGCCCGGGCGCGCCGCTCGGGCGGGAAGAAATCGCTGATGAGCGCGTAGGAAGGCGCAACGCCGCCCGCCTCGCCGACGCCGACGCCCATGCGGGCCAGGAAAAGCTGCCAGAAATTCTGCGCGAGGCCGCAAAGCGCCGTGAACGCGCTCCACAGCGCGAGGCTGATGGCGATGATGGAGACGCGGCTCTTGCGGTCGGCGAGCCAGGCAACGGGGATGCCGAGCCCCGTGTAGAAGAGCGCGAAGGCGAGCCCCCCCATCAGGCCGAGCTGCTGGTCCGTAAGCCCGAGCTCCGCCTTGATCGGCACCGCGAGGATGCCGACGATCTGGCGGTCGATGAAATTGAAGATATACGCGAGGAGCAGGATGGCGAGCACGCGCGGCCCGCTCGCGGCCCGCACGATCCCGTTCCCCGCCTGCCGGACGTTTACGGCCACGCGCGCCTGGCCGCCGATCCCCGTGGCCCCCCGAATGCGTCCATTATCGACCTACCCCCAACGCTTCCCGCCGGAAAATGCGCACTTTAACGTTAATTCACCATCGTTAACGCCGATCGGCAAAGAATCGCCGCAAGCCCGCAGTACTTACGGGCATGGCGCAGCCCGAATCCCGGCAGGGCGTGCGACCAACGGTTATTAACTTGTCTCGAACCCCCGCCGCCGCTAACAAGGTCAGTCCGGCTGTGCCGGGCCGGGCCTGCCGGACAGGCGGCTCGGACGTCTACCGTATTCGAGCAACCGGGGTGACGCCGGGGGAGATTTTTACATGCAGAACGTTCGTTTCGGCAACCGCACCGCCGCCGCCGGCGCGCTCGCGCTGCTGCTGGCCGCGCCGGTCGTGGCCCAGACGCCATCCGCCGTCGGCGGCGTGACGGAGGCGGAGCTCGAGGAAATTATCGTTCGCGCGCGCGGCCTCGACACGTCGTTGCCCATAGAGCTCGCCGAGTACGGCGCCGACGTCGAGTTCGTGACCGAGACCCAGATCGGGAATCACGGCTTCGTGGATGTCACGCAGTCGCTCGAGATGCTCGTGCCGGGGCTGTACCTGACCACCCAGGCCGGTGCCTTCAGCTACGTGGACCTGTCATTGCAGGGTTCTCGCACGAGCGACGTCCTGTGGGCGATGGACGGCGTGCGCATCAACAACCGGCTCTACAACAGCACGAGCCCGGCGGACACCCTGCCGGCCAGCATGATCGAGCGGCTGGAGGTGCTGAAGGGCGGCCACGGGCTGCTGTACGGCACGCAGGCCGTCGCGGGCGTCATTAACGTGGTGACGCGCGGGTTTTCCGAGGAGACCCGGGGAGCGCTCAGCCTCGGGCTCGACGCCAACGACGGCGTCCACCTGAACGGCTATGTGAGCGGCTCGATCGGCGGGCACAAGCTGGTGGCCTGGGCCTCGAAGGACGAGACCGACGGCTACCGCATCTATGACGTATACCAGCCGAGCGCCGTGCTGCGCGATCGCGGCTACGATGTCACGAGCTTCGGCGTGAAATACGGCTACGACTTCACGGATGAGCTGAGGCTCAGCATCCAGGCGATCCACACCGAGGCGGCTCTCGACTATCCGAACCCGGGCGGCAAGGACGTGAACGACCGCGACGAGGAGATCATCAGCGCGCGGCTCGACTACACGCCCAGCGACTCCCTGCGCCTGTTCGTGAAGAGCTATTATCACGACTGGGATACACACTATTACGCGCCGCCGAAACCCGCGGATCCGCCCTACTGGGGCTACGAAGACATCGGGTTCGGTGCCGGCGCCGAAATTAGTCCCGCGGGGAGCCCGGTTGCGTGGCACGTGGGCTTCGACTACCAGCGCTACGAAGGCCTCGATGAAGTGCTGCAGATCGACGCCCGGCAGGAACGGGTTCGTGCAGTCTACGCCCAGGTTCGCACGAGCGATGCATTCTCCGAGAACACGCGGCTCGCGATCGGCATGCGCTATAACGATACCGGGGGCGCCAAGGCGACCGTCGGCAGTATTTCAGCGGAGCACTACTTCAACGATCACCTCTACATCCAGGGGGTGTACGGTACGTCGTTCATGCTGCCCGACGCCTACAGTCTCTATAACATCGATGCCTGCTGTGCCTACGGCAACCCCAATCTCGAACCGGAGGAAAGCATCGGCCTCAACCTCGCAATTGGCGGCCGTCTCGATATCGCCGACCGTCCGTTCAGCTGGCAGCTCAGCGGTTGGGACAGGACCGTCGACAACCTGATCTCGTCAACGAACGTCGAGAATTCGCCGATACCGGTACCGCCGGGCTACGACCGGGTTCGCATCAACGTCGAAGACGAGGTCGAGGTCCAGGGCGCCGAGTTCACGCTGCGCGGTCCGGTCACGCAGGCGCTGTCGTTCATGGTCAACTTCACCTACAGCCAGGAGGAGGACCTCAGCGGCCGGCAGATCGACGGACGTCCGCGGCATAACCAGAAGGCGTCGCTCTCGTACGATCCTGCAGGGGCGTCTTTTGGCTTAAGCTTCGCGGTCAAGCGCGTCGGCAAAACAACGACGAACGTGACCGGCTTCGGCGAACAGCGCTACGGCGATTACTACGTCGCGAATTTCGGAGCGCGGTACTTCTTCGACGAGGCGCAGAACCACAAGCTGAACCTGAGGCTCGAGAACGTGTTCGACGAGGACTATGCAATACGCGTGCGCTCCACGGCGCTGGAGACGACCGGTGAACAGTACCTGTACCGGCAGCTCGGTGCGCCGCGCACCGCTTACCTCACGTACAGCTTCAGCTTTTAGCGCTGTTCGGTCGACGCGATATCGATTGGGTGCACCGTTTGCGAAACCCGGAAGGAAGCAGGCCGCGATGCGCGTGATTCTTCTCGTACATCGCTATCTCGGGGTCGCCGTCGGCCTCCTGATGACGCTGTGGTGCCTGTCGGGCTTCGTGATGATGTACCAAAGTTATCCGAGCCTGACGGCGGCCGAGCGCCTCGACGGACTGGAGCCCCTGCGTCTCTCAGGCTGCTGCGCTGTCGAGGCGCTACTCGTCGAGGACGCGATCGCGGTCGACGGTTCGGCACCGGCTCCCGCGTTCCGGATCGAGATGCTCGGCGGCGAGCCAATTGTCCGGCTTGGCGGGCCGGGTGCCGGCGCCGCTGCCGCGGGCATCGTCAGTTTGCGAACCGGTGAAGCGCGCCTCGGCTTCACCGACGCCGAGCTGCTTCACATCGCCCGCGAGTTCGGCCGCGGCAACGGCATCGCCGGCGAGCCACGGCCGCTCGGCGTCGTCGAGATCGACCAATGGACCGTGCAGGCGGCGCGCCGGAACCGGCCCGTGCATCACTTCGCGTTCGACGACGCGGCGGGTACTGAAATCTACCTATCCGGTGCGTCCGGTGAAGTGTTCCAGGATACGAACCGGCGCGAGCGCGTGCTGACGTGGCTCGGCGCCATCCCGCACTGGCTTTACCCGACCCAGCTGCGGCAGAACGGGCCGCTGTGGCTGCAGGTCGTGATCTGGACTTCGGTCATCGGCCTGTTTCTCGCCGCGACGGGGATCTATGTCGGCATTACGCGCTACGCGTCGGCAAAAAGGCACGGCCGCGTGTCCCCGTTCCGGGGCTCGTGGTACTGGCACCACATCACGGGTCTCGTGTTCGGCATCCTCGCGCTGACGTGGGTGTTCAGCGGCCTCATGACGGTCGACCCGGGGGGAGTCCTGAGCGGCGGCCCGAGCGACTACGCGCGCCAGCTGCGCGGTGAGGCGACGCTGGCAGAGTTGCGCCGCTTCCTGTCCGCGGTCGGCAGTGCCGAGCTTCCCCGCGACCTGAAGCAGCTCGAGTCGGCGCCGTTCGACGGCCGCTTGTACGTCATCGGCACGCGCAGCGACGGCACGCGCCTGCGGCTGGACGCCAATGCGCAGGCCGCGCCGCTGCGGCGCCGCGACGTCGAGGCCGCCGTCGCGCAGCTACCCGCCGCGGTCGGCGAGTTCTCGGTGCTGCGGTCCGAGGACAGCTTCTACTACGGCCACAAGGGCACGGTGGACCTTCCGGTCTACCGGGTGATCCTGGGTGACGACGAAGCGACGCGCCTCTATATCAATGAGACCACCGGCGCGGTGCGAACCGTCGGGGCGAAGCATCGCATCTCGCGCTGGATTCGCACCGGGCTGCACGACTTCGATTTCGCGGGCCTGCGTGTCCGCCCCGTTTGGGACGTCGTCGTCGGGCTGCTCCTCGTCGGCGTCACGCTCGTATGCGGGACGGGCACCTGGCTGGCGTTCAAGCGCATCGGGCTCGACGGGCGCCGGATCAGGGCGAGGTGGCGCAGGCTTGCCAGGGCGAGGGTGACCCGGAAACGCGCACAAGCCAGCGCCTAGCCGGCGCCCGGAGGTCAGCGCGTCGCGCCGACCCCGAGCGGCCCTATTGGCCACCCACCACGCCGGGGTTGAACTGCCGGTGGCAGCCCTCGCAGGGCGGGTACAGGACGTCGCCCGCCTGCAGCAGCGCGTCGTGGTCTCGAGCGCGGATCGCCGCCAGTGCGTCCAGCCCGGCGCGGGCCATCACCTCGTTGAACGCCTTCCAGCTCGGCTGCTGCACCCACTCATTGTCCATGGGGCCGGTGCCCCCCAGCGCGTTGACGTTGGCCGCCGCGAGCAGCGTGACGGCGGCTTCCTCGAGCGCCACCCACTGCTCTTCCTCCGTCGGAGGGTCGTACGCGTTCCATAGCGTGTTGGTCGCGGGCGTGATCGTTTGCTCCATCAACTCCTTGATGGTCACGAGCGGCGTAAAGTGCGGCCCGGACCCTTCGCCCTGCTGCGCCACCGGAGCGGTGAGCGGCAGTACCGCGAGGACCGCAGCCGCGCAGAGCGCCAGCCGCCCTGTGCGTGGACCGCGGCGCCGTCCGGCTCGCTCCAGGTCACCGCGTATGCCCGTCTTCTCGTTCATGTCCCCCTCCGCAATCACGTGAGCCACAGTCCGTGCGCCGATTATCGCGCGCCGCCGGCTTCCGCGCTTGACCTGGATCAAGGTAGGCGCTTCGTGTTCGCGGCACCATCGCGGCCGAGGGATGACCGGGACGATGACAAGGACGGAAACCTACAACGACCACGTGGTGCGCCTGTTCCTGCTCGCGGCGAGCGTATGGGGCGTCATCGGGATGTCGATCGGCGTGTTCGCCGCCGCGCAGCTCGCGTGGCCGGCACTGAATTTCGATGTGCCGTGGCTGACGTTCAGCCGAATCCGCGCCGATCACACGTTCGGCGTCGTCTTCGCGTTCGGCGGCTCCGCCCTGATGGGGACCTGCTATTACATCGTGCAGCGGACCGGGCACACCCGGCTCGCGTTCGGGCGGCTCGCGACGTTCACGTTCTGGGGGTGGCAGACCGCGGTCGCGCTCGCGATGGTGACGATGCCGCTCGGCATCAGCCAGAGCAAGGAATACGCCGAGCCGGAGTGGTTCATCGATCTGTTGATCGCCGTCGTCTGGGTCGCCTTCGGCGTGGTGTTCTTCGGGACGCTTGCGCGTCGCAGGATCCGGCACATCTACGTTGCGAACTGGTACTACGGCGCGTTCATCATCGCGGTCGGCCTGCTGCACGTCGTCAACAACGTCGCGCTGCCGGTGTCCCTGTTCAAGTCCTATCCCGTCTACTCGGGCGTCGTCGACGCCATGGTCCAGTGGTGGTACGGGCACAACGCCGTCGCGTTTTTCCTCACCGCCGGTTTCCTGGGGATGATGTACTACTTCGTCCCGCGCCAGGCCCAGCAGCCGCTCTGGAGCTACAGGTTCTCGATCGTCAACTTCTGGGCGCTGATCTCCGTCTACATGTGGGCGGGACCGCATCACCTGCAGTACACCGCGTTGCCGGACTGGGTGCAGTCCGTCGGCGCCGCGTTCTCTCTCGTGCTGCTGATGCCGAGCCTTGGCTCCGCCGCCAACGGCCTGATGACGTTCAACGGCGCCTGGGACAAGCTGCGCACCGATCCTGCGGCGAAGTTCATGATCGTGTCGCTCGCCTTCTACGCGGCGTCGACCTTCGAAGGCTCGATGATGGCGATCAAATCGGTCAACTCCCTGTCGCACTACACGGACTGGACGATCGCGCACGTGCACTCGGGCTCCATCGGCTGGGTGGCGATGATCACGATCGGCTCGCTGTACGCGATGGCGCCTCGCGCCCTGGGCCGCCCCGAGATGCATTCGCACCGCGCGATGAACGTGCACTTCTGGATGCACACGGCCGGGTTGCTGCTCTACGTCGTGGCGATGTGGGCCGCGGGCCTGGTCGAAGGCCTGATGTGGCGGGCGACGGACGCGAACGGCGCGCTGGTCTACAGCTTCCTCGAGAGCCTCATCGCGGTGAAGCCGCTGTACGTCATCCGCCTGCTCGGCGGCCTCCTGGTACTCGGCGGCATGGTGGTCATGGCCTGGAACCTGTGGCACACGGCCGCCGACGCACGCGCGAAGCTGATCGACGCGATCCGCGTGCCGCTGCCGCAGCCCGTCGCGCAGCCGGCGACGCTGCAGGTCGGGGGCTAGGGCCATGCGGCTGCGCTACCGGTACTTCGAGGCCATCGAGAAGCGCGCCTGGCTGCTCGGGGTCCTCATCGCCATCATGGTCGCGCTCGGCGGCCTCGCCGAGGTGACCCCGCTGTTCATGGATGCCCACAGGATCAAGCCCGCTCCTGGCGTCGAACCCTACGACCCGCTGCGACTCGCCGGCCGGGACGTTTATGTACGCGAAGGGTGCTACGCCTGCCATTCGCAGATGGTGCGGACCCTGCGTTTCGAGACGCAGCGCTACGGCGACTACTCCGTGGCGGGCGAGTCCGTCTACGACCGGCCGTTCCAGTGGGGCTCGAAGCGCACCGGCCCGGACCTTGCGCGCGTCGGCGGCAAGTACTCCGATGAATGGCATCGTATTCACATGGTCCGACCGCGCGAGGTCGTGCCGCAATCCAACATGCCGGGCTACCCGTGGCTCGAGCGCGCCACGATCGATGCGGCCGGGGTCCAGGCTCGCATGCGCGGGCTGCAGCGCCTCGGGGATCCTTACGCGGACGATCAGATCGAGACCGCGCCGGCGGTCCTCGAGGGCAAGACCGAACTCGATGCAATCGTCGCCTACCTGCAGGGCCTGAAAGCGCCCGTGGCGGGCGGGGACGAAGCCGTTGCCGCGGAGGAGGGCCCGTGAGCGGGGTCTTCGGCCACCTGGTCGGCGTGCTGATCCTCCTGCTGATGAGCGTGTTCATCGGCATCTGGTACTGGGCCTGGCGACCGCGCCACAAGCCGACGTTCGACGCGCTCGCGGAGATCCCGATGCACGACGGGAGCGCGGCGCCGGGAGAGAGTATCGAGGGCGGGGCCGGCCCGCGTGACGCAGGGTCATGAGCGCGTTCTGGTCCGGCTGGATCATGTTCCTGGTGGTGCTGAACCTCGGCATCACGTTTTTCCTGTTCGTCTGGGCGCAGCGAGTCCGGATACCCACGGACGAGGACGGCACCAGCGGCCACGCGTGGGCCCACGGCGTGCTGCGCGAGGGCGTGCGGAGGCTGCCGCTGTGGTGGGTGCTGTTCTCGGCGGCCATGTTCATCGCCGCTTTCGGCTATCTCCTGCTGTACCCGGGCTTCGGCGCCTTCGGCGGCCTTCTCGGATGGACGTCGGCCGGGCAGTACGAGCGCGCGGCGGCGGCGAACGACGCCAGGTTCGAGCCGGTCCTGCAGTCGCTGCAGTCCGGCGCCGTCGACGGGCTGGCCGGGCAGGAAGCCGTCCTCGCCGTGGGACGGCGTTTGTACCTGGACAACTGTGCCGCGTGTCACGGCACGGAGGCGGTGGGCAACAGGGCGCTGGGTGCGCCGAACCTGGTCGACGCCGACTGGCTCTACGGCGGAGATCCGGTGACCGTCCTCACCAGCATTCTAGACGGCCGCAACGGCATAATGCCCGCGTGGGGTCCGGCGCTCGGCCAGGACGGCGTCGTCGAAGTCGCCACCTACGTTCGCAGCCTGAGCGGTCTCGAGGGATCGCCGGCGTGGATCGCCGCGGGCAAGGCGCGCTACGCGACGATGTGCGCGGGCTGCCACGGGATCGACGGACAGGGCATGCCCGCGCTCGGGGCGCCGAACCTTCGCGACGATATTTGGCTGTACGGCGGCGACCTCTCCAGCGTGATCGATTCCATCCGCGACGGGCGCAGCGGCCGGATGCCGGCGTGGCGGGAGCGGCTCAGCGAGGAGGAGGCGCGCGCTATCGCGGCCTGGCTGTACGCGAACGGCGAGGACCAGGCCGGCCGGCGGCGCTCGCGATGATCCGCGAGACCGCATCGATCCGCGTTCCGGCCCTGCCGCGGAAGCCGGCGCCCGCCCGGGACCCGGCAGGGGCACGTGCGCGCCGCCGCTGGTTCCGTGCGCCGATCCTGTGGCTCGGCGTTGTGCTGTTCGCTGCCTCCATCGCGGGCTGCATCCTGACGATCGCGCTCGCGCTGCGTCATGCGGACGCGCCGCTTCCCGTCGAGGGTGCGGAGCTGCTGAAGGTGCCGGTCGCGGCTGCTTCCCCGGGCAGCGCGGACAGTCCGGAGGCAGCGCGATGAAAACGCCTGCGGCGGACATCTGGCGGCGTCCGCAGCTCGCCCGTCACGTGATCCGCGACCTCGGCGGCGGTCACCGCGAAGCGATGCTGCTGATCGAGGGCGTACGCTGTGCCAGCTGCGTAATGGCCATTGAGCGTGCGCTCTCGGCGGAGCCGGGCGTCCTCGGCGTGCAGGTGAACGCGGCATCGCGCCGCGCGCGCATTACCTGGCGGGAAGCCGTGACCTCGCTGCCCCGGCTCCTCGACGCGCTGTCGCGCACCGGCTACCGGGCGCTGCCGCTGGACGCCGCCGCGCTCGACGACGTCCGTCGCCACGAGGCGAAGGCAGCGCTCAAGCGCCTGCTCGTCGCGGGCTTCGGCGCGATGCAGGCAATGATGTATGCGGCCGTGCTGTGGCTGAACGGCGGCGATTCGCTCGACCCGGCGACGCGCGAGCTGTTCCGCTGGCTCGCTTTCCTCGTCGCGACCCCGGTGGTGTTCTATGCGGCGCAGCCGTTTTTTGCCGGCGCCTTGCGCTCGCTGAAAGCGCGCCGCCCCGGCATGGACGTTCCGGTCGCGATCGCCGTCGCGAGCATTTACGTCGCAAGCCTCGTCGAGGCGGTGCGCGGCGGCGCGCACGTCTACTTCGAGTCCGTTTCGATGTTCGTGTTCTTCCTTCTGATCGGCCGCTACGTCGAGATGCGGGCGCGTCATCGCGCCGGTGACCTGACGGACGCGCTGGCAAGGCTCACGCCGCCGTTTGCCGACAGGCGACTCCGGGACGGCGGCCTCGAACGTGTCGGGATCCGCGAGCTCGTGCCCGGCGACCGCGTGCACGTCGCGGAGGGCGGCGTGATCCCCGCCGACGGTGTCCTGGTGAGCGCGCGCTGCCTCGTCGACGAGGCGCTGCTCTCCGGCGAGTCGGCGCCCGCGCCGCGCCGGCGGGGCGAGCGGCTCGTCGCCGGCAGCGTGCTGGTCGAAGGGCCGGCGGAGATGCAGGTCGACGCCGTGGGCCACGACACCGTGCTCGCCGGGATCGCGGCGCTCGTCGGCCGTGCCCAGGCGGCCCGTCCGCGTCTCGCGCAGGCGGGGGAGCGTGCCGCCTCGCGCTTCGTGCTGCGCGTGCTCGCGCTCACCGTGCTGACCGCCGCGGCATGGGCGTTGATCGAGCCGTCCCGCGCGTTCACCGCCGCGCTCGCCGTGCTCGTCGTCTCCTGTCCCTGCGCGTTCGCGCTCGCGGTGCCCGTCGCCGTCACGCGCGCGCTTGCGGTGCTTGCGCGCCGCGGAGTGCTGGTCGTGAAGCCCGATGCCGTCGAGGCGCTTGCCCGGGCGACGCACGTCGTGTTCGATAAAACGGGTACCCTGACCGACGCCGAGCTCGCGCTGGAGCGCGTGGACACGCGAGGTGACACTTCGGCGGCCGACGCACGGCGGCTCGCGGCCGCGCTGGCCCGCGAGAGCCGGCACCCGGCGGCCCGGGCGATTGCGGCAGCCTGTGCCCGCCCGTGCACCGATGCGGCAGACGACGTGGAAGCACGCGCCGGCTTCGGCGTGCGCGGTGTGGTCGACGGGCGGGAGCTGCGCCTCGGGCGCCCGGATTATGCGCTGGGCGCCGGCGCTGTCCTGCCGGAGGACGAGGACGCCGTGCTCCTTGCCGACGATACCGGCGCGATCGCCGCGTTCCACCTGCGCGAGCGGCTGCGCCCGGACGCTCGCGAGACGGTAGAGGCGCTGCAGCGGCAGGGCCTCGAACTGTCCATCGCGAGCGGCGATGCCACCGCTAAGGTCGAGGCGGCGGCTGCCCGGCTCGGAATCCGCGACTGGCACGCACGGCAGCTGCCGGCGGACAAGCTGGCCCGGCTGTTTGCGCTGCGCGAGCACGGCGCGCGCGTGGTGGCCGTGGGCGACGGCGTCAACGACGCGCCGGTCCTCGGCGGGGCGGACGTCGCCGTTGCCCTGGCCGAAGGCGCGGAGCTTGCGCAGGCGAGCAGCGACATCGTCCTGGCCGGCGGCCGGCTCGCGGCGCTTGCGCCCGCACGCCTCGTGGCCCGGCAGACGCTCGGCATACTCCGGCAGAACCAGCGCTGGGCCCTCGTCTACAACTTCGCCGCCGTACCGCTCGCGGCGCTGGGATTCGTGCCGCCATGGCTCGCGGCGCTCGGCATGTCGGCCAGCTCGCTGGTCGTGGTGCTGAACGCCATGCGTATCGGCCGCCGTCCCGAAAGCCCGGAGCCGGCGACGCCCGTCGCCGCGCCTGTCGCGCCGCAGGTGGGCGCGGCATGAACGTGCTCTTGATCATGATCCCGCTGTCGCTGCTGCTGCTGGCGGGCGCCGTGGCGGCTTTCTTCTGGGCCGTGGACCACGACCAGTTCGACGATATGGAAACCCCCGCGCTGCTGCCGCTGGACGACGATAGCTGACGCGTTGGAGCGCCCTGCGTTGCCGCTGCCGTCAGGGTTGCGGGCGGCTGTCCATCGGCGCCTGGCAGCGGGGGCACCAGTACAAGCGGCGTGACGCGGCGCTACGCCTGAGAATGAGTGCCCCGCAGCGGTAGCACGGCTGCCCGTCCCGCCCGAAGACCGCAAAACGGTAGCCGTCGCGGTTGAGGCCCCTGGCCTGCAGCGCCTTGACGCGCCCCGGCGGATTGGTGATGCCGCCGGTCCGGTAGGAGCGCCGGGCGATGGTCAGCGTGCTGCGGGCCACCCTGTCGACGGCAGCCGCCGATAGATCGCGGGGGCGCGCATCCGGCGTCACGCGGGCGTCGAACAGGATCTCGGAACGCAGGTAGTTGCCGACCCCGGCGATGAAGCCCTGGTCGAGGTACAACGCCGTGAGGGCGCGCCCCCGGAACCGCTTGCTGCGCAGCCGCTCGGCGACGTCCTGCACGCCAAGCGTTGCCGCCAGCAGGTCGGGCCCGGCCCTCTCCAGGAACGGATGCCGCGCGAGCCCGGCGTCGTCCAGCACCTCTATGTCCGAAGCGCTGTACAGCAGGCAGCTATGGGCCGCCGTGTGCAGCGCTACCCGCAGGCTGCGCTTCGTATCCGGCCGCTCACCGCGCCGGCAAACGTACCAGCGGCCGTAGAGCTGGTTGTGCGAGTACATCGTCAAGCCGTTGTCGAAGCGGGTCAGGAGCGCTTTGCCGTGGGTGTTGACCGCGTCGACGACCCGGCCGCTGAGCACCCCCTCGAAGCGGGCCAGGCGCCGGATGCCGAATGACACGGCTGCCAGGCGCCTGTCCACCAGCACCTCGGCGAGCCGGTCCGCGGCTCGACGAATCTCGGGTCCTTCGGGCACTGGAGAAACGGGCTACAGCGGCCGGACCTGCCCCGCGCCCCGCACGACGTACTTGTAGCTCGTGAGCTGCTCCGCGCCAACCGGTCCGCGCGCGTGGATCTTGCCGGTCGCGATGCCGATTTCCGCGCCCATGCCGAATTCACCGCCGTCGGCGAACTGCGTCGAGGCGTTGTGCAGCACGATGGCGCTGTCGATGGCGGAAAGAAAGGTTTCGGCCGCGGATTCGTCCCCGGCCACGATGCTCTCGGTGTGACCCGAGCCGAACGTGCGGATATGCTCGATAGCCGCGTCGATGCCCTCCACGGTCCTCGCGGAAATCACGGCGTCGAGATACTCCGTCGCCCAGTCGTCGTCACTGGCGGGCACCACTGAAGGCGACAGGCGCTGCAGCGCTTCGTCGCCGCGCACCTCGCAGCCGGCTTCTGCCAGTGCGTTCAACACGGGAGGCATCAGGCGCGCCGCCGCTTCGCGGTCGACCAGCAGCGTCTCGGCGGCGCCGCAGATGCCCGGGCGGCGCATCTTCGAGTTCAGCACGACTTCCACCGCCATCCTGGAGTCAGCGGAGGCGTGCAGGTACACGTGGCAAATGCCTTCGAGGTGCCCGATCACCGGCACGCTCGCCTCCTGCTGCACGCGCCGGATCAGGCTCTTGCCGCCCCGGGGTACCAGCACGTCGACGTACGTCCGCATCGACGACAGCAGGTAACCGACTGCCGCACGGTCCCGGGTCGGTACCTGCTGCACGGACGTGCCGGGAAGGCCTGCCTGTTCCAGCCCCGCGACCACGCAGGCGTGCAGGGCGCTGCTCGACTCGAAGCTTTCCGATCCCCCGCGGAGGATGACCGCGTTGCCCGACTTGACGCTCAATCCCGCCGCATCGGCGGTGACGTTGGGCCGGCTCTCGTAGATCATGCCGATCACGCCCAGCGGCACCGACACGCGCTGTATGGAGAGCCCGTTCGGCCGCGACCATTCCGCTTGCACCCGGCCCAGCGGATCGGGCAGTTCCGCGATCGCTTCGAGGCCGGCGGCGATCGCTTCCAGTCGCTCTCCGTCCAGCGCCAGCCGATCCAGCATGGCGGCCCCCAGGGCGGCGCCGCGGGCCCGCTCGAGATCGTTTTCATTGGCGGCGAGTATCTCGCCCGTCCGGCGGCGCATCTCCGCCGCCGCGGCGAGCAGTGCGCGGTTGCGTTGATCGGCGCTGCTGGCGCCCAGCGTGCGGGAGGCCTGCCTCGCTGCTCGTCCCATCGCCTCCATTGCCGATGCGATCGACCCGGAGGTCATGGCGGATTGCCGATGTGCGGATTGTGCTTTCATGTGAACAGTACCAGGTCGTTACGGTGCACCATCGCGGCCCGTCCGGGGTAGCCGAGCCGCGCCGCGATCTCGGCGGAACGGCACCCGGCGATGCGACTGGCTTCGTCGCTCTCATACCCGGCGAGGCCGCGCCCAAGCTCCTTGCCCTGCGCGTCGACGAGCGACACCGGGTCGCCGCGGGAAAACCGGCCTTCGACGCCGGTCACGCCGACCGGCAGCAGGCTCCGGCCGCCGGCCAGCGCCGTCACCGCGCCGTTGTCCAGCCTGAGCGTGCCGCGAACGGTAAGCGAACCGGCCAGCCACTGCTTGCGTGCCGTGCCCGGCGTGCCCCGCGGATGAAAAAGGGTGTGCCTCGCGCCCTCTGCCAGGGCAGCGAGGGGGCGCCGCACCGTGCCGCTCGCGATGAGCGTCGCACAGCCGGCGTGCGTTGCAATGCGCGCCGCCTGCAGCTTCGTTGCCATGCCGCCGCTGCCGACGTCGGAGCTCGGCTGGCCTGCCCGGGCGAGCATGTCATCGCTGATGGTCTCTATTTCGGGCAGGTGAGCCGCGTTGCGGTCACGCCCGGGATCGGCAGTGTAGAAGCCGTCGACGTCGGACAGCAGCAGGAGCGCATCGGCCATCACCATTTGTGCAACCCGCGCCGCCAGCCGATCGTTATCGCCGTAGCGGATCTCCTCCGTGGCCACGGTATCGTTTTCGTTGATGACCGGGACGACCCCGTGCGACAGCAGCATGGTCAGCGTGCCCCGCGCGTTGAGCCAGCGGCGGCGGTCTTCCGTATCGCCGAGGGTCAGCAGCACCTGCGCTACCGGCAGGCCGTGGGCGGCCAGCGCCTCCTGCCAGGCGTGCATGAGCTGCACCTGGCCCGCCGCCGCGGCAGCCTGCAGCGCGTCCAGCCGGGTCCGGCGGCGTTCGATGCCGAGCACACCGCTGCCGATGGCGATGGCACCGGACGAGACCACCAGCACTTCCTGCCCGTCGGCGCGCATCGACGCGAGGTCCTCCGCGATACCGGCGAGCCACTGTCGATGAACCTTGCCGGACTCGTCGATGAGCAGCGCGGAGCCGATCTTGATCACGAGCCGCTTGAAATCACGGAAGTTGTAGGTGGACATGCTGGCGGTACCGGTGCTGACACGCCACTTATATCACACCGTGCAGGGCAGCCCGCGAAGCTGCAATCGGTTGCCGCCGGGATCAAGAAAAAAATTGAAAACGGCGCGCGTTTTCTTATACTAAAAAAACGGGCTGTTAACAGATAATCGCACAAGCAGATCGGTGCGACGCTGGCACCGGTACCTGACGAGCCCGCATCTCTCCTCCGAGGTCGCGGGCCCCACGGCAGCTCTTACGGTGTCGCCTGGGCGCCGCTCAACCGGAATTGTCGATATCGGCCTGCTCCGCCGGAGCAGGCTTAAAGGGGGGGGCGCTCGGCCAGATGCGTTTCCCGGGACGGCCATGACTGAACGACCTGTCAACGGACTGTACGATCCGGCATTCGACCGCGACAGCTGCGGGTTCGGGCTGATCGCCAGCCTTGACGACGCGGCCAGTCACGGGATCGTCGAGACGGCAATAACCGCCCTTGCCCGCCTGACGCACCGCGGGGCGGTCGCCGCCGACGGCAAGTCCGGCGACGGCTGCGGCATCCTCATGAAAGCGCCGAGCGGGTTTTTACGGGCCGTTGCCGACGACTGCGGGATCGCTACCGCGGCGCTGTTTGCCGCGGGCACCGTGTTCCTGTCGCAGGCCGAGGCGACGGCGGCGGCGGTGCGCCGGGCGATCGAGCAGGCGCTTCTCGATGCCGGGCTCGACGTGGCCGGCTGGCGCGAGGTGCCGCTGGACCCGTCCGCCTGCGGCGAGGAGGCGCTTGCGAGCCTGCCGCGCATCGAGCAGGTGTTCGTCAACGCGCCGGCCGGCATGCAGCGCCCGAGCTTCAACCGGCGCCTGTTCGTCGCGCGCCGGCGCGCCGAGCGGCGCTTTGCCGCCATCGACGGCCAGGCGTACGTCGCCAGCCTGTCGTCGGCGACGCTGAGCTACAAGGGCATGGTCATGCCCGAGGCCCTGCCGGTGCTGTACCCGGACCTGCGGGATAGGCGGCTCGAATCGTCGGTATGCCTGTTCCACCAGCGCTTTTCCACCAACACCCTGCCGGAATGGCGGCTGGCACAGCCGTTTCGCTTCCTCGCGCACAACGGCGAGATCAACACCATCCAGGGGAACCGCAACTGGGCCGTGGCACGTGCGGAGAACTTCCGCTCCGAGCACCTGCACGACCTCTCGGAGATCGAGCCGGTGGTGTCGCTGACCGGCTCCGATTCGTCCAGCCTCGACAACATGCTGGAGGTCCTGCGCGCCGGCGGCATGGACGTGCTGCAGGCCATGCGCATCCTGGTCCCGCCGGCGTGGCAGAACGTCGATTCACTGGACCCGGACGTACGGGCGTTCTACGAATTTTACGACTGCCACCTCGAGCCCTGGGACGGCCCGGCCGGCATCGTGCTGACCGACGGCCGATATGCCGCCTGCTCCCTCGACCGCAACGGGCTGCGGCCCGCCCGCTACGTGATCACGCGGGACCGGCATATCACGATTGCGTCCGAGATCGGCGTGTACGACTACGATCCCCTGGACGTCGTCGAGAAAGGCAGGCTCGGCCCCGGCGAGATCATGGCCGTGGACCTGCGAAACGGCAGGCTCCTGCGCACCGACGACGTGCACCAGGAGTTGAAGTCGCGGGCGCCGTACAAGAAGTGGCTCAAGCAGGGGCTGCGCTACCTCGATTCGGAGCTGGTCGACCGGCACATGGCCGCGGAACCGATGGATCCGGGAACGCTCGCCAGCTACCAGAAAATGTTCAACCTCAGCCACGAGGAGCTGAACGAGATCGTCACGGTGCTGGCGGAAGCGGAACAGGAAGCGGTGGGCTCGATGGGCGACGACACGCCCATGCCGGTGCTTTCGAAACAGGTGCGCTCACCGTTCGACTATTTCCGCCAGCAGTTCGCGCAGGTGACCAACCCGCCGATCGACCCGCTGCGCGAACGTGTCGTCATGTCACTGCAGACCACCATCGGCCGGGAGTGCAACCTGTTCGACATCGGTCCCGAGCACGCGGAACAGGTCGTGATCAATTCCCCGATCCTGTCCCAGCGCAAGCTGCGGCAGCTTCTCGGCCCGGGCATGTTCGCCGACCGCCACGCCTTCATCGACCTGAACGCGCCGGAAACGGAGTCGCTGCCGCAGGCGCTGGACCGCATCTGCCTCGAGGCCGAGCGGGCGGCGAGGGACGGCAGGCTGCTCCTGATGCTGAGCGACCGCTACCTGAAACCCGGGCTGCTGCCGGTGCACGCGCTGCTGGCGACGGGTGCCGTTCACCATCACCTGGTTCGCCAGCGCCTGCGCTGCTCGGTGAACCTCGTGGTCGAAACCGGCGTGGCGCGCGACGCGCATCATTTCGCGTGCCTGATCGGCTATGGCGCGACCGCCGTCTATCCCTACCTTGCCTACCAGAGCCTGCACGCGCTGGCCCAGCGGGGCAACGTCGACCGCCACCAGCAGCTTGGCAGGAGCTACCGCCGCGGCCTGCGCAAGGGCCTCTTCAAGATCATGTCCAAGATGGGCATCTCGAGCGTGTCGAGCTACCGCGGTGCCCAGCTGTTCGAGATCGTCGGGCTGCACGAGGAGGTCGTGGCGAAGTGCTTCCGCGGTACGGTCAGCCGCATCCAGGGCGCGGGCTTCGACGACCTGCTCGACGACCAGCGCGAGCTTGCCCGCGTCGCCTGGGAGCCGCGGCTGCCCCTGAGGCAGGGCGGCCTCCTGAAATACGTGCACGACGGCGAGTATCACTGCTTCAATCCCGACGTTGTCGCGACCCTGCAGGCGGCGGTGCGCTCGGGCGATTTTGCCAGGTACATGAGCTACGCGAAGCTCGTAAACGAGCGGCCGGTGGCCACCCTGCGCGACCTGTTCGAGCTGCTTCCTGCGGGGCCGCCGCTGCCGCTCGACGAGGTAGAGCCGCTCGAAGCGATCCTGCCGCGCTTCGACAGCGCCGGCATGTCACTGGGTGCCCTGTCGCCCGAAGCGCACGAGGCGCTCGCCATCGCCATGAACCGCCTCGGCGCGCGCTCGAACTCCGGCGAGGGAGGCGAGGACCCGGCGCGGCACGGCAGCGAGCGCCGCTCGAAGATCAAGCAGGTCGCATCCGGCCGCTTCGGCGTCACGGCGCATTACCTCGTCAACGCGGAAGTCATCCAGATCAAGATCGCCCAGGGGGCGAAGCCGGGCGAGGGCGGGCAGCTCCCCGGCCACAAGGTGAACGAGATGATCGCCAGGCTGCGCTACGCCAAGCCGGGCGTCGGCCTGATCTCGCCGCCGCCGCATCACGACATCTACTCGATCGAGGACCTGGCGCAGCTCATCTTCGACCTGAAGCAGGTCAACCCGCAGGCGCTGGTGTCGGTCAAGCTGGTTGCGGAGCCGGGCGTCGGTACGATCGCGGCCGGCGTGGTCAAGGCCTATGCCGATCTCATCACCGTGTCGGGCTACGACGGCGGCACCGGCGCGAGTCCCCTGAGCTCGGTGAAGTACGCCGGCAGCCCCTGGGAGCTCGGGCTCTCCGAAGTGCACCAGGTCCTGTGCGCGAACAAGCTGCGGCACAAGGTGCGCCTGCAGACCGACGGCGGGCTGAAGACCGGGCTCGACGTCGTGAAGGCCGCGCTCCTCGGTGCCGAAAGCTTCGGCTTCGGCACGGCGCCGATGATTGCGCTCGGCTGCCGCTACCTGCGAATCTGCCACCTGAACAACTGCGCTACGGGTATTGCGACGCAGAACCATGTCCTGCGCAGCGAACACTTCGCCGGCCTGCCGGAGATGGTCGTCAATTTCTTCCGCTTCGTGGCCGAGGAAGTGCGGATGCTGCTTGCCGGCCTGGGCGTGCGTCGGCTCGAGGATCTCATCGGGCGGGTGGAGATGATCAAGCTCAAGGCCGGCGAGACCCGACGCCAGCAGCGGCTCGACCTGAAGCCGCTCATCGCCAGGGCCGGCAGCGGCAGCGAGGCGCCGCAGTTCTGCGTCGACGAGCGCAACCGGCCGTTCGACAAGGGCGAACTCGCCGAGCAGATGATCGGTGACATCCTGCCGGTCATCGAGTCCGGCGCGGGCGGCACGTATCAATACGACATCCACAACTGGAACCGATCGATCGGCGCAAGGCTTTCGGGCGAAATCGCCCGCCGCTATGGTGAGGCAGGCATGCCGCAGCCGATCGATATTCGCTTCCAGGGCACGGCCGGGCAGAGCTTCGGCGCCTGGAATGCCGCCGGCCTGAACCTGCAGCTCATCGGCGACGCGAACGACTACGTCGGCAAGGGCATGGGCGGCGGACGCATCGTGGTTCGTCCGCCGGAGGGCGTGCCTTACAGCGCCAGGGACACCGTCATCGTCGGCAATACCTGCCTGTACGGGGCGACCGGCGGGCAGTTCTTCGCCGCGGGCGTCGCCGGCGAGCGTTTCGCTGTCAGGAATTCCGGCGCGATCGCCGTAGTGGAAGGTGCCGGGGATCACTGCTGCGAGTACATGACGGACGGCATGGTAGTGGTGCTCGGCCGCACCGGCATCAATTTCGGTGCCGGCCTGACGGGCGGCTTCGCCTACGTGCTCGACCTGGACCGCGACTTCGTCGATCGCTACAACCACGAGCTGATCGACATACACCGGGTTACGCCGGAAAGCATGGAGGCACACCTGCACCACCTGCGCACGATGATCGGCTTGCACGTGCAGCTGACGGGCAGCAAGTGGGGTGAGGAGATCCTGGACGACTTCAGGAGCTGGCTGCCGAAGTTCTGGCTCGTGAAGCCCAAGGCGGCCGAGCTTGGCTCACTGATCAAGTCGCTGCGCCAGGCTGCCTGATGGCGAAAAGGTCCTGATATGTCCAGGCATCCGTTGCAATACCTCGAAGTGCCGCGCCGCGATCCGGCCAAGGATCCCGCGGAGGTGCGCATCAAGCATTACCGTGAGATATACGGCTCCTACGACGGCGCCGACGCCGCAAGCCAGGCCGGGCGCTGCATTGCCTGCGGCGTTCCGTACTGCGAGTGGAAGTGCCCGGTGCACAACTTCATTCCCGACTGGCTCAGGCTGATCGAGGAAGGCAAGCTGTTCCAGGCCGCGGAGCTGTCGCACCAGACGAATTCGCTGCCGGAAATCTGCGGCCGCATCTGCCCGCAGGATCGCCTGTGCGAGGGCGCGTGCACGCTGAACGAAGGCTTCGGCGCGGTAAACATCGGCAACATCGAAAAATACATCACCGACGAGGCGCTGAAACAGGGCTGGCGCCCCGATATGACCCACGTGCTCGATACCGGCAAGCGGGTCGGGATCGTCGGCGCCGGTCCTGCGGGACTCGCGGCCGCGGACGTGCTCGCCCGCGCCGGGATCCGCTCCGTCGTGTACGATGCCTATTCGGAGATCGGCGGCCTGCTGACGTTCGGCATCCCGCCCTTCAAGCTGGAAAAAACGGTGGTGCAAAAGCGCCGCGAAATCCTCGAGGGCATGGGCGTCGAGTTCGTTCTCAACACGCGTATCGGCGAGGATCGGCCGTTCGACTCGCTGCTCGACGAGTTCGACGCCGTGTTCCTGGGCATGGGTACCTACGAATCGGTGCGCGGCGAGCTCCCCGGCGAAGACCTGCCGGGCGTCTACGAGGCGCTTCCCTATCTCGTATCGAACGTGTACCGGGAGCTCGGGATGGATGACGAGTCGCGCCCGTGGATCAATCTCGCGGGCAAGCGCGTCATCGTGCTGGGCGGCGGCGACACCGGGATGGACTGCAATCGCACCGCGATCCGCCAGGGTGCCGCCGGCGTCACCTGCGTCTATCGCCGCGACGAAGCGAACATGCCGGGCTCGCGGCGGGAGGTTGCGAACAGCCGGGAGGAGGGTGCCGGTTTCCTGTTCCAGCGGCAGCCGATTGCAATCACGGGAAGGGACCGCGTGGAGGGTGTCGTCGTCGTGGAAACCAGGCTCGGCGCTCCCGATGCGAGCGGCCGGCGCATCCCCGAGCCGGTGCCGGGCACGGAGGAGGTGCTGGAAGCCGACGCCGTAATCGTGGCCTTCGGGTTCCGGCCGAACCCGCCGCCCTGGTTCGCGGCTTCCGATATCGCCCTCCTGCCCAACCGCCGGGTGCAGGTCGGCCGGGGCAGGTACCCGTTCCAGACGACCAACCCGAAAGTTTTCGCGGGCGGGGACATGGTGCGGGGCGCCGACCTCGTGGTCACCGCCGTCTTCGAAGGGCGCGAAGCCGCAAAAAGCATGGCGGCCTGGCTCGGCGTCTGACGGAGGGCAGCGTGAACCGCAATACGATTGGCTTTGTCGGCGGCGGCAACATGGCGCGCGCTATCGCGGGCGGGCTCCTGAGAAGCGGCCTGGACGCCGGCGACCTGTTCCTCGGCGAGCCGGACGCGCAGCGCCGGGCGCTGCTGGCGCGCGAGCTTGCCGGTGCCACGGTGGTTGCCGGGAATCTCGCCGTCACGTCCGCCTGCCACAGCCTGGTGCTGGCCGTGAAACCGCAGGTTCTGCGCCCCGTTTGCCTGGAGCTGAGGGAAGCCGTGCAGGAACGGCAGCCGCTGGTCATTTCGATTGCGGCTGGGCCGACGCTCGCCGACATCGACAGCTGGCTCGGCGGCGGCTGCAGGATCGTTCGCGCCATGCCGAACCAGCCGGCGCTGATCGACCAGGGCATCTCCGTGCTGATCGCCAACGCGCATGCGGGCGATGCGGACCGGCGCGCCGCGGACCGGATACTGGGCGCGGTCGGCGAAGTCGTCTGGATCGACGATGAAGGGCTGATGGACGCCGTCACGGCGGTCTCGGGGACGGGCCCCGCTTACGTTTACCTGCTGGCCGACATGATGATCGCGGCGGCGACCAGGCTCGGCATCGAGCCTGAGGTCGCCAACAGGCTCGTGCTGGCCACGGTGCGCGGTGCGGCGGCGCTTGCCGCGACGGAGCCCGAATCGATGGCGGCGCTCATCGAGCGCGTGCGCTCGCCGGGCGGCACGACGACCGCCGCGCTGGAACACCTGGAGGCGGCCAACGTCCGGACGCTCTTCGACGCCGCCATCCAGGCGGCCAGCGAGCGCTCCCGCGAGCTCGCGGCAAGGGCGCGGCAGCCCGGGGACTAGGGGGCCGGCCAGCGCTCGTACCATTCCCGTCCCGCGCCGGGCCTTTTCACAGGCGTAACGCAACAGTCCGCTTGCGAGTCGCGGCGAATGCCGTTATGCTGCGCCAACGTAATAGCACGTTAATACATTATTGCAACCTGCGGCCGGCGCGCGTCGGCAGGGCACGGCTTTTTGGCGGCCCATCGAAGGAGATGACGAGTGAAAGCCAGTGAACGGCGGAATGCCGAAGCCGAGCAGGACGCCGAGCACCGGTTGTACGCCGCGGTGATGACCTTGCAGGACATTGACGAGGCGCGCGAGTTTTTCCGCGACCTGTGCACGCCGGCGGAGCTGCAGGCCATCGCCGACCGCTGGCGGGTGGTCGGGCTGTTGCGCGAGAAGCGGCCGTACCGGGAGATTCACGACCTGACCGGCGTCAGCGTCACGACCATCGGCCGGGTCGCGCGTTTCCTGGAGTACGGGAACGGCGGCTATCGGCGCGCGGTCGAGCGTCTCGAAGCCGCCGGGCAGGCGCAGCGTTCCAACCCGAAGCGTCGAGCCGGGAAATGACCATGATCGAGACGCCGGCGGCGAGCGACAGCGGGGATGACGGCCGCCTGAAAATCGCCGTGCAGAACTCGGGCCGTCTTACCGACGCCTCGCTGGCCCTGTTCTCGCGCTGCGGCCTGGATTTCACGCGCGACCGGGATCACCTCGTCTGCTACGGCGAAAACCTGCCCGTGGATCTGATGCTGGTGCGCGACGACGACATCCCCGAACTCGTTGCCGAGGGGGTTTGCGAGGCCGGGGTCGTCGGGCAGAACGTCGCCACGGAGTTCGCGCTCACGCACGAGGCGGCGCGCTACACCGAAAGCCGCGTGCTGGACTACGGCCGCTGCCGGCTGGCGCTCGCGGTTCCGGTCGAGGACCCGGTACAGGGCATCGGCGATCTCGAGGGCAAACGGATTGCGACAACCTACCCCGGACTCACCGCGCGCTTCCTTGCAACCCGCGGGGTGAACGCGGAAATCGTGACGCTGAGAGGCGCCGTGGAAATCGCGCCGCGCCTCGGCAAAGCGGATGCCATTTGCGACCTGGTGTCTACCGGCGGCACCCTGCGAGCGAATCGCCTGCGCGAGCTGGAGACGGTCTGCGAAAGCAGCGCGGCGTTCATCGTGACCGAGCGGCGTACCCGCCAGGACAAGCGCGAGCTTTTGGATCGCCTTCTGCGCCGGATCGACGGCGTCATGCAGGTGAACGGGTCCAAGTACATCATGCTGCACGCGCCGCGGGCGCAGCTCGCGGCGATCACGCGCCTGCTGCCCGGCGCGGAGTCGCCTACGGTGCTGCCGCTCGAGGGCAGCCCCGACAAGGTGGCGGTGCACGCCGTCTGCCGGGAATCCGTGTTCTGGGAAACGCTCGAAAACCTGAAGGCCGCCGGCGCGACCGCGATGCTCGTGCTGCCCGTGGAAAAGATGCTCGCCTGAGCGCGGGGGCTGTCATGCAGGTCCTGGACTGGACAAAGCTCGACGAGGCGGCGCGCACGCGCGCACTGGCGCGTCCGGCGCTTGCCGACTCGCCAACTCGCGAGGCCTCCGTGGCGGCCATCCTGGCCGCCGTCCGTGAACAAGGCGACGCCGCGCTTCGTGAGTACACGCGCCGTTTCGACGGCGTCGATA
The DNA here is from genome assembly GCA_964424805.1 of uncultured Woeseiaceae bacterium. Taxonomy (GTDB): domain Bacteria; phylum Pseudomonadota; class Gammaproteobacteria; order Steroidobacterales; family Woeseiaceae; genus IDS-8. The sequence continues at coordinate 47,789 of CAYRKH010000008.1, forward strand.
TCGCGGAGCTCGAGATTCCGCCGCCGGCGATCGCCGCCGGCGCGCGCGAGCTCGATGAACCGACGCGAGCCGCCATGGAGCGCGCGTTCGATACGATCTCGCGTTTCCATGCGCCGTCGGGCAAGACCGAGTATGCGGTGGAAACCGCGCCGGGTGTGACCTGTCGCCGGGTCGTCCGTCCGCTCGCCGTTGTCGGCCTGTACGTTCCCGGCGGGAGCGCACCGCTCTTGTCGACGATGCTGATGCTCGGCGTTCCGGCGCTGCTTGCGGGCTGCGAGACCAAGGTGCTGTGCACGCCCCCGGACAGGAACGGCAATGTGGCACCCGCGGTCCTTTACGGCGCGCAGCGCTGCGGTATCACGAAGGTATTTCGCGTCGGCGGCGCGCAGGCGATCGCCGCGATGGCATTCGGCACGCCGACGGTGCCACGCGTGGACAAGATTTTCGGGCCCGGTAACGCCTGGGTGACGGAAGCAAAGCGCCAGGCCGCGCAGGACCCCGCGGGCGCGCTATCCGACCTGCCCGCCGGACCGTCGGAGCTGCTCGTCGTGGCGGATGAGGCCGCCAATCCGCTGTTCGTGGCGGCGGACCTGCTGTCGCAGGCGGAGCACGGCCCGGACTCCCAGGTCCTGCTGGTCACGACGTCGGCGGAACTCGGCCGGCGGGTCGAGCGCGAGCTGGAGCGGCAGGTCGCGGAACTGCCGCGCGCCGCGATCGCGCGGCAGGCACTGGCGGCGAGCCGCCTCATCCACGTGCCCGACGTCCGCACGGCGCTCGCGGTCGCGAACCGCTACGCACCCGAGCACCTGATCCTGAACACCGCCGAGCCCGAGGCCCTGCTGCCGGAGGTCCGCCATGCCGGCTCCGTGTTCCTCGGGCAGTGGACGCCGGAGTCGCTCGGCGATTACGTCAGCGGCACGAATCACATCCTGCCGACGTACGGCTACGCGCGGCAGCTCGGCGGATTGAGCGTGACCGACTTCCAGCAGAGTTTCAGCGTGCAGTCGGCGACGCCGGCGGGGCTCGCCGGTCTCGGCCCGGCGGCCATGGCACTGGCGCGCGCGGAAGGGCTGGAAGCGCATGCGCGCGCCGTGAGCCTCCGTTTGAATGCCGGGGAGAACCGCCGTGAATGTGCGTGACCGGGTAAGGCCGGAAATCCTCGCGCTCACCGGCTACGACGCCGCTCGTGCCGCCGGCGTGCCGCTGGACAACAACGAGAATCCATGGGCGCCGCCGGGCCTCGATAACGGCATCAACCGGTATCCGCCGCAGCCGCCCGAGGAGCTGATCCGGCGCATGGCGGCGTACTACGGCGTCGATCCTCGCTCTGTCCTGCCGACGCGCGGCAGCGACGATGCCGTCGACGCGTTGATTCGCTGCTTCTGCCGCCCTGGAGAAGATGCCGTGCTGGTCACGCCACCCACCTTTGCCATGTACGCCGTCTTCGCCGCGGTCCAGGGCGCGCCCGTGGTCGAAGTTCCGCTGGGCGAGGAGTTCGCCTTTCCGCGGGACGAGCTGCTGCGGGTCGACGCCAGCGTGAATGTCGTGTTCCTCTGCTCGCCGAACAACCCGACCGGCCGGGCGATTCCGGCGGAGATTGTCGAGGCCGTCTGCGGTGCGTGGGCGGAGACGGCGCTCGTCGTCGTCGACGAGGCGTATGCGGAGTTCATGCACCAGCGCTCGGCAACGCGCCTGTTGCCGCGCTTCCCCAATCTCGTGGTCCTGCGAACCCTGTCGAAGGCGCTGGGGCTCGCGGGCGCGCGCGTCGGCGCGTTGCTGGCGTCGCCGGAGGTCATCGGCTTCGTGCGCAAGGTGTTGCCGCCTTACCTGTTGCCCTCGCCGAGCGTTGCCGCCGCGGAGGCCGCGCTGGCGCCGGGCGCGCTGGAGATCGCGCAAGCGCGCATTGCGCAAATCGTCGGCGAACGCGAGGTCGTGGCGGCAAGACTGGCGGAGCATCCCGACGTGCGGCGTGTGTTCCCGAGCGACGCGAACTTCCTGCTCACCGAGCTTGCGGATGCCGCAGGGGTTTTCGCGAGGCTCCAGGATGCCGGCATCCGGGTACGGGCGTTAAGCAGCCCGCGCCTCGCGAGCTGCCTGCGCATCGGCATCGGCAGCCCGGCGGAAAACCGCGCCTTCCTGCAGGCGCTGGAGCCGGTCAATGCGTAAGCTCCTGTTCATCGACCGCGACGGCACGCTCATTTGCGAGCCGGCCGACTACCAGGTCGACAGCCTCGAGAAGTTCCGGCTCGTGGACGGCGTCATGCCGGCGCTGGGACGGCTGCAAGCTGCCGGTTACGCGCTGGTGATGGTGACGAACCAGGACGGGCTCGGTTCCGCGGCTTACCCGCAGGCAGCGTTCGACAGCGTGCAGGCTTTTCTCGAGGCTTTGTTCACGTCGCAGGGGATCGAGTTCGAGGCCGTGCACGTCTGCCCGCACCTGGAACAGGACGGCTGTGACTGCCGCAAGCCGCGAGCGGGCCTGCTGCTGCAGTACCTGCGCGACGGGTTCGATCGCGAACGCAGTGCCGTGATCGGCGACCGGGATACGGATCTCGAGTTGGCGCAGGCACTCGGCGTGCGCGGTTTCAAGCTCACCGGTCCCGATGGGGAGGGTACGAACTGGCACGCCGTTGCACAGGCGCTGCTGGACGCCCCTCGGCGCGGCAGCGTATCGCGCCGCACGCGGGAGACGCAGATTTCGGCGGCCGTCGACCTCGACGATCCGGCGACGCAGGACATCGACACGGGCATCGGCTTCTTCGATCACATGCTCCAGTCGCTGGCGCGCCACGGCGGGTTCTCCCTGAGGCTCGAATGCCGGGGCGACCTGCACATAGACGAACACCACACGGTGGAAGACTGCGCCCTCGTGCTCGGGCAGGCGCTGGACGCCGCCCTGGGAGAACGTCGCGGGATCGCGCGCTTCGGGTTCACGCTGCCCATGGACGAGGCGCTGGCAAGGGCCGCGCTCGATCTCGGCGGGCGCCCCTACCTCGCGTTCAACGGAACCTTCCCGCGCGACGCGGTCGGCGGCCTGGCGACGGAAATGGTGCCGCATTTCTTTCGCTCGTTTTGCGATGCGCTGCGCATGAACCTGCATCTCGACGTCACCGGCGAGAATACGCACCACATGATCGAGGCCTGCTTCAAGGTCACCGGCCGCGCGCTGCGGCAGGCGCTGGCGAGGGACGGGGATACGATCCCGAGCACGAAGGGCTGCCTGTGAGCTCGGTGGTGCTGATCGACAATGGCGGCGCCAATCTCGCCTCGCTGCGGCACGCCTTTGCCCGGCTGGGCGCGAACATCCGGGAGTCGAGCGATCCGGCCGTCATCGGCGGCGCGGACCGCGTCGTACTGCCGGGGGTGGGCGCGGCCGGCGACGGCATGCGCCGCCTGCGGGCAGCCGGCCTGGAGAAAGTCGTGCCGGCGCTGAAACAGCCGGTGCTGGGCATCTGCCTCGGCATGCACCTCCTGTATCGGCACTCGGAAGAGAACGCAACGGCCTGTCTCGGGGTGTTGCCGGACACGGTCTCACGCCTGCCGGAGGGCGAGGGTATCCGGGTGCCGCACATGGGCTGGAATCGCCTGCGCGACATCCGGCACCACCCGCTGTTCGACGGCGTCGATGCGGCCGACTGGTTTTATTTCGTGCACGCTTACGCGGCCCCGGCAAGTGCCGTCACGCTGGCCTCCGCCGTCAACGGGACGGCGTTTGCCGCCGCGGCGGGGCAGGAAAATTTCGTTGCCGTGCAGTTTCATCCGGAGCGGTCTGCCGACGCGGGCGCGCGCGTCCTCGGCAATTTCCTGGAGTGGGACGGATGCAGCTGATTCCCGCCCTTGATTTGCTGGACGGCGAGGTCGTGCGCCTGCTGAGGGGCGATTTCGCGCAGCGCACGCGCTATGGCCGCGACCCGGTCGTCTTCGCCAACGGCTTTCGCGAGGCGGGTGCGACCGCCCTGCACGTCGTCGACCTCAATGCGGCGCGCGGCGATGCCGGGAACAATCGGGCGCTCGTCCGCGAACTCGCCGCCATCGAGGGCCTCGAGGTGCAGTGCGCCGGCGGCGTGCGCCACGTGGAAAGCCTCCTGGAACTCCTGGAGGCCGGCGCCGAGCGCGTCGTCATCGGCAGCCTTGCGGTTCGGGATCCCGAGCAGGTGGCCGGCTGGCTGGAACGCTTCGGTGCCGGGCGCATCGTGCTGGCGCTGGACGTGAGCCTGGACGAGGCGGATGAGCCGATGCTCCTGACGCACGGATGGCGCGAGGCGAGCGGCGTTTCGCTGTGGCCGCTGCTGGAACGCTACGCGACGGCGGGCCTGGTCCACGTGCTGTGCACCGACGTCGGGCGCGACGGCACGCTGCAGGGTCCTAACCTCGAGCTGTACAGGCGTATCCTCGAGCGCCACCCGGGCCTCGCCTTGCAGGCGTCCGGCGGCATCGGCTGCCTCGAGGACGTGCGCATGCTGGCGGCTGCCGGTATTCCGGCGGCGATTCTCGGCCGCGCGCTGCTCGAAGGGCGCGTGCCGCTGCGGGATGCGTTGCAGGCCGCCGTATGAGCCCGGCGCGCCGCATCATACCCTGCCTCGACGTAAAGCACGGCCGCGTGGTGAAGGGCGTGCGCTTTCGCGGGCATCGCGATCTCGGCGACGTCCTGGACCTCGCGCTGCGCTATCGCGATGCCGGCGCGGATGAGCTCGTGTTCTACGATATCGCCGCCTCGCCCGACGGGCGAAGTGTCGATCCGGCCTGGGTCGCGCGCGTGTCGCGCGAGCTCGACGTGCCGTTCTGCGTCGCCGGCGGTATTCGCGACGTCGAAACCGCGGAGCGTATCCTGCACGCCGGCGCGGACAAGATCTCCGTCAACACGCCGGCGCTGGAAGACCCCGATCTCATCAACCGGCTCGCGGAACGTTTCGGCTCGCAGTGCGTGGTGGTCGGTATAGACAGCATTCATGTTCATGGCGAATGGCGCGTGCGCAGCCACACGGGCGATCCGGACAACATGCGCGACGGCGGGTGGCGCACGCTGGCCTGGGCCATTGAAGCGCAGGCCCGGGGTGCGGGCGAAATCGTGTTGAACTGCATGGACAGCGACGGCGTGCGCGAGGGCTATGACGTCGAGCAACTGCGCGCGGTGCGCGCGCACTGCCGCGTGCCCCTGGTAGCGTCGGGCGGCGCCGGCAGGCCGGAGCATTTCCTGACGGTGTTTCGCGACGCGCAGGCCGACGCCGCCCTTGCCGCGAGCGTGTTTCACACCGGCGCGATCGCGATTCCCGAACTGAAGACCTTTCTAGAGCAACACGACATCACGGTGCGCGCATGAACGAAGCGGCGATCGAACGGCTGGACTGGGACAAGGGGGACGGCCTGCTGCCCGCGGTCGTGCAGGATGCCGATACGGGCACCGTGCTGATGGTCGGCTACCAGGATCGCGCGGCGCTGCGCGAGACGCTCGCGCGGCGGCGGGTGGTATTTTTCAGCCGCTCGCGCCAGGAACTCTGGGAGAAGGGCGAGACGTCCGGCAATACCCTGCACCTCGTGGCGATCGCCGCGGACTGCGACGCGGATGCCCTCCTGATCCGCGCACGGCCTGCCGGGCCGGTTTGCCACACGAACAGCGCGGCATGCTTTGCCGATTCCGAACCGCCCCTGGCGATGCTGGCGGAGCTCGAGCGCACGGTCGGCGAGCGCGCGACGATGCGCGCGCCGTCCGGCTCGTATACGGCGAAAATGCTGGCGGCGGGCGTGCAGCGGATCGCGCAGAAGGTCGGTGAGGAGGGGGTTGAAACCGCGCTGGCGGCGGTTGCCGGGGATGACGACGAACTCGCCGGCGAAGCCGCCGATCTCCTGTATCACCTGGTGCTTCTTCTGCAGGCGCGCGGGATGCGGCTGGCTGACGTCGCCGGGACGCTCGCGGAACGCCGGCGGTAGGAGGGCGGCGCTCGTCAGCCGGGGTGCGCGGCCCGGCGGACCTCGTCGACCGGGGCGGCGCGGAAGTGCTCACCGAAAGCGTCGAAGCCGTCGTCCGGACCCGCGGGACCGCCGAGCCAGCCGAGCTCGGTTCCGAGCGCCGCCGTTTCGCCAACGAACAGCATCGCGGGCGCGGCTACTCCCGCCGCTTTGGCTTTCCCGGCAATGTTCTCGAGCGTGCCGCTCGTGACCCGCTGCCTGCGCGTGGTGCCGCTCTCGACCAGGGCAGCCGGCGTGGCAGCCGAAAGCCCGTGGCGCATGAGCTCGCTCGCGGCAGTCCCGATGGAGCCCACACTCATATATAAGGCGAGGGTCTGGCCCGCTTGGGCCAGTGCCCGCCAGTTCGGGCTTGCGCCGGCGTCGAGCTTCGCGGTCGCGAGCGTCACGCTTGCGCTCAGGCCGCGCATGGTGAGCGGTATGCCGGCGCAGGCCGCGGCGCCCAGCGCCGCGGTGATCCCGGGCACGACCTGGTAGGGCAACCCGGCCGCGGCAAGTGCGCGCGCTTCCTCGCCCCCGCGGCCGAAGACGAACGGGTCCCCGCCTTTCAGGCGGCACACGCGCTTGCCCTGACGCACCAGCCGCACCAGGAGGTCGTTGATGTCCTCCTGCTTCACGGGGCTCAGGCCGGCCGCTTTCCCGACCGCGACCAGCTCCGCTTCCTTGCGCGCGTAATCGAGGATCGCGCGGGACACGAGGCGGTCGTACAGCACGACGTCCGCCTGGCTGATCAGCTGCTGCGCGCGGATGGTGACGAGGCCGGGATCGCCGGGTCCGGCGCCGACGATGTACGCCTCACCCGCCGGCTGCGCGTATGGCACGACGCCTTCCATCAGTTCCAGGCGCACCAGCTTGTCGGCTTCCTTCTCGCGGCCGCCGAGGATGTGCCCGGCCGCGGGACCGGCGAAGAAGCGCTGCCAGAACCGGCGCCGCTCGTCCATGGTCGCCAGGCGCTTCCTGACCGGGCCGCGCCAGCGCCCGGCGCGTTCGGCCAGGCGGCCGATCCGGGCGGGCAGCCAGCGCTCGATCCCGGCCTTCAGCTGCTGCGCGAGCACCGGGGCGTTGCCGCCGGTGCCGATGGCGATCGTGACCGGTGCCCGGTCCACGATGGCCGGCAGGATGAAGCTCGACGCCGCGTTGTCGTCGACGACGTTGCACAGGATACCGGCGGCGTCCGCCGCCTGCGCGACGGCAGCGTTGACGCGGGGCTCGTCGGTCGCGGCGATGATCAGCCGCGGCTTGCCGGGCAGTGTGTCCTCCCAGTCGCCCGCGTGGTGGCGGATCTCACCCCGGTCGCGCATGGCCGTGAGCGCCGCACCCAGCTCCGGCGCCACGACGGTGATGTCCGCTCCCGCACGCCGCAGGAGCGCCGCCTTGCGCCCGGCGACGGCCCCGCCGCCGACCACCACGCAGTGCCGGCGGGCGAGCCGGACGAAGACAGGCAAGTGTTCCATTGCGGCACCCTATCCCCGTGGGCCCGGAAGCGAAAATACACAAACGCTTTGCGGCCATAACGAGCGGGAATATCGCGATCGCATTTGACAAAGCCGCGGCAACAGGGCATACCAATAACAGTCATGAAGTACCCTGAAGTGAATATCGTTACAACGTGTTGCTGCCGGTTGGCAAGGCGGCACGCGATCCCGCGCGCTTGAAGTAACGAGCGCCGCGAGCAGGATCCAGGAGCCGCCCGGGGACCAGAACCGGGCGGCTTTTTTCTTTATGGCGGCCGCAAGGGCGAGCCGCAAAAGGACCAGGCGAATGACCCTCAAACAACTCAAATACCTGCTGGGCGTGGTAGATCACGGGCTGAACATCACGACCGCGGCTGAACGCCTCTATACGAGCCAGCCCGGCATCAGCAAGCAGATTCGACAGCTCGAGCGTGAAGTGGGCGTGCAGCTCTTTTCGCGCAAGGGCCGAAACCTGACGGCGCTGACGCCGGCGGGAGAGGCCGTGGTCGAGTACGCGCGCAAGATCCTCCGCGACGTGAACAACATCCGCAGTCTCGGCCGGGAGCTCGTTGCCGAAGACGAAGGTACGCTTTCCATTGCCACCACGCACACGCAGGCGCGCTACGTGCTGCCCGATACGCTGCGCAATTTCCACGAGCGATACCCGCGCGTCAACCTCGAGCTGCACCAGGGGACGTCCGAGCAGATTGCGAGCCTTGTGGAGGACAACCGGGTCGACTTCGCGATCGCCACGGAGTCGCGCAATGCCTTTCCCGAGCTCAACCTGCTGCCCTGCTACCAGTGGGACCGTGTCGTCGTGACGCCGCCCAGCCATCCGCTGGCCACGGGCAACGAGCCACTCACCCTTACCAGGCTGGTGGAGTATCCACTCATTACCTACGTGTTCAGTTCCATCGGGGAGTCGTCTTTCCTGAAGGCATTTGCGAGCGAGAACCTCGAGCCCAACGTCGTGTTCACGGCGCGCGATGCGGACGTCATCAAGACCTATGTCCGCATGGGCATGGGTGCCGCCGTGATCGCGCCAATGGCCGTGCAGTGCGATGAGCTCGGGGACCTGCGGGCGGTGAGTGCGAAGGGATTGTTCCCGCGCGTAACGACGTGGCTGGGCGTGCCGCGAGACCGGGTGTTCCGGCGCTACATGGTGGATTTCGTTTCGCTGTTCGCGCCGCACTGGCCCGTGCACCTGATCGAGCAGGCGGCAACCGCGGAATCCCAGGAGGAAGTGGACCAGCTGGCGGCGGAGGTGGAGCTGCCGCTCAAAAACGGCTGCACCGAGGGCCTGTCGCCGGAGGTGCAGGAAGCGTCAGCCTGACAGGGCGCTACACCGCCGACAGGTCGATCTCGTGCAGGCCGCACTCCCGCTGCACGCCGAAGAACCGTAACTCCCGTTCTCCGCTCACCTCGTGGATCGACCGCGTCGTATGGTGGTCACCAATGCTCAGGTAGCCTTTCTCCCGCAACGGGTGGTAGGGCAGGCGGTGGCGCTGCAGGTAGCGGTAGACGTCCCGATCCGACCAGTCCGCGATCGGGTGTACCTTCCACCGGTCGCCGGCCCAGTCGAGGTAAGGCGTGCTCGCGCGGCCGCTGGACTGCGAGCGCCGCAGCCCGGCAAACCAGGTGCCGGCTTCGAGCTCCCGCAATGCCCGCTTCATCGGTTCGACCTTGGCTTCGTCGTTGTAGGCGGCGATACCCGCCGCGCCCTGCTCCCAGCGCTTGCCGTGGCGCGCTTCCTGCCAGGCCGGTGATACGGACGCGCGGTATACCGCGAGGTTGAGTCCCAGCCGTTCGGTCAGCTCGTCGACGAAGCGGTAGGTCTCCGGGAACAGGTACCCCGTGTCGATCAGCACGACGGGAATGTCCGGCTTCACGCGTGACACCAGGTGCAGCGTCACTGCCGCCTGTGCGCCGAAACTCGAGCTCAGGATGTGGCGCTCGGGCAGGTTCCTGAGCGACCATTCCACGCGCTCCCGCGCGTTCAGCTTGTCGAAGTTGCGGTTGCAGTGATCGAGGGCGATCCGGCGGCTCTCCTCCTCATCGAGTGCAGCGCTTTCGTGCGGCTTCCAGTTCTCGAAGCCTGTTTTCAACGCAGGCTGCGGCATCAGCTTCGCTCCGCCGCGTTGAATACCGTTCGGTCGGCAAAGTCGCCGAACGACTCGCCGCCGTCCCGGTTCCGTGCAAATTCACCGAACAGCCGGTCCAGCGTTGCAAGGATCTGCTCTTCCCCGGCGTTTTCTTCGGCGAGCCGGTTCATCCGCCAGCCGTGCGCGTCGCCGCCGAGAAACAGGTTGTAGCGGCCCGGCGCCTTGCCGACCAGCGCGATCTCGGCGAGGTAGGGCCGCGCGCAGCCGTTCGGGCAGCCGGTGATGCGCAGGGAGATCTCCTCGCCCAGGAGCCCGTGCCGCTCGAGCAGCGCTTCGACGGCAACGGTCAGGTTCGGCAGGTAGCGCTCGGCTTCCGCCATGGCGAGGCCGCAGGTGGGCAGCGCGACGCAGCTGAGCGCCTGTTGCCGCAGCGGCGAGCCGTTTTGCAGCGCCTGGATCCCGTACTTGCCGAGCAGCTCCTCGATCGCGGGCCGCCGGGATTCGCTGATGTTGGCGATGATCAGGTTCTGGTTCGGCGTCAGCCGGAAATCGCCTTCGTGGATACGCGCGATCTCGCGCAGCCCGGACAGCACCCGGTGCTGCTCGCTGTCCCCGATCCTTCCCGCCGGGACGAATACCGTCACGTGCCAGTTCCCGTGCCGGTCTCGAAGCCACCCGATCCGGTCGCCGCGGGTCTTGAACTCGAACGGTTCCGGGGGCGCCAGGGTATAGCCGAGGCGCTCGAACAGGGCGTCGCGGAACCAGTCGAGGCCGCGATCGTCGATCGTGTACTTGAGCCGTGCCCGCTTGCGGTTGCTGCGGTTCCCGTAATCGCGCTGCACGGCGACAACCTGTTCGGCAACGGCCATGACCTGCTCCACGGTGCAAAAGCCGATGACGTCGGCTACGCGTGGATACGTGTCCGGCTCGCCGTGCGTGGCACCCATGCCGCCGCCCACCGCCACGTTGAAGCCGGCCAGTGCGCCGTCCTTCTCGATCGCGATGAAGCCGAGATCGTGCGCGAAGACGTCGACGTCGTTCGAGGGCGGGATGGCAATGGTGACCTTGAATTTTCGCGGCAGGTAGGCATCGCCGTAGATGGGCTCCCGGTCAGGGGTACCCTCCACGCGTTCGCCGTCGAGCCAGATCTCGTGGTAGGCGCGCGTGCGCGGCGCCAGGTGCTCGCTCAGGGCGACCGCGGTTTTGTAGGCCGCTTCGTGCACGGGCGAGGTTTCGGCCAGCGGCGAGCACATGACGTTCCGGGTGACGTCGCCGCAGGCGGCTATGGTGCTGAGCAGCGCGTCGTTGATGCCGCGGATGGTTTTCTTCAGGCCCTTCTTGACGATGCCGTGAAACTGGAACGCCTGGCGCGTGGTCATCCGGAGGGTGTCGTTGCCATACGTCGTGGCAAGCGAATCGAGCGCCAGCCACTGCGCGGGTGTCACGATGCCGCCCGGCATGCGCACTCGCACCATGAAAATATAGGCGGGCTCGAGCTTCTGCCGCGTGCGCTCGGCGCGGAGGTCGCGATCGTCCTGCTGGTAGAAGCCGTGAAACTTCGAGAGCTTCGTGTCTTCTTCCGCAAGCGCTCCGGTCAGCGGGTCCTCGAGGCTTGCGACGAGCGTGCCGCGCAGGTAATTGCTGCGCTTCTTGATGCCCTCGACGGCCGACGGTGGCCCGTGCTCGTGCTCTTTCGCGGCCGTCATCAGTAGACGTCCCGCTGGTAGCGCCGCGCGCTTTTCATCGCATTCACGTATTCCTGTGCCTGGTCTTCGCTCACGCCGCGCTCTTTGCGCACGACATCGACCAGCGCCTGGTGCACATCGCCGGCCATCTTGTTGGCGTCGCCGCAAACATAGAAATGGGCGCCGCGCTCGAGCCATTCGTACAACGTACGCGATCGCTCCCGCAGCCGGTGCTGCACGTATACTTTTTCCTGCTGGTCGCGTGAGAATGCAACGTCCATGCGCGTCAGCACGCCGTCCCGTCGGTAGCGCAGCCATTCGAGCTGGTAGAGGAAATCGCTGGAAAAGCAGCGGTCACCGAACACCAGCCAGTTGTCGCCCTTGTGCCCGTGCTCGAGGCGATGCTCGATGAATGCGCGGTACGGGGCGACGCCGGTTCCCGCGCCGACCATGACGACCGGCGCGTCGCCGTCGGCAGGCAGGCGAAAGCGATCGTTCGCTTCGACGAACACCGGCGCTTCAGTCGCGCCGATGAGGAAATTGGATGCGGCGCCCCAGTGCGGCCGTCCGAAATCCTCGTAGCGCACGACGCTCACCGTCAGGTGCGCTTCGCCGGGGTTGGTATCGGGGCAGGAGGCAATGGAGTAGAGCCGCGGCGTGAGGCGGCGCAGGGCATCGACGAGCTCCTGGGGTTCCCACGGCTTCGGGTAGTCGGCCAGGAGATCGATAACCTGGCGGGTGTTGAAGAATTCGGTGAGCCGGTCGCGGTTGGACAGGACCTCCTGCAGCTCGTCGTGATGACGGGCGACGGTTTCGAGCAACGGCCGGCTGATGACGGTGATCTCCTTGTGCCCGGCGAGCGCGGCGCCGAGCTCCATTTGCTCGTCGTTGACGGCGACTTCGGTCGCTCCGTCGAGCTTTACGGCCTGGAGCAGCGCCTCGACGAGCGGGGCCGGGTTCTGCGGCACGACGCCCAGCGAGTCGCCGGGCAGGTAGGAGAGCCCGGATGACTCGAGGTCCAGCTCGATGTGCCGCACGTCCTTGCCGGAATCGCGGCCGGTGATGCGCTGGTTCAGCGTTATTTCGGCGCTGAACGGGTGTTCGCGGGTAGGCGTTGCAACCTTTGGAACGGCATGCAGGTGGGCCGACGCGGCTACGGGTGCGGCGAGCTCTTTCGCCGTGCGCGCCGCGTGCTCGACCACGCGCCCGGCCCATTCCGCGGCCGGCGTATCGAAGTCGAGATCGCAGTCGATGCGCTCCACCACCGCCTTCGCGCCGAGTGCCCGCAGGCGCTCGTCGAGGGCCTGGCCCATCGCGCAGAAATCCGCATAGCTGGAGTCGCCCAGCGCGAGGACAGAGTAGTTCAGCTGTTCGAGCCGCGGTGCGCGCTCGCCGAACCAGAAGTCGAAGAAGAGCTCGGTGCCGTCCGGCGCTTCGCCGACGCCGTGCGTCGCGACGACGAACACCGCATTCGACAGCTTGCTGAGCGCCTTGGGCCGATAGTCGCGCAGGTCCTGGAGCTCCACGCCCAGGCCGGCGCTGCGGGACCGCTCCGCCAGGGATTCCGCGACGCGCCGGCTGTTGCCGGTCTCGGTCGCGTAGAAGACGGTCCAGGTATCCGCCGTGGATGCCGGCGCCGGCTGAGGCGCCGGGGCCGCTCCCGCGACCGCCGAGCGGGCCAGTCCGGCAAGGTAGCCGCTGGCCCACAGGAGCTGGTCGTAGTCGAAATCCGCCACCGCGCCGCGCAGCGCGTGCAGGTTCTCACCCGCCAGGGGCGGGACAATTTTCGGATTGGGGACAGCAGCCAAGACGGGACTCCGGTTCGATCAGAGTCGTAACGCTACTGTTTCGCCGGCTCCCGGTGAATGACCGTTTTCTTATCCCCCGATAATCTGCGGCAATACCCCGCGGTCAGCCCCGGAGCCGTGCCGCGATGCGCCGGTAGGCTTCACGGAACGGGATGCCTTCGTCGGTGACCAGCTTGTTCGCCTGCTCGGCGGCGTGCATGTCTTCCCCCAGCCGAATCCGCCCGGGGACGAACTCGACGCTGGAGACCACGTAGGCCATGATGTCCACGCTTTCCGCCGCAAGGTCGATGGCGCGAAACAGCGGGGGCTTCAGCCGCTGCAGGTCGCGCTGGTAACCGGACGGCAGCTTCGCGGTAATCATCAGCGCCTCGCCCAGGCAGGCATGCGCGGTCGCCGAGGCTCCCCGTATCAGCTCGAGCACGTCCGGGTTGCGCTTCTGCGGCATGATGGATGAACCGGTCGTGACTTCCGGTGCCAGCTTTACGTAGCCGAACTCCTGCGTATAGAACAGCAACAGGTCGCTGGCGAGCCGGCCGAGGTCCTGCACCAGCAGGGTGAGCTCGAACAGCAGCGAGCATTCCGCCTTGCCGCGCGACAGCTGCACGGCGGTGACGGGCTCCTGCGTCGCCGAAAAGCCGAGCGATCGCGTGGTGGCATCCCGGTCGATCGGCAACCCCGGCGTACCGTAACCGGCGGCGCTGCCGAGCGGGTTCCTGTCGGCGCGCCGCCGGGCAGCCGCCAGGCCGGCGACGTCGTCCTCGAATGCTTCCCGGTAAGCCGCGCTCCAGAGGCGCACGGTGGAGGGCATTGCCTGCTGCATGTGGGTGTAGCCGGGCAGGACCACCTCGCCCTGCCGCGCCGCGAGTGCGTCCATCGCGTCGCCGAGCCGGCGCGTCCGCTCGGCGACGTCGTCTGCCGCGTCCAGCAGGTAGAGGCGCAGCGCGGCCAGCACCTGGTCATTCCGTGAGCGCCCGAGGTGCAGGCGCCCGCCGGCCTCGCCGATCAGGGCGGAGAGCCGGGATTCGAGCGCCGTGTGCACGTCCTCGTCTTCCAGGTCGATGCGCCACTTGCCCTCGGCATGATCCTTCCCGAGTTGCTCGAGGCCGCCGCAAATGGCGTCACGGTCGGCAACGCTCAGGAGCTTTTGCTCGCACAGCATCCGGGCATGCGCTATCGAGCCCCGCACGTCGTACGGCACCAGCCTTTCGTCGAGCAGGTGGTCCTCGCCGGCCGTGTACCTCAGCACGCGCTGGTCGAGCGGCAGCCCCTTGTCCCACAACCTCGTCATGCACCCGATCCGGCCGGGGCCTGCTCCGCGGGCGTCAACGCCGCGATATCGTTGACGATGAGAGTCCCGGTGCCTTCGTTGGTGAAGATCTCGAGCAGCAGGCTGTCGGGAACCGCGTAGGAAATAACGTGCACGCGCTTGACGCCGCCGCCCAGTGCCGCATCGATCGCCGTTGCCTTCGGCAGCATGCCGTCGCCGAGCTTGCCGCTGTCGGCCAGCTTCCGGAGCCCCGCCCGGTCGACGTAGGAGATGAGCGAGCGCGGATCGTTGAGGTCGTCCAGGATGCCGGGCGCCCCCGTTGCAAGGATCAGCTTCTCGGCCTCGAGCTCCGCCGCGATGGCCGCTGCCACCGTATCGGCGTTGATGTTGAGCAGGTTGCCCTTGGCATCGCAGGACAGCGGGCTGACGACCGGCATCAGGTCATTGTCGAGCTGCTTCCGGAGGACGCCGGCATCGACCGACTCGATGTCGCCGACGAAGCCGTAGTCGACCTCGCGGCCGCCGCGGCTCTGCACGGGCGGCCTTTGGGACGCGTGGATGAGCCCGCCGTCGACGCCGCTGATGCCGACGGCCGGTATCCCGAGGTCCCGGCAGGAGGCCAGGATGCGGGTGTTGATCTGGCCGTTCAACACCATGGTGGCGACGTCCAGCGATGCGCTGTCGGTAACGCGGCGGCCGTCCACGAAGGTCGCGTCCAGCCCGAGTGCCCGGGCCAGCTTGGTCGACTGGGGCCCGCCGCCGTGTACCAGCACCAGCCTTATGCCCACCTGGTTGAGTATGCCGACCTGTTCCATCAGCGCGCGCGTGGCCTCGTCGTCGGCGAAGACCTCGCCGCCCACCTTCAGCACGAAGATCTTGCGCTTGAACAGGCGTATGTACGGCGCCGCGTGTTTCAGGGCGGAGACGACGGCAGCGCGCTCGTTACGCGACTTCACTGCGACGCACCGAGCATCTGGTGGAGCACCGCCATCTGGGCCAGCATCCGGTTGCGCGCTTCGTGGATGACGACGCTTCTCGGGCCGTCCAGCACGCGCTCGGCCACGACCACCCCGCGCCGCACCGGGAGGCAATGCATGAAGCGGCAATCGGCCGCCGCGTTGTCGAACCACGGGTCATCGACGCACCAGCTCTCCAGCCCCCGCCGCTGTTCGCGTTCCTTCGCCTTTTTGCCGTAGTGCACCGTCGACGACCAGGACTTGGCGTAGATGACGTGCGCACCCTCCATGGCCTCCCGGCGGTCCGAGGTCTCCCGGACGCGGCCGCCGGATGCCTCCGCCGCATCACTGGCTTTCTTCATCAGGGCTTGCGGCAGGGCAAAGCCGTCGGGCCGCAGCACGGTCACGTCCATGCCGCGCCTGGCCGCCATGTAGAGCGTCGACGCGGGTACGGCGAGCGGCAGCGCCGACGGGTGCCAGGCCCAGCTCAGGACGAACTTGCCCCCGTTCGCGGCGATGCCGAGGTCGTCCATCGTCTTCCAGTCCGCGAGGCTCTGGCACGGGTGGTGAATGGCGGATTCCATGTTGATGTAAGGCGTCTCGATGAGTTCCACCATGGACTTGAACGCCGAGTCCGCGAGATCCGCGGCCAGGTCCTTCCGCTCCGCGAACGCGCGGATGCCGATGGCATCGCCGTAGGAGGCGATGACCGGCAACGCTTCGTTGATGTGCTCGGCCGCGGCGCCGTCCATGACGATCCCCGGCCGCGTTTCGATACCGTGGATCGACATGTCCGGCGAGATGACGAAGGCGCCGCCGCCGAGGCGCGTCATGGCGGCCTGGAACGACGCCAGGGTGCGCAGTGACGGGCTCAGGAACAGCAGCGCCAGCACCTTTCCGCTGAGCGCTTGCGGCTCCGGCCGGCTGTCGAGGCGCGTTGCGAGCGCTAGCAGGCCGGCCAGCTCCTCGTTCGAGAAGTCCGCGAGATCATTGAAAGCTTTCATAGGGCAGTTCCGTCGCAAGTGGGCAGGGGGCCGATGTCTTCGAGCGCGGCCGCGAGCTTCTCGACGTCGGCCGCTTCAAGCGTCAGGGGAGGCAGCAGGCGGAGCACCGCGGGATCGGCGCTCGTGCCTGCCAGCACGTCGCGTTCCAGGAGCGCACTTTGGACCTCGGTAGCCGGGCGGTCGCAGGCGAGGCCCAGCATGAGCCCCATGCCCTGGATCGAGCGCACCGGGCCGACCGCGCAGGTCTTGCGAACCTGTGCTTCCCGTTCGCGCACGTTCGCGAGCAGCGCTTCCTGCCGGATCGCGCGGATGACCGCGAGTATCGCCGCCGCCGCCACGGGACCGCCGCCGAACGTCGATCCCAGGGCGCCCGGTTTCTGGCTCGCGGCGAGCTCGTCGGTGGTGAGCAGCGCGCCGCACGGGAATCCTCCGCCCAGCGCCTTCGCAAGCGTCATCATGTCCGGGCGAATCGCGTGCGCCTGCACCCCGAACCAGTGGCCGGTGCGTCCCATGCCGCACTGGACCTCATCGGCGATCAGCAGCGCGCCGACCTCCTGCGTGCGCTGGCGCAATGCCTGGACGAACCCGGTCGAGAGATCGAAGGCGCCGCCGATCCCCTGCACGGGCTCGAAGATCACGGCGGCGGCGTCCGGGCCGATCATCGACAGCGCGGCGGCGACGTCGTTTCGCGGGATAAACTCCACGTCGAACGGCCGGCCGGGAAAGCCGTACCACGTTTCGGCGGCTTTCCAGGTGACCGCCGCGGCGGCCGCGGTGCGGCCGTGAAACCCGTGCGTGACGGCGAGGATCTTGCGCCTGCCGGTCGCGGTGCACGCGATACGCAGGGCATTCTCGTTGGCTTCGGCGCCGCTGTTGACGAAAAACACGCGCATCGGGCCGTCCGGCGCGATTGAAGCCAGCGCTTCTGCCGCCTCGGCGCGCACCTGCAGCGCGACGGCGTTGCTCTGGAACAGCAGCGATTCCGCCTGGCCGGCGATCGCCCGGGTGAGCGAGGGGTGTGCGTACCCGAGCGCCGCGACGGCATGGCCGCCGTAAAGGTCGAGAATGCGGCGACCGTCTCCGGTGATGATCTCCGGGCCTTTCGCACGCACGGGCAGGAACGGAAGCTGGCCGTACACCGGGATCGTGGCGGCGGCTTCGCGCCGCTGGACTTCGTCCAGCGCGCCGTTCGTGGCGGCTACGCCCATGGGGTTGCCGGTGCGAGCAGCCCGCTCGTTTCGGGCAGCGACCACAGTCGGTTCATCCACTGCATCGCGCCGCCGGCCGCTCCCTTGACCAGGTTGTCGATCGCCGAGGTCACCACCACCGCGCCGTTCTCGACCGTGACGCCCAGGTGGCAGTAGTTGCTCGCGATCACGTCCTTCAGCCGGGGCGTGCCGTCGACAACACGCACGAACTCGGCGCCGGCGTAGTAGCCGCGGAACGCATCGAGGACGCTCCCGGGCGCGATGCCGTCCCGAAGCCGCGCCTGCAACGTCGCGTAGATGCCGCGAGCAAAGGGTCCGGAGTGCGGAACGAAATGCACGGAGACCGTGGTACCGGACGCGAGCTCGGTCAGGCGCTCGATCTCCGGCGCGTGCCGGTGCGACAGCGGCTTGTAGGCGTAGAGATTGGAGTGCCGCTCCGGGTGGTGCGTCCCGGCCTGCGCCGACCTCCCGGCGCCGGTGCTGCCGGTGACGGCGGTGACGAACATCGGCCCGGATGCCAGGCCCGCGAGCGGTACCGTCGCGAGCAGCACGGCCGTGGTGAAGCAGCCCGGGTGCCCGACGTGCTCACTCGGGGTACCGCTGGCGTGCTCGGGAACCGCGCAGGAGAACTGGTCGAGCAGGGCAGGGGCCGCATGCGCTGACCCGTAAACCTGCTCGTAGCGGCCGGGATCGGAGTACCGGAAATCCGCGGAACAATCCACGACGTGCACGGCGAGGTCGCGCCGTGCCGCCGCCTCGAGGGCGTCGGCGACCACGGCGGCGGAGGCACCGTGCGGCGCGGCCGAAAAGAGGGCGAGCTTGCTGCCGCGGTCGAGCGTATCCACCCAGGTCCCCGGGGGCGCGAACTGCATTCCGGCGCAGCTCGCGGCGAGGTGCGGGAATACGGCGCCGATGGCGTCGCCGGCGCGGCTTTCGGACACGGCGGCGCCGAGCCGGAATTCAGGGTGCGCGGCAATGAGGCGCAGCAGTTCGCCGCCGACGTAGCCGGTCGCACCGATCACGGCCGCGTCGATCGATTTGCCGGCGGAGCTCACGATTGCCCCCGCTGGCGCCCGGCGGCCCCCAGGGCGTCGGCCACGAGGTCGCCCAGGGCACTGCCGCCCGTCAGGGCGTTGATGGCGGGCAGCGACATCCGCGCGGCGATCTGGTCGATGCCCACGGCGTTGTCCGTGGCGGGCCCGGTGACGACCGCCGGCTCGATACCGTACTGCTCGCGCAGGATCCGGCACCCGCCCCAGGCGGCAACCGGGTCGTTCGCGCACAGCACCACGGCGGTGAACGCGGCGCGAATGGCGGCATCGGTCAGGATGGCTTCGACGCCGTAGGCGCCGAGCAGGCCGTCCCCCAGCTCGATCACGATGACGTCCGGCTGGTGCTGCGCGAGGCTTGTCAGCAAGGCGCGGGTCAGGGCCGGTCCGTTGTCGGCCGTCGTGGCGACGACGCCGAGATCGGAGAAGATCATGGTTTCGGTGGCGCCGGCATCCTCCATCGCCAGGATGTCGCGCCGCAGCGATACGCCGGTCGCCTTGCAGGCGGCGACGTGCAGTCCCCGGTGGCGCAGGCGCCCGATGATCGCGCAGGCCGCCGCCGTTTTGCCGGAGTCCATGCACGTTCCCGCGAGTGCGACGACCGGTACGTTGCGCGCGTCCAGGACGCCCTGCGGGTCGAGCTTCCCGGCCCCCACGCGCGCGGGTACGCCGATGCGCTCCGCGAGATAGGGAAAGTGCAGCACCGTTCCCAGCACCTCGCAGTCGAACGGGGCGCCTACGTCCGGGTTTGCGGAATCGCAGATGCCGAGCACGCCGCCGATATTGAGGAGCTGCAGGATCGAGCCGACCTCGAGCGTCTGCGGCAGGTGGCCGGAATACCCGAGCAGCGCCTTGCGGTGCCCCAGTGCCCCGACGACGATGTCGCCCTGGTTCACGGTCGCCATGCGGCCGCTCGTCAGCTCGAGCTTGTTGTAGCGGTTCTTGTTGTTCAGCACGCGCACGGCAAGCAGCACGCCCTCTTCGCAGGGAATGTCGTCCGATACGCGAATTTCGCGGCTCAGGTTACTGTGCTGCGCAACGGACGCGAGCTTGTCGACGATGACGGTGCGCATGGCTACTGTCCTGCCCCGGCGGCGCGGCTTTGCAGTGCGCCGCTCAACGACAGGATGCGCGAGTATCCGAGCGCGTCCTCTGCCGACCATTCACCGGCCGCTTCGCCGTAGACACCTTGCGACGCGGCGAGCAGCGAGTGCGGCGAGCTGACGCCGGTGACGAACAGGCTGCCGGGCCGCAGCGTGAAGCTCACGCGGCCGGTTACCCGCTGTTGGGAGGACGCGAGCAGCGCTTCGATGTCGCGGCAGGCGAGGTCGAGCTGCTTGCCCTCGTGGATGAGGTCCCCGTACACGTTCGACAGCAGGTCCTTGACCCGGCTTTGCTGCGCGCTCAACACCAGCTTTTCCAGCTCGCGATGCGTCGTGATGAGGGTTTCGGCGGCCGGGGCTTCGAAAGCGACGCGTCCCTTGGTGCCGAGCACCGTATCGCCCAGGTGAATGCCGCGGCCGATGGCGTAGGCGCCGGCCGTCTTCTCCAGCGCCTCGATCAGCTCCACCGGCGGCATCGCGCGGCCGTCCAGTGCGACCGGGATGCCCTCCTCGAAGTCGATCGTGTGCCCGGACGGCGGCTGCGGCTCACGGAAGGCGTTTGCCGACAGCACCCAGGCGTCTTCCGGGATCGAGCTTTCAGACGTGAGCGTCTCGCGGCCGCCGATCGTGATCCCCCACAGGCCGCGGTTGATCGAGTAGGCCGATCCCTGGGCGGGCAGGGGGAGCTGTTTCTGCTCCAGGAAGTCGAGCTGGAATTGCCGCGCCCAGTTGTTGTCCCGCACCGGGGCCAGGATCTCGAGAGCGGGATCGAGCGTGCGCAGCGCGACCTCGAAGCGAACCTGGTCGTTGCCGGCCGCGGTGCAGCCGTGCGCTACCGTGGTGGCGCCTCGCTCGGCCGCCACCCGGGCGAGCCCGCGGGCCTGGACACCCCGCTCGGCGCCCACGCAAAGCGGATACAGTTGTCCGCGGCGGACGTTCCCGGCGATCAGGAAACGCAGCACGGAGCTGAAGAACTCTGCCCTCGCGTCGAGCAGCACGTGCTCCGCCGCGCCGAGCGCGAGAGCCTTCGCGCGCAGTTCCGCTGCCGCATCGGCGTCGATGCCGCCGGTATCGATGGTCGCGGTAATGACGTCGCGGTTGTAAGCCTCCTTCAGCCAGGGCACGCAAAACGACGTGTCGAGTCCGCCGGAAAAGGCCAGCACGATTGGTGACTTCACATTCATTTCCCACCCGTGGCACGTGAAATTCTCTGCACCAGCGCCCGTTGCGCGGCGGCAGTCGCCGTCGCGGTGAACACCGTATCGTCGCCGCCGACGTTGCCGACGATTTCCGGCCACCCGCAGCGGTCCAGCGCCAGCGCGACCCGCTGGGCGGCGCCGATCGCCGTCTTGATGACGAGCAGGTTCGGCCCCGCCGGCCGGACGTCCTGCAGCAGGTCGGCGACGCTCGCGACTTCGGCGTCGCCGCCCTCGTGCGGGCCCGGCAGCTCGTAGCCGTGGCCGGTCTTGATCGCGCCCAGCACCTTCAGGTCGCGGCTGACGCTCGACTGCGTGGCCTCGAAACCGAGCGACGTCAGCGCCTCCACCAGATCCTGCTGCGTCGCGGCAGGCGCACGCAGGAGGGCTTTGCGGATCGCCTCGCGGCGGTCTAGCGGGCTGTCGGGAGCAACGGGCATTCGGACAAGACGGGCGATGCATAAATATGCGCATAAGAGTGTCAAAATGCGCGAGCGCCGTCAAGAACTTCTTTCGGCCGGGCGCCGGCAACGGCGACAGCCGCTTACCGGCGCGCGGGTTGCGACACGCTTTGCGCTAGCGCGCGCCGGCCGCGACGAACTGGCTCAGTGCCGGGTTGGCGGTTTCTTCGTGCGGCAGGAAGTCGGCAAGCTGCGCGAGGTCGTGCTCAAAGGCGGCATCGTCGGCCGCGTCGATTTCGAATCCGGCGAGCACGCGCCCGAACGCCGCGCCGTGGTTGCGGTAGTGGAACAGGCTGATGTTCCAGCGCGTGCCCAGGGTTTCGAGAAAATGCAGCAGGGCGCCGGGTCGTTCCGGAAACTCGAAGCGGAACAGGCGCTCACGCCCGAGTCCCGGCGCCGGGCCGCCGACCAGGTGGCGCACGTGGAGGCGGGCGACTTCGTTCCCGGTGTAATCGGTGCAGGTGTACCCGCCCTGCTCGAGCGCGCGGCCGATCGCGAGCCGCTCCTCGTTGCCGCCCTCGAGCCGCAGGCCGACGTAGACCTGGGCCGCGGCAAGGCCGTGCCAGCGATAGTTGAACTCGGTGATTGCCCGTCGGCCGAGGCAGCGGCAGAACGACAGGAAGGTGCCCGGGCGCTCCGGGATCGTGACGCCGAACAGCGCCTCGTGCTGCTCGCCGATACCGGCGCGATCCGCGACGTGGCCGAGGCGATCGAAGTTCATGTTCGCGCCGGACAGCACGGCAGCCAGCGTCGCACCGGCGGCATCGTTATTCGCCGCCCACTGCTTCATGCCGGCTACCGCGAGCGCGCCGGCCGGCTCGACGATCGAGCGCGTGTCCTCGAACACGTCGCGAATCGCGGCGCAGACCTGGTCGACGTTCACCGTTACGACCTCGTCCACGTAGACGCGCAACAGCTCGAAAGGCGCGTCCCCGACCTGGCGAACGGCGCAGCCGTCCACGAACAGGCCGAGATCGTCGAGCGGCACCGGTTTTCGTGCGCGCAGCGCGGCTTCGAGACAGGCGGCGTCGTCGGGTTCCACGGCGATCACGCGTATCGAAGGATCCAGCGTCTTCAGGTACACCGCCATTCCCGCGCACAGGCCGCCGCCGCCGACGGGAACGAATACGGCATCGAGACTGCCGTCGTGCTGCGCCAGCAGCTCCATCGCCACGGTGCCCTGTCCGGCGATGACGTCCGGGTCATCGTAGGGGTGGATCAGGATGCGGCCCTCCCGCTGCGCCAGCGCAAGCCCGTGGGCGGCGGCCTCGTCGTAGGAATCGCCGTGCAGCACGATGCGCGCGCCGAGGTCCCGTACCGCGGTGCTCTTGATACGCGGCGTCGTCACCGGCATCACGATCACAGCGTCGATACCCAGGCGCTGCGCTCCGAGCGCCACGCCCTGGGCGTGATTGCCGGCGGAGATCGCGAGAACGCCGCGGGCGCGCTCCGCTTCCGTCAGCCTGGCGAGCCGCGCGTAGCTGCCGCGGAGCTTGAAGGAGAAAACCGGCTGCAGGTCTTCGCGCTTGAGCAGCACGTTCGCACCCAGGCGCGACGACAGCCGCGGCGCAACTTCGAGCGGCGTGGTGCGCGCGACGTCGTAGACGGGAGCCGTGAGGATGGCGCGCAGCCAGGCGCCGCTGTCGATGCGGCCCGACGGTCCCGGCCGCAGGTCCTGCGGCGGCGGTGCCAGTACACCGGACGCAAGCTCCGCGGTCATGCGACGTGACGCGCCTCGTGTGCCAGCTCGCGCACACGCTGCGCGACCCAGCGGCCGGCGGTATTGGTATCGACCGCGCCGCGCCCGACCAGGTCGCGGGTCAGCACGCGTGCATCGAGCGCGTCGGCAACGGCGCGCTCGATCGTCCGGGCTTCGAGCTCGAGCGACAGCGAATGCCGCAGCAGCAGGGCGACCGACAGCAGCATGGCGTAGGGATTGGCGATGCCGCGCCCCGCGATGTCGGGCGCCGAGCCGTGGATGGGCTCGTACAGCCCGCGCCGGCCAGCGCCTAACGACGCCGAGGGCAGCAGGCCCATCGATCCGGCGAGCACCGAGGCCTCGTCGGTGAGAATGTCGCCGAACAGGTTCTCGGTCAGGATCACGTCGTACTGGGCCGGCTGTGTGAGCAGGTACATCGCCATGGCGTCGACCAGCACGTGCTCGACGGTGACTTCGGGGAACTCCTCGCGCATAACGCGCGTCACGGTGCTGCGCCACAGGCGCGAGGTTTCCATGACGTTGGCCTTGTCGACATGGGTGAGCTTGCCGCGGCGTGCGCGCGCCATTTCCCCGGCGCAGCGCGCGGCGCGCTCGATCTCGGCCACCGAGTAGCGGCAGGCATCGAAGGCCGTGTCGCCGTCGCGCCGCTTCTCCCCGAAGTAGCTGCCGCCGGTGAGCTCGCGCACGAACAGGATGTCGACGCCGCGCAAGAGC
Organism: uncultured Woeseiaceae bacterium; assembly: GCA_964424805.1. Taxonomy (GTDB): domain Bacteria; phylum Pseudomonadota; class Gammaproteobacteria; order Steroidobacterales; family Woeseiaceae; genus IDS-8. The sequence continues at coordinate 71,480 of CAYRKH010000008.1, forward strand.
TTCGGTTTGAGCGGCGAGTGTTTCGCGCCTGCCGGGTGCGGTTTCACCGGGCGGAGGTTCGCGTACACGCCCAGGGTCGAGCGCAGCTTGAGCAGGCCCTGCTCGGGGCGCACCGGCGCCTCAGGGTCCGACCATTTCGGGCCCCCGACCGCGCCGAGCAGCACGGCGTCGGCGCGCTCGCATAGCTCGATCGTGGCAGGCGGAAGGGGATCACCCAGCTCATCGATCGCGGCACCCCCGATCAGGCCCTGCTGCAGGTCGAACTGGTGCCCGAAGGACTCGGCTACCGCACCCAGCGTGCGCGCGGCCTCGGCGCAGGTCTCGGGCCCGATGCCGTCACCGGGCAGGAAGGCGATCGACGCTTTCATGCGTGCGCCGCCTCGAAGGCTGCAATGGCATCGGCCTGCGACAGCAGGTAGCCCAACTGGTCGACGCCGCGCAGCAGGCATTCGCGCGCAAAAGGCTCGATCGTGAAAGCGATCGGCGCCTCTCCCGGCAACTCGACCTGCTGCGCCTGCAGGTCGATCGCAATCTTCCGTCCGGCGAAGGCGGCGATGCGCTGCCAGGCGTCGTCCGTGACTTCGATCGGCAACAGGCCGTTCTTCAGCGCATTGCTGCGGAAGATGTCGGCGATGCGGGTCGCGATCACGGCACGAACGCCGAAGTCGAGCAGCGCCCACGGCGCGTGCTCGCGCGACGACCCGCAGCCGAAATTGCGTCCTGCGAGCAGGATGCCGGCCCCGCGAAATTCGGGCCGGTGCAGGTCGAAGTCGGGGCGCTCGGTGCCGTCGGCGGCATAGCGCCAGTCGGCGAAGCAGGCGCGGCCCAGGCCGTCGCGCGCCGTCGTGGTGAGAAAGCGGGCCGGGATGATCTGGTCCGTGTCGACGTTCTCCACGGGCAGCACGGCGACGTGCGAGTCAAAGCGGCTGAAAGCTTCCATCAGGCGGCTCCCCCCGTAGCCGCGGCGGCAATCTTGCGCGGGTCGGCGATCTGCCCGGCCACGGCGCAGGCCGCCGCCGTCGCCGGACTCGCGAGGACCGTGCGCGCGCCCGGGCCCTGGCGCCCCTTGAAGTTGCGGTTCGAGGTGCTGACCGCGAGCTGGCCGGCCGCGACGCTGTCGCCGTTCATGGCGATGCACATGGAGCAGCCCGGCTCGCGCCACTCCGCTCCGGCGGTGAGGAACACGTCGTGGAGGCCTTCGGCCTCGGCGGCGCGCTTGACGGCCTCCGACCCCGGCACCACCAGCATGCGCACCCCGGCGCCGACGCGCCGCCCGCGCAGGACTGCCGCGGCCTCACGCAGGTCGGACAGGCGGCCGTTGGTGCAGGAGCCGACGAACACCACGTCCACGTTCTCTCCCAGCAGCGGCGTGCCGGCGCGAAAGCCCATGTATCGCAGCGCGTCTTCATCGCCCGCCTCGGGTACGGCGTCGTCGATTGCCACCACCTGCCCCGGGTTCGTGCCCCAGGTGACGGTGGGAGCGACGGCGGACGCCTCGATGCGGATCTCGCGATCGAACTCGGCGTGCGGGTCGCTGGCAAGCCGGCTCCATCGCTCGACGGCGGCGTCGAAGGCGGCGCCCTGTGGCGCTTTCGGACGGCCGCGCAGCCACTCGAACGTGACTTCGTCCGGGGCAACCAGCCCGGCACGAGCACCGGCTTCGATCGACATGTTGCAAAGGGTCATGCGGGCTTCCATGTCGAGCGCTCGGATCGCCTCGCCCCGGTACTCGATCACGTGGCCGGTGCCGCCGTCCACGCCCAGCGTTCCGATGATATGCAGGATCAGGTCCTTGGCACCGACGCCGGCCGGCAGCCTGCCGTCGACCGTAACGGCCAGGGTTTTCGGCCGCCGCTGCAGCAGGCACTGCGTGGCCAGCACGTGGCCGACCTCGCTCGTGCCGATCCCGAACGCGAGCGCGCCGAAGGCGCCGTGCGTGGCGGTATGCGAATCGCCGCAGACGATGGTCATGCCGGGCTGCGTCGCGCCGAGCTCGGGGCCCATCACGTGCACGATGCCGCGCGTTCCGGAGCCGAAGCCGTGCAGCTCGATTCCCGAGGCGGCGCAGTTTGCCTCCAGCGCCGCCACCTGCTGCGCTGCGGATTCACTGGCATACGGCGGGCGGCCGTCCGCCCCGGCCGGCAGCGTCGGCGTCGAATGGTCGAGGGTCGCGAGCGTGCGCTCGGGGCGGCGCACCGGCAAGCCGCGGGCGGCGAGCTCCGCGAACGCCTGCGGCGAGGTGACCTCGTGCACGAGGTGCAGGTCGATATAGAGGATCGCCGGCGCGTCGGCGGTTTCCTCGCGCACGCAGTGCGCTTCCCAGATCTTGTCGATTATGGTTCGGGGCATGGATGGCTTCGGGGTGCTCTAAAGCTCAGGAGGCGGATTGCGACAGCGAACGGGGAGCCGGCCTTTCGGCGCCGAGCGCCCGGTAGCGGACGATGCGATTGATCACCTCCACCAGCGCGAGCGCGCTCGCTTCGAGGACGTCGGTGCTGGCGGCACGGCCGTAGTATTCGCGCCCGTCGCACAGCACGTCGACGCGCGCTTCGCCCTGCGCATCCTCGCCGGTGGAAAGCGAGCGCACGTGGTACTCGCGCAGGGTGAGCGGGGTGGCGGTGGCGCGTTCGATTGCCGCGAAGATCGCGTGCACCGGGCCGTCACCGACGGCGGCCTCCTGCACGATGCGGCCGTCCTCGTGGGCCAGCCGCACGCTGGCGGAGGGCACGGCTTCCCGGCCGATTGCCCCCTGGCTCTGCAGGGCGATCAGGCGCCAGGGCCCCTCGCCGCTCCCGGTGGCGCCAAGCACGATGGCTTCCAGGTCGGCGTCGAATACTTCCTTCTTGCGGTCGGCCAGCGTCTTGAACTGCGCGAACGCCTGGTTCAGCGCCGACTCGTCCAGCGCGAAGCCGAGCGCCTTCAGGCGGTTCGCCAGCGCGGCACGACCGCTGTGCTTGCCCAGCACCAGCTGCGATTGCGATACGCCGACGTCTTCCGGCGTCATGATTTCATAGGTCGCACGGTTGGCCAGCATGCCGTGCTGGTGGATGCCGCTCTCGTGCGCGAAGGCGTTGTCGCCGATGATGGCCTTGTTGCGCGCCACCACGCTGCCGGTCAGCGCGACCAGCCGTCGCGAGACGGGGTACAGGCGCGGCGTGTGGATGCGCGTCCCCACGCCGTAGTGCGAGGCCCGCGTGCGCAGCGCCATCACGACCTCCTCCAGCGCCGCGTTGCCGGCCCGCTCGCCGATACCGTTGATCGTGCATTCGACCTGGCGCGCGCCGTTCTCGATGGCCGCCAGCGAGTTCGCCACGGCGAGCCCGAGGTCATCGTGGCAGTGGCAGCTCAGCACCGCGCGCTCGATGCCGCGTACGTTGCTCTGCAGGTACGCGAACAGTGCGCCATATTCGGCCGGCACCGCATAGCCGACGGTATCCGGTACGTTCAGCGTGGACGCGCCGGCGTCCACCGCGGCACTGAGCACCTCGACCAGGTAATCACGATCGGAGCGGGAAGCGTCCTCGGCCGAGAACTCCACGTCGTCGACGTAGCGACGGGCCAGCTCGACTGCGGTAGCGGTGGCGTCCAGCACCTCCGCCCGGCTCATGCGCAGCTTCGCCGCGAGGTGCAGGTCGCTGGTGGCGATGAAGATGTGGATACGCGGCGCCTCGGCACCTTCGAGCGCCGCGGCGGCCCGCTCGATGTCCTGGCGCTGGCAGCGGGCCAGGGCCGCCACCCCGCTGCCGCTCACGCTGTGCGCAATTTCCTGCACGGCGGCGAAGTCGTCCGGGCTCGCGGCCGGGAACCCGGCTTCGAGCGTATCCACGCCGAGCTCCGCCAGCGCCTGTGCCATCGCGAGCTTTTGTGCCCGCGTCATGGAACACCCCGGCGACTGCTCCCCGTCGCGCAAGGTGGTGTCGAAGATTCTTACCCTGTCGGTCGTCGTCATTGAAACTCTCGCGTTACGACAAATGGCCGGCGGCGCACCTCGAGTGCCGCCTCGAGCACGTCCTCCAGCCGCATCACCTGGCGCAGCAGCACGTCGGCGGGGCGGTCCTCGCAGGCCAGCGTCAGCGACAGGTGCGTGCCCTGCGGAGTGGGGCGGGTGCTCATGGCGCCGAAGCGGAACCCGCGCCGTTCGATCAGGCCCAGGATGCGCACCAGGGCGCCTTCGCTGTTGGCCAGCAGCAGGTTCAGCTCGGGCATGGCCGTTTGCTCCGCTGCGGCGCCGCGCGCGGGCGCGGTGTCGATGTTCACGGCTGCTTCTCCATCATCTCGTGGTTCGGGGTGTTCGGCGGCACGAGCGGCCATACGTTGGCCCTCGGATCGATCTTCACGTGCAGGACGTAAGGGCCATCGGCTTCCAGCATCGCGCGCAGCGCGGCCTCGACCTCGTCGCCGCGTTCAACCGTCGCCGCTTCGACGCCGAACGCGCGCGTGATGCTGGCGAAGTCCGGGTTGTCGCTGAGGTCGATCTCGGAGTAGCGCTCGGCGAAGAAGAGTTCCTGCCACTGGCGCACCATGCCCAACGAGCTGTTGTCGAGCAGGACCACCTTTACTGCCACGCCGTAACGCCGCAGCGTGGCGAGCTCCTGGATGTTCATCATGATCGAACCGTCGCCGCTCACGCACACGACCTCGGCCTCCGGGTTGCCGAGCTTGGCGCCCATCGCCGCGGGCAGGCCGAAGCCCATCGTCCCGAGGCCGCCGCTCGTCAGGTGCCGGTGGATCGCGCGGTGCACGCAGTGCTGTGCCACCCACATCTGGTGCTGGCCGACGTCGCAGGCGATCACGGCCTCGGGCGCCATCTCGCTCAGGCGGCGCAGCAGCGCCGGGCCGTAGACGTCGTCACCCGGCCGGTCGTAGCGCGGCTGCGATTCGCGGCGCAGCGCCTCGCAGTGCGCCTGCCAGGCACCGATATCCGGGCGGCAGTCGAGCTGCGGCAGGATCGTCTTCAGGTCACCGACGATATGGACCTGCGCGTAGCGCAGCTTGGAGATCTCGGCGGCGTCGGTGTCCAGGTGTATCACCCTGGCCTTCGGCGCGAACTCGGCCAGCTTGCCGGTGGCGCGGTCGTCGAAGCGCGCGCCGGCGACGATCAGCAGGTCGGATTCCTGCACCGCGAGATTTGCCCCCTTGCTGCCGTGCATGCCCAGCATGCCGAGGAACCGGGGATCGTCAGTCGGCACGCCGCCCAGGCCCTTGAGTGTGCTGACCACGGGAATGCCGGTGTCGCGCACCAGCTTGCGCAGCGGTTCCTCGGCGCCCGCCAGGCCGACGCCGTACCCCGTGTAGAACACCGGGCGCCGGCTCGCGGCGATCAGGGCGCGTGCGCGCTGCACGACGCTGCGGTCGATCGGCGGCGCGGCGCGGGGCGCGACCCCGCGGGAGTCCTGCGCGTCGACCATCGCGCTGGCGACGTCCTTCGGCAGGTCGATCAGCACCGGCCCGGGACGGCCTTCGCGCGCGATGTGGAATGCCTCGCGAACGGTTGCCGCGATCCGGGTCGGGTCCCGCAGGATGAAGCTGTGCTTCACGATCGGCAGGGTGATGCCGAAGATATCGACCTCCTGGAAGGCGTCCGTGCCCATCAGGTTCGTCGCCACCTGCCCGGTGATCGCCACCATCGGCACCGAGTCGAGAAACGCGTCGGCAATGCCGGTGACCAGGTTGGTCGCGCCCGGCCCGCTGGTCGCGAGGCAAACGCCGACGCGGCCGGTGTGGCGGGCGTAGCCGTTCGCGGCCAGCGCCGCTCCCTGCTCGTGCCGCACGAGAATGTGGCGGATGCTGGAATCCACCAGCGCGTCATACACCGGCATGATCGCACCGCCCGGGTAGCCGAACATCAGGTCCACGCCTTCGGCTTCGAGGGCCCGCAGGAGCGCGTCGGCTCCGCGTACGGGGGCCGTGGGCGCGGGCGCCCGTTCGGCGGCGGCGGGCGCAACGCGCTCGGCGATGGAAGTGGATGACATTGCGGTGGAACTCCTCGGCTGGTGGGGTGCTAAAACGCTGCTTTCACTTCACGTCACGCAGGGCGCTCATCCCGTCGCGGCTTTCGCCGCCGGCGCGGCGGCCTGCGGCTCCGGCTCTTCCTGCAGCCAGTCCATCGAGGCGCGCAGGCGCTTGCCGACGGCTTCGATCGGATGCTCGATGTCGCGCTGCTTGAGCGACTCGTAACGCTCGCGTCCGCTTTGATGCTCGGCAATCCACTCGCGCGCGAACTGCCCGTCCTGGATCTCGCGCAGGACAGTGCGCATCTGCGCGCGGGTGTCGTCGTTCACCACGCGCGGTCCGCGGGTGAGGTCGCCGTACTGCGCCGTCTCGGATATGAACTGGTGCATCTTCGCGAGGCCGCCTTCGTGCAGCAGGTCGACGATCAGCTTCAGCTCGTGCAGGCATTCGAAATACGCGACTTCCGGCTGGTAACCGGCTTCGACCAGGGTTTCGAAGCCCATCAGCACCAGCTCGGTGGCGCCGCCGCAGAGTACCGCCTGTTCGCCGAACAGGTCGGTTTCGGTCTCCTCGCCGAACGTCGTTTCGATAACGCCGCCGCGCGTGCCGCCGATCCCGTGCGCGTAGGCCAGCGCCAGCTCGGTCGCGTTGCCGGTGGCGTCCTGCTGGATCGCCATGAGGCAGGGCACGCCGCGGCCCTGCTCGAACTGGCGCCGCACCAGCGCGCCCGGGCCTTTCGGCGCAATCAGGGTCACGTCCAGGTCCGCCCGCGGCGCGATCTGCCCGAAATGCACGCTGAAGCCGTGCGCAAACAACAGCGCCGCTCCCTGCCGCGCATTCGGCGCGATGACGTCGCGATAAAGCTGCGCGTGGGTCATGTCGGGTGTGAGCAGCGCGATCAGGTCGGCGGCGCGAATCGCGCTCTCCGGCTCGTCCACCGCAAGACCGTCGGCTTTCGCACGATCGAAGCTCGCGCCGGGACGTGCGGCCACCACGACCTTGTGGCCGGAATCCTGCAGGTTGCGCGCATGCGCCCGGCCCTGGCTGCCGTACCCGAAGACCACCACGGTCTTGTTCTCGAGGACGGCGGGGTTGGCGTCGGCGGCGGAATAAGTCTTCATCGTTTGCTCCGGTATACGGTTAAAGGGTTGGTAAAAGGGGAGTCCACAGGATGTCGCTCCTCGAGGAGGGTGCGCACACCTCGTTGTTCTGTGCAGGCGAGACTCTTTGCTGCGCAGGCGAAACGGCAGCCGCGCGCGGCATCGGAAACGCCGTGCAGGCGCCGGTCGAGGCCGAGCTCACGCTCGCGGCGAACTTGGCCAGTGCCCCGCAGGTTTCAGCCGCTCGGGGCGAAAGCCACGAGTCCGGGCGCGAACCGAGATCGGCGTCGGTCGACAGGGTGCGTGCTTCGACGTCGATGACGATGCGATCGCCGTTCTGCAGCTTGCCGATCGGGCCGCCGAGCGCCGCTTCGGGGCAAATGTGCCCGACCATGAAGCCGTGAGTCGCGCCGGAGAAACGGCCATCGGTGATCAACGCGATATCGCCGCCGAGGCCCTGGCCTATGAGCGCCGCGGTCACGGACAGCATCTCGCGCATCCCGGGACCCCCGACGGGGCCTTCGCCGCGGATCACTACCACGTCGCCGGCGACGATCTGGCGTGCCTGGGCCGCGGCGAAGCAGTCCTCCTCGGAGTCGAATACCCTCGCCGTGCCTTCGAAGCGCAGTGCGCTGTGCCCGGCGAGCTTCACCACGCAACCTTCCGGCGCGAGATTGCCGTACAGGATCCCGAAGCCGCCGCGTGCCTTGAGCGGCGCGGCAGTCGAAAGGATTACCTGTTGTCCGGCGTGTTCCTGCGCGCGCCCGATCTCCGTGAACAGCGAGTCGCCGCTGACCGTGTCCACCTCTTCCAGCATCCCGGCCTCCTGCAGCCGTGCGCCCAGCACGCGCGACCCGCCGGCCTGGTACATGTCGGGTGCCATGTAGCGGCCGCCGGGCTTGAGATCCGCGATGACCGGCGTCTCGCGGCTGATCGCATCGAATTCGTCGAGGGCGAACTCGACGTTCGCCTCGCGTGCGATGGCGAGCAGGTGCAGGATTGCATTGGTGGAACCGGCGGTCGCGGTCACGGCGACCGCCGCATTGCGAATCGATTCCGGGGTAATGAAGCTGCGTGCGCTGCGCTCGGCGTGTACGAGCTGCATGACGAGCTCGCCGCAGCGGCGCGCCGCCTCGCCCTTGGCGGGATCGGGAGCGGGGATGTCGTTCAGGCCCATCGGGGCAAGACCGAGAAACGATGTCGCCAATGCCATGGTGTTGGCGGTGAACTGGCCGCCGCAGGCGCCGGCGCCGGGGCACGCGGTTTTTTCGATCGCGGCCAGCTCGGCGTCGTCGAGGTTCCCCGCGGCGTGCGCCCCGACCGCTTCGAACACGTCCTGGATGGTCGTATTCCGGTCCTTGTGGCAGCCGGGCAGGATGCTGCCGCCGTACAGCATCAGGCCGGGCAGGTCGAGCCGTGCCAGCGCCATCGCGGCCGCGGGAATGGTCTTGTCGCAGCCGCACAGGACCACGAGGCCGTCGAGGCAGTGGCCGCGCACGGCCAGCTCGATCGAATCGGCGATCAGCTCGCGCGAGGCCAGTGACGCTCGCATCCCCGAGGTGCCCATCGCGATGCCGTCGGTGACGGCGACCGTGTTGAATTCGATCGGCGTGCCGCCGGCGGCAATGATGCCGGCGCGCACCTCCTGCGCCAGGTCCCGCAGGTTGATGTTGCAGGGCGAGACGTCGGACCAGCTGTGTACGACGGCCACCAGGGGCCTGGCAATGGCTTCGTCGTCGAGGCCGGTGGCGCGCATCATGGCGCGGGCGGGGGCGCGGGCGGGTCCGGATTTTATGGCGTCGCTTTTCACTTTCCTGGTTCCATCGTGCGCTAGGTCGATGGCCCGGACTTTTTGCGCCTCCCTGAAAGCAGGAAACCCCGCACTGGTTGCCCGGTGCGGGGTTTCGGAGTCTTAGGGTTTCGCTTTCGTCTGGGCCTAAGTCGCCGTTCCGCACCTATGTCGGCTAATAAGTACGAGTACGAGTACAAGGCCCGAAGCAAGACCGAACGCCGGCTGGGCGCCGGTGTCGAGGGTCTTCGCAATGGGTCCGAAATTCAGCATGGGCCGGATACTCGCGGCAGCAGCGGGCAATGTCAACCCTTTTCTTAGTGCTTGCTGTCCTATTCCGCCGCCCGAACCGTGATTAGTCATAATGTGAGCACAGTCACGCACAGGTTCGGATGCCTGATATACGGTCGTGACCCAAAGAGCAGAAGCGGACTGCGGCAGCGGCCGCCGCTCGCAGCTGGCCGCCACTGGGGACATCCTCGGGAGGTGCATGGGGAGGATTGCACGGTAGCCCGTGCTTCAGAGAGGGCGAGGAACAATGTATTCGATTCGTGGCGTGGTTGTTGTGATGGCGGCCCTGTTCATTGCGGGGTGTGGAGGCGATTCGGGTTCCGGCTTCGCCGGCGCGCCGGGCAGCGGAGGCACGGGCGGCGGCGGTGGCGGTGGAGGCGGGTCCGGTACGAACCCGCCCGCCGACACGGTATCGATGGGCCAGGGCACGGGGTCCGGCTTCCAGGCGGGCATGATCGCGGTCGGATCGACCAGCTTGAGCGCCGGCGGCAGCACGAGCCTCCAGGTCTCACTGATGCGGGCGAGCGGGTCCTTGTTCGCCGAATCGGTGGAGGTCCAGTTCTCGTCGCCTTGCGCGGCGCAGGGCCGGGCGCAAATCGACGCCCCGGTAACCACGACCACCGGTATCGCCAGCACCACCTACATTGCATCCGGCTGCTCGGGCGACGACGTGATCACCGCTACCGCGGAGGTGAACGGTGAATTCCTGTCGGCAACCGGCACGGTAACCGTCGCACCCGCGGCGATCGGCTCGATCGAGTTCGTCTCGGCGACGCCCACGAACATCGGCCTCAAGGGCACGGGCGGAGCCGGGCGCCTGGAGACGTCCACCGTCGTGTTCAGGGTCCTGGATGCTTCCGGAGGCGCGAGAGCCGACGCGGACGTCGCGTTTGCGCTCAGCTCGAAGCTCGGCGGCATAGGCCTGTCGGCGACCGAAGCCACCAGCGATGCCAACGGACGGGTACAGACTGTCGTCCAGGCCGGTACGGTTGCGACGAGCGTGCGCGTGACCGCTACCGTCCTCGACACCGCGCCGGCAATCTCCACCCAATCCAGCCAGCTGACGATCACGACCGGCATACCCGATGCGGACAGCTTCTCCCTCAGCGTGGAATGCCCCAACGTGGAGGCGTGGAACCGGGACGGCGTGGTCGTACCGGTGACCGTGCGCTTGTCCGATCGCTTCAACAACCCGGTGCCGAACGGAACCGCCGTCACCTTCACTACCGAGGGCGGGCAGATCGGCGGACAGTGCACCACGGATAGCGGCGCCTGCAGCGTGGACTGGATCAGCTCGGATCCACGGCCGTCCAATGGCCGTTCCGGCCTCTATGCCACGGCTATCGGGGAGGAGAGCTTCACCGACAACAACGGCAACGGCGTGTTCGACGACGGTGATACCTTCGTCGACGAGGGCGAGCCGTTCCTGGACATCAACGAGAATAAGTCGCACGATCCGGGCGAGCCGTTCTTCGATTTCAACATGAGCGGCACTTACGATGGTCCCGACGGCTTCTACAACGGGCTGCTGTGCGGCCATACCAATCTGTGCAGTCCGGATTCGGACACGACCGGCATCGGTCAGCAAAACCTGATCATCATGTCGGGCAGCACCGCACACGTTACGGCCACGCCCGGAGCCCTCAACGTGGCTGGCGGGCCGGAAACAGTCACCTTCGAGGTCGCTGACCTGAACGGTCAGCCGATGCCCGCAGGAACGACGATCGCCCTGGAGACCACGAACGGCGAAATCCTCGGGCCGACGTCTTACAACGTGCCGTGCACCTCCGACGAGATCCCGATCCCGTACTCGTTCACCCTGAAGGCGGACGACGCGTCGAGCACCGGGCCTGCGTTCCTCAACGTAACGACTCCTGGCGGCATCATCACGACCGTGAGCATACCGGTCAGCGACTGACGAGTGTCTCCCGGGGAACTCCGCGCCGTGTCGTGCGGAGTTCCCCGGCCTCCCTCCGCTTGGTGCCGGCAGCGTGAATCGGCCGGCTTACGAGGCCAGGCTGCGGCTACCGCCGCTCGTGTGCGGCTGAGGTGGCCGCCGCCGCTTGGCGGAACCGGCCCCTGATGCCTTATTATCACGGCATGACGCCACAACGCTCCAGCGTTGTGGCCGGGGAAACAATGAAGAACACCCGGCTGCAGCGTTGCCTCATTACATTGTCGTTCTGCGCATGGCTCCTGCTCGGGAGCGCCTGTGCCACGGCGCCGCCACAAAACATCGAGAACCTCTGCGCCATCTTCAAGGAAAAGTCCCGCTGGTACAAAGACGCCAAGAAGTCGGAAAAGCGTTGGGGTACCCCCATCCACGTGCAAATGGCCATCATCCGGCAGGAGTCGTCGTTCCGGTTCGACGCGCGGCCGCCGCGCACGAAGCTCCTGGGGTTTATCCCCTGGACGCGCCCGTCCGATGCGTACGGCTACGCCCAGGTACTGGAGAGCACCTGGGCGTGGTACGAAAAGGATACCGGTCGGTGGTATGCGGACCGGGACGACTTTGGCGATGCCATCGACTTCGTCGGCTGGTATACCAACCTCACCCAGAAAACGCTGGGTGTCTCGAAGTGGGACCCGTACAACCAGTACCTCGCTTATCACGAAGGTCATACCGGCTGGAAGCGGAAAAGCTATCGAAACAAGGGCTGGCTGATGCAGACGGCGCGCCGCGTCGACCATCGGGCGAAAGAGTGGGGCGCGCAGCTCAGGGGCTGTCGGGACGACCTGGAGGGCGGCTGGTGGATATTCTGACCTCGAACGTCCACGCGTGGATCGGCTCAAACCTCTCGAGCTGCACGTGAGGCAGGCACCTTGATCAAGCAACTTTTCGACCAGATCGTCAGCGCCCTCGGCAGCGGGGCCCCTGCGGAGAAGGATGCGGAGGAGCGCGACCGGGCGATCCGCCGGGCAACTGCCGTGCTCATGCTCGACGTGGCTCTCGCCGACAGGGTGTTCGACCAGGCCGAGCTCGATCACCTGCAGGAAATCGCCCGTACCCATTTCGATCTCGGGCAGGAAGAGGCCGCCGAGCTGATCGACAGCGCCAGGAACGAGGCCGAAAACCTGGTATCGCTGCACGAGTTCACGCAGCTCTTGCACAACAGCCTGTCCGAAGCCGAAAAGGCCGGGATTGTCGGCATGCTCTGGCGGATCGCCTACCTGGACGGGCAGCTCGACAAGTACGAAAACGCGCTGGTGCTGAAGATCAGCGACCTGCTGTACGTCAGCCGCGGGCGCGTGATGCGCCTGAAGCACGATGCGGCGCAAGCCGCGAACCCAGGCTGAAAGGCCATCGGCCATGCAGGAGCGCGCAGTGCGCGCGATGCCAATCCGGGCAATCGGTGGCATTGCGCGCGTTTGATTCGACCGGTTGCCGCGATCGCCGGCCGGCGAGCGGCGCCGGCGTGCGATACTTCGCTACATGCGACTCGTCGACCAGCGACTGCGCCTCTCCGCGACCGATCTCGCGAATCACCTGGGCTGTCCGCACCTCAGCCAGCTCGATCGGGCCGCAGCCGAGGGCCGTGCAAAAAAGCCGAAATGGCGCGATCCCGTCACCGATATCCTGCGCCAGCGCGGCTTCGCGCATGAAGGGGCGTACCTCGATTACCTGCGGGAGACCCGCGGCGTCGACATCGTCGCGATTCCGGACGGGAGCGAAGGCCCGGAGCGAACGCGCGCCGCCATGCGGTCCGGCGCGCCGGTCATTTACCAGGCTGCGCTCGGCAACAACCGCTGGCACGGGCGGGCGGACTTCCTGCAGCGCGTAGACACGCCGAGCGCGCTCGGCGGCTGGTCGTACGAGGTCGTCGACGCGAAGCTCGCGACGGAAACGCGCGCCGGCACGATCCTGCAGCTTTGCGTCTATTCGGAGCTCGTGGCGGAGCTGCAGGGCGGCATGCCGGAATTTGCCTGGGTCGTGGCGCCGCAGCACGCATTCGTTCCGGAGCGCCATCGCCTCGCCGACTACACGGCGTATTACCGGCTGGTGAAAGAGCAGCTCGAAGCCGCGCTGGCGGACCGCGGCCGGGTGACGTATCCCGAACCGGTCATGTTCTGCGACGTGTGCGCCTGGTGGCAGCGATGCAACGAGCGCCGCCGGACCGACGATCATCTCGGGTTCGTCGCCGGCATCAGCCGCCGGC
>CAYRKH010000009.1:0-79710 GCA_964424805.1 uncultured Woeseiaceae bacterium
GGCTCGTCCGGACGGCCGGACTTGCCCAGCCGCCGTGGCATCGCGCGCAGTGCGCGCTCCTACCGGCGATCGGCTTCCGTGAGGCCCACGAAGGTGCCGCCGTTGCGGGCGGAGACGGCGCGCATCAAAAGCGCATACTTCTGCGCCATGCGGGGTGTGCCGCCGAAGTCGGTCGGGAAGCCGATGGCATGGATGCGCATGCCGCGTTCACCGTTGGCATCCTCGACGTTGACCTTGTCGATCGCGCGCAGCACGGCCTCGGCAGAGGTGCCCGTGAAGTCGTCGCCGAACACGTAGATACTGATCTGCTTCTCCGGGTCCCAGAACGTCTCGACGGCGTAGATGATGCCGTCGGCGGGATTGCTGTCGCTGAACGGCGCCCAGGTGCGGATCACGTTCTTGATGGACTGGCGCAGCTGCGGCGTGTCCTCGAGCCAGGCCCTGCCGAACTGCGGGAACATGAACTGGCCATTGTCGTTCATGATCTGCAGCCCCTTCACGGTAGGGTAGGCATCCAGCACTTCCCGGATCTTCTGCTCCAGGAACGCCCATTTCTGCTGCATGCTGCCGGAGGTGTCGATCACGAAGATGATGTACTCGCTGTCCACCGGGATGCCGCCGACCGAATCGTTGATGGCGCGCTGGTAATTGGCGAGCAGCCGCTCCATTTCTTCGGTCAGCCGCTGGCGGGCCGCTTCCAGCTTGCCCGCGTCAGCCCGCAGCGTTTCCGCGTCCTCGGTGAGCAGACTGTACTGTCCCTGCACGCGGTCCAGCTCCCGCTGCAGCTCCTGCAGGGTCATTTCGGTATCGGTGGTCAGCTTGCGCGCCGAGACGAGCTCGCGGTTCAGGACAGTCGAGTCCCCGCGGATGTCATGGAGCTCCTGCTGCAGCATCGCGATGAGCTCGGTGAGATCCGTTTCCGTCTGCTCGATGATGACGGGCTCGGCGATCTTGCTCAGCACGAGCAGCAGGATGACCGCTCCGAACCCGCAGCAGATGCAGTCGAGGAACGACAGGCTGAACGTCTCGATATCGCGCCGGCGGCGGCTCATGGCCAATCCCTGCTGACGCTCATGAACGAGCCACTGGTCCGATAGGCCAGCATCCAGTACGCGATGGGGGCGTTCGCCTCGCCTTCCATCTGGTACAGCAAGGTGTTGACCGGGATTCCTCTCGGCAGCAGCTCCACCGCCTGGTAGTGATACTCGAGCCGCTGCTGCCCGGTGACCATGCCGCGCTCGGTGTCAGGCGTATTCATGGTCGGCAGGCCGTCGGTGAGCAGGATGATGTTGTCCGGCAGCGGGTTCAACGTGCGTATCGCCTCGAAGGCGGCGCGCATGTTGGTGCCGTTCTGCGGCAGCGTGCGGCGCAGCCGCTTGATCGCCTCCGTGAGCTGCTCCCCGTCGCCGACGTCCAGCCAGACCCCTTCGCTCCCTTGCAGCACCGGCCACACGGTCGTGTTGAAGGCGAATATCTGGAACTTGCTGTCGGGCGGGAAGTTGGCGGACAGCCAGTCCACGGTATTCACGACCTGCCGCCACTTCTCGGACCGGAGCTGCACCTCCGGCGGCATATTGCGGCGGCGCAGGATATTGATGATGCGGCGGTCGAGCATGCTGGCGGAGGTGTCGACCAGCACCAGGATGCGTTCGCCGCCCACCTTGAGGCCGGTCAGGTACTGCCGGTCGCCGTCGCCCACGAACGTGCGCACCTGTGAGCCGCTTTCGCGGCTCTGCTCGAAGGCCAGCAGCCGCTGGCGCTCCTGCTCGAGCTTCTCGATATCCGACTGCAGCTTCTCGATGTGCTCGACCTCCGCGAGCGTTTCCCTGTCGTGCTTCGCCAGCTCGATCTTGAGCCTTTCGATGAGCGCGGTCACCTGCTCGATCTCGCTGGCGGCCTGCGCGCGCTGGTCCTCGAGCTTCTGCATGGTGTTGCGCGCCAGCACGAGGTTCTTGCGCTCGTCCAGGATTTCGTATTCGAGCTTCGAGACCTCCGCCATCAGGCGCTGCGTCGGCTCATCGGTGTCCTGCGTCACCTGCGCGTTGATGATCATGAAGAGCAGGATCACGGCACCGAAACCGCAGCTGATGCAGTCCAGGAAGGACAGGCTGAAGATCTCGAAAGTGCGGCGCCTACGTGCCATGTGTCTCGGTCGTTATCAGCAGGAACTCGAAGCCCGGCGACCCGATACGCACCGAATCGCCGACCCGCAGGACTGTAGACCCCTCGATGCGGTGACCGTTCAGGAACGTGCCGTAGCGGCTGTGGTCCTCGAGCACGCACTGGCCGTTCTGGCGCCGGATGGCGCAGTGCCGGCGCGAAACGCCGGGCATGTCGCCGCCCACCGCGATGCTCCGCTCGCCCTCGGCCGCCTGGGAGCCGACGACGAGTGCCGAGTCGTCGATTTTCCAGGCGGTATCGCCGAACAGGAGATGCGTTGGCGTCCGCCCGCTCGCGGCGGCGGCCTCCTGGCGCTCCACTTCGACCGGCGCCTGGTCCCACGGGAGCTGCCGGCGAAGGCCGACGGCGCTGCCCGGCCTTGCGGTGTCCCGGCAGCGCGCGAGCGCGCCGCGGGCCGTGGCGCCGGGCTCGAGCCCGAACACTTCGCCGCCGACCCGCGCCTTCAGCATGTCGGCAAGTCCCGGCAGGCGCGCCACGCGGTCGGTGACCTGCAGCGCCGGCGTCTCGTCCGCCCGGAACAGCGCCCGCAGGCGGCTGGCGATCCGCTGGTAATACGGTGCCGCCGCGCCGACGAGCGTCAGCGACTCGATCTCCGCCCGGTGCTCGGTGCCGCGGTACTCGATCTCCAGGGGCACCGCGTCGCGCGCGGCCGCTTCCGCGAGCCAGGCCGGCAGCTTGTCGAGCAGCAGCTGCTCCGTCTCCGCGTCGTACAGCGGGTCGAAGCGCGACTGCTGCACGAAGACCTCGGCGACGGCATTCAGCCACGCGTCGTACAGCGCGTGCAGCCCGCAATCGTCGATGACTTCGGCTCGCTCGACCTGCGCCTGCCCCTGCTGTGAGAGGCGCGTCAGCATCGCGGCGTGCAGCCCGAGGTCGATGTGCACCGGGACCGCGTTGCGGTACTCGCGGCGGGTTGCCGCGACGGCGGCGTCCACCATCGCCGCCACCGGCAGCTGCAGCTCCGCCGCGATGCCGAGCAGCAGCCCGAGATCGCCGGGCTCCAGGTACGCCGGTACCGCGAGGACGAGCTCGGATGCGCCGCCCGCGGCGCTCCACATCTGCTCCAGCTGCCGGCTGGCAAGGTCCGCCGGGCTCAGGTGGCTGAAGCGCCGGTCGGGCAGCGGCTCGGTATCGAGGTGCCTCCAGTAGCGGTGCTGGATGCTGCGTGGATGGATGCGGGCGTGCGCCAGCGCCTCGGCGCCGGTCACCAGCCGTTCGCGATCGAGAAAGGCAAAACCGGGCTCCCGGTACAGGATCCGCTGGCCGTCGATCAGGGTGACGCCGGCGTCGTTCAGGTGTGCCGCGAGACGCGCCAACGCGTATGTCCTAGTCGGCCTTCATGTGGCGAATGAGCTTTTCGTCGGCGTAGGATTCGGCTTCGAACACCAGCCGCTCCTGCACCGACTGGAGCTGGTGGATGAGGAACATCAGCACGATGCTGATGAGCAGGGCAATGAGCGTCGAGTTGAAGGCGAGGCCGAGGCTCTCGGTCACGCCGGCGAGATCGCCCTGCACGGCGCGGTTCGCCTGCGCGAGCGCATCGCCGATGCCCCGCACCGTGCCGATGAACCCGATCGCCGGTATCGCCCAGGCGATGTAGCGGATCATCGACAGCTCCGATTCCAGCCGCTCGGCTTCGGATTCACACACCGTGTGCGCGATGCTCGAGACGTCCTGGATGTTCCGGGTCGACGCGAAGCGCCGCAGCGCGCTCATCAGCACCCGCGGCAGCAGCAGCCGCTGCTGCTCGTCCGGCAGGGCCTGGATCTGCCGGGCGAACTCGCGCGTATCCTCCGGCAGGATGCGCATGCCTTCCGCGATCGGGATGAGGTCCTGCTCGATCAGGCGCCGCTCGCGCGTGAGGTCGACGGCCTTGTAGCCGATGATCGCGAATGCCCAGAACATCAGGATGAAGCAGGACTCCTGCTCGTAATCCTTGATCAGGACCCACACCGAACGCTCCGGGACGTAGTTCGGGTTCTCGGCCATCTGGCGGTTCTGCTCCGCGATGGCCTCGGCCGCGTTCGGCCGCACGACCGACATGTAGTACGCCTGCACGATGATGACGATGATGATGAGCGCGAACAGCTGATAGACGAATTCGATCGGGATGTTCTTTTTTTTCATAGAGTAAGGCTCTGTCCTGCCGGTGTTTTACTGTACCGGAAAATCGTCGCTGGAGCCTGCATCGGCAGGCTTCGACGGCGCAGGCTGCCGGGCGTCAGATATCGGTCGGGAAAGGGATCGGCTGGTCGACCGGGATTTCCTCGCTCGGGATGAAGTCGTCGTCGTCACCCTCGAAGGTCTGGTCGTCGAGCACGCCGCCTTCTTCGACCTCGACCACGACCGGGCCCCCGGCGGCATTCTCGTCCGGCTCCGCCGCGGTGTCCCGGCCCGCTTCGCCGGCGGCGCCTTCGGCGGTCGCCTCGTCGCTGTCGTTCTGCGCCTGGTCCGGCTCCGGCGCGCCCGCGGACGCCGCCGGCCGAGCCGGCTCATCGGCGGCGTCGCCCGCATCCTGCCCCCAGGCAGGAAAGGCCAGGCAGACCGCGGCGATCGCGCACAGGACAGTTTTCACCGGCTCACCTCGAAATCTCGACTTCACGGGATGTTAGACACGTTACGGCGAGAAAGTCTCCCTGTGCTTCTTGCCGCCGCCGTGGTATCGCGCGCGATGCGCGCTCCTACGGAGCAGGGTCCTCGCTCGGGGTCTCGCCGGGGGCGTTGCGCGCGATGCGGAAGCCCACGTCGGCGCGGCCTTCGCTGCCGAAATCGCGGTACGCCAGGCGCAGTTCCAGGATCCCGGCATGCCGCCAGCTCGAGCCGCGGATGACATGGTGCGTGCCGCTGCGGGGACCGGTGGGGTCGACCAGCGGCTCGGTTTCGCCGGGGGTCGGCACGGCATAGAAATCCTGCACCCATTCGGCCACGTTACCGCCGCCGTCGTAGATGCCGAGCGCGTTCGGGGGAAACGAGCCGACCGGCGCCGTCGAGGCATAGCCGTCGTTGTAGCCCGGCAGGATCGAGGGCACCACGCCTTCCGCCGACTGGTCGGCGTAGTTGCCGCTGTCGCGGCGCGGCGGCATCTGGTTTCCCCACGGGAAGACCGCGGCCTGCTGGCGGCCCTGGTAGCGGATGGCGAGCGCCCATTCCGCTTCCGTCGGCAGCCGGTAGCCGTCGGGCGCGGGAACGATCGGTACCCACTTCTCGAAGCGCTTCTCGTAGGCCAGCGGCAGGCCCTCCTGGGCGCTCAGCCAGTTGCAGTATTCCACGGCGTCGGCCCACGTGAGATTGGCGACCGGGTTGCCGTCGCCGGCAAGCGC
This sequence comes from uncultured Woeseiaceae bacterium, assembly GCA_964424805.1. Classification (GTDB taxonomy): domain Bacteria; phylum Pseudomonadota; class Gammaproteobacteria; order Steroidobacterales; family Woeseiaceae; genus IDS-8. Next base: position 5,502 of record CAYRKH010000009.1, read on the forward strand.
GGGGTGCACGTCGCTGCCCGAATCGTGATTGGGCCTGAACGCCGCAAACTGCTTGTTCGTGACCTCCTTTTCGCCGATGTAGAACGGCCGGGTCAGCTTCACCGGGACCAGGACCTCGTTCGCGCGACGGCCCTGCTCGCGGCGCGACGAGCCCATTACGAATTCGCCCGGCTCGACGCGGCGCAGGACCTGTCCCTGCGACGTCGTGAGGGTCGCGGCAATGCCCTGCAACCGGACCTCCTCTTCGCTCAGCAGGCGCACGTCGATGGTCTGCGGGTAGTCCGGGTTTGGCGTGACGCTGCGGCTGAAGGCCTGGTAGCCGGGCTTGCGCACCTCCAGGCGGTGCGGCGCCGACGGCAGGTGCAGCGTGGTCGTGCCCGTGCCCGATTCGCGCCCGTTGACGTACACCGCCGCATCCCCCGGGCTCACGTTGACGTTGACGACCCCGACGCGCGCGGTCATGTCGATGGTAAGCTCGCGCGAGCTCGCGGCGGCCAGGCGGACCTCCCGCACCGCCGCGCCGTAACCCGCTTTCGATACCCCGATCCGGTAGTCGACGTCCGGCGAGAGCGCGAGCCTGAGCGGCGACTGGCCGCGGTAGCGGCCGTCGACGGTAACGTTGGCGCCGACCGGAATCGTCGTGACCTGCAGCTCCGCGTTCGCGGGCTCGAGCTGGATGGTGGGCAGCACCCGGTCCTCGTTGGCGGCGGTTTCGATGACGCCGTCCCACGCTTTGAAGCCCTCGTGGACGACGCTGAGCTGGTGCGTACCTTCCATCAGCTCGACGCTGGCCGGCGTGACGCCGATCCGGTCGTCGCCGCGGTACACGACGGCGCCCGCCGGCTCGGAGGTGATGTGCACGTCCGCCCAGCGCGGCACGAGCTGCACGTACAGCTGCTGGTGCTGGCCGAGACCGGGAACGGCGAGCCGGTCCTGGTAGGGCAGGAAGCGATCCGCGCTGACCGTGATCGTGTGCACGCCGGGCTCCATCTCGAGCGGCCCGTAAGGCGCCTGCCCGATATGCGCCTCGTCCACGGTGACGATCGCATCGACGGCGGGCTCCGTGTGGATCGTCAGCCGGCCCGGCAGCCTGCGCATCGATATCGGGATGTCCAGGCTGCGCTCGTCCCCGACCTCGAAGCCCTGGCTCACGTCGTAGTAGCCGGCCTTTTGCACGCTGACGACGTAATCCCCGGGACGCAGCAGCAGGCGATCGCCGATCGGCAGGCGGAACCACCCGCCGGCAATGGACAGCTCGTACGGTTCGCCCGGCTCGACGACGAACTTGATGGAGCGGGCGGAGAACAGCAGCCAGGAGATCGCCACCAGCGCGGCGGCCGCGATGGCGATCCCGACCTGCCAGCGGTAACCGTGCGCGGGCTCTGCTGCCGCGGCGGTCGCGGCCGTGCGGCGAAATGCCGTGGGCGCGATCGTCTCGTCGGCGGCACCGCCCTCGCCGGCGAGCTCCGGCGGCCGGGTGACGTAGGCGCTGTCCTCGAGGCGCACGCGGGCCACCATGTCACCGGCATCGCTGCCGATCTCGATCGTCGTGCCGAAGAACTCGAGGACGTCGCCGTCGGTAAGCCTCTTGGCCGTGGCCAACGCCTCGCCGTTGATGCGCACGGCGCCGTCCCGGCCGGCCGGCTGCACGAACGGCTCGCCGTCGAGCTCGTCGATCGAGGCGACGGGCGCGTTGCCGGGGCCGGGCAGGCGGATCTCGCAGTCGCTGCCGGTGCCGAGCCGGAGCGGCAGGCGGTCCAGGGTATAGCGGCGCTCGCCCTCCGCATCGCTGATGACGATCGCGCCGACCTTCAAATCCGTTCCTCGCATTTGATGACGATGGGCTCCAGCTCGATCTCGGGTGCCACCCGGAACTCCAGCCGTACGTCCCGGAAACCCGGCCGGCTGCCGACGGCGACGTAGGAGCCGGGGCGCAGCTCGAGCTCCTGGGTGGAGAACGTACCCAGCTGCCCGACGCGGAAGATCGACACCCGGGTCGCGTTGTCCGAAACGAGCTGCACGGTGAGCGGCGTCGCCGCGCGTTTCAGGAGCCGCGCGAGCTCCTCCTTCTGGTCCTCCAGCCGCGGCCCGACCGACGCCATGCGAGAAATCGAGAGCAGCAGGTTCGTGGCCTCCTGCATGACCGCCGGCGCCGACAGCGAATCCGGCTCGGCGATGTACGTGTCGAGCTTCGCGTGCAGCGCCGCGCGCTCGCGGGAACGTGCGAGCCCTTCCTGCGCGAACTGCAGCAGCGCGTCGATGTCGAGGATCTCCTCGTACTTCTGCACCGCGGCCTGCCAGCGCTCATCGCCTTCGAACGCCCGCGCCTCGTCCTCCAGCCGCCGGATGGTCGCGAGGCGCACCTCCTGCTCGACCTGCAGCAGGCCGTCCACCGGCTGCTGCGAGTCGGGTTTCAGCGCGCGGGCCGCTTCAAAGGCCGCACGCGCGGTCGGGTGGTTGCCGGCGGCAAGCGCGTCGAAGCCTTCGGTCATGCGCTGCTCGAAGGAACGCTGGCGGATCGCACCCTGGACGCGCTCGAGCGCCGCCGCGGCCGGCTCCCAGGCGGGATCGAGCTCGAGCGCCCGCTCGAAGGCCGACCTGGCCGCGAAGAGCTCCAGGTCGTTCTCGAACCTGAGGCCCTGGTCGGTCAGGCGCAGCACCGCTTCGAGGTTGCGCGCCCGCGCCAGCCACTGCTGCGCTTGCACGTTGCCCGGCGTGATCGCGGCGGCGAGGTCGAACAGGCGCACCGCGTCCGCATGGTTCGCCGCCTCGAAGGCCTCGGTGCCCGCCTGCATCGCCCGCCGGAACTCGGCGTCGATACGCCCGAACAGCGGCTGCAGCAGCTCCGCTGCCTGCGCGTAGCGCTCGCCGGCCAGCGCGTAATCCCGATCCAGGTACGCGTCGTCGCCGCTCCTGTAAATCTCCATGGCGTGCTGCCAGGCCGTCCCGCCCCAGCGCTCCACGGCACGCAGCCGGAGCCGCTCGATGTCCGACAGCAGGGCGCCCAGGGTTTCATCCGTTTCCGCCTTGGCGGCGGCGATTTCCGCGGGAGACGAGCGGGGTGCGGCGGGGGCCGCTTCCGTCGGCTCGGCGGCCGGTTCGTCCGTAAGGGGGGATTCCGGCCGCGGCTCGGTGCGGGTGTCGGGCGGCACCGCACCCGGCAACAGGTAGAACACGGCGACGACGACCACGGCAAGCACCGCCAACCCGCCGTACAGGAACCAGGCCGGCACGCCGCGCCGGCCGCCGCTTCCCTCCGCCGGGGTCAGCGGCGCCGCGCGCTGGAAATGCCGCACCGCGGCCACCGATTCGACCTCGATGTCCACCTCCGCGGCCCCGGGGGCGGCCTCGGACGCGCGCAGCGCAATCGTGCCCGGTTCGATGCCGGCATCGCGCAGCCGCAGGGCGACCTCCTCGGCCGACGGCCGCTCGTCCGCCTCCGCCGCGAGCATGGCCGCGAGCAGACCCTGCAGCGCCGGCGGCAACGGCGCACCCTCGCGGGAAACGCGCTGCCGCAGGTCGGGCTCGTCCCCGGGCGGGCCGCCAAAAAGCGTCTCGTACACCAGGACGCCCAGCGCATAGACGTCGTCCGGCGGGCCCGGGGCGGCGCCCGCCCGCTGCTGCGGGCTCATCGCCGCCGGCGTGCCGCCCGACGCGGCGGCGGCCACGCCGAAGTCGACGAGGTACGGTGATCCCCGGCCGTCGAACAGAATATTCGACGCCTTGATGTCCCGGTGCACGATGTCCTTGCCGTGCGCGTAGCGCAGCGCGTCGGCGACCAGGCCGAACGGCCGCAGCGCTTCGGCGAGGGGGCGCTCCGCCAGCACGCCCGCGTCCGGTCCACCGACGAACTGCTGGCCGTAGAAAGGCCCGTCGAGATCGTCGTGGTATTCGAACACGCGCGCAATGTGCGCGTGCATCAGCCGCGTGCCGATCTGCCACTCCCGGTGGAACAGCTCACGGCCGCCGGGCTGCGCGGCGATTGCCGGCAGGAGGAACTTCAGGGCGACGTTCGAACCCGAGCGCCCGTCGAGCGCGAGCCAGACTTCCGACATGCCGCCGGAACCCAGCTTGTGCTTCAGCGTGTACCTGTCGGCTGCCCGAGCGCCTTCTTTCAGTTCCCGCATCGTTGCTGTTTAGTCTTCGGTGCCCGGGATTAGTTTACCGGCGATGGCCCGCCGGTGTTGAAGGCCCGGGGGCCCTGCGGGCCGCGCCTATTCGCCGGGCTGGCGCGAGCGGCGGTCCACGCCGACCTCGACGTTCCCGGCGAACCCTGTTTCGGCGTGGTAGATCTCCCTCAGGAGCTTTCGCCAGGTCTCGTATTGCGCCTCGGCGGTACCGGTGAGCCGGCGCGTTTCCCCCTCTACCCGGACCACCAGCGGCGCCGCTTCGGCACCGAACGATTCCGACAGTTCCTTGATGTTTTCGCGGTGAATGTTCGCCGTCTGCCGCAGGTTCCAGGCACTGACGATGGTGTTGACGCCCCGGCTGACGCCGACGTAGCGCGCCGCCGATTTCGCGCGGGCCGCCGAACGGCTCGAGCTGCTGGTATCGATGCTCATCGAGCCGGCGACCACCACGACGCCGAGCAGCGCGCGCAGGGTGGCCGCGCGCTTGACCTGCCGGAAGTTGACGTTTTGTTCCCGCGACGTCTCGCGCCATGACTCGTAGGGAATCGCGATGCCGTAATAGAAGTTCGCGTAATGCTCGTTCAGCGTGTCGATGACGAGATGATCGCGCGCCCGGATCTGGCGCAGCCGCTGCACCATCGGATCGTTCTCCGCCGGCAGGCGCACGAGTGAGGTCATGCCGTCCTCGTCCGTGGCGATGTAATCGCCGTACACGGTCGGTGCCATGTCGGCAAAGAACTTCATCTCCGACACCTGGCGGATCCGCCGGACCTCCTCCGGCGTCAGCGCCGCGGCGTAGGCCCTGAGGTCGTTCGCGATCTCGTTGAAGACTTTCTGGTAGGGGTCCGTGGACAGGTCGCGGTTATCCGCATACGAGGTGATGCCGGTCTGCATGGTATAGCGCTTCTCGAACCAGTGCTGGCCGCGAGCATCTTCGGCGCTGACCGTGAGCGTCAGGAACTCGCCGTCCGACTGCTCGATGGCGCCCGTGAGCAGTACGTCCGTGAACACGTAGCGCGACGGGATCACCCGCACCGCACCCCAGAAGCCGGTGCCCTGCAAAGTGGTTTTCAGGTGATACGGGAGGTAACGGGACTCGGCCTGGCGCACTTCCGGGTAGATGCCCGACTCGCTGGCGTCGTTATCCTCCGGGATTCCCGGAGTGAAATTCATGATGCCGACGTCGAGCAGCATGCTCTCGGCGATGTTGAGCGACGCCACCTCGAGGGGGGTCTTTTCCGCTGTGATCACTTCGGAGACCGTGCAGCCGGCGCAGGCGATAGCCAGCATCAGAAGGAGCGGAGTTTTCATCACGGTGCCCGGTTTCTCCTGTTCACTCTGTTCCTGTCGCGAATCGTCCTGTGCCGCCCTTCCTAAAGCTTGTTGTACCTGCGGTATTCCTCCCAGAGTCGCTCGCGCAGCACGGGGTCTTCCTCGGCCAGCGCCGCTTCGCGCAGCTGTTTGGCGACGATGTCCTCGCTCACCAGGTCGGGAATGTCATCCGGCGTGCGTTTGGCGATCTGTTCTTCCGACATGCCTTCGACCGAAGGCGTGGCGGGCGCCTCGGCGGACGGCGTGCGCGCCACCTCCCCGCCGCCGCCGCCGCCGCCGGCGCCGGCCGCCTGTTTGCCGAGGCCCACGCCGCCGCCGCCGCTGCCGCCGCCGCCGAAGCCCTTGGTGTCACGGCCCACGGTCGATATTTCCTTCTGCTCACCCGCGAGCACCCCGTCGAAGTCGCCGACGGATTTATCGAGCTCCTTTTCCAGCCGTGCCTTTCGTTCGGCCGGCGTCTCGCCCGGGTACTGGCCGACGCTGCCCGCGCAGTCGCCGGAACCTTCCATGCCGCCGACGCCGCCCGGGAGCTGCTCGCATTCCTCGCCACCGGCACCGCCGGCGCCTCCCGCGCCGGGCATGTCGCCGCCGAGACCGCGTACGCCGTCTCCGCTGCCGGCGATACCGCCGCCGCCCGCGGCACCGTCGCCGCCCGCCCCGCCGCCGGAGGAACCGCCCGGCATGCCGCCGCCGGATGAACCCCCGGGCATGCCACCGCCGGACGCACCGCCCGGCATGCCGCCGCCGGACGAGCCGCCGGGCATGCCGCCGCCGGACGAGCCGCCCGGCATACCACCGCCGGACGAGCCGCCCGGCATGCCGCCGCCGGACGAACCGCCCGGCATGCCGCCGCCGGACGAGCCCCCGGGCATACCGCCGCCACCGGATGAACCGCCGGGCATACCGCCGCCCGGGATGCCGGTCGGGCCGCCGCTGATGCCGCCGCTGCCCATGCTCACGGAGCAACCCTGGAGCGTGAACGCCAGCGCCAGTCCGGCTGCCAGCGGGCATAACCGCCGGACTACTGTGTGTGTCAGGCTTAATGTATTCATGGACTTATCGCCTCGCGGGATAAAGCGCACACTGAGGAACCCGGCCTGCAGCGAATGGCTGCCAGCGATCCTTTGATTTGTTTTTTTGATCGCCGCCACAGCGCGTTAGTTCCACATCCTGCAGCGGCCGCCACGCGCGGGAGGGCGGGTCATTACACCTTAATACGGGGTCTGTCCGCCCGCAACCGGTTGCCCGGCATCGCGCGCGGTGCGTGCTCCTACAGGCGGGGGTTTTTGCGGAACAGGATGACGGAGAGGTCGTCCGGCTTGCTGGGCTGGGTCCTCGCTTCACCGGTCATGCGCCGGCTCGCAAGCCGCGTGAGCTTCTCGACGGCGGTCTCGAGGGGCCCTTTGCGCATGAGCTCGACGATTTCCTCGATGTGGATGTTGTCGGTCAGGCCGTCGCTCGCCAGCAGCACGGTATCGCGGGGGCTCAACTCCACGGTGGCTCCCATGTCGATGCGCATGTCGTTGGAGCCGAGGAAGTTGGATACGAGATGGCGTTCTTCGTGATGCAGGGCAGCACGCTGGTCGAGAAAGCCGGCCTCGACCGCGAAACCCGTCGGGGAGTGCGCGAGTGTCTGCGCCTTCAGCTTGCCCCTTTGCCCGACGATGATGGCCTCCGAGTCGCCGATCTGGTAGGCGCGCGCGATACGGCCCTCTATGGTCACCACCGTCAACGTCGTGGCGGAGCCGCCGCCCAGGCCGAGCACCGCCTTGTTGGCCTCGTCGATGCCGTTCAGGATCGCGGTCCGCAGTAGCATCGTCTCCGACATCGCCACCTGCAGCGATGCCTCGAGCGAGGTCACCGCGAGGCGAGACGCCTGGCGCCCCATCGGCAGGCCGCCCGCGCCGTCGGCAACGACCAGCACCGCCGCATCCGGGCCGTAGGGTATGGCCGCGACCGTGTCTTCATTCTCGGTGTCCTTGTCCGGCGAACGGCAGGTGTAAGCCACCAGGGTGCCGCCGCCGATCTCGAGGTTCAGCCGTTCCGGGGCCTCGGCACCGTCGAGCATGACCATGCGATTAACGGCCGCCTTCATCGTGCACTCCCCTGCCGCGGTCTTCACTTGCGGCGCACCGGTTCGCGGCACCAGGCGCAGAAATTCCAGAATTCCCTCGCGATACCCCATTTGCAGGCGCGGCAGCTGTGCTTGCTGCCTTCCAGCTTCCAGGGCTTCTTCACCTTCGTCCGGCACCAGGGGCAGTAGCGCATGAACGCCATCAGAGGCTGGCGGCAGCGCGGGTTCGCGCATTTTGCAACGTATCGGCGGTCACTGTAGCGCCGGTTGGTCTCCGGCTCGAAGCCGGCGCCGTAGCACCAGGGGCAGTAATCCCAGTCGCGTTTCACGCCGCGCTCGCAGCGCGGGCATTGCGCCGGCATGATCGTCGCGGCTCCGCGCGTCGGATTCTCGACGCCGCACCAGGGGCAGGCCTGCATGCTCTCGGCCACCGGGCCGTCGCAGCGGCGGCATTCGTGCCGGCTATCGATGACCTTGCGGAACTGGCGCTGGAATTCCCGCCACTGCTGCTGCCGCCACGAGGTCGACGGGCTCTTCGAGCGTCGCGACACCGCCCGCCGCGGTTTGCGCGCCCGGCTCTGCAACCGGCGAAACGCCGAGTACATCTGCATCGCGTCGTCGAAGCGCTCGGCGGGATCGAGCTGGATCGCGCGCTGCAGGAAATCCACGAACTCCGGCCGCACCCGCGCGCTGATGCGCTCCTGGCCCGGGAGCGGCCACTCGAACGGCCACTCCGGCAGCTTGCCGGAGAACATCCGGTAGAGCACGAGACCGGCGGAGAACACGTCCGACTGGAACTTCGGCCGCCCCATCGCCTGCTCGGGCGCGATGTAGTCGATCGTGCCGGAGCCGGAAGCCTTGAGGGTGCGCACGCTGATTTTCGCGAAGCCGAAGTCGGTGAGCTTCAGCACGTTGTCCGGGAACAGGATGTAATTTTCCGGCTTGACGTCGCAGTGGATGACGTTGTGCGAATGAGCAAAGGCGAGACCCGCTAGGGCCTGGTCGGCGAGCTCCAGGGCGCGTGCCGTCGACATGCGGCGGAACAGCCTGTCAGCCAGCGATTCCTCGCCGAGCTCCATCGCGATGACGAAGAGATCGCCGATGTAGCTCGCATTCTGGACGGACAGGATGTTGGGATGCTTGAGCCTCGCCGCAACCTGCACCTCGCGCATGAAATCCTCGTCGGTGACGTTGCGACTCGGCTTCGGAATCTTCAGCGCGACACGGGACTTGTGGATCGTGTCGAACGCCTTGTAGACGTCGGCGAGCGGTCCCGACGAAAGGCGCCCCAGAATGCGGTATTTTCCGAGCTTCTGCCGGGCCCTGAGCAATGTACGTTCTACCCCTTGGTCAACCGTAGCGGCGGCGACGATTGTACTGTAGGAGCGCGCATGGCGCGCGGTGCAACGGGTCGTTGCAACGCCCGCGACCTTGGGTTATGCCACGGCCGTGGTATCGCGCGCCGTGCGCGCTCCTACAGGACTTCAAAGAGGCCCGCGGCGCCCATGCCGCCGCCCACGCACATCGTGCACACGACGAACTTCGCGCCGCGGCGCTTGCCCTCGATGAGCGCATGGCCTACCAGCCTGGCCCCCGACATGCCGTACGGATGGCCGATCGAGATCGCGCCGCCGTTGACGTTCAAGAGCTCGTTCGGGATGCCCAGCGTGTCGCGGCAGTAGAGTACCTGCACCGCGAACGCCTCGTTCAGCTCCCAGAGCCCGATGTCGTCCATCTTCAGGCCGCAGCGCTCGAGCAGCTTCGGGACGGCGAACACGGGCCCGATGCCCATCTCGTCCGGGCTGGTGCCCGCCACGGCGACGGCGCGATACACGCCCAGCGGCTCGAGGCCTTTTTTCTCGGCCAGTTTGCTGTCCATCAGCACCGCGACCGAGGCGCCGTCGGAGAGCTGGCTCGCGTTCCCGGCCGTGATATGACCGCCGTCGAATACGGGCTTCAGCCCGGCGAGCCCGTCGAGCGTCGTGTCGGGGCGGTTGCCCTCGTCCTTCGCCAGCGTGACCTCCTGCAGGCTGACCTCGCCGGTTTCCTTGTCCTTGACGGCCCTGGTGGCGCTGACCGGCACGATTTCGTCGTCGAACGCGCCGGCAGCCTGCGCGGCCGCCGTGCGCTGCTGGCTCTGCAGCGCGTATTCGTCCTGGCGTTCGCGCGGAATGCCGTAGCGCTTCGTCACCACCTCGGCGGTTTCGATCATGCTCATGTAGATATCCGGCGATGCGGCCAGCACGTTCGGGTCGTCGGCCCGATAGCGGTTGAAGTGCTCGTTCTGCACGAGGCTGATGGACTCCACGCCGCCGCCGATCACGATCGGCATGTTGTCCTCGAGGATCTGTTTCGCCGCGATCGCGATCGCCATCATGCCGGAGGAACACTGCCGGTCCACGCTCATGCCGGCGACGGTGGGCGGCAGCCCGGCCGCGAGCAACGCCTGGCGGGCGACGTTGCGGCCGCTCGAGCCCTGCTGCATGGCGCAGCCCATGATGACGTCATCGACCTCCGCCGGATCGATTCCCGTGCGGCGCACGGCTTCGCGTATGGCGTGGGAGGCCAGCGTCGGCGCTTCGAGGTTGTTGAACGCGCCGCGGTACGCCTTGCCAATCGGCGTGCGTGCGGTAGCTACGATGACGGCTTCTTTCATTGAATTGTTGCTCCGTTGCCCCTGTAGGAGCGCGCATTGCGCGCGATGCTACCCTCGTCGGCCGAGGCATCGCGCGCGATGCGCGCTCCTACAGGTCGATACCCATTGCCTCTGCGGCTTTTTCCAGGAATTTTACCGTTTGCTCGCCGCCGGCCGAAAGCTCCCGCTGCCCTTGCGTCGCCGCGATCTGCGGCCACGCGGCCGCGACGTGCTCGCCGTCGCGCTCGCCCGGGGCGAGGAATATGCCCGGCGTTTCGCTGATCACCACCCGGGCAAAGACCCCGGCTCCCGCGGCCAGGATCTGCCGGGTCGGCGCATCCTCGCTCGCCAGGAAGATCACGGCAGGGGTCACCGCTTCCGGCTGCAGCAGCGCCAGCACGTCCGGGGTCATCAGGTCTTCGGTCATGCGCGTCGCGGCGATCGGCGCCAGCGAATTGACCTTGATACCGTACTTCTGCCCTTCCAGCGCCAGCGAGTTCATGAAGCCGATCAGCCCCATCTTGGCCGCACCGTAGTTGGTCTGCCCGAAGTTGCCGTAGAGGCCGCTCGACGACGACGTCATGACGATGCGGCCATAGCGGCCTTCGCGCATCGCCTCCCACACGGCCTTGGTGCAGTTGACCGAGCCTTCGAGGTGCACGTCCGTGACGGCGTCGAAATCCCGCAGGTCCATCTTCGCGAACGTCTTGTCACGCAGGATGCCCGCATTGTTGACGAGCACGTCGACGCGTCCCCAGCGATCGAGGGTTTCCGCGACCATGGCCTGCACCTGCTCGAAGCGGGTGACGTTGGCGCCGTTGGCGAAGGCTTCGCCGCCTTCCGCCGTAATCTGGCGCACCACCTCGTCGGCCGCGTCGCCGGACGCGCCGGAACCGTCGCGGGCGCTGCCGAGATCGTTGACCACGACACGGGCGCCGCGGCGCGCGAACTCGAGCGCATGCGACCGGCCGAGACCGTGGCCTGCACCGGTCACGATGACCACGCGCCCGTCGAAGCGAATCGACATCTCTACTCCCCGTGCCGAAGGCCGTTGCCGTCGAGGGTCACCAGCTCGATTTCACCGAGTTCCAGGGCACGTACCTCTTCCCCGATGCGCGACCAGTCGCCCACCACGACCCACACGAGCCGCTGCGGGTGGAGGTACCGGTCGGCAGCGCCGGCGATCGCCGGCACGTCCAGCGCACGCACGTGCTCCGGGTAGGTGTCCCAGTAGTCCGCGTCGAGCCCGAAACGCACGATCTCGCTGATCGAGGCCAGTACCGAGGACGCCGTCTCCCAGCGGCCCGGCAGCGTCAGGATGCTCTGGTTCTTTACCTTCTGCACCTCCTCCGGCGCCGGGGGCTCGCTGCCTGTGACCGCCTCCAGTTCCTTCAGGATCTCAGCCATGGCGGCGGCAGCCTTGTCGGTCTGCACCGGCGCGTAGGCGAAGAACGGCTGCGGTCCGCGCGCGTCCATGATCGTGCTGCGGGCACCGTAGGACCAGTGCTTGTCCTCGCGCAGGTTCATGTTGAGCCGTGCCGTGAACGAGCCGCCGAGCACCTCGTTGGCCGCGGCTAGCGCGAGCTTGTCGGGATTATCGTAAGGCGGCACGACGTGGCCGGCGATGATCACCGCCTGCTGGGAACCGGGGCGGTCGACGACGTGCACCGTGCTGGCCGTTGGCAGCTCGTCCGGACCGATGTTCTTCTCCGGCACCTCGCCGGGCTCCCAGCGGGCGAAGTGCTTCTCCAGCAGCGGCCTGATCTCGGCGAGCGTCGTGTCCCCCACCACGATCATCGTGGCATTGTTCGGCCGGAACCAGGTCTCGTGGAAGGCGACCAGGTCCTCGCGCGTCATCGACTGCACGGAGGCCAGCGTGCCGGAGCCGGTGAACGGGATCGAGTAAGCATGATCCGAGGCATAAATGAGCTGCGGGAACAGGCGAAGCGCCATCGCGAACGGCTGCGCCAGCTCCTGCTGGATTCCCGCGATCTGCAGGGCGCGCAGGCGCTCCAGCTCCGCCGGCGGGAACGTCGGGTTCAGGACGATATCGGCGTAGAGCTCGAGCGAATCCCCCAGGTTCGCTTTCAGCGCCGACAGCGTGGCATAGGACGTGTCGAGGTTGGAACCGAGGCCGATCCTGGCGCCGAGGCGGCTGGCGGCATCCGCGATCTCCAGCGCGTCCATCTTGTCCGTGCCTTCGTCCATCATGTCCAGCGCGAGATTCGCGGCGCCGAGCGTGCCGTCCTTGTCCGCGGCATAGCCCGCATCGACGAGCAGTGCGAATTCCACCACCGGCACCGCCGCGTGCGTTGCCACGATGACATCGAGCCCATTCTCAAGCTCGGTGCGTTCGTATTCCGGGAAGCCGACGGCCGGGAACTCGCGCGGCATCGGCGGGCCGTCCGCGCGCTCCACCTCGTGGTCGGCGGCGGCGAGCGACGGGTACGGATGCACTTCGAGAACGTAGACGCCGTCCTGCAGCCACTGGCGCGCCGCGGCCAGGACGTTCCCTGCCGTCGCGTCACGCAGCGTGCGCAGGCTGTCCTGGTAACCGTCGGGGCTGCCGTAGTAGACCTCGCTGGAGGCCAGCACGTCCGACTTGCCGCCGAAGCCGCCGATGCGCTCCACGCCGCGGATGAAATCGGCGAACTGCCCGGTGCGGGCGCGATCCAGTTCCTCGGCGCTGAACCCCTCGGCGAGCAGTTTGCGCATCTCCGCGTCGAGCATGCGCTCGACGCGGGCGAGATCCTGGCCGGGACCGGCATTGGCGCTTACGATGAACAGGCTGCCGAGCTCACGGCCCCAGACGGACGCGCCGACGCTGGTGGCGACCTGCTCGTCGTAGACGAGCTTCTCGTAGAGCCGTGAATTCTTGCCGTTCGCCAGGATATCGGCGAACAGCGAGAGATACTCGGCTGCCGCGTCCGTCAGTTCCGGCACGTTCCAGGTCTTGTAGAGGCGTGCCTGCGGGACGCGGTCCTGCATGACCTGCCGATGGGAGCCCGTGCGTTTGGCCACCCAGGCCGCGTGACGCTCGATCGGGCGGCTCGGCTCGATTCCGCCGAAGTAGTGCTTTACCTTGTCGAGCGCGGCCTGTGTCTCCACGTCGCCGGCAATCACTATCGTGGCATTGTTCGGGCCGTAGTACTGGTCGAACCACTCGTGCACGTCGTCCAGCGACGCGGCTTCCAGGTCCTCCATCGAGCCGATGACGGTGTGATCGTACGGATGCCCTTCCGGGTACGTGTTCTCCTGGATGAGGTTGAACACGTTGCCGTAAGGCTGGTTCTCGCCCTGGCGTTTCTCGTTCTGCACCACGCCGCGCTGCTCGTCGAGCCGCGCCTGGTCGACCGCGTTGTTCATGCAGCACATGCGGTCCGATTCCATCCACAGCACCATGTCGAGCGCGGTGGACGGCACGTTCTGGAAATAGTTGGTGCGATCGGAGTTGGTGGTGCCGTTCATCTCGGTCGCACCCACCGCGTCGAACGGCTTGAAGTAATCGTCGTTGTAGTGCTCGGAGCCGTTGAACATCAGGTGCTCGAAGAGGTGCGCGAAGCCCGTCTTCCCCGGCACCTCGTTCTTGGAGCCGACGTGATACCAGACGTTGACCGCGACGATCGGGGCCTTGTGGTCCTCGTGGATGACGACGGTAAGGCCGTTGTCGAGCACGAATTTCTCGAACGGGATGTCGGGGATGGGCAGCTCGTCCTGGGCGATCGCCGGAACGGCGAATACGGTGGTGATGAGGACGAGTGACGCGGTGAGTCTTCGCACGGCGTGCTCCTGGCTGGAGGGCGGGGATCGGGGAGGATACCGGGCGCCGTCAGGCGGGACAACAAACGCCCGTCAGCCGGAGGCGGCGCTTCGCGTGCGGACCCGCGAGATGGCGTCTTGCCAGCCCCCGTACAGCTTCTCGCGGCGCCCGCTGTCCATCGCGGAGGAAAATGACGCCTCGCCTTGCCACGACTCCGCGATTCCCTGCAGCGAATCGAAAATCCCGCCCTCGAGTCCCGCGAGCGCGGCGGCGCCGGTTACCGTGGACTCGATGTTTCGCGGGCGTTCGACGGTGAGGTCGAGGATGTCTGCCAGGAACTGCATCAGCCAGCCGTTTGCCGCCATGCCGCCGTCGCCGCGGATGACCTTCGGGGCGATGCCGTCCTCGGCCATCGCGGCGATGAGGTCTTTCGCCTGGTAGGCGACGGACTGCAGCGTCGCGGTAACGATCTCGGCGATGCCGCTGTCGCGGGTCAGCCCCAGGATCGCGCCGCGTGCGTCCGGATCCCACCAGGGCGCGCCGAGGCCGGCAAAGGCCGGCACGACGTGCACCTGCTCGACGATGCCGGTTCTGGCGGCGATCGTTTCCGTTTCGGCCGCGGTTTCGATCAGTTTAAGATCATCGCGCAGCCATTTCACCGCGGATCCCGCGACGAAGATGCTGCCTTCGATGGCGTAGGTCACCTCGTTACCCCGGCGATACGCGATTGTCGTCAGGAGCTTGTTACGGGAGGGGACCGGCCGCCCGCCCGTGTTGGTAATCACGAAGCAGCCGGTGCCGAACGTCGCCTTGGTCATGCCGGGCTCGAAGCCGGCCTGCCCGACCAGCGCCGCCTGCTGGTCGCCGGCGACCCCGCGGATCGGCAGCGCCATGCCGAGCACCTGGTCGTCGGTGGTGCCGAAATCGGCGGTGCAGTCCCGGACTTCCGGCAGCAGGGAGGACGGAATGTCCAGGACGCGGAGCAGCTCGTCGTCCCATTGCTGCGTGTGGATATTGAACAGCATGGTGCGGCAGGCGTTGGTGGCGTCCGTCGCGTGCACGCGGCCGTTCGTCAGGCGCCAGATGAGGAAGCAATCGACGGTGCCGAATGCCAGGCGGCCTTCGTTTGCGAACCGGCGAGCGCCGTCGACGTTGTCGAGAATCCAGGCAAGCTTGGTGGCCGAGAAATAGGGATCGATGAGCAGCCCCGTCCTTTCCGTCACCTCACGCTCGAGCCCTTCGCTCCGCAGCCGGCGGCAGAAATCGGCCGTGCGCCGGTCCTGCCAGACGATAGCGGGGTACACGCAGCGGCCGCTCTCCCGGTCCCACACGAGCGTGGTCTCACGCTGGTTGGTGATGCCGAGGCCCGCGAAATCGGCAGCCGACAGGCCGCTCTCGCCGATGGCGCGGCGGGTGACGCCCAGCGTGGTTTTCCAGATTGCCTCCGGATCGTGCTCCACCCAGCCGGGTTTCGGATAGCCCTGTGCAAACTCCTGCTGCGCGCTGCGAACGGGCTGCAAACGACGATCGAAGACGACGGCCCGGCTGCTGCTCGTGCCCTGGTCGATGCCGAGCAGGTAATCAGGCAACGCGCCCGTCCAACGAGTAGAGCGGCCGCGCGATCCGCATCCGCTTGCCCGCCTCCTCGGGAAGCTCCGCTTCCGGCTGGGCCGCCGCGAGTGCCGCGAGCGCGTTCAGGACGAAGTCCGGCCACGGGCTTACCCGGCGTGTCGCAAGATCGACGTGCAGGTTCATCCATTCGGCGGTAGCCGCAAGGTAATTCTCCTCCGCGTGGTACATGCGCTGGAACTGGTGCACCCGCTTGGCGTCGTACGCGAGGATCTGCGATTCGATGCGATAGGCCTGTCCCTCCGTCAGCTCGCGGCGCCAGGTGACGTGGGATTCGACGGCGAAGGTGGTGCCGCCCGTCTCGCGGATGTAGTCGTCGGTCACACCGGCGCGCGCCAGCAGGTCGTCCACCGCCTTGTCGAACGCCAGGACGTAGAAGGCGACGTTCATGTGGCCGTTGATGTCGATCCATTGCGGCTGCACGACGCCCTCGTGGATGACAGAACCGTCCTGCGCGGCGGCGCTCACGGTCAATCCGAAACCAGCTCGGGGCGGTCGCGGAAGTACTCGAGCGCACCCGGGTTCGCGAGGGCGTCGGTGTTCTTCACCGGACGGCCCTGCACCGTCGCGCGTACCGCGAGCTCCACGATCTTGCCGCTGATGGTCCGCGGGATATCGGGGACGGCAAGGATTTTGGCCGGCACGTGGCGCGGCGTCGTGTTGTCGCGGATCACCTTGCGGATGCGCGCGCGGAGTTCATCGTCGAGGGTGAGCCCCGGGCGCAGCACGACGAACAGTACGACCCTCACGTCACCCTCCCAGTCCTGGCCGACGGCGATGCTTTCGAGCACCTCGTCGAGCTTCTCGACCTGGCGGTAGATTTCCGAGGTGCCGATACGCACACCGCCGGGATTCAGGACGGCGTCCGAGCGGCCGTGCACGATCAGGCCGCCGCTCGCGGTGATCTCCGCATAGTCGCCGTGCGCCCACACGCCCGGGAAGCGTTCGAAGTAGGCGGCGTGGTACCGCGCGCCGTCCGGATCGTTCCAGAAGCCGACGGGCATCGAGGGAAAGGCCCGCGTGCAGACCAGCTCGCCGGGCTCGTTGACCACCGGCTTCCCGTCGTCGTTGAAGACAGCGACCGCCATACCGAGCCCCGGCGACTGCAGCTCGCCGCGGCGCACCGGCGCAACAGGGTTGCCGCCGGCGAAGCAGCTGATGATGTCGGTGCCGCCGGTAATGGACGAAAGCTGCACGTCGTCTGCGATGGCGTCGTAGACGAAGTCGAAGCTTGCGGGCGCCAGCGGCGAGCCGGTCGACAGGATCGTCTCCAGGGCGGCCAGGTCGAATTCCTCCTTCGGGCGCACGCCGGCTTTCTCGAGCGCCGACAGGTATTTGGCGCTGGTGCCGAAAATGGCGATGCGCTCCTCTTCGGCAAGCTTCCAGAGGATTCGCCCGTCCGCGGCGAACGGGGCGCCATCGTAAAGAACGAGCGTTGCGCCGGAGGCGAGGCCGCTCGCGAGCCAGTTCCACATCATCCAGCCGCAGGTGGTGAAATAGAACAGGCGGTCGCCGGACGCGACGCCGCTGTGCAGCTGGTGCTCCTTCAGGTGCTGTATGAGCGTACCGCCGGCGCCGTGCACGATGCACTTCGGCACGCCGGTCGTGCCGGAGGAGTACATGACGTACAGCGGATGATCGAAGGGCAGCGGCGTGAACGCGAGCGCGCTACCCGGGACGGTGAAATCGTCCCACAGCACCGCGTCGAGTCCCGCCGGCAGGCTGACCGGTTCGCCGGTGAACGGTACGACCACCGTGCGCCCGATGCTCCCGATCCGTTCGACGACGCCGGCGACGGGGCCGAGGGAGTCCAGGCGCTTGCCGTTGTAGAAGTAGCCGTCGGCGCAGAACAGGACTTTCGGTTCGATCTGGCCGAAGCGGTCGACGACGCCGCTGATGCCGAAGTCCGGGGAGCACGACGACCAGATCGCGCCGATGCTGGCGGCCGCGAGCATGGCGACGATCGCCTCCGGGCAGTTCGGCAGGAACCCGCCTACGCGATCGCCCTTCTGCACGCCGGCTTCGACCAGGCCCGCGGCGACGCCGGCGACGGCATCCTTCAGCTCGTCCCAGGACAGCTCCCGCCGCGCGCCGTTCTCCCCGCGGAAGATGATCGCGGGCTCCGCGCCCGCACCGCGGAGCAGGTGCGCCGCGAAGTTCAGCTCGCTGGCGGGGAACCAGCGCGCGGTCGTCATATCGCCGGGCTGGTGCAGCACGCCGGCCGCCGGTTTGCTGAGCTCGACGCCGCAGAATTCCACGAGCGCCTGCCAGAATGCTGCCGGCTCCTCGATCGACCACCGGTGCAGTTCGCCGTAGTCGCCAATGGCCTGCCGGGTCATGAAGCCCCACATCGCGGATCGCTCGCGCCGCGCATCGTTCGGCTGCCAGATGATGGGATTGTCGGTCACGCCTGCCCTATCATGTTGTGCTGGTTTTGAATGATTATCGCAACAATCCTTCCCGTCTGCATGGAGTTGCCCGATGGCAAGACAAGAGACACTGCCGCAGGAGATGCGCGCGGTACACATTGCGCGCCCCGGCGGGCCGGAAGTGCTCGAGCCGGTCACGCTGCCGGTTCCGGCGGCGCGCAACGGTGAGGTCCTGGTGAAGGTCGCGGCGGCCGGGGTCAACCGGCCGGACGTCGTGCAGCGGCTGGGCAAATACCCGCCGCCGCCGGATGCCGATCCGCTGCCGGGCCTGGAGATCGCGGGCGAAGTCGCGGCGCTGGGCGAAGGCGCCTCGCGTTACCGCCCCGGCGATCGCGTGATGGCGCTCGTCCACGGCGGCGGTTACGCGGAGTACTGCCGCGTGCACGAAACGCACTGCCTGCCGGTCCCGGCCGGCCTGTCGGCGGTGGTGGCCGCCGCGGTGCCGGAAACGTATTTCACGGTGCACTACAACCTGTTCATGCGCGCGGGGCTCGCGGCCGGCGAGACGCTGCTGGTGCACGGCGGGGCCGGCGGCATCGGCACGACCGCCATCCAGCTTGCCGTTGCGAACGGCGCGACCGTCGTAACGACCGCCGGCACTGACGAGAAGTGCCGCTTCTGCGAACGGCTGGGCGCGGCGCACGCCATCAATTACCGCGCGGGAGACTGGGCGGAGGCCGTACGCTCACGCCTGGGCGGCCGCGGCGTCGACGTCGTGCTGGACATGGTCGGGGGCTCTTACGTGCAGCAGAACATCGACCTCCTGGAGCGGGACGGCCGCTACGTGATCATCGCGTTCCTCAAAGGCTCGAAAGCCGCGCTCGACCTGCGTGCCGTGCTCAGCAGGCGGCTGACCGTCACGGGATCCCTGCTGCGGCCGCAAACCATCGAGGAGAAGTCCGCCATTCGCGAGGACCTGGAACAGCGCGTCCTGCCGCTGCTGGAGGCCGGCACGGTTGCGCCGGTCATCGACTCGACCTTCCCGCTGGAGCAGGCCTCCAGGGCCCACGCCCGGCTGGAATCGGGCGGCCACATCGGCAAGATAGTGCTGGAGCCGGACCACGCCGGCTAGCGGCTGGAGGTAGCCCGATCCCTGATGATGCGGCGGGCCTGCTCGTCCGCGATGATGTTGGTCGGGCGGGCGGTGGCCGCCGCCTGCTCGAATATGGCGGTGAGGCGCGGGCCGATGGCCTCGATCCGGGAGATGACCTCCTCGTCGGAGGCGGTACCGAAGTACTCGGCGGCGACGTTGATGATGCCGCCGGCGTTGATCACGTAGTCGGGCGCGTAGAGGATGCCGGCATCCGCCAGCCGCTGGCCGTCGGCCGCGCTCTCGAGCTGGTTGTTGGCCGAGCCGGCAACGATCGCGGCGCGGAGTTTCGGGATCGACGTCCCGTTCAGGACGGCACCCAGCGCGCAAGGGGCGACCACATCGACCTCCTGGAAGAGGATCTCGTCGAGGCCCACCGCCGCCGCGCCGAACTCCTCCCGCGCCGCCGCGACCCGCTGCTCGTTGATGTCGGCCACGACGAGCTTCGCACCCGCCTCAGCGAGGTAGCGGCACAGGCTGTAGCCCACGTTGCCGATGCCCTGCACGGCCACCGCCAGGCCCTCCAGGTCGTCCCGCGACAGCTTGAAACGCACCGCCGCCTCGATGCCCTTGAAGATGCCCCAGGCGGTCTTCGGCGACGGATCGCCGCCCGCCTGCCCGGACTTTTGCGGGAGGCCCGTGACGTACTTCGTGCGGCGCGCGATCGTCTCCATCACCTCGACCGACATGCCGACGTCCTCGGCGGTGATGTAGCTGCCGCCCAGCTGGTCGACGAACTCGCCGAATTTCTCGAACAGCGCGTCGCTCGGCTCTGAATCGGCCGTTTTCAGGATCACCGCCTTACCGCCGCCGAAGGCAAGATCCGCCATCGCGTTCTTGTAACTCATGCCCTGCGACAGCCGTAGCACGTCGTGCAGCGCCGCCCCGTCGGACTCGTAACGCCACATCCGGCAGCCGCCCGCGGCCGGGCCGAGCGCGGTCGAGTGGATCGCGATGATCGCGCGAAGGCCGGTCGCCGTGTCCCTGCAGAACAGCACGCGCTCGTGATCGTCGTATGCGGAATCGTCGAATACTGCCATGGAATCTCCTCGGGTTGCCGGCAGGCGTCGCCTGCCGTGCGCTCAGCAGGATTCGATATCCTGCAGCGGGTGCGGGAACATGTCGGACTCATCCTCCCCCGCGCGCGGGGCGAGGCACTGGAAGTCCTTCTCCACGAGAATCCTGAGCTGCTCGCCGCCTTCCAGCGGCTGCGCGCCTTCGATCGACACCTGTTCCGTACCGGCCCACTGGCGCACGGTCGCCTCCGGCAGGCTGACCACCAGGCGCCCGTTTGCGAGCCGCGCCTCGGCGCGCCCGGCGGCCTTCGAGGTTTCGAGGATGTACTCGAGCCTCGAACCGCCCGGGAATGCCGTCGCGGCGATCACCTGCCCGTCCCGCTGCATGCGGTCGACCTCGCCGCGCGTCAGGCGCAGGCGAATGGAATTGTCCTGTATGCGTAGCTTCAAGGGAGTAGCCTCGTGCTGCAGAAACCACAGGCGCACGGACCATCGCGCAACACCTGGTAGAACATCGCGACTGTCGTGGCGGCTGCTGTTGCGAGCGCCTCACGGCGTCTCGTTATTTCTCCCCCGCCCTGCCGGACCGACCGGATTACTCTTGTTGTTTCCGGTCGTGCCGTTGTGTTGCTTCGCTTACTCGGCGATAACGTTTTCCGCCTGCGGTCCTTTCTGGCCCTGCGTCACCTCCATGGTGACCTTCTGACCCTCTTTCAGGGACTTGAAGCCCTCCATCTGGATCGAGCTGTGGTGAACGAAGACGTCCTGCCCCCCTTCGCGCTCGATAAAGCCAAACCCCTTGTCGTCATTGAACCACTTGACGGTACCGCTCACTCTTTCGCCTGCCATAACAACCTCACTGTATAGCTCCCCGCCCGGAGGACGGCATCACGCGTGCGCCGCTCGAGACGAGCGGCGACAGGCGACAGTTTACCCGCATTCGGGGGCGGCGGCGCGGTATTTGGCCGGAAAACGCCAAAAAACGGCAGGCGGGCGGGGCCGGTCAGGGCGGGTCGTTCAGCACCCCCCGGCGGATCTGGTCCTGCTCCAGCGACTCGAACAGCGCCTTGAAATTGCCCTCGCCAAAGCCTTCGTTGCCCTTGCGCTGGATAATCTCGAAAAAGATCGGGCCAATGACGTTCTTCGTGAAAATCTGCAGCAGGAGGCCTTGGTTCCGGTCCGGCGCGCCGTCGATCAGGATGCGGCGCTTGCGGAGTTCCTCGAGCGGCTCGCCGTGCCCGGGAATACGCTCGTCGACCATGTCGTAATAGGTGTCGTTCGTGTCCTGCAACTCGACGCCCTTCGCATTGAGGCGGTCCACGGTCTCGTAAATGTTGTCGGTACCCAGCGCAATATGCTGAATTCCCTCACCTTTGTAATCCCGCAGGTATTCTTCGATCTGGCTCTTGTCGTCCTGGCTTTCATTCAGCGGAATGCGGATCTTGCCGCAGGGGCTCGTCATCGCTTTCGAAAAGAGGCCGGTGTGCTTGCCCTCGATGTCGAAGTAGCGGATCTCGCGGAAGTTGAAGAGTCTCTCGTAGAACTCCGCCCAGACTTTCATTTGTCCCTGGTGGACGTTGTGCGTCAGGTGGTCGATATAGGTGAGCCCGGTGTCGAGGGCCCTCCCCTGTTCCTGCCAGCCTGGCTCGTAGCGAAAGTCGATGTCGTAAATGGACTGGTCGCCGTAGCGGTCCACGAGGTAGAGCCGGCTGCCGCCGATGCCTTCGATGGCCGGGATGTTGAGTTCCATCGGCCCCGGGTCGCCCGGGACCGCCGTGGCGCCAAGGTCCACCGCGCGATTCAGGGCGTAGTTCGCGTCCTTGACGCGGAACGCCATGGCGCAGGCACAGGGCCCGTGCTGGCGCGCAAACCCCTGTGCGAAGCTGTCGGGCTCGGCATTGACGATGAAATTGATGTCACGCTGCTTGTGCAGCGTCACGTCCTTGGACCGGTGATGCGCGACGGCCGGCATCCCCATTCGGGCAAACAGGCTGCGCAGCAGTTCCGGGTCCGGAGCGGCGTACTCCACGAACTCGAAGCCGTCCGTGCCCATGGGGTTCCGCGGGTCCGGCTTGCCGCCCGCTGTCTTGGTTCTCGCCGTGACCATTTACTCGTCCCTGCAATCCAACGGTCGAGAAATGGTAACGCAGCAGCGCCTCGATTTCCTGTTCACCCCCGGGTCGCGAGCCGGGAGCGGTCGAGGTCCGCGACCGTGCGGCACCCCATCAGCAGCATGTCCCGCTCGAGCTCGTCCCGCAGGCAGGTCATCGCGCGCCGCACGCCAGCGCGCCCTGCCGCCGCCAGGGCGTACAGGTAGAAGCGGCCGCCGGAGCAAGCCGTCGCGCCCATTGCCAGGGCTTTCAGGACGTGCGTGCCCCGCCGGATGCCGCCGTCCACGATAATCTCGATCTGCCCGCCCACGGCATCGACGATCGCGGGCAGCTGGTCGAACGGCGTGCGCGCGCCGTCGAGCTGGCGCCCCCCGTGATTCGAGATCATGATCGCGCTGGCGCCGATGTCGACCGCGCGCCTGGCGTCGTCCACCGACATCACCCCCTTGAGCGCGAACGGCCCGCCCCACTCCTCCACCATCTTCGCGGCATCGTCCCAGTCGATCGAGCGCTTCATCTGGGTGTGCAGGTAGGAGGCGACCGACGAGGGAACGCTGGAGCCCTGGTCGACGTAAGCCGACACGTTCGGCAAATCGAAGCGCTCGCCCGTGACATAGCCGAGCGTCCAGCGCGGATGCGTGAGGAAGCTCAGGATACTCTTGAGCGTCAGCTTCGGCGGCGTCGTCATGCCGGTGACGATATCGCGCTCGCGGTTGCCCGCGACGATAGTGTCCACCGTCAGCGCGAGAGCGTCGAAGCGCGCCGCCTTGCAGCGCGAGATCAGGTCGGACGTCAGGCCGGGATCGTTGTGCACGTAGATCTGGAACAGCTTCGGCGCGTCGTTCATCGCGCCCAGCTCCTCGATGCTGCCGGTGCCGATGGTGGACACACCGAACATCGTGCCGAACTCGTGCGCGACGGTGGCAATGGCCTTTTCCCCGTCGGGATGAAACAGGCGCTGCATCGCGGTCGGCGAGAAAAACAGCGGCAGGGCCAGTTCCCGACCGAACACCCGGGTCCGCAGGTCCACCTCGTCGACGCCCGTCAGGACGCTGGGCACGAGGTCGCAGTCCTCGAAAGCCGCCGTGTTGCGCCGCATCGTCCACTCGTCGTCAGCGCCGCCGTCGATATAGTGGAAAATCGGCGCTGGCAGGCGCGCCTTCGCCAGCCGCCGGAAATCGGCCGTCCTGCAGCATTGTTCCAGGCGCACGCGCGGATTCCCCCATGTTGTATGACCGGGCCGAGACTATCATGCCGGAGCCAGTCTGCTAACATGCGCGCCGGCAACACCGGGTCGACGGCATGAATACGGTCAACGACGCTTCATTCGAGAAAAACCGCAAGGTCGCACGCTGGCTTTTCGTGCTCTGCGGGCTCGTCTTCGCCATGGTGGTTCTCGGTGGCGTCACCCGGCTCACGGGCTCGGGGCTGTCGATGGTGGACTGGCGGCCGATCATGGGAATCCTGCCGCCGCTCGGGGCCGACGACTGGGAACGCGCGTTCGAGCTGTACCGCCAATCCCCCGAGTTCCGGCACATCAACCCCGACATGGACGTCGACGGCTTCAAGGGCATTTTCTGGCTCGAGTACCTGCACCGCGTACTCGGGCGCCTCATCGGCCTCGCCTTCGCCGTCCCGTTCGTCTGGTTCGTGTGGAAGGGCTACATCAGGAAGCACGAATGGCCGAAGTACACGCTGATGTTCATGCTGGGCGGCCTGCAGGGCCTGCTCGGCTGGTACATGGTGCAAAGCGGGCTGGTCGACAACCCGCGCGTCAGCCAGTACCGGCTGGCGGCGCACCTGGTTGCCGCCTTCGCGATCTACGCGTACCTGTTCTGGGTCGCGCTGTCGCTGCTGCAGGGGAACCGGAAAGCACGACCGCACCCCTGGTTCGGCCGCACGCTGGGGCTGGCGGTGCTCGTCTCGGTCACGGTGATTTCCGGCGCCTTCGTGGCAGGCCTCGACGCGGGGCTCGTCTTCAATACCTTCCCGAAGATGGGCGAATACTGGATCCCGCCGGGCGCGCTCGCGATCGAGCCGAAGTGGCTGAACCTGTTCGAGAACGTGGCGACAGTGCAGTTCAATCACCGCGTACTCGCCATCACCACCTTTTGCAGCATCCTGCTCTATTGGCTGTATGCCCGGAAGGCTGCCCTGCCGGAGCGGCTGAAGCGCGGCGCGTCTGCCCTCCTGCATACGGCCGTGTTACAGGTGGCACTCGGCATTTCCACGCTGCTCCTGATGGTGCCGACGTTTCTCGGGGCGGCCCACCAGGCAACGGCGCTGCTCCTGTTCACGGTTGTGCTGTACCTGTGCCACGGCCTCCTGCACGCCGGGTCACGGTGAATCGTTCGCGATCGGCATGATGCCCGGCCCGATGCCGAGCCGGTCCTTCTCCGCCTGCACCGTGGCCGCCACCTCGGCAAGCAGCGCTTTCGCGTCGTAGACGATACCGTCCTTGATCGTGTAGCGGATGCCGCCGACGCGCTCCACCTTGCCGGTCTCATCATTCAGCCGGATCGCGCCGGTGCCGTGGAGGACGCGCAGGTTAGCGAGCGGGTTCTCCCCGATGACCACGAAATCCGCTTTCTTGCCAACCTGGATGGAACCGACGTCCGCGTCGATGCCGAGCTGGCGCGCACCTTGCAGGGTTGCCGAGTGGATGACCTCGAGCGGTGAGAAGCCGGCCTCGCGAAGCAGCGCCAGCTCCGTAATGTAGCTGAACCCGTACAGGTTATAGATGTAGCCGGAGTCGGAGCCGGTCGTCACGCGCCCGCCGCGATTCTTGTATTCGTTGACGAACTGCATCCACAGGCGGAGATTCTCTTTCCAGTCGATCTCCTCTTCTATCGTCCAGTTGAACCAGTAGGAGCCGTGCGCGTCGCGGTTGGGCCGGAACCAGTCCCACAGGCTCGGCAGCGTGTAGGTCTCGTGCCAGGGCGCGCGGCTGATGCGCAGGAAGTCGCGGCTGGTGACATACGACGTGAAGGTCGGCGACAGCGCGAAATCGCGCTCGAGCAGCGTCTCCATCACCTCGTTCCAGCGCTCCGAGCCGGGCTTCGCCGCCTGCTGCCACAGCCTTCCCGCCTCCGCAAAGCGGTGCTGCTCGTTGTTGTAGTTGTAGTCGGCGGGGTAGTGCTGGATGCGCCGGTCGACGAACAGCGCCTCCGGCAGGCCGTACCAGTGCTCCATCGACCGCAGGCCGTGCGCCGACGTCGTCAGCACGTTTGCCTGCGTCACCGAAAGCTGGGCGTGGTGCATGGTGGAATTCAGGCCCTGCTCCTTTGCTTCATCGAGCGCCGCCCACAGGATCTCCTCGGGTGCGGTGATGAACTTGACGCCCGCCGCTCCCGATCGCTTGATGAAGCGAATGCGCTCCCGTGCATCCTTCGGCGTGACGATCGCGCCGGCTTCCTCGGCGTGGAACATCGGGTAAATGTGGATCCTGGGGCCCGTGATCTCGTTCGTATCCAGCAGCCGCTTGATGCTCGCCTCCTCGGCCAGCGTGCCGTCGTAGCCGACGGTACGCCCGGAGGTGACGCCGTGCGCCAGCCAGAGCTTCAGCACGTACTCCGAGGGCACCTTCTGCCCGGACCCCATGTGGTGGATGTGCAGGTGGGTATCGATGAAGCCGGGCAGGACGTACATGCCGGACAAGTCGATTTCATGGCCGCCCTCGAGCGGCGGACGATCGTCCGGGTCTATCGCGAGCTTCGGCGCGCCGACGCTCACGATCGCAGCGATGCGATCCTCCTCAATCACGATGTCCATCGGGCCGCGCGTCGGCGCGCCGGTACCGTCGATGAGGTTCACGCCGCGCAGAATCAGCCTGTTCCACGGCCCCTCGCCTTCGTCACGGCGTGGGATGGGATCGGCGCCCGCCTGCGCGGCGGCGATCGCCGGTATCCACAAGGCCGCGATAACGGCGGTCACGAAAGCCACGCCGGCGAGACGAGCCCGGCGATGCCGATGATCAAACATGGTCTACCCCTGTTCCCGTTGATTCGTGTGGGGGTCTTATAGCACAGCCGAGCCGCGTGCTAGACTGGCCAGGCGATGCAACAGCACTGCATCAGAGAAGATTATCCGCCAATCGGCAGCTATGGCATCGTGGGCAACCTCGATACCGTGGCCCTCATCGGCCATAACGGGTCCGTCGATTTCTATTGCTACCCGGATTTCGATTCGCCTTCGGTGTTTGCGCGGCTGCTCGACAAGGACAAGGGCGGCTATTTCCAGATACGGCCCGCCGAGCCGGACGACTGGACGGAAAGCCAGATGTACCTGCCGGACAGCAACGTGCTGGTGACCCGCTTCCTGTCCGCGAAAGGCATACTCGAAATCATCGACTTCATGCCGCTTACCTGGACCGACAGCCGGCACCAGCTCGTGCGCATCGTCAAGTCCATCCATGGGGACAACAACGTCCTCATGGAGTGCTGCCCCGCGTTCGATTACGCGCGCACCGCGACCCGCGCCACGCAGGATCGCGACCGCTACTCCATCCGGTTCCAGTGTGACAACGGCGGGTTCAAGCCCGCGAGGCTTTACAGCCAGATCGAGCTCGGCGTGGAAAACGGCCGCGCGGTGCGGCGATTCACGCTGAAGGAAAAGCAGCAGGCGGTGTTCGCGTATGTCTGCGACGACACCTCCGTCGGCACCTTCGCGCTCGAGGAAGCTGAGGGCATGCTGCAGCAGACCGCGCTGTTCTGGCGCGAATGGATTTCCGAGACGGAGTACAAGGGCTTTGCGCAGGATCACGTCAAACGTTCCGCCCTTGCCCTCAAGCTGCTGATCTCGCGGCGCCACGGCTCCATGGTCGCGGCGCCGACCTTCGGGTTGCCGGAAGCGATCGGCGGCACCCGCAACTGGGACTATCGCTACTGCTGGATACGGGACTCGGCGTTCACGGTACACGCGCTGTTGAAGCTCGGCTTTCGCGACGAGGCATCGCGCTACATCGAATGGATCTCGAGCCGCTACGAGAACAGCGCCGCCGACGGCTCATTGAACGTCATGTACCGGCTGAACGGCGGCAATGACCTCGAGGAGACGGAGCTCGGGCATCTCGAGGGCTATAAAGGCAGCCGGCCGGTGCGCATCGGGAACGCGGCGAATTCGCAGCTCCAGCTCGACATCTACGGCGAGCTCATCGACAGCATCTATCTCGCCCACAAGTACAGCTCGCCAATGTCGTACCAGGGCTGGCAACAGCTGCGGCAGACGATCGAATACGTTTGCAGGCACTGGGACCAGCCGGATGAAGGGATCTGGGAAATGCGCGGCGGCGTCCGACATTTCCTGCATTCCCGGCTCATGTGCTGGGTCGCCGTGGACCGCGCGCTGAAGCTGAGCGAGCTGGCTTCGTTCCCGGCACCGGTTGCGGACTGGCGCAGCGTCCGGGACGAGATCTTTCATTCGATCCATAACGAGTTCTGGAACGAGGAGCTGCAGGCGTTCGTCCAGTACCGCGGCGCCCGGAACGTGGACGCCTCGGTGCTGCTGATGCCGATGGTGAAGTTCATCTCACCCATCGACCCGCGCTGGCTCTCTACCATGGAAGCCGTCGACGAGCAGCTCGTGGTCGATGCGTTCGTGAAGCGCTACGACGGCAATGCCATTGATTTCGAGGGCCTCGACGGCTCCGAGGAAGGCAGCTTCACGATGTGCTCTTTCTGGTACTGCGAATGCCTCGCGCGTTCACGCCAGGTGGACAAGGCGCGGCTGCTGTTCGAGAAGATGACGGGATATGCAAATCACCTCGGGCTCTACGCCGAGGAACTGGGGTTCGATGCGAAGCACCTCGGGAACTTCCCGCAGGCGTTCACGCATCTCGCGCTGATTTCGGCGGCCGCCGCCATCGACCGGGCGATGGCCGATCCCCAGCCCTTTTGAGGATATCTACGCGACGCCGCAGTCGCGGGCGGCCCGCCTCGTCCGGAGCAGGAGCATTGCCGCGGCGCAGGCACCGACGAGCGTGATGAACGGGTCGACCAGCGCCGGGTCCCGCATCGCGAGCAGCCCGCTCGCTACCAGTATGGCGACGGAAACGGCCAGCAGGCCCGGGGAGAGAGCGCGCGAGTTGCCCTGCAGCCTGCCCGCCAGCAGGTCCGCGGCGGCAATGGACAGGACCAGGAGCAGGACGGCGACCGTCCACCACGGGCCGGGCGCCGCGACGGCGATCGTCGTCGAGAGAATGATTCCGCAAGCGAGAACGAGGCTGGGACAGGATTCGGCCAGGACCTTTCGCGACATGACGCCTCCCCATAGGCTGTCGTTTTTGCAGGTTCTGGACCGTAAGTATCCGCCCGGGATCAGCCGCTTGCAAGTCCGGGCATTTCATCCCCGCTAGCGGACGTAGCTCGCACCGTTGATGTCGAAGGTCGCGCCGGTGGCGTGATCCACCTTGCCCGACAGCAGGAACACGATCATGTTGGCCACCTGCTCGGGCGGCGCCGCGTCACCCATCGGGATCTCCGTGAGCGCCGACTCGTACCCCGCATGGCCCGGCTCGAAGATCACCGACGCCATGTCCGTTTTCACCCAGCCGGGTGCGATGATGAACGCCAGCACGCCGTCCTTCGCATAGCCGCGCGCGATGGAACGCGTCAGCGCGACAACCGCGCCTTTGCTCGCCGCATAGTGCAGACCGTCGATGGTGTCGCCGCGGAAGGCCGCCCGGCTCGCGACGTTGACGATGCGGCCGCCGCCCGACGATTGGAAGCGGCGCACGGCCTCCCGGCAAAGGTCGGCAACGGCCTGGGTGTTGACGGCCAGCACGTCCGCCCAGTCGCGGTACCAGGTGTCATCGTCGTCGTCCATGCCGCTCATGGGCGCGATACCGGCGTTGTTGACGAGCGCGTCGATCCGGCCGGCCTGCGCGAGCGCCTCGCGCCAGAGGGCGGCGCCCGCGCGCGGGGTGGCGAGATCGGTTTGCAGCGCGAGCACGCGATGGCTGCCGTATTCCTCTTCGAGGCTTTCGAGAGCGCCGGGGGCCGAGCGATAGCTGCCGATCACGGTGGCGCCGTCATCGAGCGCCGCTCTCGCCGTGGCCGCGCCGATGCCGCGGGAAGCGCCGGTGATGAGGATTGTCTGCCTGTCGAGAGGTGCCATCGAGCGTTCCTGTTCAGTGCGTGGTCAAACTATTATTGCGCCCCGACCAGCGTGCGCAAGAGCCACGCCAGCATGGCCACGGCACTGACGCCCGCGAGCCACAGCCCGATGAACCAGGCGGCGCGCCGCAACCGGCTGCCGGCGGGGAGCGTCATCAGTGATAGCCCTCGCCCGCGCGAACCTTGCCCCAGAAGACCCGGTACACGCCCACCGTGTACGTCAGTATCACGGGCAGCAGCACCACGGCGCCGACGAGCAGGAACCCGAGGCTGCTGTCGGGGGCCGCGGCCTCCCGGAACGTGAGGGAACTCGGCACGACGTAGGGCGAAAAGCTGATCATCAGGCCGACGAAAGACAGCACGAACAGCCCTTGCGCATACAAAAACGGTGACAGCTCCGCACCGCGCGCCAGGCTCTGCAGCAGCAGCAGGCCGCAGGCGGCGACCAGGAGCGGCACCGGCGCGGTGTACAGGAGGGCCGGCCAGCTGAACCACTTGTCGACGTAGCCGGCCTGCAGGAAAGGGGTCCAGGCGCTGAACACCAGGATCCCGGCCAGCGTTGCCCAGGCGAAGCGGCGGGCGAAGCGGCGCGCCCGCGCCTGCAGGTCGCCTTCCGTTTTGAGCACGAGCCAGGTGGCGCCCAGCAGGCAATAGCCCGCGGCAAGTGCGATGCCGGTCACGATGCTGAACGGCGTGAGCCAGTCCCACCAGCCGCCGGCGTAGCTTCGGTTCGCGACCGGTATGCCCTGCACCAGCGCGCCGAGCGTGATGCCCTGCGTGAGCGCCGCGACCAGGGATCCCGCGAAGAAGGCGCGGTCCCAGAGATAGGGCCGCCGCCGCGACGCGCCGCGGAACTCGAAGGCCACGCCGCGCAGGATCAGGCCGAGGAGCATGGCGACCACGGGCGCATAGAGCGCCGGCATGATGACGGCATACGCCAGCGGGAACACCGCAAACAGGCCGCCGCCGCCGAGCACCAGCCAGGTCTCGTTGCCGTCCCACACCGGCGCGACGGAGTTCATGGCCGTGGTCCGGTTCGCCTCGTTGCCGAGCGCGGGAAACAGGATACCGACGCCGAGATCGAAGCCGTCCAGCAGCACGTAGGCGAGCACCGCGAACGCGAGCAGCACCATCCAGACCAGCGCCAGGTCGAGTGTCACGGCTCCTCCCGTATCCAGGCCGTCAGGCGGCGCAGCAGGCTCTCGCGCTCGCGCTCTTCTTCCGCGGCTTCTTCCACCGCGCCAGCCGCCGGGTCCTGGCGCATCAGGCGCAGCAAATAGAAGATGCCGATGCCGAAAACGATCACGTACACGATGACGAAGGCCGCGAAAGAGCCGGCGACCGCCGGCAGGGCGACGGGTGAAACGGACTCCGACGTGCGCAACAGCCCGTACACCGTGTACGGCTGGCGGCCGACTTCGGTGACCGTCCAGCCGCAGAGGATCGCAACCAGCCCCGCGGGCGACGCGACGAGCGCCGCGCGCAGGAGGGACGGCGTCTCGTAGAGCCGCCCCCGCAGCCGCTGGACGAGGCTCCAGGTGCCGATGCCGGCCATGAGGAGTCCGAGACCGACCATGATCCGGAAGCTCCAGAAGACGGTGGAGACGTGGGGCCAGTCTTCCGGATCGAACTGGTCGAGTCCCGTGATTTCCGCTTCCGGCGAATGACCCAGGATGATGCTGCCCGCCTTGGGAATCTCGAGCGCATAGCGCACCGTCGCGGCCTCCTGGTCCGGCAGCCCGACGAGGATCAGCGGCTGCCCGCCGCGCGTCTCGAAGTGCGCCTCCATCGCGGCGACTTTCATGGGCTGGTGCTCCGCCGTGTTGAGGCCGTGCAGGTCCCCGACGACGACCTGCAGCGGGGCAACCAGCGTCGCCATCCACATGGCCATCGAAAACATGATCCGCGGGTCCCGCCGCGTTCGGTCCTTGAGCAGGTGGAAGGCGGCGACTCCGCCCACCACGAAGGCCGTGGCGAGGTAGGCGGCGAGCACCATGTGCGTGAACCGGTAGGGGAACGACGGATTGAACACGATCGCCAGCCAGTCGACGGGCACGAACTGCCCGGCGGTATTCAGGGTGTGCCCGGTCGGCGTCTGCATCCAGCTGTTCGCGCTCAGTATCCAGAAAGCGGACAGCAGCGTCCCGAAGGCGACCATGAGCGTGGCGAAGTAGTGCGGCCCGCGGCCGACCCGGTTCATGCCGAACAGCATCACGCCCAGGAACCCGGCTTCGAGAAAAAACGCGGACAGCACCTCGTAGCCGAGCAGCGGCCCGACGATCGGGCCCGCGAGATCCGAGAAGCGGCTCCAGTTCGTGCCGAACTGGTAGCTCATCACGACGCCCGAAACCACGCCCATCCCGAAAGCAACCGCGAAGATGCGCACCCAGAAGCGGAACAGCCGCTGGTACACCGCCTGGCCGGTCGCGAGCCACAGCCCCTCGAGCACGGCGAGGTAGCTCGCGAGGCCGATCGTCAGCGCGGGGAACACGATATGAAAGGAAATCGTGAAGGCGAACTGCAGCCTGGCTACGTTGAGGGCAGTGAACCATTCCATCGTGTGCAGGGACGTTTGGGAGCCCGTCGCGGGATGGCGGGCCGCAGGACAGGCGCCTACGGTAGCACGCATGGGGGAAAGCGTCAGCGCCCCGGGAGCGACGTTTGCGGTCCGCCCCGTGAGAGTGGTGGTGATGGGTGGACTTGAACCACCGACCTACGGGTTATGAGTCCGTCGCTCTAACCAGCTGAGCTACATCACCATTTTTGGGGGTGGGGTCCCGCGAGGGGGCGCTAGTGTCCGACAGGCTCCGCTTGCTGTCAAGCCGCCGCCGAACCGTATAATGCGACGGGGACGCGGGGAGGTCCATGTTCGAAAACCCGGAGATCGCCCTGGAGGACCTGCCGGCCGCCGATGACGTCGACTGGCAGGCGCTGGACCCACGGTTCGTGCGGCGGCAGCAGGTTCGCGGGCTGCTGAATGCGGCGGTCCTGGCGGTGGGCGCCCTCGTCCTGCAGGTCCTGAAGCGGCGGCTCGAGTTCGATGCAGCAGCCTGGACGGCGTGGATCGTCGTCGCGGCCGTGGCCGCGGGCGCGGTGCTCGGACCGCTCGTCAGCGTGCCAAGAAAGGGCTACGCGCTGCGGGACAAGGACATGGTCTACCGCAGCGGCGTGTTCTGGCGCCGCGTGACCGCCGTGCCGTTCAATCGCGTGCAGCACGTCGAGACGGCCAGCACGCCGCTCGACCGGCACTTCGGCCTGGCGAGCCTGCAGCTTTACACGGCAGGGAGCTCCGGCGGCGACCTCAGGGTCGACGGGCTGCCGGCGGACGCAGCCCTGCGCATGCGGGTGTTCGTGCTGCACAAAGCCGGCGCCGCCATCGAGCATGACTGAGCCGCCCGCGCCTTCGGGCTGGCACCGCACGTCGCCGCTCGCCGTCGTCTTCTACCTCGGGAAGATCTACCAGGCGGTCGCGAAGAACGCCGTCCAGTCGCTGGCGCCGCTGGCTGCGTTGCTGGTGGCCTTCCAGGGCAACAAGCTGGCCGCGCTGGTCGCGGCAATCGTCGTGTTCGTGCTCGGGACCGTCGTGCATGCCTTCCTGCGCTACTGGTACTTCCGCTACTCGATCGCGGACGACTCGATCCTGATTCGCGACGGTGTGTTCCGCAAGCGGCAGCTCGACATCAAGTTCGAGCGCGTGCAGGGCGTCAACACGTCGCAAAACATCGTCTTCCGGCTGTTCGGGCTCGTGACCGTCAACCTCGACACCGCCGGCTCGTCCGGCCACGAGGGCCACCTGCCGGCGGTCGAAAAGCAGCTCGTGCTCGACCTGCGCGAACGCATACGCCGTACGCCGAAAGCCGGGACCGAAGGGGCGAACGACGAAAAGCTTCCGCAGGCGGAGGCGCGGCCGCTCATCCGCCTGGCGGGCGGCGACATCGTGCGCATCGGGCTGTCGAGCGGCCGCGTGTTCCTGGTGCTCGTGCTGATCGGGCCGCTCAGCGAGTACCTGGAACAACGGGGCGAGCGGTGGGTCGAGGAATCAGAGCTGCTGCAGGCGCTCGGCGCCGTGCAGCTCGGCAACGGGAGCGCCGCGGCCCTTGCATTCGGCCTCTTGCTGCTCGTCATCGCGGTGCTGCTGGTCGCATCGATCATCGGCGCGCTGCTTCGCTACCACGGCTACACGCTTTCGGCCGACGGCGACGTCCTGCGATCAAGGGCAGGCCTGCTGACCCGTCACGAGCAGTCCGTGCAGCGCGTGAAAGTGCAGTCGCTCTATATCTTCCAGAACTTCATGCTGCAACGGTTCCGGCGCTACCGGTTGCGGACGCGGCAGGCGACGAGCGGGCGCGGCACGGCGGCCAGCCGTTTCGAGGTGCCGATCTGCACCGGCGCGCTGGTGCCGGTGTTCGCGGCGGAGATCTTCGGCGCGGAATGCGATGGCCTGGCGCTCGATCCGCGCGACCCCGCGTTCCAGCCGATCTCCCGGTATTACCGGCGGTCGCGATTGCTGCTCGCCGGCGTGCTGCCGGCGATCGCCGCGACGGCGGCGTTCCGGGCCGAGATGGGTGCCTACGCACTGCTCTGGCTGCTGTGGATCCCGCTTGCCGCCCTCATCGTGTGGCGGCGGTACAGCCGCTACGGGCTTGCGCTGACCAAAGACGGCGCGGCCTGTCGGAAGGGATTCATCGGAACCCGCGTCGTGGTGTGGCTGCACAGGAAGGTGCAGCGCGTAAGCGTCTCGCAGTCGCCGTTCCAGCGGCGGCGGGGATTGGCGACGATAAAGTTCTACCTGGCGGCGGGAACGGTAACCGTGCCGTTCGTGGAGTACGGCAAGGCCGCCCGGTTGCGAGACTACGTGTTGTATCGCGTTGCATCGAGCCGGCAGCCCTGGCACTGATGCCGCTCGAACGCTCCGGTCAAACGTTGAAGCGGAAATGCATGACGTCGCCTTCCTGGACGACGTAGGTCTTGCCTTCCAGGCGCAGCCGGCCGGCCTCCTTGGCGCCCTGCTCGCCTCCCAGGGACACGAAGTCGTCGTAGGCAATCACCTCCGCGCGGATGAAGCCTTTTTCGAAGTCGGTGTGGATCTCGCCGGCGGCCTGCGGCGCGGTCGCGCCGATGCGGGTGGTCCACGCGCGCACCTCTTTGGGCCCCACGGTGAAAAACGTCTGCAGCCCGAGCAGCCGATAGGCGCAGCGGATGACGCGGTCGAGGCCCGGCTCCTCCAGCCCCAGCTCCTCCAGGAAATCCGCCTTGTCCGCGTCGTCGAGCTGCGCGATCTCGGCCTCGATGGCGGCGCAGATCGCCACGACCTCGGCACCTTCACTCGCGGCAATCTTCCGTACCGTGTCCAGGTGCGGGTTGTTCTCGAACCCGTTCTCGTCGACGTTGGCGACGTACATGACGGGCTTGGCGGTGATCAGGTGCAGGTCGCGAACGAGCAGCTGTTCCGGCTCGTCGAGCTCGAGCGTCCGCACGGGACGTCCGTCATCCAGGTGCGCCTTCACTTTACGGAGCATGTCCCGGTGCCGCACCGCCGCCTTCTCGTTCGTCTTGGCGCTGCGCTCGGCCTTGTGCAGCTGCTTCTCGACCGATTCCAGGTCGGCGAGCGCCAGCTCCGTGTTGATGGTGTCGATATCGTCCGCCGGGTCGATGGCGCCGGCCACGTGGGTCACGTCATCGTTCTCGAAGCAGCGGACGACGTGCGCGATCGCATTCGTCTCGCGGATATTCGCCAGGAACTGGTTGCCGAGCCCCTCCCCCCGGGAGGCGCCGGCGACCAGGCCCGCAATATCGACGAACTCGACCACGGTCGGCAGCGTTTTCTGCGGCTGCGCAATACGGCCGAGGACCGCGAGCCGCGGGTCGGGCACGGGTACGACGCCGACGTTCGGCTCGATGGTGCAGAACGGGTAGTTCTCCGCCGGGATTTCGGCGGCCGTCAACGCGTTGAACAGGGTCGATTTGCCGACGTTCGGCAGTCCGACGATGCCGCATTTGATGGCCATCAGGTCTCCTGGCGTTTCAGGTTGGTGTGCAGGCGATGCATCGCGGCTTCCGCGCCCTTTTCCGCGAGCAGCGGGAGCAGGTCGAGTGACTCGCCGATCGCCGTATGGACCGCATCCTCGACGTCCGCGGGCGCCGCTTTCAGCACGTAACCCGTCACCTTGTCCTTCTCGCCGGGGTGGCCGACGCCGATGCGCAGGCGCAGGAAGTCGGCGCCGCAGTGCTGGATCACGTCACGGATGCCATTGTGGCCGCCGTGGCCGCCGCCGCGCTTCAGGCGGGCGATGCCGGGCGGCAAATCGATCTCGTCGTGCACTACGAGCAGCTGCACGGCGGACAGCCGGAAGTAATCGAGCACCGCGCGCACCGGTCCGCCGCTGCGGTTCATGTAAGCCTGGGGTTTCACGACCCACACCTCGCCGCCGCCGAGCGTCACCCGGCACACCGCCGCGTCGAAACGCTTCTCGTAGCGGAACTCCTCGCGCTCGCGGCGCGCCAGCGCGTCCGCAAACCAGAAGCCCGCGTTGTGCAGCGTGCGCTCGTAGCGTGCCTCGGGATTGCCGAGGCCGGCGATGATCGTCAGGTGCGTCATGGAGGGGCCATGTTATACAAAAAGGGCCGCACGAAGGCGGCCCTTCGGGTCCTGCGGGTGAGGCTCAGCTCTCGCCGGACTTCTCGCCCCCGGCCGCCGGTGAAGGCTCCGCTTCGGCCCCTTCCCCTTCCGCTTCCGCCGCGGCCTCCTCTTCCTCGACGGCGCCGGCCTTGTGCGCCTGGATCGACACGATCGCATGGTCGTATTCCGCGCCGTGCCCGAGCTCCGGGAGCTCCACGCCCTCGGGCACCTTGATGTCGGAGAGGTACAGCATGTCGTCGAGCTCCAGCTTCGAGACGTCGATCTCGAAGTATTCCGGAAGGTCCTTCGGCAGGCAGATCACCTCGACCTCGGTGATGAGGCGGAAGACGGCGCCGCCGCCGAGCTTCACGCCCGGCGCGACGTCCTCGCCCACGATGTGCAGCGGCACGTTCATGCGGATCTTCTCGTCTTCGCGGACACGCTGCATGTCGATGTGCATGATCTGCCGCTTCGACGGATGGCGCTGCACGTCCTTCAGGATCGCGGGCTGGCTCTTGTCGCCGACCGTGATCGTCAGGACGCTGGAGTACACGGCTTCGTGCTCCAGCTGCAGCAGGACCCGGTTGTGGTCGAACGCGAGTGTCCGCGGCGGGCGTCCGCCGCCGTAGAGGATGGCCGGCACCTTGCCTTCGCGACGCAGGCGGCGGCTCGCACCCTTCCCTTGCGTATCGCGAAGCTCCGCCACCAGGTTGAATTCCTGTTTCATGAGGAGGCTCCGTAAGTGTTTGATTGCTGGGTGCCCGGCCGCGACCAGCCGAGCAAGGGCGCGGATGGTAGCGCAATCCGCGGCGGCGGGCTACAACCGTCGGCGGACCTTTGGCGCCGGCGGCCCGCAGGCGCGCGCGCAGCGCGCGATGCCACGTTCCTCAATGGCCAGCATCGCGCGCGATGCGCGCTCCCACAGGACCACAGGAGCAGGTCAATCGACGTACAGGGAGCTGACGGATTCCTCGTCGCTGATGCGGCGCATGGTCTCGGCCAGCAGCTCGGCGGTGGAGAGCTGGCGGATCCTGGGACAGGCCCTCGCATCCTCGCGCAGAGGGATGGTGTCGGTGACCACGAGCTCGTCCAGCTCCGATTCGCCGATGCGCGACACCGCGGGCCCGGACAGCACCGCGTGGGTGATGTAGGCGACGACCTTGCGCGCGCCGCGCTTTTTCAGCGCCGCGGCGGCCTGGCAGAGCGTGCCGGCGGTGTCCACCATGTCATCGATGATGATGCAGGTCTTGCCGTCGACGTCGCCGATGATGTTCATGACCTCCGATTTGTTCGCCTTGGAGCGGCGTTTGTCGATGATCACGAGGTCCGCGTCGTCCAGCCGCTTGGCGAGAGCGCGGGCACGGACGACGCCGCCGACGTCCGGCGATACCACCACCATGCGCTCGTATTTCTGTTTCCAGACGTCGCCCAGCAGCACCGGGGAGGCGTAAACGTTGTCGACCGCGA
Organism: uncultured Woeseiaceae bacterium; assembly: GCA_964424805.1. Classification (GTDB taxonomy): domain Bacteria; phylum Pseudomonadota; class Gammaproteobacteria; order Steroidobacterales; family Woeseiaceae; genus IDS-8. Next base: position 42,906 of record CAYRKH010000009.1, read on the forward strand.
TATCGAAGAAGCCCTGGATCTGGTCGGCGTGCAGGTCCACCGTGAGCACCCGGTCGACGCCGGCTACGGCAATCATCTCGGCCACCAGCTTCGCGGTGATCGGCACCCGCGACGCCCGCGGCCTCCGGTCCTGGCGCGCGTACCCGAAATACGGCATTACCGCGGTGATGCGCGAGGCCGAGGCCCGGCGGCAGGCATCCACCATCACGAGCAGTTCCATCAGGTTCTCGTTGGTCGGCGGGCAGGTCGACTGGATGATGAAGGTCTCGCGGCCGCGGATATTCTCGAGGATCTCGACGCTGATCTCGCCGTCGCTGAAACGGCCGACGTAGGCCTTGGCGAGCGGAACGCGCAGCACCCTCGCGATGTCCTGGGCCAGCTCCGGGTGCGCGTTACCGGAGAAAATCGCCATTGTCGCCGGGTCCATGGCCTTTTACCTCGTTCGGGACTACTGTCGGGACTACTTTAGGGTGGCTGGGGTGGCAGGATTCGAACCTGCGCATGACGGGATCAAAACCCGTTGCCTTACCGCTTGGCTACACCCCAATGCCTCGGTTGTTCGCCGCGATTCTAAGTGAACCAGTCGCTCAGTGAAACGTCCAGTCGTCGATCACGAGGCGCACGCGCGTATCGTGGTTCAGCGCGGTCATGCGGCGCGGCAGCGGGACGCCGGCATCTTCCTCGTAGTCGGTGAAGCGCACGGTCCAGTCCCGCTGCTCCAGGCGTTCGAGACGGCCAGGGGGGACGAGCTCCGTAACCGCGGGGCTCGCGGGATCCGGGATGCCGAGGGCCCAATAGCGCAGGCTCGTCACCGGCAGGGACCAGCCGTACATCGCCTGCAGGTCGGCGTCCGCGTCCTCCAGGTAGTGCACCTCGCCGTCGTTGTCGGTGACGGTCACGCGCTTGCCGTTGCCCTCTATCCGCACCGTGCCGATGCCGAGCGGCCCGCTGAGCGCGGCCTGGAACACGTCACCCTCCTGCCGCCAGCGGAGGTTTGCATTGAAACCGTCGCTACCCGCCCTGACGCCGACGCGGCCCTTGAACTCCCAGTCGTCCAGGGTCGAGAGCACCGCCTGGCGCGTTTCCCAGTCCGGCAGCGGCGGCAGCTCGACGCCGCGCTGAACGGCACAGCCCGCCAGCAGCAGGAGCGGCAGGAGCCCGCGAACGGCGCCCGGGTTAGGAGTCCTCGGGGAAGGCGCGCGCACGGACCTGTTTCAGGAGCTCGTTGTCCGGGAAGGCCTGTTCCGCTTCCGCGAGCTCGGCCCGGGCTTCCTCGCGGCGGTCGAGCTTCCACAGCACCTCGACGATGTGGGCCGCGACCTCCGGGTCCTTCAGGACGTCGTAGGCGCGCCGGAGCTCGACGAGCGCCTGGTCCAGCTTCCCCTGGCGATACAGGACCCAGCCAAAGCTGTCGATGATTGCGCCGCTGTCCGGCTCGAGCTCCAGCGCCTTGCGGACCAGTCGCTCGGCTTCGTCGTAGCGATCGGTGCGATCGGCGAGCGTGTACCCCAGCGCGTTCAGGGTATACGGACTGTCGGGCCAGCGGTCTACGCCCTCGCGGTACAGGTCGATCGCGTCGTCGGTGCGGCCCATCCGCAGCAAGAGCTCGGCTTTGCCGAGCAGCGGGGTCTCGCTGTCCGGGCGGTAGTCGATGACGCGATCGTAGAGGCCCAGCGCCTCATCATAGCGGTCCAGCATGGCGAGCAGCTGCGCGCGGGCCTCCAGCATGTCGATCGCGTGTGACGGATGGCGGTCGCCGAAATCCTGCACGTGCTGCAGGGCCTGCTCCGGCTTGCCCTGCTGCAGCATGAGCGCGCCCGCGCGCCGCTGCGCCGCCACCGCGTTCCCGCCGCTGATCACCTGCGAGTAGAGCGTCGCGGCATCCTCGTACTCCTGCCTGTGGTCCGCGATGCGCGCGAGGTAGAACAGCGCGTCCATCGTGTAGTGACCGCTGCCGAGGAGATCCTGGAAATCGGACCACGCCGCATCGAAGCGCTGGTTGCGGAAATTGATGATGGCCATCAGCCGCAGCGCGTCGGTGCGCGCCGGCTGCTCGAGCAGGATCTGGTTGACCTGGCTCAGCGCATCGTCATCGCGGTCGGCGGCGAGGTACATCACCGCGAGCTCGAGCCTCGCCTCCGGGTCGGGATCAGGGTCGTCGCCGACCAGCCGGGCGGTGTAATCGATTGCGGCCTCCCGCTCACCCGCCAGCAGCAGGGAGCGGGCGTAGAGGAGCGAGGGCTGGATCCAGTCGGGCTGCAGCGCCAGCGCTTTTTGCGCGCGTTTGCGGGCTTCCGCCGCGTCGTCCGCCTGCAGCGCCATGACGCCGGCGGCGTAGTGGGCCCACGCTGACTTGCCGTAGGGCTTCGCCAATGCGTTCATGAGCCACTTGCCGTCCTCGGGATCCTCCTCGGACAGGAACGGGATCAGCGCCACCAGCCGCTCATCGGGCGGCGCATCGCCCCGCTCCAGCAGCCTGCGGAAGCTGCGGCGGGCGTCACGCAGCTCGCCGTTGCGCAGCTGCAGCTGCGCAAGATACAAAAGCGCCTCGTCACTCTCCCCGTCCAGCTCGAACCAGCGCTCGGCGGCGCGGAGCGCGTCTTCGTCGAAGCCGTAGGTATAGGCCACCTGCGTGGCCTGCCGCGCAATCGCGACGTCCTCGCTTTGCCGCGCGGCCTCGCGGTATTCCTCGGACGCCAGCTTGTATTCCTTGCGCTGTAGCGCCATTTCAGCCCGCAGCAGGTGCGCGTCGGCTTCTTCGGAGGCAGGGCCGTCGGCGAGTGCCGGATGGAGGGGAACCAGCCACAGGAGGGCGGCCAGGCCGAGTGCCGGAAACCGGCGGGAAATGCGCGCCATCGTCGGGAATTCTATCATCGGGTACCGGGAACCAAAGGAAGAGAGACAGGAAACGGCGGCATCAGTTCGCTTATGATACGCGTAAAGCAAGCTGCCGGGGCAGGAACCGGCGGCCCCGGCAGGTACCCGCCCGCTGCCTGCCGGTTACGGAACCCGCACAAATGGACGCTGCAGCCCAACGGATAGCACGCACAGTACTTGCCCCACGAACGCCAGATCGCACGATGCCGCTGCACGTGCTCGGGCTGAACCACACCACGGCCCCGGTCGAGATACGTGAGCAGCTCATCTTCGGCGGCGAGGAGGCGGCGCGCGCGCTGTCGGAGGTGACGGAGCTTCGCGGGGTCCGCGAAGCAGTCGTGCTATCCACCTGTAACCGAACGGAATTCTTCGTCACGGCCGAGGCGCACGGCAGCGCTGCCCTGCGCGCCTGGCTGCTCGCCGACCAGCGGCTCTCGCTGGCGGCCGAGCAGGCGCTGTTCACGCTGGACGGTGACGCCGCGATCCGGCACCTGTTCCGCGTGGCGTGCGGGCTCGATTCCATGGTCCTGGGCGAACCGCAAATCCTCGGCCAGCTGAAGGATGCTTACCGGCTGGCCGAGCAGTCGGGCACGGTGGGGCCGCGGCTCGGCCAGCTCTTCCGGCATACGTTTTCCGTCGCCAAGAAGGTGCGCACGGAAACGGATATCGGCAACAGCCCCGTGTCGGTCGCGTACGCCGCCGTGACGCTCGCGGGACAGTTCTTCACCGGGTTGTCGAAACACACGGCGCTGCTCATCGGCGCGGGCGCGACGATCGAGCTGGTTGCGCGGCACCTGCAGGGCAACGGCATCGGGCGCTTGTTCGTGGCCAACCGGGACGTCGAACGGGCACAGGCGCTTGCCGGCCGGTTCGGCGCGTTCGCGCTGCCGCTGGCAGCGCTCGACGGCACGCTGCCGGATGCCGACATCGTGATCAGCTCGACCGCGAGCCCGCACCCGGTGATCTCGCTGGCGCAGATGAAGCAGGCGATTCGCGCACGCAAGCGCCGGCCCGTCTTTGCCGTCGACATGGCCGTGCCGCGCGACCTCGATCCGGCAATCGGCGAGCTGCCGGACGTCTACGTCTATACCATCGACGACCTCGACAAGGTCGTGCTCGAGGGCCAGAGCTCCCGGGAAGAGGCGGCCGTCGATGCCGACCGCATCCTGGCGGAGGAAACCCGGCGCTACCTCGAGATCGAGCGCAGCAAGGTGATTGCACCGGTCATCACCGCGTTGCGCGAGCACGGCGACGGCATCAGGCAGGAGGTGCTCGCGCAGGCGCGGCGGCGGCTGGCGGCCGGTACCGATCCGCAGACGGTGCTGGAGTACCTGGCGGGCTCGCTGCTGAAGAAGCTGCTGCACCAGCCGACCGTGCGCCTCCGCGAAGCGGGCGAAGCGTCGGACCAGGCGCTCATCGACGCGGCGCACGAGCTGTTCGGCATCCCCGGCATCGATGACGATAACGACGCCTCCGCGTGAAGGAATCGATACGCCACAAGCTGGAAGGCACGCGCGACCGGTTCGAGGAAATTGCCGCCCTGCTCTCGGACCCGGACGTGATCGGGAACCAGGACCGTTTTCGCGACCTGTCGCGCGAGTATGCGCGGCTCGAGTCGGTCGTGAGCCTTTTCGGGCGATACGAGAGCGTCGCGCGCGACATTGCCGCGGCCGAGGAAATGGCCGCCGACAGCGACCCGGAGCTGAGAAGCATGGGCGAGGACGAGCTGGAAACGCTCGGCAAGCAGCGGGACGCGCTGCAGCTCGAACTGCAGAAGGCGCTCATACCACCGGATCCGCACGACGAAGCCAACGTGTTCCTCGAGATCCGTGCCGGCACGGGCGGCGACGAAGCGGCCATTTTTGCCGGCGACCTGTTCCGCATGTATTCCCGGTACGCGGAGCTGCGCGGCTGGTCGATCGAGGTCATCAGCGCCCGCGAGGGGGAGCACGGCGGCTACAAGGAAATCGTCAGCCGCATCTCGGGCAGCGGCATCTATGCGCGCCTCAAGTTCGAATCGGGCGCCCACCGCGTGCAGCGCGTGCCGGCGACGGAATCGCAGGGGCGTATCCACACCTCTGCCTGCACCGTGGCCGTGCTGCCGGAACCGGAAGACGTCGAGGAGATCGAGATCAACCCCGCCGACCTGCGCACCGACACCTTCCGCGCCTCGGGTGCCGGCGGCCAGCACGTGAACAAGACCGACTCCGCCGTGCGCATTACGCACCTGCCGAGCGGCATCGTCGTGGAATGCCAGGATGAGCGCTCACAGCACAAGAACCGCGCCCGGGCGCTGTCGCTGCTGAAGGCAAAGCTGCTGGACGCGGAGATTTCGCAGCGCGAAACGGAGCAGGCGCAGCAGCGGCGCTTGCTGGTCGGCTCCGGGGACCGGTCCGAACGCATCCGCACCTACAATTTCCCGCAGGGGCGGGTGACGGATCATCGCGTCAACTTGACGCTTTACAAGCTGCAGGAAATCCTGGAGGGCGATCTCGACCCGATCATCGATCCGCTGGTAAGCGAGCACCAGGCGGACCAGCTCGCGGCGCTCGGCGGCTGATTTTCGCGGCCCCGGGGGTTCACTCGATTCTGTAGCCGATGCGAACGCCGTACCAGCGGGGTTTGCCGAAGGCCTCCTCGTTGCAGCCGCACAGGGTCGCGAGATCGAACCCGGAGGTCTTGTAACGCTCATCGAGGAGATTGTCCGCGAAAACGGATGCGGTCCAGCGGCCATCCTGAGCGGTCCAGGAGGCCTGCACATTGAGCAGGGTGTACGCATCCATCTCGTCTGCCCGGAAATTGCGCAGGTTGTGATAGCGGCTGTCCGTGTAGCTGCCGTCGACCTGGAGGGCGAGCGACCCGTTCACGGCAGGAGCCTCCCACTCGTACCGGGCAAGCGCGCCAAACGTCCATTCCGGCGTGTACGTCGGCCTCACGTCGCGAAGCACCCCGGGAGCGATCGGAAGATCCTCGACCACGGCATCCACCCACGACGCCGTGAAAAGCAGATCGAGACCGTCGACCGGCCGGGTATTGATCTGCAGCTCGGCGCCCTTGTAGGTCGCATCCGCGTTCTGGATGATCCCGGACGTCAGCGCAAAGACGAAGGCCTGGTAGTCGGAATAGTCGTACCAGAAGGCGCTGGCGTTGACGGTCGTCGTGCCGCCGGCGAGGGTCGACTTGAAGCCGGCTTCGTACGCCGTCAGCACCTCTTCGCCGTACGGGATCGCCGAGTCGGGTATGGCGGGTGCAAAGTCGTTGAGCTTTGCGTTGAAGCCGCCTGCCTTCACACCGCGGTTGATCCCGCCGTAGAACAGGAGGTCGTCGGTCGGGCGATACTCGAGCTGCAGCTTGCCCGCCCAGAGGGTGTCGGCGCTGGTGCCCGTAAACGACGGGTATCGGAGGCCGCCCCCGTCGGGGCTGACGGGGACAGGAAGGGGCTCCTGGTCGTCGTCGATGGTCTCGTCCCGGATACTCGCGAACCAGAAGTTGTCGTACTGGTAATCCTTCTCCTCGCGAATGACGCGGACGCCCGCGATGAGGGTGAAGGTGTCGGTCAGGTCGAAGTCGACCTGGCCGAACGCCGAGTACGAATCCGTCCTCATGTCGACGAAGATCGGGCTCTCCGTCGGCATGCCGTCGAAGAACAGCAGCGATATCGGCGAATCAGGGGAGAATGCGAGCCCCTGCGCATAGTCGACGTCGATCATCAGGTAGTAGAGCCCGGCGACCCAATGGAACGCATCGCTCCCGCCGTCGAGGCGGAACTCCTGTGTGAACGTGTCGTGCTCGGCTTCCTGCAGCACCAGGCTCTGTGGCGCCGGAGAGGTATCCACGTCCAGGGACTGCAGCTTGTCGAAATACATGTAGTGGGTGATCGAGTGCAGCGTCGTGTCACCCAGGCTCCACTGGATGTTTCCCGTCAGCCCCCGGGTGTTGTACTCATTGAAATCATCGAGAGCGTGGTCCGCCGAAACCCTGAACCCGTCGCCGTCGGCCTCGCGGTAACCGAAGAGGTCGCCACCCACTGCCGGACGTACGGAGTCCTCGTTCACTCCGGGAATCTCGCCGTCGAGGAACGAGATCGGCAGGCAGCCGCCGGTCTCGGCGGATATCGCTTCGCAGCCCTGGGGGTCGTTCTCGGCAAAGATGGTATCGACCTGGGAACCGGCCGCGTTCAGTATCGCCGTCACCGCACGATGCTGGTGCGCGGCGGTGGAGATTTTTTGTCTTCCCGCGAAGGCGCTCAGATTCACCTGTGCCGCGGCGCCATCCCACTGGAGCTGTCCCCGTACCGCCCATTGATTGTCGTTCCAGTAGTCCTCTGCTCCGGACGGCGAACCCTGGAACGGCTCACCCGTCAGCGGGTTTACCGTATTGCCCTCCGGGTATACGTTTTCGTAGATCTCGTCATGACGGTTGTACAACAGGGAAAAGCGCCCCGACAGCGCATCGGACAGGGGCCCGCCGACGGCGCTTTCCAGTCTCATGTGGTCGTGGGAGCCGTAGGTGACGTCGGCGAAAGCCTCGAAATGGTCGGTGGGTCGCCGCGAAATGAAGTGTACGAGGCCGCCGGTTGCATTGCGGCCGAAAAGCGTACCTTGCGGGCCTTTCAGGACCTCGACGCGCTCGAGGTCGAACAGCGCGAATACCTGGCCCTGCGGTGCCGCGATATAGCCCTCGTCGATGTAGACGGCATTCGGCGGCTCGGTGTGGTCGGCAAAGTCGTTTTGCGTGACCCCGCGAATGCTGAACTGCCGGCTCTGGCCACCCGCCGATGCCGAGATACTGACCCCGGGCGTGAGGTTCGCGATGTCGGTACTCTCGATGAGCCCGAGTTCCTGGACCTGCCGCCCCGAGAACGCCGTCATGCTGATGCCGACGTCCTGGATATTCTGTTCGCGCCGCTGGGCGGTGACCACGATCTCCTCGCGTACGCGCGTGTCCTCGTCCGGCCCACTCGGCTCCTGTCCGGACGCGATCGGGATCGACAGAACAAGGTACGACAGCGCCGGAACCACGGCGCCCGCAAGCCAGGTACGATCGGCAACGGCCACGATAGTCTCCCCCTCAAGCCCGCCGCGCAGGCACCGGCGGCCGGCATTTAGCGAACGTTATTCAGTATGTACCTGTCCGAATCGTGGCGTCAATCCTCCGTCACCGGCAGCACGAATACCGCGACGGCGCTCAGCCGAGCGCCCGGTCCAGGTCCGCGACCAGGTCCTCCAGGTCTTCCAGCCCGACCGACAGCCGGATGAGCTGGTCGCTGATGCCGAGCTCCGCGCGCTTTTTGGCCGGCACCGACGCGTGCGTCATGATCGCCGGGTGATCCACGAGGCTTTCCACGCCCCCGAGGCTCTCGGCGAGGGCAAACACCTCGCAGCGCTCGAGGAACGAGCGCGCCTCCGGCAGGCCGCCCTTGATGAAGAAGGTAACGATGCCGCCGCCGGAGCCGCTCATCTGCGACCGCGCGAGCGCGTGCTGGGGATGCGATTCGAGCCCGGGGTAGAGCACGCTCTCCACGCGGTCGTCGTTCTCCAGCCAGCGCGCGACGGCCGCTGCGTTCTTGCAGTGCCGCTCCATGCGCACGTCCAGCGTCTTCAGCCCGCGCAGCGCGAGAAAGCAGTCGAACGGTCCCGGCACCGAGCCGATCGAGTTCTGCAGGAACGCGAGCTTTTCGGCCAGCTCCTCGCTGGCGGTGACGGCAATGCCGCCCACCATGTCGGAATGCCCGTTCAGGAACTTGGTCACCGAATGCATGACGATGTCGCAGCCGGCTTGAAGCGGCCGCTGCAGGTAGGGCGTAGCGAAAGTGTTGTCGGCGACGACGAGGATGCCGCGGTCGTGCGCGATGCTCACCACGGCTTCGAAATCCACGAGCTTCAGCAGCGGGTTGCTCGGGCTTTCGATCCAGATGAGGCGCGTATTGTCGCGCAGCGCATTCTCCAGGTTGGCCGGCCGGCTCAGGTCCACGAAGCTGAAGTCCAGCCCCGCGCTACGGCGGCGCACGCGTTCGAAAAGGCGCGTCGTGCCCCCGTAGATGTCGTCCATCGCGACGACGTGGCTGCCGGAATCGATGAGCTCCAGGATGGTGGCGGTGGCGGCCATGCCGGAGCTGAACGCGAAGCCGAATCGCCCCGATTCGAGATCGGCCACGCAGCGCTCCAGCGCCTGCCGGGTCGGGTTGTGCGTGCGCGAATACTCATACCCCTGGTGCACGCCCGGGCTCTTCTGAACGTACGTCGACGTGGCATAGATAGGCTGCATGATCGCGCCCGTGCTCGGGTCGGGCTGCTGGCCCGCGTGGATCGCGCGGGTGGCAAATTTGCTGTCCTTGTCGGTCATTTCCTCAACTCTGTTTACGCAGGTAGTTCAAAACGTCGGAGCGCGTGATCAGGCCGAGGAACTGGTCCTCGTCGAGCACGGCCGCGTACGGCTGCACCTGCAGCATCGCAACGAGATTGTTGATACTCGTATCCTTGTCGACCTGGATGTAGGCGGTTTGCATGGCATCTTTCACCGGACGGTGCATCAGGTCGGGATGACCGAACACGAAGCGTATGATCGCATCTTCGGTCAGCACGCCGACGAGCTTCCCTTCGTCCATCACCGGCAGCTGCGAGAAGCCGGCGTTGCGCAGCCGGTTGTGCGCGGTGGTCAGGACATCGGACGGGCTGACGGTGATCGTCGCCCGCTCGCCGTGCGGACGGCCGATCAGGTCGCGCAGGTCACCGTAGGATTCGCGCTCGATGAAGCCCTGGTCCTCCATCCAGAAGTCATTGTAAAGCTTGGATAAATACTTATTCCCGGTGTCGCTGGCAAAGGTGACGACACGTTTCGCTTCCGTCTGCTCGCGGCAGTATTTCAGCGCCGCGGCGACCTGCGTGCCGGTGGACGAGCCGGCGAGTATGCCTTCCCTTCTCAGCAGCTCGCGCGCGGTGCTGAACGATTCGGCGTCGCTCACGGCATAGGCTTTCCTGACGCGGCTGAAATCCGCGATCGAGGGGATGAAGTCCTCGCCGATGCCTTCCACGAGCCAGCCGGCGTTCTTCTCCCTGAGCTCGCCTTCATTGATGTATTCGGCGAGCACCGACCCGACCGGGTCGGCAAGGATGATGTCCACCTGCGGCGCGTGTCGTGCAAGAAAAGCGCTGATGCCGCTGACGGTGCCGCTCGAGCCGACGCCGAGGACGATCGCGTCCAGGTCGCCGCCCATCTGCTCGAGCACCTCGGGACCCGTGGTCTTCTCGTGCGCGAGCGGATTGTCGGGGTTGCCGAACTGGTTGATGAAGTAGGCGCCCCGCTCCTGTGCGATACGCTTGCCGAGGTCCTGGTAATACTCGGGATGACCCTTCGACACGTCCGAGCGCGTCAGCACGACCTCCGCCCCCATTGCCCGCAGGTTGAAGATCTTCTCCTGGCTCATCTTGTCGGGCAGCACGAGGACCAGGTGATAACCCTTCTGCGCCGCCACCAGCGCCAGCCCGATGCCGGTATTACCGGCCGTGGCTTCGACCACGGTCGCGCCGGGCTTCAGGTCGCCCCGCCGTTCCGCTTCCTCGATCATCGCGATGCCGATGCGGTCCTTCACGGAACCGCCGGGGTTCATGAACTCGAGTTTGACGAACAGCCGGCAGGGACCGGTGTCTAGCCGGGTAATCTCGAGCATCGGCGTCCTGCCGACCATGTCGAGGACGCTGGAGTAGACGTTCATCGGTATGAAGAATCGCGGTACCGTAGGGGGCCCCATGGTACGCCATGGCTTCCCCCCGCTCTAGTGATGCGCAGCGGTGGGTAGGGCACCGCTCCGGGTAGAGCAGCTCCGCCCGGTCAGCCGCCGCGCGGCCGCGCCAAATACTCGCGCTTCTGGCGCACCAGCACGCCCGCCAGCAGGATCAGCGCGACCAGGTTCGGCGCCGCCATCAAACCGTTCAGGGTATCGGCGATACTCCAGATCAGTTGCAGGCCGCCAACGGCACCGACGTACAGGAACGCGAGGAACACCAGCCGGTATGGCAACACGACCTTGCGGCCGAACAGGTATTCCCAGCTCTTTTCGCCGTAGAAGTTCCAGGTCAACATCGTCGTATACGCGAACAGCGCAATCGATATCAGCACGAGGTAGCCGCCGGGGCCGGGCAGTCCGGTCGAAAAGGCCTGGCTGGTCAGTTCGGCTCCTGTCCGGCCGCCGGTCATCACGCCGGTGACCAGTATCACCATGGCCGTCATCGTGCACACGACCAGCGTATCGATGAACACCTCCCACATTCCCCAGAGGCCTTGCGCGAAGGGCGTGTTGCGGGCCTGCGCGTGCACGATGGACGCGGAACCGAGTCCCGCTTCGTTCGAGAAGATGCCGCGCGCAACGCCGTAGCGAATCGCCTCGGCGACGGCGGCCCCCGCAAAGCCGCCGGCGGCCGGAGCCGGACTGAACGCATACTCGAAAATGGTTGCAAACGCCGCCGGGATGGCCGTGAAATTAAGGGCCAGCACGCCGAGCGATCCGGCGATGTACACGAGCGCCATGAATGGAACGATCTTCTCGGCCGTGTGGGCGATGCGCTGGATGCCGCCGAGCGTCACGGCTCCGACCAGCACCACCAGCGCAATGCCGGTTGCCCAGGATGGGATCGAGAAGCCGGTTGACAGGGCATGCGCGACGGTATTCGATTGCACCATATTGCCGATGCCGAATGCCGCGAGCCCCGCGAAGAAAGCGTACAGCAGGGCAAGCCACTTCCAGCGCGCGCCGAGGCCATTCTCGATGTAATAGAACACGCCGCCCGACACGCGGCCATCGGCATCGACCTGCCTGAACTTCACACCCAGGGTGGCTTCGGCCATTTTTGTGGCCATGCCGACCAGCGCAACCATCCACATCCAGAAGATCGCGCCGGGCCCGCCGAGCGCAATCGCGGTCGCCACACCCGCGATATTGCCGACGCCGATAGTGCCGGCCATTGCCGATGCAACCGCCTGGAACGGGGTGATGGCGCCTTCCTGCGCCTCTGCATCGCGACGGAAAAACGTGCCGAAGGTCCGGCGCCACGCATGACCGAGGTGGGTAAACTGGAAAAAGCCGAGACGGATCGTGAGGTACAGGCCCGTGCCGGCCAGCAGCAGCATGAAAGGCGGTCCCCACACGATCCCGTTGACGAAATCGTTCGCCGCGATTATCCACTCTCGCATTGCGTCTCCCCCGGTCGCCGGACGGCAGTTTAACGTTTTGTTTGGATATGATAACGGCTTCAGGCCTTTGAACACCCGCCGGACCAGGACATGAGAATCGATGCCGCGCTGAACCGGGCCGTCGAGGAGCTCGGCCCCGTCAGTGAGAGCCCGCGCATCGACGCCGAGCTTCTGCTGGCCCGCGCGCTGGACGTCGCGCGCGCCTACCTGTTCACGCATCCGGAGGATGTGCTGGACGAGGCGGCCGTCGAACGCTTCTTCGGTGCAATCGAGCGTCGGAAGGAAGGCCTGCCGCTCGCCTACATCACCGGTGAGCGGGAGTTCTGGTCGCTGCCACTGCTTGTCACGACGGATACGCTCGTGCCGCGGCCGGAGACGGAGCTGCTGGTGGAGCTCGCCTTGCGGCATCTTCCGCGAAAAGGGGGGTGCCGGATACTGGATCTCGGCACCGGCAGCGGTGCGATTGCGCTGGCGATCGCGCGCGAACGCCCGGGCGACGACGTCACCGCGACCGACGCCAGCGAGGCCGCGCTGGCCGTCGCGCGGGAGAACGCGCGGCGGCTGGGCCTCGCCAACGTGGAGTTCCTGCACGGCGACTGGACGGCACCCGTTGCCGGGCGCACTTTCGACCTGGTCGTCTCCAATCCGCCCTACGTGCGCCGCGGCGACCCGGCGCTGGAGGCGCTGCGCCACGAGCCGGCGCTCGCGCTGGCGTCCGGCGACGACGGGCTCGCGGACATTCGCCGCCTGGCCCGCGACTGCCGCGCGATCCTGGAACCGGGCTCACCGCTCATCCTGGAGCACGGCATCGACCAGCAGGACGCGGTAGCCCGCATCCTTGCCGGGCACGGCTGGTCCGGTGTCCAGTGCCACGCCGACCTTACCGGGCGCCCCCGCGCCACCGTCGCCTGCGTACCTTTATAATGACGGAGCCCGTTGGTCGTATTTGGCTCTCCTGATGATGCACGCGATCGACCGATTCTTTCGCACAATGTCGCGCGGGCAGCTCGTGCTCTGGTGTTTGCTGCAAACCCTGGTTTTCGGTGCAGCCGACTGGCTGACGGGCTACGAGCTTGCGTTCGCGGTGTTCTACCTGGTCCCCGTCTCGGTAGCGGCCTGGTATTCGACGGGCATCACGACCTACGGGATCGCGCTCCTGGCTGCCGCGATGTGGCTGGGCGCGGAGTACGCAACCGACCACACCTACAGCGCGCCGTGGATCCTCTATTGGAACTCGGCGGTGCGCCTCATGTTCTTCGTAGTGGTCGCCTTCCTGCTTCGCAAGCTCCACTCGCACGTGGACGTGCAGCAGCGGATGGCACGCACGGACGACCTGACGGGGCTGCTCAACCGCGCCGGCTTCATGGAAATCGCCGAGATGCTGGGCGCCGCCGCGGCCCGCTACGAGCTGTCGCTCGTCATCGCCGTCATCGATCTCGACGGCTTCAAGAAAGTGAACGACACGCTGGGACACGACCAGGGCGACGAGGTGCTGAAGGCGGTGGGGACGACGTTGCGGGAGTCTACGCGCGAAAGCGATGTTTCCGCGCGCCTCGGCGGGGACGAGTTCGCCCTGCTGCTGCCGAACACGGACCTCGCCGGGGCGCGCGCCTATTTCGGCAAGCTGCACCCGAAGCTGCTGGACAACATCCGCCGGTACGGCGGCGCGGACCTCGGCGTCAGCATCGGCGCCGTCGCGTTCGACCGGGGCCCGCCCCCGCTCCCCGAAGCCCTCAAGCTCGCCGACGCGCTCATGTACCGCGCGAAAAGCGGGCGCATGAGCGTGCTCGTGGAAGCGCCGCCCGAGGTGGCGGCGCTACGCCGCGTCGGCGGCTGAGGGAACGTAACCGAGGTTGGCGGTGAGCCAGCGCTCGACTTCCGCAACCGGCACGCCTTTTCGCTCCGCCAGCGACTCGACCTGGTCGCGGCCGACCTGCCCCACCGAGAAATAGCGCGCGTCCGGGTGCGAGAAGTAGAACCCGCTGACCGCCGCGGTCGGCACCATCGCGAACGACTCGGTCAGCTCCAGCCCGATCTTCGATTCGACGTCCAGCAGCCGCCACAGCTGGCCCTTTTCCGTGTGGTCGGGGCAGGCGGGGTAGCCCGGCGCGGGCCGGATGCCGCGGTAGCGTTCCGCGATCAGTTCCGCATTGGAGAAGTTCTCGTCCGGGGCATAGGGCCAGTATTCCTTGCGCACGCGCTCGTGCAGCAGCTCGGTGAACGCTTCAGCGAGCCGGTCGGCGATTGCCTTCAGGAGAATGCTGCTGTAGTCGTCCAGGTTCGCGCGGAAACGTTCGACGTGCTCGTCGATGCCGATTCCCGCCGTCACCGCGAACGCGCCGATGTAGTCCTCGATCCCGAGCTCCACGGGCGCGATGTAGTCTGCGAGGCAATCCTGGGTCTTGCCGGCGGGTTTCGCGCGCTGCTGGCGCAGGTGGTGCAGGCGCATGATCTGCTGCTTGCGCGCGTCGTCCCGGTACACCGCGATATCGTCGTGGTCGAGCGTGTTCGCGGGGAAGAAGCCGATCACGGCGCGCGCCTCCAGCCAGCGCTCGGCAATGACCTGGTCCAGCATGCGGCGAGCGTCCTCGTACAGGCTGCGCGCCGCCGGGCCGACGGTCGCATCGTCGAGAATGTCGGGGAACCGGCCGCCGAACTCCCAGGCGTTGAAGAACGGCATCCAGTCGATGTAGTCCACGATCGTCGACAGGTCGACGTCGTCGAACACCTTCGTGCCGATGAAGGCCGGCCGCGGCGGCCGGTAGCCGCTCCAGTCGCAGCGGTGCTTTTTCTCGCGCGCCTGGGCGAGCGTGAGCTGCGGCGCCAGCCGCGTCTTGCCTGCATGCCGTTCGCGCCTGGCGGCATTCTCGCGCCGTGTTTTTTCGACCAGTTTGGCGCGGGAGTCGGCCTGCACCAGCGCCTGGGCGATACCGACCGAGCGCGAGGCATCCTTCACGTAGATCACGGGCCCATCGTAGTTCGGCTCGATCTTCACCGCGGTATGCGCGGGCGAGGTGGTAGCGCCGCCGATCAGCAGCGGCAGCTCGAACCCGAGGCGCTGCATTTCGCGCGCCACGTTCACCATCTCGTCGAGAGACGGCGTGATCAGGCCCGAAAGGCCGATGATATGCGCGTTTTCCCGTTTCGCGGTGCTGAGGATCTTGTCGCAGGAGACCATCACACCGAGGTCGATCACCTCGAAGTTGTTGCACTGCAGCACGACGCCGACGATGTTCTTGCCGATGTCGTGCACGTCGCCCTTGACCGTCGCCATCACGATCTTGCCGTTCGATTCGCGTGCGCCGCCTTTCTCCTTTTCGATGAACGGTACGAGATGGCCGACGGCTTTCTTCATTACCCGCGCGGACTTGACGACCTGCGGAAGGAACATCTTGCCCGAACCGAACAGGTCGCCAACGACGTTCATGCCGTCCATCAGCGGGCCTTCGATCACGTCGAGCGGCTTTACGGCAGCAAGCCGCGCTTCTTCCGTGTCCTCGATGACGTACTCGTCGATCCCGTTGACCAGCGCATGCTCCAGCCGCTTGTTCACCGGAAGCTCGCGCCAGGCCAGGTCTTGTGCCTTCGCCTGCTGGCCGGACAGGCCGCGGTAGGATTCTGCGAGCTGCAGCAGGCGCTCCGTAGCGTCGTCGCGGCGATTCAGGACCACGTCCTCGACCGTCTCGCGCAGCTCCTTCGGCAGGTCCTCGTAGATCGCGAGCTGGCCGGCGTTCACGATACCCATATCCATGCCGGCGCGGATCGCGTGGTACAGGAACACCGAATGGATGGCCTCGCGGACGACGTCGTTGCCGCGGAAAGAGAACGACACGTTGCTGACGCCGCCGCTCACCAGCACGTGCGGAATTTCCTTCTTGATCCGGCGCGCGGCTTCGATGAAGTTGATGCCGTAGGCGTTGTGTTCCTCGATGCCGGTCGCGATGGCGAAGATATTCGGATCGAAGATGATGTCGGCCGGGTCGAAGCCGACCTGCTCGGTCAGTATCCGGTAGCAGCGTTTGCAGATCTCGAGCTTGCGCTCGACGGTGTCCGCCTGGCCCTGCTCATCGAAGGCCATCACGACGACCGCGGCACCGTAATCCTTGACGAGCTCGGCATGCCGGATGAACTCTTCCTCGCCCTCTTTGAGGCTGATCGAGTTGACGACGGACTTACCCTGCACGCAGCGCAGGCCGGTCTCGATTACCGTCCACTTCGAGGAATCGATCATCACCGGCACCCGCGCGACGTCCGGCTCGGAGGCAATGAGCTTGAGATAGGTCTCCATTGCCTTCTCCGAGTCGAGCATGCCCTCGTCCATGTTGACGTCGATGATCTGGGCGCCGTTTTCCACCTGCTGGCGCGCGACCTGTACGGCCTCGGCATACTCACCGGCCTCGATCAATCGGCGGAAATGCGCCGAGCCCGTAACGTTGCTGCGCTCTCCGACGTTCACGAACAGGTCGTCCGGGCCGATCGAGAGCGGCTCGAGCCCCGAGAGGCGACAGCGGACCGGCAGCTCCGGCACCTGGCGCGGTGACTTGCCGCGAATCGCCTCGCCCAGCGCGCGGACGTGCTCCGGCGTGGTGCCGCAGCAGCCGCCCACCAGGTTCACGAGTCCGCTGGCCGCGAATTCGCCGACGACCTCCGCCATGTGCTCCGGGGTCTCGTCGTACTCGCCGAACTCGTTCGGCAGGCCGGCGTTCGGGTGGGCGCTGACGCGCGTATCGGCGACGCGCGCGAGCTCCGCGACGTACGGTCGCAACTCGGCGGCGCCGAGCGCGCAGTTCAGGCCTATCATGAACGGTTTCGCGTGGCGCACCGAGTTCCAGAACGCCTCGGTGGTCTGGCCCGAAAGCGTGCGCCCGGACGCGTCCGTGATGGTGCCGGAGATCATCACCGGCAGCTCGACACCTGCTGCCTTGAAACTGCGGCGGATCGCGAAGATTGCCGCCTTCGCGTTCAGCGTATCGAAGATGGTCTCGATCATCAGGAAATCGACGCCGCCTTCGATCAGGGCCGTTGCCGCTTCCTGGTACGTCTTTGCCAGCTGCTCGAAACTGATGTTGCGATAGCCGGGATCGTTGACGTCCGGAGAGATCGAGGCCGTCCGGTTCGTCGGGCCCAGCACGCCCGCGACAAAGCGCGGGCGACCGTCACCGGCGGCAAAGCCGTCCGCCACGTTCCGGGCCAGCCGCGCGGCGGCAAGGTTCAGCTCCCCCACGAGGGATTCCATGCCGTAGTCGCTCATCGAAGGCGCGTTCGAGTTGAACGTGTTGGTTTCGATGATGTCGGCACCGGCTTCGAGGAAGCCGCGATGGATCTCCTCGATGACCTCCGGCCGGGTGATCGACAGCAGGTCGTTGTTGCCTCGCAGGTCGCGCTCCCAGTCGCGGAAGCGGCTGCCGCGGAAGTCTTCCTCCGAAAGCCTGTAGCCCTGGATCATGGTGCCCATGGCGCCGTCGAGGAGCAGGATGCGCTCGTCGAGGGATTGCAGGAGGGTCTCGATTCTTTTTTTTCGGTTCATGGGAAGTCCTGTTGTTATCAAGCCGCCGTGGCATCGCGCGCGGTGCGCGCGCCTACAGGGCGCACGCCGAGCGCATGGCAGATGGCGTACGTCAGTTCGGAACGGTTCAGCGTGTAGAAATGAAACTCGTCGATGCCCTCGCGCTGCAGGAGCTGTACCTGCTCGATTGCCACGCTGGCCGCAATCAGCTGCCGCGTCTCGGGGTCGTCGTCGAGGCCGTCGAAACGCTCGTGCAGCCACTGCGGCACCGTGGCGCCGCATTGGGCGGCGAAACGCTGCAGCTGCGGAAACCGGGTGATCGGCAGGATACCGGGCACGATGGCCGAATCGATGCGCGCGCGCGCGCAGCGGTCGCGGAAACGCAGGTAGAGGTCGACGTCGAAAAAGAACTGCGTGATCGCGCGTGACGCGCCAGCGTCGATCTTGCGCTTGAGGTTATCGAGGTCGCACGCGGCGTCGGGAGCCTCGGGATGCACTTCGGGATAGGCCGCGACCGAGATGTCGAAGTCGGCTACCTTCTTCAGGCCTTCGACGAGATCGGAAGCGTAGGCATAGCCGCCCGGGGTGGGCGAGTAACCTTGCGTGCCCTTCGGCGGGTCGCCGCGCAGGGCCACGAGGTGCCGGATGCCGGAGTCCCAGTATTCGCGCGCGATGTCGTCGATCTCTTCACGCCGCGCACCGATGCAGGTGAGGTGCGGCGCCGCGGTCAGCCGGGTCTCGCGGGTAATACGGCCCACGGCCGCGTGCGTGCGCTCGCGGGTCGAGCCGTCGGCTCCATAGGTAACGGAAACGAAGCGCGGCGCGAGTACCGCGAGCCGCTCGATCGACTGCCAGAGCGTCTGCTCCATTTCCGGCGTCTGCGGCGGAAAGAATTCGAACGAGACTTTCGCGGCCATCTTTCCGCTCCTTATTGTGAGTTGTTGTCAGGCCGCGGCGCTGTGCCGCTGGGCGGCCGTCGCGACGGACAGCATCCAGTTCGGGCGGGCCGCGGGCAGCAGCCGCGGGCGGCCGAGGCGCAGGCCGGCCGCCGAGCTCCAGCCAGCCAGCGCGCGCTGGATTCCGGACGCTGAACGGCCGCGCAGTTCCTCCAGCACGACGAGGCGCCCGGAGGGAGACAGCAGCCGCTTGGCTTCGGTGAGCGCCTGCACGGGTTGCCCCGCACCGGCGAGCACCCCGTCGAGCAGCACCGTGTCGAACTCGCCGTCCGCGAACGGCAGGCGGTACATGTCGCCCTGGCGGAGGCTGCAGTTCGGCAGCCCGGCCAGCATCAGCTCGCGCCGCGCGAACTGCCGGGCGTCGGCATCGATGTCGACCCCGACCGCGCGCTGCGCCCGGCTGGCCAGCAGCTTCAGCACCCGCCCGCGGCCGCAGCCGATGTCGAGCAGGTCGCCGAGCGGCTCGGTGATCGTCAGCTCGAGCAGCGCGCGGTGCAGCGCCCGGTCCATGTCCTCCGGCTCGGGGGGCGCCTCGTCCTCCGGCCCGCGGATGCGCCGGAGCTCCGTGGCATCGGCCGCGATCAGCGGCTCATCGACCGGCACGAGCTCCAGGAGCCGCGCAACCGTGCCGCGGCCGGCCGCCGGCAGCCGGTAGTAGACGCGCTTGCCGTCGCGAAACCGCTCCAGGAGGCCCGCCTCGACGAGCTGCTTGAGGTGCTGGGAGACACGCGGCTGGCTTTGCCGCAGGACCTCGGTCAGCTCCGACACGCTGCACTCGCCCTGCCGGCACAGCGCGACGAGGCGCAGGCGAACGGGGTCGGCCAGGGCTTTGAGCTGCGACAGCAGGGCGGCGGTGGCAGGTTCCATTAATAAATTAACATATCTTTATACGTCGAAGTTCGCAGTGTAGCACAAACGACGCGCCGTAGGAGCGCGCATCGCGCGCGATGCCACGGCCGCCGCCGGTGGCCTCGCGGCCGCCGCCGGTGGCCTCGCGCGCGATGCGCGCTCCCACAATCGATTGTTAGTGCAAGGTGTCGGAGGGCCGGAGGCTGCCGTCGGCGAACAGGCGTTCGACGTCAATGGAGTCGAAGGTGCGGACGTGGCCGCAGTATTCGCAGGTCACCTCGACCCTGCCCTGCTCCGCCAGGACCTCGGCGGTTTCCTGCTCGCCGAGCAGCTTAAGGACGTCCTCGGCGCGCCGGTCGGAGCAGCGGCAGCGGAACACGGTCTCGCGCGGGCGAAAGACCCGGAGGTCGTCCTCGGCAAACAGGCGGGCGAGCAGGTCCGGCCCGACGCCGCCGGCGACATCGCGGATGCCCAAGGTCGAGGCGAGCAACCCCACGCGATGCCAGTCATCGGTCGTCGGATCGCCGGCACTCGGCATCTGCTGCAGCAGGATACCGCCGCAGCAGTGGCGGTTGCTGACCAGCTGGAGATGGCTCGGCACCTGCGCCGAGCGCGCATAGTAGTGCTCGATGCTGTTCGCGAGCGAGTCGCCGCTCACTTCCACGATACCCTGGTACGGGCGTTCCATGGCGCCGGCGTCCACCGTGATCGCGCAGCGCGCCCGGCTCACGAGATCGGAGAAGGCAACGTCGCCGGCCAGCGGCCCCGCGCTCGCCATGCCGCGCAGCTCGAGATCGCTCGTGCACTGCACGACCAGCATGGCGAGCGGCCCGTCGCCCGAGATCTGCAGCGTGATGGAGCCGTCGAATTTCAGGCTCTGCGCGATCAGTCCGCTGGCCGCGGCCGAGTGCCCCAGCGTCTCCAGCACCGGCTGCTCGTAATCGTGCCCGCGCAGCATGCGGTGCCAGCTCTGCTCGAGCTGGATGATGGCGCCCCGGATCGGTAACGATTCGAACACGAACGGCATCACGATATCGCGCTGCGCGTTCATGGGGATTTCGGGGCCAGCCGCTCCTTGAGAATCCGGTTGACCTGCTCCGGGTTGGCCTTGCCGCGTGTCTGCTTCATGACCTGTCCGACAAAGAAACCGAGGAGTTTCTCCTTGCCGGCGCGATATTCCGCGGCCTGGCCCGGGTTCGCCGCGATGACGTCGTCCACGGCGGCCAGGATGGCCGACTCGTCGGTGATCTGCCGCAGGCCCTTCTGCTCGATGATCTCGTCGGCGCTGCCCTCACCCGCCCACATCGCGTCGAACACGTCCTTGGCAATCTTGCCGGAGATCGTGCTGTCCTCGATCCGGTCGAGCAGGCCGGCCAGCGCTTCCGGCGCGATCCGGCTGTCCTCGATCTCCAGTCCGTCGCGGTTCAACGCGCCGGAGAGATCGCCGATGATCCAGTTCGCCGCCGCCTGGGGGCCGGCTTTGGTCGCCGCCGCAGCGGCCTCGAAGTAGTCCGCGAGCCCGCGGTTCAGGACCAGGATCTCCGCGTCGGCGGGCTTCAGCCCGAACGCGTCGACGAAGCGCTCGCACTTCGCCCGCGGCAGCTCCGGCAGCGTCTCCCGCACGGCGGCAATGAAGGCTTCGTCTATTTCCACCGGCAGCAGGTCGGGATCCGGGAAGTAGCGGTAATCGTTCGCCTCTTCCTTGGTGCGCATCGCCCGCGTGACGCCCGCGTCGGAATCGAACAGCCGCGTTTCCTGGATGACCGTGCCGCCGTCCTCCAGCACGTCGACCTGCCGCTCGATCTCGAAATTGATGGCTCTTTCCACGAAGCGGAACGAGTTCAGGTTCTTGATTTCCGTGCGCGTGCCGAGCTTCGATTCGCCGCGCGGCCGGACGGAAACGTTTGCATCGCAGCGGAAGGAGCCTTCCTGCATGTTGCCGTCCGAGATCTCGAGGTAGCGCACGAGCGTGTGGATGCTGCGCATGTAGGCCACCGCTTCGGCGGCAGACCGGAGGTCCGGCTCCGAGACGATCTCCAGGAGCGGCGTGCCGGCACGGTTGAGATCGATCGCGGTAAAGGCGCCGAAATCGTGGATGGATTTGCCCGCGTCCTCTTCCAGGTGCGCGCGGGTGATACCGATCCGCTTCTCGTTGCCGGCCTCGTCGACGATGGTGAGTTCACCGCCCGCGACGATCGGCAGCTCGTACTGGCTGATCTGGTAGCCCTTCGGCAGGTCGGGATAAAAGTAGTTCTTGCGCGCGAGCACCGAACGCGGGGCAATCCTCGCGTTCACCGCGAGCCCGAATTTGCAGGCCATCCGTACCGCTTCCGCGTTCAGCACCGGCAGCACGCCCGGGTACCCGAGGTCGATCAGTGACGCCTGCGTGTTGGGCGCGGCCCCGTAGGCGGTCGGCGCACCCGAGAAGATCTTGCTCACCGTCGCGAGCTGGGTGTGGATTTCCAGCCCGATGACGGCTTCCCAGCGCGAGCTCACGCGAATTCCTCCGGACAGGCAAGGTGCCAGTCGGTAAGCCGCTGGTACTGGTGCGCGACCTGGAGGACACGCGCTTCCGCGAAATGCGGCCCGATGAGCTGCAGCCCGACCGGCAGCCCGTCCGCAAACCCGCAGGGCACGGAAATTCCCGGCAGCCCCGCGAGGTTGGCGCCGATCGTGTAGATGTCGTTCAGGTACATCGTGATCGGGTCGTCCGTCTTCTCGCCGATGGCAAAGGCCGGCGTCGGCGCGGTCGGGCCGGCGATGACGTCGACCTGCTCGAAGGCGCGTTTGAAATCGGCCGCGATGAGCTGGCGCACCTTCTGTGCCCGCAGATAGTAAGCCTCGTAATAGCCGGCGGACAGCACGTAGGTACCCGTCATGATGCGGCGCTTGACCTCGGCGCCGAAGCCCTCGCCGCGGCTGCGGCAGTAGAGGTCCAGCAGGTCCTTCGGGTCCGCGGCGCGATGCCCGAACCGCACGCCGTCGAAGCGCGACAGGTTGGAGGAACTTTCGGCCGGCGCCACGACGTAATAGGTGGGCACGGACAGGTCGGCGTTGGGCAAATCGATCTCGGTGAGCGTGGCACCCTGCGCCTCGATCACCGCCAGCGCTTCGCGGACGCGTTCGGCGCATTGCGGGGCAAGCCCTTCGTCGAAATGCTGTCGCACCACGCCGACACGCAGGCCTTCCAGGGGGGCCGGCAGCGCGGCCAGGTAATCCGGCACCGGTTCATCCACCGAGGTCGAATCCTTTTCGTCCAGCCCCGCCATCACCCCGAGCAGCAGCGCGGCATCCTCGGCGGTGCGCGTGACGGTGCCGGCGTGATCGAGGCTCGACGCGAACGCCACCATGCCGAACCGCGAGACGCGCCCGTAGGTGGGTTTGAGGCCCACCGCGCCGCAGAGCGCGGCGGGCTGGCGAATGGAACCGCCGGTGTCGGTGGCGGTGCCCGCCGGCGCGATGCGCGCGGCGACGGCCGCTGCCGTGCCGCCCGACGAGCCGCCCGGCGACCGCGTCAGGTCCCAGGGATTTCGCACGGGTCCGTAATAGCTGGTCTCGCTCGACGAGCCCATCGCGAACTCGTCCATGTTGGTCTTGCCGAGCATTACCGCGCCGGCCGCTTTCAGCTTCGCCACGACCGTTGCGTCGTACGGCGAAATGAAATTCTCCAGCATGCGCGAGCCGCAGGTGGTGCGCACGCCCTCGGTGCAGAACAGGTCCTTGTGCACGATGGGCAGCCCGAGCAGCGGCAACGACTGCCCCGCCGCCCTTGCCCGGTCGGCCGCCTCGGCGGCGGCGAGCGCTTCGTCCGCCGTGACGGTGACGAACGCGTTCAGCCGCTCGTTCGCCCGTGCAATGCGCTCGAGCAGGTGTTCGGTGAGCAAAACGGCGCTGAAGTCGCCGTCGGCCAGCCCGCGCGCCAGCTCGGTCAGCGTCCGGGTGTGCAAGCCCTCCCCTGCCACTAGTCGATGACTTTGGGGACCAGGTAGAAGCCGTCCCGGGTTGCCGGGGCGTTCGCCTGGATGGCGTCGCGGTCGATCGTCCCGGCGACGGCGTCGGCGCGCAGCCGCTGCACCTGGTTCAGCGGATGCGCCATCGGCGTCACGTTGTCCACCGGCGCCGACTGCAGCTGGTCGACGAAGTCGACGATACGCGACAGCTTGTCGACGACATCGTCGAACTCATTCTCTTCGAGCTGCAACCGCGCAAGAAGCGCGATGTGTTGCACGTTTTTCGGGGTTAGTGACACGGATGTGATCTTACTGTGACAGCCTTCGCATTTTCGGCTCGGCTAAACGCTTGCAATAATACCTGCCGCCTTGCTGAATGTCCTGCGCATTGCTAGATTACGCCGATAATTCTGACCCCCGGGATCCCAGGGCGTGCTAAAGAACATTCTCGGTTACTTCTCGAACGATCTATCTATCGACCTGGGAACCGCCAACACGCTCATTTACTCCCGCGGGCACGGCATCGTTCTCGACGAGCCGTCCGTAGTCGCGATCCGGGAAGACAGCGGGCGCGGCGGCCGCGTCGTGGAGGCGGTCGGCGCCGAAGCAAAGAACATGCTCGGCCGCACGCCGGGCAATATCACGGCCATCAGGCCGCTGAAGGACGGCGTCATTGCCGACTTCACCGTCACGGAAAAGATGCTGCAGCATTTTATCCGCAAGGCCCACGGCACCCGGTACTTCCGCCCGAGCCCGCGGGTGCTGGTGTGCGTGCCCTACGGCTCCACCCAGGTGGAGCGCCGCGCGATCCGCGAATCCGCGGAAGGCGCCGGCGCGCGCAAGGTGCACCTGATCCCGGAGCCCATGGCGGCGGCGATCGGCGCCGGAATGCCGGTACACGAAGCCCGCGGCTCGATGGTGCTCGATATCGGCGGCGGCACGTCCGAGGTCGCGGTCATATCCCTGAACGGCATCGTCTACGCGGCTTCCGTGCGCATCGGCGGCGACCGCTTCGACGAGGCGGTGACGAACTACGTGCGCCGCAATTACGGCATCCTCATCGGCGAGGCGACGGCGGAACGGATCAAGCACGAGATCGGCTCCGCTTTCCCGGGTCAGGAAGTGCGCGAAATCTCCGTCAAGGGCCGCAACCTCTCCGAGGGCGTGCCGCGCAGCTTCACGTTGAACAGCAACGAGATTCTCGAAGCGCTGCAGGAACCGCTGCAGGGCATCGTCGGGGCCGTGAAAGAGGCCCTGGAACAGACGCCGCCGGAGCTCGGCGCGGACGTTGCGGAGCGCGGCATCGTCCTGACCGGGGGCAGCGCCATGCTGCGGGACATCGACAAGCTGCTGATGGAGGAGACCGGGCTGCCGGTCATCATCGCGGATGATCCCCTCACCTGCGTGGCTCGCGGCGGCGGCAGGGTCATCGAGCTCATCGATGAGCACGGACCTGCGGTTTTCGGGCTGGAGTAAGCGGGCGCCGGCCATGATCATTTCCCGGCGAAACCCGGCGCCGGTAACGCCCTGATGGTTGCCGCACGAGCCGACCGGTCGTTTCGTACCCCTGCCCTCGGCCTCCGGTTCCTGCTGCTCGCAGGGGTCAGCATTTTCCTCGCGGTCGCCGACCACCGTGACAATCACCTGGACGCCGTGCGCAAAGCGATCGGTGCCGCGGTGTATCCCCTGCGCGTCGTCGTCGATGCGCCGGTTTCACTGTGGCGCTGGCTGGACGACACCACGACCAGCCGCAACGACCTGCTGCTCGAGCTCGGCCGGCTCGACGCCGAGCGCCTCATTACGCAGGCGCGGCTGCAGCGTTTTGCGGCCCTCGAAGCGGAGAACGCGAGGCTCAGGGCGATGCTGGAGGCCACCAGCCGGGTCCCCGACCGGGTGCAGGTGGCGGAGATCATGTCGGTCAGCTCCAACCCGTTCCGGCACGTGCTGGTGATCGACAAGGGCAGCCGCGACGAGGTGTTCGACGGGCAGGCGATGATCGACGCCGACGGCGTCATCGGGCAGATCATCGAAGCGGGGCTCCTGTCGTCACAGGGCGTGCTGATCAGCGATCCGGATCACGCCCTCCCGGTGCAGGTCAACCGCAGCGGCCTGCGCACGATCGCCGTGGGCACCGGCGAATACGGACGGCTGGACCTGCCGTTCCTCCCGAACAACGCGGACATCGAGGAAGGCGACCTGCTCGTCACCTCCGGGCTGGGCGGCGCGTTTCCCCCCGGCTATCCCGTGGGGGTCGTCGACGCGGTGACCCGCATCCCGCAGGGGCCGTTCGCGGACGTGAGCGCGAAACCGGCGGCCTCCCTCGGCCAGGTTCGGGAAGTGATGCTGATCTGGCCCGGCGAGGACGAGCCGGAGGAAGAGCCGCCGCCGGGCGAAGCGGACCCGGAAGCGGCCGAGCCGATCATCGAGGCGGCGGCGGACTGATGAAGGACCGTCGCTCACGCCGCCTGCCGGTCCTCGCCTGCATGGTCGCCGCGCTCATGCTGGCGATCGTGCCGCTGCCGGACTGGGCCAACCCGTACCGGCCCGACTGGGTGGTCCTGACACTTATATATTGGTCGATCGCGCTGCCGCGCGGCTACAGCGTCGGCACGGCCTGGGTGCTCGGGATTTTGCTGGACATCGCCTACGGCACGCTGCTCGGCCAGCATGCGCTGGCGCTGGCGCTGGTGACCTACATCACGGTCAAGTTCCACCTGCAGCTCCGGGTATTTCCCGTCTCGCAGATGACGGCGACGGTGCTCGCGCTGCTCGCGCTCTACCAGTTCGTCCTGTTCTGGATCAACGGCATCGCCGGCATCTATCCGGACGCGGTCATCTACTGGGGGCCGGTGGTCAGCGGCACCCTGCTCTGGCCGGTCGTCGCGCTGCTCCTGGGCGGCGTGCGCTATCGGGCGCCCGGGTAGCCCCGGCCGATCATGCCGTTCTCCGTACCGATCAAGGATCATCATCGCGAGCAGCGCCTGTTCGTCGCGCGTGTCGTGTTCGCGGCAACGGTGAGCGCGCTCCTGCTCGGGCTCGTCGTGGCGCGCCTGGTGCAGCTGCAGATCGTCGACTACGAGCACTTCGCGGAACGGTCGCAGGGGAATCGCTTTCGCATCGAGCCGCTGCCGCCGAACCGGGGGCTCATCTACGACCGCAACGGCCGGGTCCTCGCGGAGAATTTGCCCGCCTACCAGCTCGAGCTGATTCCCGAGCAGGTGCCGGACATCGATGCCACTCTCGAGCGGCTGGCGGACCTGGAGCTGATCGAGCGGGAAGACATCCCGCGCTACCAGGCGCTCATCCGGCACGGACCGCGGTTCAAGGCGGTGACCCTGCGGTTCCGGCTGACCGAAGCGGAGATATCGCGGTTCGCCATCCAGCGGCCGCGGTTCCCCGGGGTCGACTTCCAGCCGCGCCTGGTGCGCCATTACCCGGACGGCGAGCTGGTGGCGCACGTCGTCGGCTACGTCGGCGCGCTGAGCACGGCCGACCTCAATCGCCTCGATCCGACGGAGTACGCGGGGACCGCGCACACCGGCAAGACCGGCATCGAGTTCTACCGCGAGAGCGCACTCCACGGGGAACCCGGCTACCAGCAGATCATTACCAACGCGCGCGGCCGCCAGATCCCGGCCGACTCGAAGAACGTGGCGGAATCGCTGCTGGAAAGCGAAGCGCCGCAGCCGGGTACCAGCCTCTACCTCACCCTCGACCTCGACCTGCAGCGGGTGGCGACGGAAGCCCTGCGGGGCCAGCGCGGCTCGGTGGTCGCGATCGACCCGAACAACGGCGACGTGCTTGCACTCGTGAGTGCCCCGGCCTTCGATCCCAATGCGTTCGCGCTCGGCATGAGCGTCAGTGAATACAACGCGCTGCAGTACGACCACGACCAGCCGCTGTTCAACCGCGCCGTGCGCGGCAATTACCCGCCGGGATCCACGATCAAGCCGATGCTGGCGCTGGCGGCGCTCGAGGTCGGTGCCACGAACCTGACGCGGCGCACGTTCTGCCGCGGCTTCTACACGCTGCCGGGCAGTACGCACCGCTATCGCGACTGGCGGCCGCAGGGGCACGGCGAGGTCGACCTGCACGACGCGATCGCGCGCTCCTGCGACGTTTATTTCTACGAGATCAGCCGCGAGATCGGTATCGACCGGATGCACTTCTTCCTGAGCCAGTTCGGGCTCGGGCAGGCGACCGGCATCGACATTCCCGGCGAGAAGGACGGCCTGGTGCCCTCGCGCGAATGGAAGCGCCGGCAGTTCAGCGATCGCGCCAACCAGGTCTGGTTCCCGGGCGAAACGGTGATCGCCTCTATCGGCCAGGGTTACATGCTGGTCACCCCGCTGCAGCTCGCGCACGCGACGGCAACGCTCGCGATGCGCGGCAAGCGCTTCCGGCCGCACCTCGTGGCGGCCCTGGAGAACCCCCTCACCGGCGAACGTGAGCGGGTGTTACCGGAACCCCTGCCGCCGGTGGACATCGACAACGAGTTCTACTGGGACAGCATCGTCAACGCCATGCACGCGGTAATGCAGAGCGAGACCGGCACGGCACGCGCCGTGGGCCTGCGTGCACCGTACCGGATGGCCGGCAAGAGCGGCACGGCACAGGTGTTCTCGGTGGCGCAGGAGGAGGAGTACAACGAGGAAGAGATCGCGGAGCGCCTGCGCGATCACGCGCTGTTCATCGCGTTCGCACCGCTGGAAGAGCCGCAGATCGCGGTCGCGGTGATCGTGGAGAACGGCAGGAGCGGCAGCAGCGTCGCGGCGCCGATCGCGCGGGCCGTGATGGACGCGCATTTAGGCTACGGTGCCGATGCAATTTAGGGATACGCAGCGCCTGTTCGAGCGGCGCGCCGCACCGCTCGGCAGCATGACGCAGTTCCTGCGCGGCCTGCACCTCGACGGGCCCCTCCTCGGCGGGCTCCTGCTGCTGTCCGCGCTGGGCCTGTTCGTGCTTTACAGCGCCGTCGGCGACAACCTGGAGCTTTGGTGGCGGCAGGTCATGCGCCTCGGCCTCGCGCTCGCGGTACTGGCGGTCGCGGCACAGGTGCCGCCCGACCTGATGCGGCGCTGGGCGCCCTGGGGCTACGCCGTCGGGCTCGTGCTGCTGGTGCTCGTGCTCATCGTCGGCGACATCAGCCAGGGCGCGCAGCGCTGGCTGGACCTTGGGTTGCGCTTCCAGCCCTCGGAAATCATGAAGATAGCCGTTCCGATGATCGGCGCCTGGTACCTGCACGACCGGCAGCTGCCGCCCGGCGCGGTGTCGCTCCTGATCGTCTTCACGCTGATCGCGGTACCGGCCGCGCTGATCGCCATGCAGCCGGATCTCGGCACCGCGCTCCTGATCGGCGCGTCCGGGCTGCTGGTTATCGTGCTGGCCGGCCTGCCCTTCCGGCTCATGCTCGGCTTGGGCCTCCTGTCGCTCCCGGGCGGCTGGGCGCTGTGGCATTTCATGCACGACTACCAGCGGCAGCGGGTATTGACCCTGCTGAACCCGGACAACGACCCGCTGGGCGCGGGCTACAACATCATCCAATCGAAAATAGCGATCGGTTCGGGCGGCCTGTTCGGTAAGGGCTGGACCAACGGCAGCCAGGCGCAGCTCGATTTCCTCCCCGAGCGCGACACCGACTTCATTTTCGCCGTGCTCGGCGAGGAACTCGGGCTGCTCGGCGCCCTGGGCCTGCTGGGCGTTTACCTGTTCGTCGCCGGGCGCGGGCTTTTCATCGCCATCAGCGCCCGCGATACGTTTTCCCGGCTGCTCGCCGGCAGCATCAGTTTCACGTTCCTCGTCTACGTTTTCGTCAACACGGCGATGGTAACCGGCCTGGTGCCGGTCGTCGGCATTCCGTTGCCGCTCGTCAGCTACGGTGGCACCTCGATGGTGACCCTGCTGGCGGGATTCGGTATTCTCATGTCGATTCACACGCACCGAAAATTCGTGCCGCACTAGAGCCTGTTTACAGACTCCGGAATCCAAAATACAAGACTCGCAAGAATGCAACGGTTGACATTCCTTAAAGTACTGTGGCTTTCATCGATAGCACTTTGCGCAGCGCCGCCGGTGCTTGCCCTCGACGTCGAACGGGACGACGTGCAGCAGTTCGTCGAGCGGATGGTCGCCGAGCACGATTTCGAGCGGCACGAGGTCGAATCAGTGCTGGCCCAGGCGCAGGTCCAGCAATCCATTCTCGATGCCATCAGCCGTCCTGCCGAAAGGACGCTGGAATGGCACGACTACCGCAATATCTTCCTGACGGACGAACGGGTCGCC
Source organism: uncultured Woeseiaceae bacterium (assembly GCA_964424805.1). Classification (GTDB taxonomy): domain Bacteria; phylum Pseudomonadota; class Gammaproteobacteria; order Steroidobacterales; family Woeseiaceae; genus IDS-8. The sequence goes on from CAYRKH010000009.1 coordinate 72,515, forward strand.
GCCGGCGCTGAATTCTGGCGCACTCACCGTGACGTGCTGCAGCGCATCAGCGAGGAAACGGGCGTTCCCTGCGAAATCCTGGTGGGCATCATCGGCGTCGAGACCTACTTCGGCCGCATCACCGGCAAGTACCGCGTGCTGGACGCGCTATCGACGCTGGCTTTCGATTACCCGCCCCGCTCGGCCTTCTTCACCCGGGAGCTCGAGCAGTTCCTCCTGCTGGTGCGCGAGGAGGAGATGGATGCCGCGGACGCGACGGGCTCCTACGCGGGCGCGATGGGCGCACCGCAGTTCATGCCCAGCAGTTTCCGCGCCTACGCGGTCGATTCCAGTAACGACGGGCGCCGCGATATCTGGACCGACTGGCAGGACGTGATCGGCAGCGTGGCGAACTACTTCGTCGAGCACGGCTGGAAACAGGACAATCCCGTGGTCGCGCAGGCGAGCCTCGGCTCCAACTGGCAGGGAACGGCCGACAAGTCCTCCAATTCGCTGTCGCCGCAGGCGACGGTCGGCTCGTTGAGCCGACAGGGCGTAGTGTTCGCCACCGACCTGCCGGACGATGACGCAAGCCAGCTTTTGGTGCTCACGGGCGAACAGGGCGACGAGTACTGGGTCGGCTTCCATAATTTTTTCGTCATCACCCGCTACAACCGCAGCGTGATGTACGCGCTCGCGGTTCACCAGCTCGGGCAGGAAATCGCGCTCGAGGTCGAACGGAGTGAAGGCTAGCGTGTTGCGGGCAGCCGCGCTGCTGGTGCTGGCACTGGCGGCCGGCTGTGCCACGCAGCTCCCACCGCCGCCCGCGGCACCCGCGGAGCCGGTAACGGACAGCCGTAGCCGCTACGGCAACGGCCCGATCTACGAGGTCCACGGCCGCCGCTACGTGGTGCTCGATTCCAGCCAGGGCTACAAGGAACGCGGCATTGCGTCCTGGTACGGCAAGAAGTTCCACGGCCGGCTCACCTCCAACCGGGAGCGCTACGACATGTACGCGCTGACCGCCGCCCACAAGACACTGCCGCTGCCGACCCGCGCCCGCGTCACCAACCTGCAGAACGGCAAGAGCGTCGAGGTCCGGATCAACGATCGCGGACCTTTCGTCGCCAATCGCCTCATCGACCTCTCCTATGCCGCCGCCGCCGCGCTCGACATCGTCGAAGCCGGCACCGCAATGGTCGAGGTGGAGGCGCTGGGCGGCTACCAGGCAGCCGACGCCGTCGCGCCTTCGCCCGCAGCGCCGGCGGTCGCGGCTGCCGGGCTCTACCTGCAGGTGGGGGCTTTCGGCGACGCCGAAAACGCGCGGCGCCGCTTCGGCATGCTCAAAGACGGCGGCATCGAGCCCGCATTCGTGCACGAAGATATTGCGGCACAGCCGGCAATGTACCGGGTGCGCATCGGCCCGATTGCAAACGTCGCGCAGTACGACTCGCTCGTCCTGAAACTGAAAGATCTCGGGATATCCGAGATGCACCTCGTTACCGAATAAGCCATAAGGACACCGTTCCGGATGAAGGACAAGAAGTCACGGCCAATCCTGTGCCGGTACCTCCCCCTGGCATTCCTGCTCGCAATGCCGCTCGCGTCCGGCGTTACGCTCGCGCAGGACATCCCGATACCCGACGCACCGGTGATCGGCGCCAAAAGCTACTTCGTGCTCGCCGGCAAGAGCGGCCGCGAGCTCGCCGCACTCGCGCCGGATGAGAAACTGGCGCCCGCGAGCCTCACGAAACTGATGACCGCCTACGTCATCTTCAAGGCGCTCGACGAAGGACAGATCGCCCTCGACGACCAGGTCACGGTCAGCGAAAAGGCCTGGCGTACGGGCGGCTCGCGGATGTTCATCGAGGTCGGGACGCGTGTCACGGTCAGCGACCTCATCATGGGTGTCATCGTGCAGTCCGGCAACGACGCGAGCGTGGCTCTCGCGGAACACGTGGCGGGCACGGAAGCGGTGTTCGCCCAGGTGATGAACCGCTACGCCGCCGCGCTCGGCATGCACAACTCGAATTTCACCAATGCGACGGGCCTGCCCGGCGAAGAGCACTACTCGACCGCGCGCGACCTGGCGATTCTGGCGCGCGCCATCATCGAGGAATTCCCCGAATACTACCGCTGGTACTCGGTCAGGGAGTTCGCCTACAACGACATCAGCCAGCGCAACCGCAACGCGCTGCTGTGGCGGGACTCGAGCGTGGACGGCATGAAGACGGGCCACACCGACGACGCGGGCTATTGTCTGGTATCATCGGCCGAACGAGAGGGCATGCGTGTCATCTCCGTGGTACTCGGCATGGCGAGCCCCAAGGCGCGCATCGACGGCAGCCAGGCGCTGCTCAACTACGCCTTCCGATTCTACGAGACGCGCTTGCTGTACCGGGCCGGCGAAGCCGTCGCGAAAGCCCGGATCTGGAAAGCCGCCGACGAGTTTACGCCACTCGGCCTGCCGGAAGACCTGTACATCACCATCCCGCGCGGCAGCTTCGACAAGGTGCAGTCCGTGCTGAACATGCCGGCGGTGCTGGTGGCGCCGGTCGCGCAGGGCCAGCCGCTTGCCGAGCTGCAGGTCACGATCGACGGCAACAACGTACTGAACCAGCCGCTGCGGGCGCTGGATGCGAACCCGGAAGGCTCGATCTGGCAGCGCGCGCGGGACGGGGTGATGCTCTGGTTCGAGTGACATGATGTTTCGATGACAGACAGCCTGCTCGAGTTTCCGTGCGACTTCCCCATCAAGGTGATGGGCCGGGAAGCGCCCGGGTTTCGTGACGTGGCGGTCGAGATCATCGAGCGGCACGCGGGCCCCGTGCCGGAAGATGCCGTGCGCGAGGCGTCGAGCCGCGAGGGGCGCTTCCTGTCCGTTACCGTAACCATCAGGGCGAACAGCCAGCAGCAGCTCGACGACATCTACCGCGAGCTCAGCAATCACGAGCAGGTCCTCGTAGCGCTATGACCGTGGCCGCCGAAACCGCCGGCGACGCGGCCGATACCCCGGCCAATAGTTCGCCTGTCGCCGTGCGCTTTCTCGGGCGGCAGGAATACGTGCCGCTCTGGCGCGCCATGCAGCGTTACACCGAGGAACGCGGCGCCTCCACGCCGGACGAGCTGTGGCTCGCCGAGCATCCGCCGGTGTTCACGCTCGGCCTCAATGCGAAGCGGGAGCACCTGCTGGCGCCGGGTGACATTCCGGTAGTACAGATCGACCGCGGCGGGCAGGTTACCTACCACGGGCCGGGGCAGCTCATGGTTTATCCGCTCATCGACCTGAAGCGTGCGGGTATCGGCGTGCGCGCGCTGGTTACCGCGCTGGAGAAGTCCGTTGTCGACCTCGTCGGGGAATTCGGCGTCGAAGCCGGGTGCCGCGCCGGGGCGCCCGGCGTTTACGTCGGTGAGCGGAAGCTGGCGAGCGTCGGGTTGCGGGTGCGGCGGGGCGCCAGCTACCACGGGATGGCGTTGAACGTCGACCTCGACCTCGAGCCCTTTACGCGGATAAATCCCTGTGGATACGCCGGCCTGGAGATGACGGACCTGGCGCGGCTGGGAATACGGGAGTCGCTCCCGGCAGTGGCGCGCCGGGTGGAGCGACTGCTGCTGCAGCGCCTGGGCCTCCAGATCGAACCTGCCTGTAGGAGCGCGCATCGCGCGCGATGCCACGATACGCAGATTCATCCGGGACGGTGACCGGTTAACTCCGGTGGCATCGCGCGCGGTGCGCGCTCCTACAGGCGCGTCTCAGGAGCGGACGGTACCCAGCGACTCGAGGCGCGCGGGGGTGCCCACGTCGTGCCAGGCTCCCCCGTAGCGTTCGGCCGTTAGCTGGCCGCGATTCGCCGCTTCGAAGAGGACGGGGGCGAGAGGAAAGCGGCCCGGCGCCTGGCCGGCGAACAGCTCGGGACGGTAGAGTGCCAGCCCGCTGAACGTGCAGGCAGGATTCGCCGACCTTCTTGCCAGGCCGTTTTCCAGGTCGAAGTCGCCCGTCGCTTTGTGCGCCGGCGTCGGCACCAGAACGAGGTGGCCCAGGATACCGGGGGCGAGGTCGATCGCCGGCAGCGTCATGTCGGTGAAGACGTCCGCGTTCAGGACCCAGAAAGGAGCGGTGCCGAGGATCGGCAGGGCCCGGACGATGCCGCCGCCGGTTTCGAGCACGCTGTCGTATTCCGGGCTGTAAACGACCTGCAGCCCGAAGCGGCGGCCGTCGCCGATGCGGTCCACGATGGCGTCACCCAGCCAGCCCAGGTTGATGACGGCTTTTTCGGCGCCCGCGTTGGCCAGGCGTTCCAGGTGGTGCTCGATGAGGGGCTTGCCGGCCACCTCGAGCAGCGCCTTCGGTGTCGTGTCGGTCAGGGGGCGCATGCGCTCACCGCGGCCCGCTGCGAGGATCATGCCGATCATTGTTCCGCCAGCCGCGGCAGCACCTGTTCTTCGATCAGGCCGGCCAGGAACGCGAGCTCGTCGTAGCGCGGCGCCAGCTCGACAATGTAGGCGAGCGTTCGCGGTACGTCGTCCAGGTAGCCGGGTTTACCGTCGCGATGCCACAGGCGCGCAAAGATGCCCGCCGCCTTCAGGTGACGCTGCACGCCCATCAGCTCGAACGCGCGAAGGAAGTCGTCGGGGGCCATGTGCCCGTGCACCGCGGGGTCGAGCGTGCCGTGGAAGTCGAGCGCCAGGGACTGCACGTACGCCGCCGGCCAGCGGATGTAACAATCCTTGAGCAGCGACACGAGGTCGTAGGTGACCGGGCCCTCCACCGCGTCCTGGAAGTCGAGGATGCCCGGGTTGTCCGCGTCCGTCACCATCAGGTTGCGCGAGTGGTAGTCGCGATGCACGAATACCTTCGGCTGCTGCAGCGCGTTGTCGATCAGCATCCGGCAGCAGGCGCTCCAGGCGGCTTCCTCGCCGTCGCCGATCTCGACGCCGAGATGCCGCCCGCAAAGCCAGTCGCGAAACAGCGACAACTCGAAGGAGAGCAGCGCTTCATCGTACGGCGGCAACCGGGCCTGGCAGGCTCGCCCCCGCTCCTGGATGGCGGCAAGCGCGCGGAGCGCGTCACCGTACAGCGCATCCGCGCGCGACGGATCCGCCTGCAGTGCCGAGAGGTAAGGCGTCGAACCGAGATCGGTCAGCAGCATGAAACCTCGCCCCAAATCGGCCTCGAGGATTCGCGGGCTGTTGACGCCGATGCGCCGGAGGAACCCCGCAACCTCGATGAAGCGGCTGCTGTCTTCCCGGTCCGGCGGCGCGTCCATCACGATGGCCGTGCCGTCGCTCGTGTGCACCCGAAAATAACGGCGAAAGCTCGCGTCTTCCGACGCGGGCACGGGTTTCGCATCGGCGATCCCCGCGCCATGCACGAGCCATTCCTCCAGCTCCGCTAGCCGCGAACCGGTGTTGTCCTCGATGGTATCGATGGATGCCTTGCCCCTTGGTGCACCAGATGCGGAAGGTAGCAAATCACAATACCTGATAACATCCCTGCCCTTGCCTGCCCTCGGGGCCTCCGGTTCGTCCGCAGACATTTGCCAGATCGATCTTGTCCGCACGCGCTTATCCATTGACCGCACTGCTGCTGGCGCTGGCCCCCGCTTATGGTCAGCAATCCCCGATCTGCGAGCTGCCCGACACGACACCGCTGGCCACCGACTCGCAGCTGCAACGCCTGGACGATGCGGACCCGGATTCCATCGTGTTCCTCGCGGGAAAGATGGACATGGCCTTCGGCGGCGACCAGGTGGCCGTAATGACCGGAGGTGTCCTGGTGCGCCGCGGCGACCGGCTGGCCGGTTCCGACACGGCCATCTACGATCCCGACGACCAGGCGCTGCTGCTTCGCGGCAACGTGCGCTACGAGGATTCCATGAACCAGGTGACAGGCGACTCCGCGGAGTTCGCCTACGCGACCGGGCGGATCCGCTTCGAAGGCGCCGAGTTCCGGCTGGGCCAGGGCGGGGCACGCGGCGCGGCCGAGAAGTTCGAGATCCGGCGCGAAGGTACCCTCGCGCTGGACGACGTCAGCTACACGACCTGCCCGCCCGGCTCGAACGATTGGGTGCTCGAGGCCGGCGACATCGACATCGACACCGAAGCGCGCTCCGGCAGCGCGCAAAACGTGATGCTGCGCTTCCAGGGCGTGCCTATCCTGTACTCGCCCTACCTGTCGTTCCCGATCGGCGACGCGCGCAAGACAGGCTTCCTCACGCCGGAGATCGGCAGCGCAGGCCGCAGCGGCAACGAGCTGCGCGTGCCGTTCTACTGGAACATCGCGCCGAACTATGACGCAACGCTCACCCCGAGACTGCTGACCGATCGCGGCCTGCAGATCGGTTCCGAGTTCCGCTACCTCCCGGGCGAGCGCCACGAGGGCATCGTGCAGCTCGACTACCTGCCGGACGACTCGCAGAACAACCGCAATCGCTACCTGGCGGGGCTGGATCACCGCACGATCTTCGAAAACGAGTGGCGAAATCTCATTCACTTCCGGCAAGTATCGGACAGCAGCTATTTCGAGGACCTCGGCGGTTCGTTGAGCATCTCGAGCATCACGCACCTCGATCGCAGCATCGTGTTCGACTACTACGGCGATACCTGGTCGATGCTGGGGCGCCTCCAGGACTACCAGACCATCGACAACACGCTGGGACCCTTCGACGAGCCTTACCGCCGCCTGCCACAGTTCGTGGCCAGCGGAACCTGGCCCACGCAGGCGTTGGGCCTCCGCTACGACTTCGACGGCGAGCTCGTCTATTTCGATCGCGACGTCGGCGTCACCGGCTGGCGTGCCCACATGGCGCCGTCGGTCGCCTGGCCGATCAACCGCCCCGGCTGGTTCGTGTCGCCCGAGGTCTCGCTCGAGCACACGATGTACGGACTCAGCAACAGGCCGGCGGGACAGCCGGACAACCCCAGGCGCAGCCTGCCCATAGCGAGCATCGACACCGGCATGATCCTGGAACGCCGCCTAGGCGAAGGCAACCGCTGGATACAGACGCTCGAGCCTCGGCTCATGTACGTACACGTCCCGTTTCGCGACCAGGCGGGCCTGCCGGTCTTCGATACGATCAATCCCGACCTGAACCTCGTCCAGCTGTTCCGCAAGAATCGCTTCCTCGGCGTCGACCGCATCGGCGATGCCGACCAGGTCAGTGTCGGCATCACTACTCGCCTCCTCGACAGTGCCTCCGGGGAGGAACTGGTCTCGG
>CAYRKH010000010.1:0-38340 GCA_964424805.1 uncultured Woeseiaceae bacterium
ACGCGGTCGCGCACGGTGCAGGTTGGCAGGCGGTCTTCGACGCTCTGCGCCCGATCGTGCCCGAGCTCTGGCGCGCGTTGCCCGGGCCGGAGCGGGCGCGGTTCCTGCGCCACGTACGGCCGTTCTGGGAAGTCCATCGTCATCGCCTGGCGCCCGGGACCGCGCGCACGATTGCCGGCTTGCGGCAAGCCGGAAAGCTCACCGTGTCGGCCGGACACGTGCGCAGGGCCTTCGCGACCGAGAACGCGATCTATGTCGATCGCGCGATTCGAGGCCGCGTCCGGCGCGACCGCTTCGACTGGATCATCAACTGCACGAGCCCCAGTTTCCGGATGAATGAATCGGCCCTGCACGGCCAATTGATCGTCGACGGCCTGCTGACGCCGGACCGCTACGGGCTCGGCTATGTCACCGCCGGGGACGGAGCGGCGATCGGGACGAACGGCCGGGTCGATGGACTCTACCTGCTCGGCCCGGCCTGCAAGGCCCGCTGCTGGGAGCAAACCGCGGTGCCCGAGCTGCGCGAGCAGGCCGAGCGCCTCGCGGCGGAGATCCTCGCGCTCCGGGGCCGGCGCCAGCGGCCTCTCCTCGACCGGCTGGCCCGCCGCCCGTGAACCGCGCCGCCGGATTCACGCGGGTCTTGCCCGACGTGCCGCCGTTCGTAACCGGCGCGTAACCGCGGGAATACCGACACGGTTACCGGCCGGCCGTAGCATCCTTTCCCCCTCTCACCGGAGGTATCGCATGACGCCGGTTCGTCCAATACTCAGCCTGCTTGCTGTCCTCGTTCTCTTGCTCGGCTGCGGGTCGCCGGCGGACCGGGTCACGATTCTCAACGTCTCGTACGACCCGACGCGGGAGCTGTACCGCGAGTACAACGCCGCATTCTCGGACTATTGGCGGGAACGGACGGGCGAGGACGTTGCCGTGCAGATGTCGCACGGCGGCTCCGGCAGCCAGGCGCGCTCGGTGATCGACGGCCTGGACGCGGACGTGGTCACCCTCGCGCTGGCCTACGACGTCGAGGCCATCCGGAAACACAGCCGGCGGCTCGCGCCGGACTGGCAGTCGCGGTTGCCGCACAACAGTGCGCCGTACACGTCGACGATCGTCCTCCTCGTGCGCAGCGGCAACCCGAAGAACATCCGTGACTGGCCCGACCTGCTGAACGACGGCGTGGAGGTCATCACCCCCAATCCCAAGACCTCGGGCGGCGCGCGCTGGAACTACCTGGCCGCCTGGGGCTACGTGCTCGATCGCGAGCTGGGCGGCCTCGATCGACTGCCTTTTGCGCCGGAAGCCGAGATCGCGGCCGCGGAGGAAGAGGCGGCCGCTTTCGTCGGCGAGCTTTACCGGCGCGTTCCCGTGCTCGACCAGGGTGCTCGCGGCTCGACCAACACCTTCGTGCAGCGCGGGCTCGGCGACGTCCTGCTCGCCTGGGAGAACGAGGCCTTGCTGGCGCTGGGCGAGCTGGGCGAAGACGCGTTCGAGATCGTCGTCCCCAGCGTCAGCATCCTTGCCGAGCCGACCGTCGCGGTCGTCGATACGGTGGTGGATCGCAAGGGCACGCGCGCCGTCGCCGAAAGCTATCTCGAATACCTCTACTCACCGGTCGGGCAGGACGTCGTCGCCCGGCACTACTTCCGTCCGACCGATCCGGAGGTCGCGGCGCGGTATCGCAGCCAGTACCCGGAGCTCCGCCTGTTCACGGTCGGCGCGGTCTTTGGCGGCTGGGACGAAGCGCAGGCGCGACACTTTGACGACGGCGGGGTGTTCGACCGGATTTACGAGCGCCAGGCGCCGGAGTGAGGTTCAGATGTCGATTGCACTGGAGCAGGTTTCGAAACATTACGGCGGCACGCCCGCGATCAGCGACGTCACGGTCGAGATTGCCGAAGGCGAGCTGTTCGTGCTGCTGGGGCCCTCCGGCAGCGGGAAGAGCACGCTCCTCCGTGCCATCGCCGGGCTGACGACAATCGATCACGGGCGGATCGTCCTGCACGGCCGCGACGTCTCGAACGTTCGCGCGAGGGACCGCGAAACCGGCTTCGTGTTCCAGAGCTACGCGCTGTTTCGGCACATGACGATCGCCGACAACATCGAGTTCGCGCTGCGGGCGAGGCGCATGCGCGCGGCGGAGCGCCGCCGGCGCCGTGCGGAGCTGCTGAAGCTCGTGGCGCTGGAAGGCATGGACCAACGGCTGCCCGCGGAGCTCTCGGGCGGCCAGCAGCAGCGGGTGGCGGTGGCGCGCGCGCTGGCACACCCGCCGCGCGTCCTGCTGCTGGACGCGCCGGTCGGCGCCCGGGAGGCGCAGATCCGCGGCGAGCTGCGCCGCGGCATTCGCGACATCCAGCGGGCGGTCGGTATCACCACGGTCCTCGTCACGCACGACCAGGAGGAGGCGTTTACGATGGCCGACCGCCTCGGCGTCATGGACCGGGGCCGCCTGCAGGAAGTCGGCGAGCCGCGGGCGCTGTACGCGCGGCCGAGGACCCGCTTCGTGGCGACGTTCCTCGGCGCGGCGAACCTGCTGCTCGCGCAACGCGACGGCCGCGGCGTACACGTGGGTCATTCCGTCATCGCGGACGGGCTCTCGCGTTTTCCCGGCTTCGCCGGCGAGGCGACGGTGGTCATAAGGCCGGAGGATATCGTCATAGGACGCGAGGGCGTGCGCCTGCCGGAGCATACGATTGCAATGGCCCGCGTGGTGGAGCTGGAGTTCACCGGTTCGCTCGAGCGCGTGCGGCTGTCGGTGGGCACGATGCGAAACCTGCAAAGCGCGGCCACGCCGGATGCACCCGAGTTCACCGTGGAAGCGGCGCGAAGCAGCCAGGATTCGGCCACGGCGCCGCTTGCGATCGGGCAGGCAGTCGTTATCGGCGCGAAACGCGTTCACGTCATGCCGACCCGCATCGGCAGCCTGAGGCTGGTTGCCGATGACGCGGCCGGTGAAGAGCGGCTTCGACGGTCGACGCTGGTCAGCGAGCTGGCGGAGCGCATGCGCGTATCACCGTCGGTGCACAGGCGCCGACCCGGCGACGACATTCCCGCACTCGGCGGACTTCCCATTGTCGCAGCGGCCGGCGGAAAGGATCTCGCCGGCGCCGTCTCGCTGCTGCAGGCGGGTGCGACCCAGGCGCTCGCGCTCGGCGCGGGCGAGCGCGCCGCGCAGCGGCTGCTCATTTACATGCAGCCCTCGCGCGCGGCGCGTGACGGCGCCCTGAGCGTTGCCGGCACCCTGCTGCGCCACCTGGACGTTGACGCGACGCTGCTCGTGCCGGCGGACGAGCGGGCCATGTACGGCCGACGCTACCGCGACCTCCTGGACCTGCGCGACGCGGCGCTCCGGGTGTACGGGGTCGACGTGCGCACGGAATCGTTTCGCGGCGACGTACAGGATGCACTGGCGAGTCGCCTGCAGGGGGTATCGCCGGTGCTGCTGCTCGTCGGCATCACGTCCGTCTCGAGCGGCAGCGCCCTGGTGGCAGGACTGGAAGACCTGCTCTCGCGCGAGGCGTGCGCGGGCGTCGTGCTGACGCGTGCACGGAGCGACCCGGCGCGCCGGTCTTATCTCCCGGCACTGCGTCCCTCCCGGCTGGCCCGGGCGTCCTGACCCTCATGGCCTTGCCCGGCAGGTGGGTGCAGCCGAGTGTGCTGCCGGGTTTCGGCCTGGCCATCGGCGTCACCGGGGCGTTCCTCGCGCTCATCGTGCTGATCCCGCTGGCAGCGCTGGTGCTGAAGGCGGGCAGCCTGCCGCTGCCGGAGCTGTGGCGCATTGCAACCGAGCCGCGCGCGCTGGCCAGCTACCGGCTGACCTTCGGGGCGTCCCTGCTCGCGGCCGGCCTGAACGCGACCTTCGGCCTCGTGATCGCGTGGTCGCTGGTGCGCTACCGCTTTCCCGGGCGCCGCGCGGTGGACGCCCTCATCGATCTCCCGTTCGCCCTCCCCACCGCCGTCTCGGGGATCGCCCTCGCGACGGTGTTCGGGCCGCAGGGCTGGATCGGGCAGTGGCTGGCCTCGATCGGCATCCAGGTGGCTTATACCTGGGTCGGCGTGGTCGTGGCGCTGACGCTGATCGGCCTGCCGTTCGTCGTGCGCTCGGTGCAGCCGGCGCTCGAAGAGGTGGAAGCGGCCCTGGAAGAGGCCGCGGAATCGCTGGGCGCCGGCCGCTGGATGGTGTTTCGCCGGGTGATCCTGCCGGCCGTCCTGCCCGCGCTCGCTACCGGCTTCACCCTCGCGCTCGCCCGAGCCATCGGCGAGTACGGCTCGGTAATCTTCATCGCCGGCAACCTGCCCATGAAGACGGAGATCACCCCGCTCCTGATCGTGATCAAGTTGGAGCAGTACGATTACACCGGCGCGGCCGCGCTGGGCCTCGTCATGCTCTCAGTCTCGTTTGCGATGCTGCTGGGGATCAACGCGCTGAACGGCTGGCGCCTGCGCCGCGAGCGGGGCCGCTCGCGATGAGCGCTGCCCCGGCCGTTGCCCGACCGGCCGCCGTCCGCAAGGATCCCGGCCGACCCGTCCGACTGGCGCTTATCGGCACCTCGCTCGCCTTCCTGTCGCTCATCCTCATCGTGCCGGTGGCCTCCGTGCTGGGCTACGCGCTGTCGAAGGGACTGGAGGCGTACACGGAGGCGCTGCTAACGCCCGATGCGCTTGCCGCGATCCGGCTGACCCTGATGACGGCGGCGATCGTCGTGCCGGTCAACACGGTGTTCGGCGTGGCGGCCGCCTGGGCAATCGCGAAATTCGAGTTCAGGGGCAAGCAGGTTCTCGTCACGCTGATAGACCTGCCGTTCTCGGTGTCACCCGTGGTCGCCGGGCTCGTGTTCATCCTGCTGTTCGGTTCGCAAGGCTGGCTCGGCCCCTGGCTCGAGGCGCGCGACGTCTCCATCGTGTTTGCGTTCCCCGGCATCGTGCTGGCGACCCTGCTGGTGACGTTCCCGTACGTGGCGCGGGAACTGGTGCCTGTCATGCAGGTGCAGGGGCGGGACGCGGAGGAGGCTGCCGTCAGTCTCGGCGCCGGCGGCTGGACGACGTTTTTCCGGGTGACGCTGCCGAACGTGCGCTGGGCCCTCCTGTACGGCATCATTCTCTGCAATGCGCGGGCCATGGGCGAGTTTGGCGCGGTGGCCGTGGTGTCCGGCCATATACGCGGCCAGACCACGACCATGCCGCTGCAGGTCGAGATCCTGTACAACGAGTACGATCTCGCCGGCGCCTTCGCCGTCGCCTCACTGCTGATGCTGCTCGCCCTGGTGACGCTTCTCGTAAAGGCGGCGATCGAGGCTTTGGGGTCGCGGCGAGGCTAGTGCCCTGTCCGGTTAATTCCCTGAAGTATTTCGAGCCCTTGTTCCGTCTTGCGTCGTTGCGTCTCCTCGCCATGGCGAGGGCTATGCCTCGTCGGCACGCCTCGCAGGTCGAAAGAACTGCCGCGAGCTACATTCAGGGCATTGGCCAAACAGGACACCAGGACATTCGTTTATGGCGATACGCCCCCCCGGCCTGGCCGGCTGGCTGGCAATCGTAACGGCGGCGCTGGTCACCCTCGCGGTGGCGGCGGTTTCGGCGGTCGGCATCCGCCTGCTGCGCGATCTCGCCGAGACGGAAGGGCTGGCACGCGTCGAGCTCGCGCTGGCGGGTACCCGGGAAGCGTTGCACCAGGCCGCGGAAGACCTGTTGACCGCGGCGCAGGTGCTCGGTGAACGGCCCACGCTCTTGCGCCTGCTGAAGGGCTCCGACACCGATGCGCTGTCGCCGTACCTCAGGCGCTATTGCGAGGGCGCCGCCCTCGACGCCTGCGCGGTTTTGCAGGACGGCAAGTTGGTGGGCGGCACGGGCACCGGTCTCGACTGGAGCCTCGTGCTGGCGGCGGCGGAAGAGCAGGGCGAGCGCTTTCTCATTACCGGTGCGGCTTCCGGAACGACGATCGTCGGCGCGCGTGCCGCGGTCCCGGAGCTCCCGGATGCCTCGGTTATCGCGCTGCGCCGCATGGATGCGCGGTTCGCGGCGCGGCTGACCGAGCGCGCGGGCGTCGAGATCCACGTCATCGACTATGCGGCCTACCGCGCGGGCGAAGGAGCGTTCTCCGTCCTGAACTCCGACGCGCTGGCCCGCGGCGAAGCCGTGACCGCGCGCCTGGATAGTCCGCCGCTGTATGCGGCCAGCGTTCCGGTGGCGTCTTCGACAGGGGAGACCGTGGCCTTGCTGCAAGCGGTGCTGCCGGTGGAGACGGTCATGCAGCCGGTGCGAGAGATCGGCCGCCGGATGCTGCTCATCGCCCTCGCGATCGCGCTGCTCGCGACGCTCTGCGGCATCCTGGTCGGGCAGCACTGGATACGCAGCGTCCAGCGCCTCACCGGCGCGGCTCGGCGGCTGGGCTCTGGCGATCTCTCCGCCTCCATCCCGCCGGCGGGCGGCAAAGAGCTGGCGATCCTCGCCGGCACGCTGGAGGAAATGCGCCGGAACCTCGTGGAGCTGACCGGCGAGCTCCGCCAGCGCGAGGCAGAAGCGCAGGCCGTGCTCGGTGGTATCGTGGAAGGTGTCTATGCCGTGGACGAAGCGCGCCGGATCCGTTTCATGAATCCGCAGGCCGAGAAGTTGCTGAACGTGCCCGCCGAGGAGGCGCTCGGGCAGTTTTGCGGCGACCTCCTGCGCCCGGTGCCCGGTCCCGACGGCCGCCGGCCCTGCGAGCACGCCTGCCCGATCGTTCACGCTCGGCAGGCCGGGTCGGCGGAAGCGGTCGAGCGGATAGAGCCCGTGCGCGGACGCGTTCGGCGGGTGGTCATCGCGAGCGCCGAAGCCGCGCCGGGCGACGGCATGCAGGTCCAGGTGCTGCGCGACGAGACGGAGCTCGAAGCGGTGCGGCGCACACGGGACACGGTGCTCGCGAACATCTCGCACGAGTTCCGCACGCCGCTCGCGGCGCAGCTCGCGTCGATCGAGCTGCTGCGCGAGGGCCTGGGGACGATGGCCCCGGACGCGCAGCGCCAGCTCGTGTTCTCGCTGGAGCGCGGCGTGCAGCGGCTGACCTGGCTGATCGACAATCTCCTGGAGAGCGTCCGGATCGAATCCGGACAGCTTGCGATCCGGCAGCAGGACGTGGCGTTCGGCGACGTCGTCGCGGCGGCGCGGGAGCTGATCGAGCCGCTGCTGAACCAGCGCGGCCAGCGGCTGGAAGCCGTGGTGCCGCCGCAGCTCCCGCTGTTGCGCGGCGACGAGCAGCGGCTCGTTCAAGTGGTAGTGAACCTGCTCACCAATGCCAGCAAGTTCGCGCCGCCGGCGAGCACGATACGCATCGAGGCGCGGCCGCTGAACGCGAGCGCGATCGAGTTCTGGGTGGATGATGCGGGTCCGGGCCCGAAGCACACGGCGCACGGGGACACCGACGCGCTGTTCGAGCAGTTCCGCCGCTCCGGCGGCGAAGACCCGGAGGAAGGGGGTCTCGGCCTGGGGCTCTACATCGTGCGGTCCATCGTCGAAAGGCACGGTGGCCGCGTGTCGCTCGCGCGCGGTCCGGTCGCCGGCGCGCGCGCGCGGGTCGAGCTGCCGGTCCGGGCAGGGTGATGAAAATTCTCCTGGTCGACGACGATCCCGACCTGCTCGCCGTAACGGGCTTTGCGCTGCAGCAAGCCGGGTTCCTGGTGGTGCAGGCGAGCGACGGCGAGACGGCGCTGGAACGCTTCGAGGCCGAGCAGCCGGACCTTGCGGTGCTGGACGTCAACATGCCGAGGATGAACGGTTTCGAACTGGCGCGGCGGCTGCGCGCGGCCAGCGGCATCCCGCTGCTCATGCTGACGGTACGCAACGAGGAGCAGGACGTGGTGCACGCACTGGAGCTCGGCGCCGACGATTACCTGGCGAAGCCTTTCAGCCCGAAAGTGCTGATCGCGCGCATCCGGGCGCTGCTGCGCCGCGTCGGCATCGAGGGAGAGGGCAGCACGACCTACGGCGGGCTCACCCTGCTCGTGGACGCACTGGCGCTCGAGGGACTCGGGGAGGCGCCGGTGCGCCTGACGCGGCTCGAGGCAAGGCTTATGCAGCTCCTGATCGCGAACGGCGGCCGCACCGTGCCAACGGAGCGTATCCTGCTGTACGTCTGGGGTAACCGTGCCGGCGGTGACCGGCAGCTCCTCAAGCAGCTCGTGCACCGCCTGCGGCAGAAGATCGAGCCCGACCCGAAGCACCCGGTGCTGCTACGCACGGTCCCGAACGCCGGTTACGTGCTGGGCGGCGAGCCGTAACGTCCGGCCTACGGGTGGCGCACAGGCGGATTTTTGGCGACCTCCACCCGGTTCAAAGGCCGTACATCACCGGCAGCACCAGCGACAGGCCGATCCACATGATGAGCTGCAGCGGCACACCGACCCGCAGGAAGTCGGAGACCCGGTAACCGCCGGCACTCATCACCATCAGGTTGGTCTGGTAGCCGATCGGCAGCATGTAGCTCATGTTGGCGGCGAACAGCAGGCCCAGCACGAAGGGCTCGACAGGCGCGCCGAGCTCGCGGGCGATGCTCATCGCGATGGGCGTGCCGAGCACGCCAACGGCGTTGTTCGTCACGACCTCCGTCAGCATCGCCATGATGAGGATGAAGCCGGAGAGGATGACGGCGACCGGCAGGTCGCCGGCCAGCGCAACGTAGGCCGATGCAATGTAGCCGGCGGCGCCGGTGGCCATCAGCGCGAGCCCGAGCGCGAGGCTCGCAACGACGACCATGATGATCCGGAAATCCAGGGCGTTGACGACGTCGCGCCAGGTCATGCAATGCGTAACGATCATCAGCAGCACGCCCACCAGGGCCGTAAGCGAGATGCGAAGCGTGCCGAAGGCCGCCAACGCTACCACCCCGACCATGATGGCCGCCGCTATGCTCGCCTTGCCGGTGCGCGGGACGTGAAGCCGGCCGTCGAGCACGAGCAGCCGACCGCTCCGGTGCAGTCGCTCGAGCGAGCGCTGCTCCCCCTGCACCAGGATCACATCGCCGGTCGACAGCGTCACGCTGCCGAGGTCCTCCGGCGCCTGCCGGGCGGGCCTGCCGGGCTGGTGCACGGCCAGCGGGAGCAGGCCGTAGGTCGCCAGGTGCCGCGTTCCATCCAGCGTGTTGTTTTCCAGGACCGAGCCGCGGGTGACGACGATCTCGGCCAGTTGCTCCGTGCTACGCAAGCGGGTGTTCGCGTCTCCCGCGTCGGAACGGCCGGGGAGCAGGGTGGCGCCGAGCAGCCGCTCGTATTCCTTGAGCTTCTCGGGAGTATCGCTGACGTGCAGGAGATCGCCCGCCTTGATCGACGCGAACGGCAGCTTCATCAGCGTCAGGTCGCCGCGCGCGATCTTGGACACCTTCATCTGGCCGCCGGTGTGCGCGAGCAGGTCGCTCAAGGGCTTGCCGTCGGCGTAGGAGCCTTCTTCGACCCTGAGCCGGGAATCGAAGATGCGGGGTGAGATATCCGTCATCGGCGGCCGCCGGTCGGGCAGCAGCCTCGGCGCGACCAGCCACAGGTAGAGAATGGCGACGCCGCCGACGATGAACACGGGCTTCGCGAAGTCGAACATCTGCATCTCGGGCATCCCGAGGTCCGACGCGACCGAGAGCACCAGCAGGTTCGTCGCGGTGCCGATCGTGGTCGCCGAACCGCCTACGATCGTGGCGAACCCGATCGGCATCAGGACGCCCGAGGGCGGGATGCCGGACTGGATGCAGACGGCGACGAGCAGCGGCAGCATCAGGGCGACGACCGGGGTATTGTTGAGGAACATGCTGATGCCGGCGGTGGTCAGCATCGTCGCGAGGAGCGCGGCTTTGGGCCGTATTTTCCAGAGCCGCGCGAGGACGTGCCCGACCGGCAGCAGCGCACCGGTTCGCTCGAGGCCCTTTGCGAGGACGAGCAGGGCGGAGATCGTGATCAGCGCTTCGTTGCCGAATCCCGCGACCACGTCGGCGGCTCGCAGGCGCGCACCGCCGAACTCTACCGGGAAGAACTCGAACCAGGCGAGGACGAAGAGCAGCACCGCGAGGCTCGAGGATTCGAGCGCCAGTTTCTCGCGGGTGAAGAGGAGGACCGCTGCGAAAGTGAGGATGATCGCGACTAGCGCGTGCGGGCTCGGCAGATCAGGGACCACTCGTCGGACTCCGCGGTCTTGTCCCCACCGGGGCGGATGCGCGCAATCCTAGCAAAGTCGGTCGGGGAACCGCGGACGCGACGTTTTGTAAGGTTTCAATGCTGCGGAAAAAATTGCCACGGCCCCTCCTGGACTGTCGCCGTTCGGCAACACTTGAAGGGCATCCGCGACGTACCCATGTCCGCACGGCCTCCGCTCATGAGCCTTGTTTTTACGGGGAAGACGGGAATTTTTACTGAAATGAGTGGGCCGGGCCGGGTACGAGGCCGAAACGGGCGCCGCGGCGACAGCGCCGCGAGCCTGGTCGCCGACTGGCATAGAGGTTGCAGCATCTGGATTCGACACCATATCGACTTGCCGTTGGAAGGTTGTCGTCACGACATTCCTATCCCCCGCCTTTCAACGGTTGCTTGGAGCCCGGCTTATGACCGGGCTCTTTTTTGTCTCGAGGAAGGGCGGCCGGGCCACTGAACGCGTAAGGCCGGCGGCGCTGCTACAGCGCGGCCAGGGATCCACGTCAACCGGACGCTTGCAGCTCGTCGGCCGCTTTCGCGGCGCGGGGTCGACCTGTGTTAGCCTTCGGCTTCCGAGACCGCGCGAGACCTACAGTGAACTACCCGAGACTGCTCATCCTTGGCTCCCTGTGCTCCTTTGCTTTGGCCGCCTGCGGGGGCGGAGAGGCACCTTCCGAGCCGGCCGCTTCCGGGCCGGCAGCATCGTCCGCCCGGGAGCAGGGCGGAACGACCGTCGCCGTCGAAGGTAATCCGGCGGCCGAACGGGCGGCGACCGAAATCACCGCCGACTACCTGCGCCGGCACATCGTCGAGCTGTCGGACGACCGGTACGGCGGCCGCGGCCCGGGCAGCGAAGGCGACCGGATGGCGCGGGCTTACCTCATCGAGGAACTGCAGCAGCTCGGTCTCGAGCCGGCCGCGGAAGACGGCGACTGGCAGCAGGAGTTCACGCTCGTCGGCGTGACCACCGACCAGCCGCCGCAGTGGACCTTCACGAACGGCGAAGAGGAGCTGGTGCTGGATCAATGGGACGAGTTCATTGCCTCCAGCGGCGTGCAGTCCGAACGCGCGGCAATCGAGGGTGCGGAGCTCGTATTCGTCGGGTACGGCATCCAGGCGCCGGAGTACGACTGGGACGACTACGCCGGGGTCGACGTGACCGGCAAGGTCGTGCTGATCATGAACAGCGATCCTTCCTGGGATCCGGACCTCTTCGGCGGCGAAACCCGCCTGTGGTATGGCCGCTGGGACTACAAGTACCTCACCGCGGCGAAAAACGGCGCGGCCGGGGCGATCATCATCCATACCACGCCGTCCGCCGGCTACCCGTTCCAGGTCGTGCAGACGTCGTGGACCGGCGAGCAGTTCGAGCTGCCCGCGGGCGACGAGCCGCGCTCGCAGGTAGAAGCCTGGGTGACCGAGGACGCGGCGCGGGCGCTGGCAGCGCTCGGCGGCCAGGGCCTCGACGAGCTGCGGGCCGAGGCGGACAACCGCGATTTCCAGGCGGTGCCGCTGGGCGTGACGACCTCTATCGCCATGGACGTGGCGATCGAGCGCACGGAGACCGCCAACGTGCTCGGGCTCATTCCCGGCAGCGATCCGGACCTGGCCGACGAGGTCGTCATCTATACGGCACACCACGATCACCTGGGAATCGCTACGCCGGACGAGACGGGTGACGACATCTACAACGGCGCGATGGACAACGCCTCCGGCGTGGCGCAGATCCTCGCGATCGGCAAAGCCATCCAGGCACTGCCGGAAGCGCCCCGGCGCTCCATACTGCTGGCCTTCGTGGGCGCCGAGGAGCAGGGCCTGCTCGGCTCCAAGTACTACGCCGAGCACCCGACGTTCCCCCCCGGCAAGATTGCAGCCAACCTGAACTACGACGGCGGCAACATCTGGGGTCATACGCACGACGTGACCTTCATCGGCCTCGGCAAGTCGACGATCGACGAGATCGTGGAAGCGGTCGCAGAAGAGCAGGGGCGGGTCGTGAAGCCGGACCAGTTCGCCGATCGCGGTTACTTCTACCGTTCCGACCAGTTCAGCTTCGCGAAAATCGGCGTGCCGGCGATGTACCTCGACACCGGCACCGACTTCGTGGACCGTCCAGAAGGCTGGGGCGCGGAGCAGGTGAATCATTACACCAACGTCAACTACCACCAGCCCAGTGATGAATACTCCGATAGCTGGAATTTCGACGGCATGATCTCGGATGCGCTGCTCGGCTATTGGACCGGGCTTGCGATCGCCAATGCCGACGAGATGCCGAGCTGGTATGAAGGCGACGAATTCGAGGCCGCGCGCCTCGAAGCGCTGCAGGCGGTGGAGAAAACCGGAACCGGCAACGGCGGGGAATAGGGACCGCGGGCGCGCGATGCTCCCGCCGCCTATGGGAGTCTCGCGCGGCGTCGCCGCTGGAATCCGGCAAGCCAGTACAGGCCGAACCCGACCACCAGCAGGAAACCCGTCACCTGCCACGAGTACAGGGTCGAATTGGACGCGATCCAGATGCAAAGACCCAGTGCTACCCCGGGAACGATATAGCCGCCTTGCAACCGAAAGGCGCGCGCGCGTGCGCCGGCGTCGGCTTTGCGACGAATGACGGGCAAGGCGAGGATGCAGAGCACGTAGACGATCAGCCGCGTCAGCGAACTCGCGGCTGCCAGCCACAGGAATGAGCCCGAGAGGGCGAATCCCGTCGCCAGCAGGCCGAGGAACAGGATCGAATTGCCGGGCGTGCGGAAGCGCGCGTGCACGCGGCCGAACCAGTCGGGCAGCAGGCGCCGTTCGGCGAGAGCGAACGTGAGGCGCGGCACCGTCAGCATGTTGCTCGCGAGATTGCCGCCGATCGAGAACACGGCGGTCGCGGTGATCACCGCGGCGCCGACCGGCCCGGCCAGCTCCCGGCCGAGATCGACCAGGGTGAGATTGCCGTTGCCGCTCGCCGGCAGCACGGCGATGTAAACGAGCACGATCAGGAAATACAGCAAGCCGGTCGCCGCGACGGTCGTGACCAGTGCCCGCGGCAGGTCGCGCCGTGGCCGGCTCGATTCACCGGCGATGATCGTCGCCGCTTCGAAGCCGACGTAGGCATAGATCAACAGCTGCGTGGTTTCGCCGAGATCCGTGATGTGCGGGAGGTTCGTCGTGGAGAACAGTTCACCGCTGACGTAGGGCAGCCCGAGAAGGATCAGCAGCAACAGCGGCAGGATCTTGAGGAACGTGAACACGCCAACGGTACGCACGCCGTCCCGGACGCCGACGTAGTTTGCGACCGTCAATGCCCCGCCGACGATGATTATGGCGGCGGCACGGCCGGGCCCGCCTGACAGCGGCGCCCAGGCGCTGCCGAGATAGGTGACCAGCACCGTGGTATTGGCGGCAAAGGCGGTCATGCGGCTGACGAAGTAGATCCAGCCCGTGCTGAAGCCGGTAAGCGGCCCGAACGCCTCGGTCGTGTAGAGGACCGGACCGCCGGTGTCGCGAAAATAGCTCGCGAGCTCGGAGTAGGTCAGTACGACGGTGATGACGAGCAGGCCGCAACCCAGGAACAGCCAGGGGCTGAGAACGCCCGCCCGTGCGGCGATCTCGGCCGGCAGCGCGAAAATGCCGGCGCCGACGACGGAGTTCAGGACGATCAGCGCGGCGCCGACCAGCCCAATGCCGCGAATGAGACCCTCGCGGCCCGGGATCTTTCCCTGCATCGCGTTCCCCCGAAGATGCTGGTCTGCGAGTAAAACACATACCGCGCCGGCAGCGACAGTTACGGCCCAGGCCGGGAAACAGGAGTGACGGATGCAGCCGGACCGACCATAATGCCGGGTCGATCCGCACCCCGGCCGCAAACGATGATGAAGCGCCTGTTGATACCGCTTGCCACTACTCTTGCCTTACTGACTGCGTGTACGGAGAAAATGCCTGTAGCTCCCACCCCGGAAAAGAAACCGCACAAACTCGAGATCCACGGCGACGTTCGTGTCGATGACTACTACTGGCTGCGTGAACGGGACAATCCCGAGGTCATCGAGTACCTCGAGTCGGAAAACGCCTACACCGACGAGGTCATGGCGCCGCTGAAGGGTTTGCAGCGCCGGCTGCTCGCGGAGCTGAAATCCCGCATCAGGCAGGACGATGTCTCGGTGCCGTACCGCGACGGCGATTACTGGTACTACTATCGTTACGAGGCGGGGCAGGATTACCCGATCTACTGCCGCAGGAAGGGGGCGCTGGACGCGCCGGAGGAAGTTCTCCTGGACGTCAACGTCGGTGCAGGCGATCACGAGTACTACGCCGTGCGCGGCTTCGCCGTTAGCCCGGATCACCGGAAAGCCGTCTACGGCGTGGATACCGAGGGACGGCGGTTCTACACCTTGTATTTCCTGGATCTCGAAACCGGCAAGCTGCTGCCCGACCGGATCGAGAACGTAACCGCCAACGTGGAATGGGCGAACGACAGCCGGACGCTGCTTTACGCAAGGCAGGACCCCGATACGCTGCGCATGCACCGGATTTATCGCCACGTGCTCGGTTCGCCGGACGATACGCTGGTGTACCAGGAGAACGACGAAGCCAACTCGGTCTGGGTCGAAAAATCGCTGTCGGGCAAGTACCTGTACCTGACGAGCGCCGAGACCGTGTCCACCGAGGTGCGCTACCTGCCGGCAGACGACCCTGGACAGGAGCCGAGGCTGTTCCTCCCCCGTTCCGGTGAACACGAGTATTACGTCACCGACGGGGGCGATCGCTTCTACATACTGACCAACGATGGTGCCCTGAACTTCAGGATCATGGAGGCGCCGCTGGCCGATACCTCGCGTGAGGCCTGGAAGGTCGTCGTGCCGCACCGCGGAGACGTGCTGGTCGAGGGCTTCGACGCGCTGAAGGGGCACCTCGTGATCAGTACGATGCAGGACGGCTTGTCCCGGCTCGAGGTTCTGGATCGTGCGTCCGGCGAGCTCTCCCCGATCGAGTTTGCCGAGCCGGTGTACACCGCGTACACGGATGATAACTACGTGTACGACACGAGCACGATTCGCTACGTCTACGAGTCCATGACGACGCCGGAGTCCACCTACGACTTCGATCTGCTGAGCCGGGAACACGAACTCGTGCACGAAGAGGAGATCCCGGGCGGATTCGATCGCGCCAACTACCGCTCGGAGCGGGTGTACGCCACGGCGCGGGACGGCACGTCCATTCCCGTGTCCATGGTGTACCGGGTCGGTATGGAGAAAAACGGGCGGACTCCGCTCCTGCAGTACGGCTATGGTTCCTACGGCGCCACGATCGACCCGGATTTCGATTCGGACCTGCTCAGCCTGCTCGACCGCGGTTTCATTTTTGCCATCGCCCACATCCGCGGCGGCTCGCTGATGGGTCGCGACTGGTATTACGCCGGAAGGCAGCTGAACAAGATGAACACCTTCACGGACTTCATCGATACCAGCCGCTTCCTCATCGAAGAAGGTTACACGTCCGCGGAGCATCTTTACGCTCAGGGCGGCAGTGCCGGTGGGCTGCTGATGGGTGCCGTCATGAACATGGCGCCGCAGCTTTATCGGGGGGTGGCAGCACACGTCCCCTTCGTCGACGTGGTGACCACCATGCTCGACTCCAGCATTCCGCTGACCACCTTCGAGTTCGACGAATGGGGCAACCCGCGGGACAAGCAGTTCTACGATTACATGCTGACCTACTCGCCGTACGACAACGTGAGGGCGCAGGCCTATCCCAACCTGCTGGTCACTACCTCGCTGAACGATTCCCAGGTGCAATACTGGGAACCCGCAAAATGGGTAGCGAAGCTGCGCGAATACAAGACCGACAACAACCTGCTGCTGCTCAAAACCAACATGCAGGCAGGCCACAGCGGAAAAACAGGCCGCTTCCAAAGCCTGGAGGACACCGTACTAGAGTACTCGTTCTTCCTGCACCTCGAAGGCATCCTGGAGTAAAAGGTGTCAGGTTTATTTATTTTCAAGTAAAAGGTGTCAGGTTTATTTTCTCTAAAAGGTGTCAGGTTTATTTTCTTCTAAGGGGTAGCAAGCAAATAAACCTGACACCTTTTTATGACACCTTTTTAAATAAACCTGACACCTTTTTAGGCCGGGCGCAGGATGAGCACGTCGCAGGGGAGGTGGTCGAGCACTCGTTCGGCTGTGCGGCCGATGCGGTTGCTGGAGGCGCGGCCGCGCGCCAGTGCGCCCATGAGCACGACGTCGGCGTTCCAGTCGCGGGCGACGTAAGGCAGGACCTCGATCGGGCTGCCGGGGAGCTGGTGGGTGCGGGCCGGCTCGATCCCGTGCTTGCCGGCCAGCGCATCCAGCCGTGCCCGATGTTCCTTTTCCATTTTTGCGCTGATTTCCTCGACGGACAGGCGGACCGGTTTGAAGTTGAGCTTGGCCGCGGCCCCGACTCCGCTTATCGGCTGGTAGGCGTGCAGCAGGTGCAGCTCGCCGCCGGTGCGGCCTGCAATTTCCTTCGCATGCTCGATGATCACACTGTCCAGGACGGCCTGCTCGTCGTCGCTGTGCATCGGGTCGACGGCGGCGACGAGGACGGGCTTCGACGCGATCGGCCTCGGCTTGACCAGCCAGATCGGGAACGGGCAGTGCCGCATCAGCTGCCAGTCCGTATCGAGCAGGGTCGCCCGCGCCGCGCCGCTGTGGTATTGCGTCGCCTTCACCACAAAACGCGGCTGGCGGTCCAGCGCCACGTGCACGATGCCGTCGGCGATCGGCCGTTTGTCCAGGACACCCGTCGTAACGGGGACCCCGCGGTCGCGCGCGGGTTGCGCAAACTCCGCCAGCATCTCCTCCTGGGCGGCCCGTATTTGCGCGGCGATGTCCCGCGCTTCGTTCGACACGAAGAACATGTCGCTCAGCGCGCCCACGTCCGTGTCACATAGCAGAAGGTCCAGCGTGGATCCCGTCATTTCGGCAAGCCAGGCCCCGCGCTGGACCACGTCCCGCGGGCTGATGTCCGGCTCGACGACGGCCAATATCGTTGATTGCTTGTTCATGGCTCCATACTGCAGCGGCCTGATGACGCCGTCAATCGGCCGCCGGAAAGGCGAACGTGTCGGCAGTTACACGGGTTAATTGCCGAACGGTTCGACGTAGGTGGAAGGCACGGGCTCTCCGTCGGCGAGCGCGGGGAAGAACAGGCTGTCCATGACGGTGTCGAGGATCGCCTGCCGGCAGCGGGGCGTGGGGTTGAGGCCGCCGGCGTGAGTCAGGCTGAGGCTGCTTTGCTGGCCGTCAGGCGCGACGTGAGCTTTCAGCCACACGAGGTAGCGTGAACTCTGCGGGCATTCTCCCTGCCATTTCTCTCGGCCCACCACGCGCTGCGCCGCCACGTGATCCTGGCCGTAGGCATCGATATTCTCCTGCACGCCCGGGTTCGGATAGACGTTGACGGTCTCCTCGCTTCCCTTCTTGATGAACTCGACCCTGTACTGCAGGTAGGTCGGTTGCTTGTCGCGGCCCACGGTTGCCGGTACGGCGCGTGCGTCGTCGGCCGCCTCGACAATGGCTTCGATGAAGAGTTGGTCGGCGGCTTCCTCGGCGAAACAGCCGTTCTTGTCCAGTTTGCCGTTCTTCTCGACGATAGCGGCGCAGCGGATGACGGCGGTCGTGTCGCCTTTCAGCTCCGGGAACTCGATCAGCGACGGGAGCGATTTTGCCCCGCTGCCCAACAGCGCCGGGGTACGCGCCGCCTGCGCCTGGGCGACGGCGGAGACCGCCACGAAGGCGAGGAGCGCGAACGATGGCAAAACCTTGCGTACGGGTTTTCTCCCGCTCGGGAAACAGCGCCGGGGAGCTACTGCCTGCTGATTATTCATCCGCAGGCGGCTCCGGAACCGCGTCGGCGCCGGGAAAACCCGTAGCCGGGCCGACCGGCACGATCCCGGTGGGATTGATCGTCCGGTGGCTGCCGTAATAATGGCCCTTGATGTGCGCGAAATTGACCGTGTCCGCGACTCCCGGCTGGCGGTAGAGGTCCTGGGCATACGGCCACAGGTGCGGATAATCGACGATACGCCGTACGTTGCACTTGAAATGGCCGTAGTAAACGGCATCGAAGCGCAGCAGGGTCGTGAACAGGCGCCAGTCGGCCTCCGTGATGGCGTCGCCCGTGAGGTAGGGCTGACCGGCAAGCCGCCGGTCCAGCCAGTCCAGGGTTTCGAACAACGGCCCGATCGCCTCCTCGTAGGCCTGCTGGGTCGTCGCGAAGCCCGCACGGTAGACGCCGTTGTTCACCGTCTCATAGATCCGGGTGTTCAGTGCGTCGATCTCCTCGCGCAGGTGCGCGGGATAGAAATCCAGCGGCGGCACGTCGGGAAGGCCATCGAACGCGCTGTTCAGCATGCGGATAATCTCGGCCGACTCGTTATTGACGATGGTGCCCGTCTTTTTATCCCATAGCACCGGGACCGTGACGCGTCCCGTGTAGCCCGGATCGGCCGCCGTGTACACCTCGTGCAGGTAGCGCGCGCCGTTGACAGGGTCGGGTATAACGCCTGCGCCAGGCTCGAAGGTCCAGCCGTGCTCGAGCATCAGCCAGTGCACGACCGAGAGGGAAATACGGTCCTCGAGATTCTTGAGCTTGCGGAAGATGAGCGTGCGGTGCGCCCACGGGCAGGCGAGGCAGACGTAGAGGTGATAACGGCCGGCCTCCGCGGCGAAGCCGCCGCTCCCGCTCGGGCCGGGAGCACCGTCCGGCGTGATCCAGCTGCGAAAAGCGCTCGCGGAACGTACGAAGCGCCCGCCGGTCTTCCCCGTATCGTACCACTGGTCCTGCCATTTGCCGTCTACGAGCAATCCCATCGCTTGTGCCGCCTCCGCCCGGACGCCGGAAAACATCCGAGTGTAATGGTTATAACAGGTGAATTGGACGTGGAACGGGCGGCGAGGTTCGCGCGCGGCCGCATCGCCGGTGTGGGAAGCCGTTTCGTTGTCGCCTAGCGCCCCGGGTCGAGGTGCAGCACCTTGCCGGTCGTGGCAAGGCTGGTCTGGTTGCGGCCGGCCCGCTTGGACTCGTACAGCGCCACGTCCGCGCGGCGCAGCCACTGCTCCGGTTTTTCGCCGGACCCGAGCTCGGCCACGCCGAGGGAAATGGTGACGGCGCCACCCGGCGCAAGCTCGTTTGCTTCCACCAGCGTGCGCAGCTGTTCGGCGAGGCGCCGCGCCTGGTCTTTCTTCTGTCCCTCGATGACGACGACGAACTCCTCGCCCCCGATTCGGTAAAGGCTGTCGGTGACACGGATGCGCAGGTCGATGATCTCCGTCAGCCGGACAAGGATCTGGTCGCCGGCCGCGTGCCCGAACTCGTCGTTGATCTCCTTGAAGTTGTCGATGTCGATCAGGAGCAGCGAGGCGGGCACGTTGGCACGCGTCTGCGCCGCGCAAAGCTCCGCGAGCTTCTCGTCGAGTGCCCGCCGGTTGCCGGCGCCCGTGAGGGGATCCTTGCGGGCGAGCACCAGCAGTTGGTCACGCTGGCCGCGGGACAGGAACGCGAAGGCGTAGGCAAACAGGCAGGTCATGACCAGCGTAGTGAATATCGTTACGAACGTGAGGGGTGCCTCCGTGGGTAACAGCTCGGGTACCAGCGCGAGCAGCGTCAACGCGGCGATCAATACCGCCTCACCGGGCTTTACGAGGTAAAACACGGCAATCATCGAGGGGTAGGCCCAGAAAACCTGCCGTTCCTCCTGCACGTAGATCGTCGTCAGCATCCCGACCACGCACAGGATGGCCAGGGACACGCTGGCAAAGCGAACGCGGCGCGGCCGCAGCACGGAAAGCCCGAGGAAAGCAAAACCCGCGACGATCGCCGCATCGACAGCCGCCATCAGCCATTCACCACTCAAAAGGCGAATGACCAGGAAGGGTGATACACCCAGCACCGCTGCTGCGCTCAGCAGCAGCGGAAGGTACATCTCAAAGGATAGCCGAGCCTTCATCAGCCGCTCGCTCTCTGCCCTGGTACTCTGTCAACGTAATATCGATGCATTCAACTGGCCTGCCAGTGTTCCTGGCAACGGCGCGGCTTGCCGCGGGTGGCTCCAGCCCTCGCAAGTGACCGCAACGCCGCCAAGTAGCGCTGAACGCACCAGTATCACCGGGCACAGTACTCATCCCCGAACCGTCGAGGAGCCTTCGATCTCTTTATAATCAAGGGTGTTCCCCTTGTACCGGCGATTCTACCGGCCGCGCACGGGGGTGTCAGGACTGTTCGTCACACTTTTTTGGCCTTCAGCGGGCCCGTGCGGAGATCCATGAGCAGCGAAGTTGGCCCGACAGGCGTCGAAATCCGGAAATTGTGCCGGCGCTACCGGGAAGGGGAGAACCTGCACACGGTGCTGGACGCCCTGGATGCACGCTTTGCGCGGGGCGAGACGGTCGCGATCCGGGGCCGCAGCGGGTCCGGTAAATCCACCCTCCTCAACCTCATCGGCGGCATCGACGTGCCCGACTCGGGCGAGGTCGAAGTCGGCGGTGCGGTCATAACCGCCCTCGACGAGCGGGATCGCACGCTTTGGCGGCGCCGGCACGTGGGCTTCGTCTACCAGGCCTTCAACCTCGTGCCGACCCTCACGGTACGCGACAACGTCCGGCTCGTGCTCGAGCTCAACGGCTACGGCAACCCGGAAGCCGACCAGCGGGTGCAAGACCTGCTCGCCGCCGTCGGGCTCGCCGACCGTCGTGCCGCCTGGCCTGAACTCTTGTCGGGCGGCGAGCAGCAGCGCGTGGCGATCGCCCGCGCCCTGGCGCATCGCCCGTCGCTGGTACTCGCCGACGAGCCGACCGGCAATCTCGACGACCGGACCACGGAGGAAGTCCTCGCCTTGCTCGACTCCCTCGTGCGGCACACCGGCGGCACCATGCTGGTCGCCACCCACAGCGCGCGCGTTGCCTCCTTCTGCGACCGGACCGTGGAATTGCGCGACGGCCGTCTCTTTCCTGCCGAGTGATGCCGGCACCGGACAGGGTCCTGATCCGGGCAAGCTGGAATTACCTCCGGCGCCATCCCTGGCAGCTGGCGCCGGCGCTCGCCGGCATTGCCATCGGCGTCGCCGTCATGCTGGCCACCGATCTCGCCGTCGACAGCTCGCGGCGCGCGTTCCTGCTGTCGATGGATGCCGTCAACGGCGAGGCGACGCACCAGCTCGTCGCCGGCCCGGGCGGCGTCGATGAAACCCTTTACCCCCTGCTGCGGGTCGAGAAGGGATTCGGGAATCTCGCGCCGGTCGTAGAGGAATACGTCGACGTGGGCGACGTGACGCTGCAGATGCTCGGCGTCGATCCGCTCGCCGAGGCGGGCTTTCGCGACTATACGGCCGCGGGTTCCGTGCTGGGCAGCTTCGAGCTGTTACAGCAACTGCTGGCCACTCCCGGTACCGTGCTCCTGGCGGAACGCACGGCAGCAGCGCTCGGCCTTGCGCCCGGCGATACGCTCACCCTGACGGCGAACGGCCGCGAGGTGACGGCGACGCTGGTCGCGTATGCCGGCAGCGAGACGGAGCGGCGGCTCGACAACCTGCTGATCACCGACATCGCCACCGCCCAGGAATGGCTGAGCCGCCGAGGGGAGCTGACGCGCATCGACGTGCGGCTGCCACCCGGCGACGAGGCGGCGGCCGCTCGCCTCGCGTCGGAGCTGCCGCCCGGGGTGCAGCTCCTGCCTTCAGCCGGCCGCACGGAGTCGGTAAGCGCCATGAGCGCGGCTTTCGAAACCAACCTGAAGGCGATGAGCCTGCTTGCCCTGCTGGTCGGCGTCTTCCTCATCTACAACAGCATCAGTTTCGCCGTCGTGCAGCGGCGCGGCATCTTCGGTGCGCTGCGCGCGCTGGGCGTTACCCGGCGTGAGCTGCTCGTGCTGGTGCTCGGCGAGGCATTGCTGCTCGGCATCCTCGGTACGGCGGCCGGCCTCGCGCTGGGCTTCTGGCTCGCGGAGTGGCTGCTGAAGCTGGTGTCCCGCTCGATCAACGATTTGTACTTCGTGGTCACGGTTACCGAGGTGGCGCCCGACTTCGCGGCCATTGCAAAGGGCGTCGCTGCCGGCCTTGCCGCGACCTTGATGGCGGCCGCCGTCCCCGCCTGGGAAGCGGCGTCCTCGGTGCCGCGGCTCGCGCTCACGCGTGCGGCACTGGAGCGGCAGACGGGACGCTTGCTGCCGGCGCTGGCGACGGGCGGCCTGGCCGCCGCGGCGCTCGCCGCGCTGCTCATAGGTGTTTCCGGCGCGAGCCTGGTGTCCGGCCTCGCCGCCCTGTTCATCCTGATTCCAGGGCTTGCACTCTGCATACCGTTGATCGTGCGCGCCGTCGCGACTGCCGCGGCGCGGCCGGCGGCGGCGCTCGGCGGTCCGACGGGACGGCTGGCCATCTCGGGCATCGCCGCCTCGCTGAGCCGCACCGCCGTGGCCATCGTGGCACTCGGCATCGCCGTATCGGCGACGCTGGGCGTCAGCATCATGGTCGACAGCTTCCGCGGCGCCGTCGGTGAGTGGCTGAACGGCACGCTGCGCTCCGACATCTACGTCGCGGTCGACCGCGGTACGCTGGAGCCGGACCTGCTTGCCGACCTGGTGCGCCTGCCGGGCATAGCCGCCTACAGCACCAGCCGCAGCACCTGGCTCGAGACTTCCTCCGGCCGCGTGCAGCTGACGGTGCTCGAGCTGCCGGCGGAAAGCTTCGACGGTATCCTGCTGCGGGACGCCGAACCCGGGGCAGTGCGCGAAGCCTTCCAGCAGCAGGGCGCGATCCTCGTCTCCGACTCTTATGCGTACCGCCACGGCGTCGGCCGCGGCGACACGGTAACGCTCCCCACCGCGCAGGGCGAGCGTACCTTCCCGGTGGCAGCAACCTACCGCAGTTACGACGCGGATCTCGATTCCCTGCTCATGAGCCGTAACACCTACGATGTTTTCTGGAAGGATCCGGCGGTCGGCTCGCTCGGCATCCGCCTGGCGCCGGAGGCCAACGCCGACGCCGTGATAGAGGACCTGCGGGCGGCAAGCGCCGGCCGCCAGGCGCTGCTCATCCGCTCCGACCGTGAACTCCGCGAGCTCTCGATGGAGATTTTCGACCGGACTTTCATCATTACCGACGTGCTCTACTGGCTCGCGCTTGCGGTCGCGCTGATCGGCATCGCAGCCGCCATGCTGGCGCTGCAGCTCGAGCGCGCGCGCGAGCTGGCGATCTTCCGGGCGCTCGGCATGACGCCGCGGCAGCTCGGTGGCATGGTGATCCTGCAGACGGGTTTCATCGGGCTCATGGGCGGGCTGGCCGCGATACCGCTGGGCGCAGTCATGTCGTGGGTGCTGATCGAGGTGATCAATCGTCGCGCGTTCGGCTGGGAGATGGACGTCATCGTGGAGCCCCGCGCGCTGCTTGCGGCGGTGGTCCTCGCCGTCGGCGCGGCGCTTTTGGCCGCCATTTACCCCGCGCGCCGCGCGGCAGGTGCGAACCCGGCGTTGGCCATGCGGGAGGATTAACGTGAAAAAAGCAACGTTAGTCGTTGTTTTTTCAATATTCAGCATGGGTGTCGCGGGCGACGGGCGGGCCG
Organism: uncultured Woeseiaceae bacterium; assembly: GCA_964424805.1. GTDB lineage: Bacteria > Pseudomonadota > Gammaproteobacteria > Steroidobacterales > Woeseiaceae > IDS-8. The sequence continues at coordinate 23,711 of CAYRKH010000010.1, forward strand.
AAGTCGCGCCGCGCGAGGGGGCCGGCTCGCCGCGGCTTTCGGCACTGCTCGGCGCTCCCGATTCGGCGTTTGCTCATGCCGAGGAGCCGCGCGACTTTTCCTTCCCGGCAGACCACGGTCCCCACCCGGCCTACCGAAACGAGTGGTGGTACGTCACCGGCAACCTCGACGCGACCGGCGGCGAACGCTTCGGCTTCGAGCTGACGATCTTCCGCTTCGCGCTGGCGCCGGCCACGGAACCGGCGCCGGTCGCGGAGGCGCCTTCCGACTGGCGAACGCGCCAGGTGTACGTCGGCCACTTCGCGATCACCGATGCGGCCGGCGGCCGCTTCCTGGCCGCCGAAACCTTCGCCCGTGGAGCGCTCGGCCTCGCCGGCGCTACCGCGGAACCGTTTCGCGTCTGGGTGGAAGACTGGTGGCTGAAGGCGTACCCCCAGGACGGGCAGGGAGAGGGCAAGTGGCTGCTGCACGCGGACAGCGGGAATGCGGCGCTGACGGTGACGCTCGAGCCGGAGAAGCCACCGGTGCTGAACGGCGACCGGGGCCTGTCACGCAAATCGTCCGAGGCCGGAAACGCAAGCTATTACTATTCCATCACGCGGATCGCCACGCACGGGACGCTCAGGATCGGCAACGAGGTGTTCGACGTCTCGGGGCTCTCCTGGCTGGACCGGGAATGGGGCAGTAGCGCACTGTCGGACGAGCAGTCGGGATGGGACTGGTTCGCGCTGCAGTTCGCCGACGGCAGCGAGCTCATGTACTACCAGCTACGGCACCGGGACGGCGGTATCGACCCGATGAGCGCCGGGACGTTCGTGCCGGCAGAAGGCGACCCGGTGCAGCTCGCCGCCGGCGACGTGGCGCTCTCGGTTCGCGATTACTGGAGCAGTCCCGCCGGCGGTCGCTACCCGTCCGGCTGGACGCTGTCGGTACCGCGGCTGGAGCTGGCCGTGCAAGTGGATCCCGTGATGCAGGCGCAGGAGCTCGAGACCAGCGTGCGCTACTGGGAAGGAGCGGTGGATGTAAGCGGTCGCCGGGGCGCCGGGACGGTGACGGGGCGGGGATACGTCGAGCTTACGGGCTATGCCGAATGACGACCGCCGCGCCCCGCACGCGCCGCCTGGAGTTTGCTTGCAATATCCGGATAGCGGGTGCCTGTGCCGATTCGACGGCACACCTCCCGTAGGAGCGCGCACCGCGCGCGATGCCACGGCCATGGCACCTCTCACGTGCGTCGGTGCTGCCGTTGCCGTGGCATCGCGCGCGGTGCGCGCTCCTACGGGAGCAGGTTTCGGAGGGCTGTGAACGCGGCCGGGTCGGTGACGGCGACGAACGCCAGGCCCGTAAAAGCGCCGCAAAGGTGGGCGTCGTGATTGATGCGGCCGCGCTCCTGCCGGGACGCCCACCAGGACCAGGCGACGTAGCCGACGGCGAACAGCGCCGCCGGAATCGGGATGGGCAGCGGGAAGATGATCAGTTTCGTCGCCGGGTCGTAAACGATGTAGGCGAACAGCACGGCCGAGATCGCGCCCGAGGCGCCGAGGGAGGCGTACTGCGGGTTGTCCTTCTGTTTCACCCACGTGCAGAAATGGCTCAGGACCAGGCCAGCGAGGTAGAGCGCCACGAAAGCGGACGTGCCGAGGCGATATTCCAGCGGGAACGCGAAGAACCAGAAGGTGATCATGTTGAACAGGAGGTGCGCAAGATCCGCGTGCACCAGCCCGCTCGTGACGATGGTTTCGTAGCGGTTGGTCCGCGGCAGCCAGTACGGGCGGAACAGGCAGGCGTCGATCACGCGAGGCGCGCCGTACATGCCGAGCAGGCTCAGTCCGACGGTGATCGCGAAAATCGCGGAGGCGCCGGGCAGGGCGGGGAAGTCGTACATAAGCCTTGTTTCCTGCCGGGGACCGGCGCAAAACGCACAGGATACCCTGCGCCTCACGCGACGGCTGCGGAGCGGTCCGCGGTTGGTTTATAGTTGACAACCGCTGATCCCGTGCCAGGAGATGCCGATGACCAGCCGACGTGACGTATTCCGCTATGCGGCGGCCGGTGCCGCCCTCGCACTGCATCCGCGCCTGTTGGCGGCGCTGGAGCGCGGCGACCTGGTCAAGCGCGCGATTCCTTCCTCGGGCGAAACGCTCCCGATCATCGGCCTCGGCAGCTCCGCGACCTTCAGCCGGATGGCCGGCAGCGAGAACGTCGACAGGCTGCGCGCCGTCATCCAAACGCTGGTCGACAACGGCGGCACGGTGTTCGATACGGCGCCAAGCTACGGCGATTCCGAGGAGGTTGCCGGCGAGATCGTGAACGGCCTCGGCATCGCGAAGGAGGTCTTCTGGGCGACCAAGGTGAACGCGGTGCCGCGCGGCGGCGATTCGGCGGACCCGGAAGCCGTGCGGCAGCAGATCGAGACGTCTTTCGAGCGCATAGGGACGCCGGCCATCGACCTGATCCAGGTGCATAACCTTCGGGATATCCCGACACAGCTCGCCATCATCAAGGCGCTGCGGGAGGAGGGCCGCGTGCGCTACATCGGCACGACTTCGACCAACGCCGGCGAGTACGACTACCTCGCGAAAGTCATGCGCGAAGAGCCGCTGGACTTCATCGGCGTGGACTATGCGATCGACAACCGCGAGTCGGCGCGAACCATCCTGCCGCTCGCCGAGGAGCGGGGTATCGCGGTGCTGGTGTACCTGCCTTTCGGACGCAGCCGCCTGTGGGCGCGCACCGAAGGTGTGGCACTGCCCGCCTGGGCCGCCGAGTTCGGCGCGACGAGCTGGGCACAGTTCTTCCTCAAGTTCATCGCGGCGCACCCGGCGGTGACGGCCATCACCCCGGCGACCAGCAATCCGAAGCACATGCTCGACAACCTCGGCGCCGGAACGGGACCGCTCCCGGACGAGGCGATGCAGCAGCGCATGATCGAGTTCGTCGACCAGCTCCCGTCCGCCTGACCGGCTATCTCGCGACCGCCTGTAGGAGCGCGCATCGCGCGCGATGCTACGGCTTGGGCATAGCCGACGCGCGTGAGATGTATTCGGGAGGTAGCATCGCGCGCGATGCGCGGTGCGGGTTACTTTTCCGGGACGCAGTCCGTTTCCGGCAGCGCGACGGTGGATTCGTCCGATTCGCGCAACAGCACGCAGCCGGTGCCGGTCAGCAGGAGGCGGAAGCGCTCGGGCGTACCCAGGTCGCGGCCGGACAGCGGCGGGTTGTCGCGGCTCCCGAGGCGCCGGCGTTCGATGGTGAGCAGGCTGGACCCGGTGAACGCATCGTCGGCCAGCAGGACCTCGGCGCCGGACAGCATCCGGCTCACGGCCTGTTGCAGTTCCGCACGGCTCTCGGGTGTGGGCCTGGCGATCACGGCGGGCACGTTGCCGCCCCGGGCGGACTCGTGCGGCAGGGGTGCCGCGGTGTGGCAGGCCCCGAGCACGGCGCCGGCGCAGCAGATGCCAACCAGCGAACGACGCGTCACGGCGGCGGCCGCAGGATGCGGTTCTCGCGCCAGGGCGATTTCGGGGTGATGCCGTCGACCGCCGACAGCGGCGCTGCCGGTTTCGACGATCCCGGCGCGGCGCGCGCCGTCGGAGACGGGCATTGCCCACCATCGATCAGGTCCAGCGCGGCCGCGAAGCGCGCCTCCGCCGGGTCGCCCAGCTCGTGCGTGAAGTCGTCGGCGACGGCGCAGCCGGGAACCGGCGTGCCGATGACATTGTTCTCCGGTGAGAAGCCGTCCGTGTAATCGCCGAAGCCCTTGGCATTGACACCCTGGAACTGGATAGTGAAATACGTCGTGCCGCAGTTGTCGGTCGGGTAGAAGCCGTAGGGCTTACCGCAGGTGGTCGAACCCACGAGGATCACCTCGACGTCGACGCCGCGCAGGCCGTTGATGATGGATTCGCTGGCGGAGCAGGTCCCCGGGCCGGTCAGCACGAAGACGCGCTGCAGGTCGAGCGTCGGCAGCGGAGTGCCGGCAGGCTCGGAGAAGCCGACCGTCTCGTCGATGAACGGCATCGGTCGGAGGGGTTCGCCGGTCACGGGATCCGTCGTGGGATGCTTGTCGTTGAAGCGGATTTCCTCGAACGGCCGGCCGGCGGTCGGGACCTCGCCGGCGATCATGTGTGCGAGCTGGCTGGCGATTGCGAGAAAGCCGCCGCCGTTGTAGCGGAGGTCGACGACCAGTTCCCGGATGCCGGCGTCGCGCAGCAGCTCGACGGCGTCGATCAGGTGACTTTCGGCAGTGGCGATGTGATCGTTGAAGGCGAGGTAGCCGACGAGGCCCATGCTGCTCTGCACCGTCTTCACGTTGTGCACGGGCACCGACTCGACCGCCTCGGCGGTCATCGACACCTCGCGGGTGGTGCCATCCAGCTTCCGGATGGTGAAGGTGTGCCGCTCGCCCACGGTGGCCGGGAACAGCCCCGCGTTCAGCGCCGCCGCGTCGCCGTCCTGCAGGCTCACGCCGTCGACCGCCAGCACTTCATCGCCGCGGGCAAGATCGATGCCCGGGTCGGCGGCCGGAGAGCCCGGCTCGACGAAGGCGACCACCGCCTCGCGGGGTGGGCGGGTTGCAAGCAGTGCCCACAGGGCGCCGTAGCCCGCCGACACGCCCGACTGCGACATCTGCTCCCATTCCTCCGTGGGTACCGTGAAGTGGAACTGGTCCTTGGGCGCGCCGGACGGTGTCCTGGCCAGCGTCATCAACTCATCGAAGTACGCGAGCGGTGAGTTGAACCGTGACGGGTCCTGGTCGACGATCTCGTCGTACCAGAGGTAGGTTTCATCGCTGTACGAGCGCAGGAAGTTGTTCTCGTCGAGCACGTCGCCCTCGAGATCGTCGGTGCCGGGGCGCGGGTGCTCACATACCCCCTTGAAGGAGTCGGAGGGAAGGAACTGCCCGGCCACCCAGCCGCTGTCGCCGGCACTCCCGCTCCTGCCGACGCCGCTGGCGTCGCCGCCGCTCCCGCCGCCGCCGCTCCCGCCGCAGGCGGCGAGTGCCGCCACCAGCACGGTCGCGCCGAGCGAGCGCGCCAGCCGGGCGCCGGCGCCTGTCGAACCAGGCATAGCTGTCCCTATCGAGCCAAAGGCGGGCCGATTTTACCGTCCCAGCCCGCCCCCCGCACGCCGGTCAGGCGGGCATGCGGCCGAAGCGCCCGCTGCTCAAGTCGCGGATGGCCTGGTGGATCTCGTCGCGCGTGTTCATGACGAACGGGCCGTGGCCGGCGATAGGTTCGTCGATCGGCTCGCCGCTCAGCACCAGCAGCACGGCGTCGTTATTGGCCTCCAGCGAGAACGTGGTGCCATCCGGGTCCAGCAGCGCGAAGCGGGCGTCTCGCAGGATCTCGCTTTCGCTCACCTGGACGGCGCCCCTCAGGACGACGACCGCCGTCGTCCAGCCCGCGGGTACCTCGAGTTCGACGCGCCTGCCGGCGGCGAGGCGCAGGTCCCAGACGTTCATGGGCGTATAGGTGTGCGCGGGTCCGCGGGTGCCGCCGTACTCGCCGGCGATGATCCGCGCCGTGCCGGCACCGCTGCCGAGCTCGACGACGGGAATGTCGTCCTTCACGATCGCCTGGTAAGCCGGGTCGACCATCTTGTCCTTCGCGGGCAGGTTGACCCAGAGCTGCACCACTTCGAACGTGCCGCCGCTTCTCGTGAAGTCGTGCGAATGGAACTCCTCGTGCAGCAGGCCGCCGCCGGCCGTCATCCATTGCACGTCGCCCGGGCCGATCTTGCCGCCACCGCCCGTGGAATCGCGGTGCTCGACCTCACCCTGGTAAACGATCGTGACCGTCTCGAAACCGCGGTGCGGATGCTGGCCCACCCCGCGGGGTTTTGCAGCGGGCGGGAAGTCCCGGGGGCCGGCGTAATCGAGCAGGAGAAACGGGCTCATCTCCTGCCCGTGCGTCTGGTAGGAAAACAGGGACTGCACCGGGAAACCGTCGCCGACCCAGTGCCGGCCGGGTGCGCTGTAGATGCCGAGAACCTTTTTCATGCTGCCTTACCTCCGGGGTACGGCGCTATATGTGGTCTCTCCGGCTGGAATTCAAGCTGGACGTCTCCCGGCGACCGGACCCGGATCTAGCGCTCCCAGTAAAACGGCCGCGTGACGTGATCGCCGGTGACCGTCTCATCCAGGGTCGCGGCCTCGTACAGCCGGCCGTTCAGCATCACCATCGACACGTGATCCGACTGGAAGATGTCCTCGAGGACGTTCGCCTCGATGACGACCAGGTCCGCAAGCTTGCCGGGTTCCAGGGAGCCGAGGTCGTTCGCGTAGCCCAGCGCCTGCGCCGGCACGATGGTCGCGGCCTGCAGCGCTTCGATCGGCGACATGCCGCCGCGGACGAAGCTCCAGATTTCCCAGTGGCTGCCGAGTCCCTCCCGCTGGCCGTGTGCGCCGATGCTGACGAGCACGCCCCGGTCGGCCAGGAGCTTCGCGGTGGCAGCGCTGGTGGCGTCGTAGTACTCGCTCTCCGGTGCCAGGGTACGGCGCACGGAGCGGGGGCGCAGGATGTCCGGCGGTACGAACCGCGACAGGATCGGGTGTTTCCACACCGGCGTTTCCTGGTACCAGTAGGTCTCGCCGCTCAAGCCGCCGTAGGTCACCACCAGCGTCGGCGTGTAGGCGACCTGCGTCTGGCCCCAGAACTGCAGGACGTCGTCGTAGAGCATAGACTGCGGAAGGTTGTGCTCGATGGTGCTGTTGCCGTCGGCCACCATGGAAAGGTCCATGTGGAACAGCGAGGCGCCTTCGGTCACTACCAGCATGTTCTCCTCGCGTGCGGCCACGACCACCTGCTGGCGCTGTTCGCGCCGCGGCTGGTTGTAGTTCTTGATGCTGAGCGCGCCCTGCGCCTTGAGTCGCCGCACGTGCTCGCGCGCGTCCTCCAGCGAGTCGATCTTCGCAAAGGACGTCGAGTGGGCGCCGTAGACTACGTTCCCGGTCGAGAAGATACGGGGAGCCAGTATCTGCCCGGTGCGTTGCATCTCCGATGCCGCGAATACCTCCGTGGCATCGTTCGACGGATCGTGCACGGTGGTGACGCCGAACGCCAACGTTGCGTACGCCGACCAGTTCTGCCGGGGGATGATCTCCGTGCCCTGCGGCCCGTGCGCATGGGCATCGATGAGGCCGGGAATGATGGTCGTGCCGCTGACGTCGACTATCTCGGCGGCAGCCGGTATATCGACGCTTCCGCGCGGACCGACGGCATGGATGCGGTTGCCGTCGGTGACGACGACACCGTCTTCGATGATGCCGCCGCCAGGCGCGGCCATGGTGACGACCGTGGCGCCGGTCAATGCAACCATGCCCTCCGGCACGTCGGCCCGGCGACGCACCGAGACGGAGACGCCGCTCTCGGGCGCCGTGTATCCGCCTTCACCATCCTCGTCCCGCGGCGCGAACAGGGCGTCTGTAGACGCGCTGTAGACTACCGGACCCAGGCTCCAGTGCAGCGTATCGCCGTCGCCGCTCCAGGCAGGGTAGTTGCCGCCGCTGCCGGTCGCCCGGGTCATCGGCATGCTGCTGACCTCCGTCCCGAGGGCGAGCGGCAGGCCGCCCGGCGGCAGCGGCACGGCGTAGACGTGGAAATTCTCACGGAATGCCAGGTGGCGGCCGTCGGGGGATACTTCGAAGCGTTGGACGTACTCGCCGCTCGCGTGCGTGCGCGCCGCCTCGCCGTTCAGGTCGATGCTGACGAGCGCCCGGGCGTCGCCGGCTTTGCGCGTGACATACAGGCGGTCGCTGCGTGCGCCGAAATGCGGGTTGGAACCGTCGCCGGTAACCTGCCGCGCTTCACCTCCGGCGGCGGGAATCGTGAACACGCCCGTCTCGATCGACCAGGCGGGGGAGGTGAGGTAACCGCCGTCGGTGACTTCGAACACGATGTGCTCGCCGTCGGGCGAGTAGCGCGGCGCCAGGTAGTGGCCGGGCGTGCGCGTCAGGCGCCGGCTCTTGCCGCCGTTCGCGGCAACGCTGTGGATGTGACCGAGCGTGCTGTCGTCCCAGGTGACGAACACGATGCGCCTGCCGTCGCGCGACCACGACGGGAAGAACTCGAAGTGATCGCGGCTGTCGCTCGTCAGTAGCCGCGGTTCGCCGCCGGACATCGACCGGATATAAAGGCGCCCGGTGCTTTCGAACACGACCCGCGAGCCGTCCGGCGACACCTGCGCGTTGCGCACCATTTTCGTGTCGAACTCGGCCGGCGCGACCTCGACCTGCGGTCGCGACACCGCGTACACCGTGCGCGTGTCAGCGACGTGAAACGGGATCTCCGTCACCTCCCGCGTGCCGACGTCGATGCGCCGGATCTTGCCGCCCGCCCAGAAGACGAGGCTTCGAGAATCCGGCGTCCAGTCCATGTTCGGATAGACGCCCTGCACGGCCCAGACTTCCTGCAGGTCCTGGTCCAGTTCGTCGTAGATCGGGTATTCCTCGCCGCTCACCAGGTCTTTCAGGAACAGCGAGGGCGGCGCGCTTGCACCCTGGGTACGGCGTACGAACGCGAGGTACTTGCCGTCCGGTGAAGGCGTCGGCCGCACCGAGCCGCCGGCGCCGGTAACGAAGCTCTCGTCGTCGCCCCTGTGCAGGTCGAAGCGGCGAATCTCGAAGATCTGGTCGTTCGAGTCCTGCGCATAGATGAAGCGGCTGCCGGGAGTGCTGTCGAAGCTGTAGTAGATATAGCGGCCGTCGGGCGAGAACGCCGGCTCGCCGAGCTCTTTCTGGTGCTTCTCGCCCGGCCGCTCGACCACGGCGACGCCGTCGCCGCCCTTGACGTGGTAGAGCCAGATCTCGCCGGTGCCGAGGGAGCGCTCGGTCGTAAAATGCTTGCGCGCGGCAATGTAGTTGCCGTCCGGCGACCACCACGGGTTGTTCAGCAGCCGGAAATCCTCGTGCGTAAGCTGCCGCTTGTCGCTGCCGTCGGCCTGCATTATCCAGATGTTGTTACCCCCGCCGGCGTCGCTGGTATAGGCGATCGAGGAGCCGTCGGGGGAGAACCGCGGCTGCATGGACCACTCAAGTCCGCCGGCAATCGCACGTGCTTCGCCGCCTGCGATCGGCAGGATGTAGATATCGCCGAGCAGGTCGAACGCGATCGCGTCGCCGTCGGGGCTGACGTCGAGGCTCATCCACGTGCCGCTGGTGGTATCGATGTCGATTGTGTAGGAGTCGCCGGGCGGGTCGCTCACGTCCCATGCGCTTTCCTCCTGGTTCCCGGCGAACGCGAATGAGGCGAGAAGCAGGGTCGAGAGCGCGAGCAGCTTGTTCTTGTTCGGCATGTAGGCCTCCGGCTGGGAACCAACCGCGATCTTAAGCGAAGGCGGGCGTCCGTGCCGACCGCCGGGTGTCCGGCGCGCGATGCGCGCGCCGACGGGGGCTATTGATGCCGGGTCGGGCCGTCCACCAGGGCCTGGCGCGTCAGTTCCACCACGAGGTCCGCTTCCGCTTCCGTCATCAGGAACCACGGCGTATAGCGCAGCGAGTTGGTGCCACCGTGGATGACCCCGAGCCCGTGCATGCGCAGGTATTCTTCCGTGCTGTCCGCCCCGTAGCACTTGTAGCGCGGATTCAGCTCGCAGCTCAAGAGCAGGCCGGTTCCCTGCACGCGGACAACGGCATCACCCAGCTCCTCCTGGAGCTTTTGCAGGCCTTGCACCAGCTGCTTGCCGCGCGCCCGAATGTTGTCGCGCACGGCCGGTGTGATGCTTTCCAGTACCGTGACTGCCACGTCCATCGCCCGCGGGTTGGTGGTCATCGTGTTGCCGTACACGCCGTGCTGGTACAGCCCGGCAGCGCGACCCTGCAACGCCAGCACCGACAGCGGGTACTGCCCCGCGTTGAGTGCCTTGGAGTAGGTTTCCATGTCGGGCGGCGGCAGGTCGCGGAAACCGGGATAATCGACGATCGAGAGCACGCCGTGTGCGCGCAACCCGGCCTGGATGGAGTCCACCAGCAGGAGCGTGCCGTGCGCCTCCGTCAGTTCACGCGCGCGCCGGTAGAATTCCGGCGTAACGGCTTCGCCGGGATTGCCTTCGCCCATCACCGGCTCCATGAAGAACGCTTCAATGTAGACGTTCTGCTTCTCGGCTTCCGCGAACACGCCTTCGAGATCGGCAATATCGTTCTGCCGCACCGTCAACAGGTAGTCCGTCTCTCGATACGAGGCGAGATACCGGCGATAGCTCTTCTGCGTGGAATGCGAAAAACGCGCGGGGCGATCCGTACGTCCGTGGAAGCTCCCGATCATCGTCAAACCGCGGATTTCGCAGCCCTCGTAACGCCCGCCCGGATCGGTCATCTGCTTGGAAGCAATATCCGCAATGCGGGAGGCGACGGACACGGCCTCCGAGCCGCTGTTCAGGCACATGAAATGCGTGAACGGCGAACCGCCGCGCGTGTGGCCCAGTTCCTTCCGCAGGCGCTCGACGAAGCGCATCTGGCTTACGTTCGGCGTCATGATATTGGCCATCACGTGCGGGCCGTTCATGCTGTCGAGCACCGCTTCCGGCGCGTGGCCGAGGCCGAGCATGCCGTAGCCGCCGCAGTCATAGACGACGGCGCCTTTCAACGTAACGATCCACGGTCCCTGTGCCGCGAGGCTGACGTAGGGGTTGACGGCATCCGCTGCGTAGAAATTGATGAAGCCGTCCTGTGCCCGCCGAGCCTGCTCGGTCTCATCGAGCTCGAGCAGCTCCGGGTCGGTGCGCTGCAGCGCTTCATGCTCTTTCGCGGCCCGCTCGATCGCGGTCGCCAGCAGCGGGTCCACCTTCAGGAAGCGCAGGATCGCATCGTCGGTGAGACCGGTCGTGCGGATCGCGCCGCCGAAATCCCGCATGGTGTGCAAACGCGCGAGGTGGGAGTCGGGATCGATGCGGTTGGCGGGCTGTACCATGGAAGTCTGTCCTTCGGGGGTGTGGGGTGAGCCATTTTATCGGTTCCGCCCCCTGTTTGACGAACGGACCGCACCATCTGGAATGCGGATACGCCTTGATCCGGCGCGAAATAGCGTTCCTTGCGCGACAATAGCGGGTTCGGGCCACTAGAATCACGGCCCATGCTCAAGCTCACCGACCTGTCGCTCCGCCGTGGCCCGAGGCTGCTGCTGGAAAGCGTCAATCTGCAGATTCATTCGGGCCAGAAAGCCGGGATCACCGGCGCCAACGGGAGCGGCAAGTCCAGCCTGTTTTCACTGGTGCTCGGTGAGCTGGCGCCGGATGCCGGCGATCTCGCGTTCCCGGCGGACTGGGTCGTCGCGCATGTCGCACAGGAGACGCCGACGGACCGCCGCGCGGCTATCGAATACGTGCTGGACGGCGACGCGGAGCTCCGGCAGGTGGAGCAGCAGATCGCCGCTGCGGAAGCGGGAGAGGGCGGGGAACGCCTCGCGAACCTGCACGCCCGCCTCGAGGCGATCGACGGCTACACGGCACGCAGCCGGGCCGGCAGGCTGCTGCACGGCCTCGGTTTTTCCGTTGACGACGAGGCACGTCCGGTAGACGAATTCTCCGGCGGGTGGCGCATGCGCCTGAATCTCGCGCGCGCACTCGCGTGCCGTTCGTCGCTGCTGCTGCTCGACGAGCCGACCAACCACCTCGATCTCGACGCTGTCATCTGGCTGGAAGGCTGGCTCCGCGCATATCCCGGCACGCTGCTCCTGATCTCGCACGATCGGGATTTCCTGGATGCGGTCGTCGACCGCATCGTTCACCTGGAGCAGCAGACGGCGACGCTGTACACCGGCAACTACTCTGCGTTCGAGAGGGTGCGCGCACAACGACTGGCACACCGGCAGGCGCAGTACGAGAAGCAGCAGCGGGAAGTCGCCCACATGCAAGCGTTCATCGATCGCTTTCGCGCGAAGGCATCGAAAGCGCGCCAGGCCCAGAGCCGCATCAAGGCACTGGAACGTATGCAGATGATCCTGCCCGCGCACGTGGACTCGCCGTTTCAGTTCAGGCTGCTGCAACCGGCAAAAACGCCGAATCCCCTGCTGCGGCTGGACGCCGTGGCGGCCGGCTACGGCGACCGGACCGTGCTTTCCGGCCTGCGCCTGGACCTGGCGCCCGGCGACCGCATCGGGCTGCTCGGACCGAACGGCGCCGGCAAGTCGACGCTCATCAAGCTCCTGGCAGGCCTGCTGCCGGCGCAGCAGGGCGAATACGCCGCGGCAAGCGACCTCGTCGTCGGCTATTTCGCCCAGCACCAGGTCGACCAGCTCGATCCCGCACGCTCTCCGCTCGAGCACCTGGCGGCGATCGACCGGGACGCGCGGGAGCTCACGCTGCGCACCTGGCTCGGCGGTTTCGGTTTCTCGGGCGATACGGTATTCCAGCCGACGGCGCCGTTCTCGGGCGGCGAGAAATCGCGCCTCGCACTGGCGTTGCTCGTTTACCGGCGCCCGAACCTGCTGCTGCTCGACGAGCCGACCAACCATCTCGACATCGAGATGCGCCAGGCGCTGGCCAATGCGCTGCAGGAATTCGCCGGTGCGATGGTCATCGTATCGCATGACCGCCACCTGTTGCGGGTCACGACGGACCGGCTGCTGCTGGTGAACGCCGGCGGCATGGCCGAGTTCGAAGGGAGCCTCGATGATTACCCGGCGTGGCTCGCGGGTAGACAGCGCGCGGAGCCGCCGCCGCCGCAAAACGGCGGCGAAGCGCGCAGCGTGGCGGAGCGCGGCGCGTCGGCAAGGGCGCGCCGGCGGCGCGACGCCGAGCTGCGGGCGCTGCTGCGGCCGCTCAACCGGCGCATCGAGAAAGCGGAGCAGGCGCTTGCAAAACTGCAGGGCGAACGCCAGGCGCTGGAGGAGCGGCTCGCGGACACCGCGTTGTACGACGCCCGGAACCGGGACGAGCTGCAGGCGGTCCTTGAGCAGCAGGCCGACAACCGGTGGGCGCTCGCCCGGGAGGAGGCCAACTGGCTCGAGGCCTGCGAGGAACTGGAGCGATCGCAAGCCGCCCTGGACGGCGACCGCGTTCCCGGAGACGAATCGCGCCGGGCTCCAAGCCGCTACAATGACCGGGCCTGACAATCGGCTAACCCAGAAAGGAGTGCACGTGACAATTTCCATTTTCGAGCTGGCGGTCTCGGGGCTGTCGCGCATGCTGCTGAACCTCGACCGTATCGTGGCGACGGCGGGGGAGTATGCGAAGGAGCGGAAAATCGAACCGGCGGTCCTGGTACAGGCGCGACTGTACCCCGACATGCTGCCGTTCGTGGCGCAGGTGCGTATTGCAACGGATACCGCCAAGGGCGCCGCGGCGCGACTGTCGGGAACCGAGCTGCCGAAGTGGCCGGACGACGAAGTTACGTTCGAGGACGTGCACGCCCGTATCCGCAAGGCGGTGGATTACCTCGCGACCTTCAGCCCGGAGCAGTTTGCAGGCGCCGGGGAGCGGCCAATCGAGATGAAGTTCCCGAACCAGACGCTGAAATTCAACGGGCGGGAGTACCTCGTGGGTTTCGTACTGCCCAATTTCTATTTCCACGTGACGACCGCGTACGACATCCTGCGCCACAACGGGGTCCCGATCGGCAAGCGGGATTATTTGGGCGCCACGGAGTAGCCCGATTCCCGGACACGTCGAACGGGACGAGGACCGCGCGCGCAACGGCTTCATTGCGGCACTGCTGGCCTACACGATATGGGGCTTCATGCCGGTCTATTTCGTGATCATCGCCGCTGTACCAGCGCTGGAAGTGCTGGCGCACCGTGTACTGTGGGCGGTGCCTTTCGGGGCGCTGATCCTGCACGTCCGCCGGCAGTGGCCGGAGGTGCGGCGCGCATTCGGTGAGCGGCGCACGTTCGGCCTCCTCTCGCTCGCCGCGGTGTTCATCGCGATCAACTGGCTCGGCTACATCATCGCGGTGCAGACCGGGAACATCTTCCAGGCGAGCCTCGGCTATTACATCAATCCGTTGATGTACGTTGCCATCGGGGTGTGGTTTTTCAATGAGCGCTTGCGGCGGATGCAAACGACCGCCGTGCTGCTCGCGGCCGCGGGCGTCACCGTGCTGACGGTCAGCGGTGGGCAGTTTCCGCTGCTTGCGCTGATTCTCGCCGGTTCGTTCACCGTCTACGGCGTGATTCGCAGCCGCGTCGAGGTCGGCGGCATGCCGGGGCTCTTCGTCGAAACGCTCGTGCTCCTGCCCCTTGCGCTCGGCTACGTGGCCTGGATCACCGCGGCGGGCGCCGCTGTATTCGGCCCGGCCCGGCCCGGCATGTCGGCGCTGCTCATCCTGGTCGGCCCGCTCACGGCGCTGCCCCTGCTCTTCTTCGCGCTGGCCGCACGGCGCCTGCGGCTGTCCACGATTGGCCTCATGCAGTTCATCGCGCCGTCGCTCCAGTTCCTGATGGGCTTGCTGACAGGCGAACGCCTGACGACTGCCCATGCCATCTGCTTCCTGCTGATCTGGCTGGCCGTCCTGGTCTTCAGCGCCGACGCCTGGCGCGCCACCCGCAACCCCCCCGTCGCCGCCCTGTAGGAGCGCGCACCGCGCGCGATGCCAAGGCGCCCAAAACCCGCGCCCCCGCGGCTGTAGGAGCGCGCACCGCGCGCGATGCCAAGGCGCCCAAAACCCGCACCGCCGCCGCTGTAGGAGCGCGCACCGC
>CAYRKH010000010.1:38440-76640 GCA_964424805.1 uncultured Woeseiaceae bacterium
GCGATGCCAAGGCGCCCAAAACCCGCACCGCCGCCGCTGTAGGAGCGCGCACCGCGCGCGATGCCAAGGCGGTACGACGCCCTTCCAACGGCGATTTACCGCCGTGGCATCGCGCGCGGTGCGCGCTCCTACAGGGCGGTTTCCAGGCTTCGCTGCCAGTCCTGACCGTGGACTCTCGCGTGGATGGCGCCGGCGATGAAGCGGGCGCGTGCGTTTGCATCGAGCGGCAGCGCGCCAGCCGGCAGTTCGGCCGTGCTGCCGTCGCGCCGGGCGAGCGACAGTGCACGGTCCGCTGCCACCACCGTGCGGCGGGCGCCGCGCTGGCACAGCGCCTCGGCCATCGAATCCGCCTCCCTGGCCAGCTCGTCGCCGAGGATGGCGCGTGCTTCATCGGTGTCGCAGGCCAGCAGCTCGACGCCCTGGAGGTTCAACGGCAGCTTGCGCGCGCTTGCCGGAGAGGTCGCATCGATCACGAGGGGCAGTCCGTGTTCCCGGCAGCCGGCAATGAGCCAGGCGAGCGAATCCGCCGGCAGGCTGGTGTCGGCGAACACCAGCGCGGAATTGCCGATCTGGAGCCACCGGTTCTGGATGAAGCCGCGGTCCATGGATTCGCAGATCGTCATGTCGGCAAACCCGGCAAACAGGTTGCCGTCCGGGTCGATCACCGCTGTTGTCGAGCCGGTAGGACGTGACAGGCTCTTCTGCACCAGCCCGGTATCGATGCCCTGCTGCGCGGCCTCCATCACGATGGCCCGGCCGTCGTTATCGTCGCCGACGATGGCGATGAGCTTGCAGGCGACCGGCAACGGCGCCAGCGCGGCCGCAACATCATGCGCCCTGCCGCCCGCAAGCTTCTCGCAGGAGACCGGGTTGACGGTGCCGAGCTGGCCGGGCGCCTGCAAGGTGAGGACCCGGTCCATCGTCGCGCCGCCAAGGCAGCAGACGGTGGGGTTACCGCTAGTGTCGGGCATGGCGCACGAGCATCCGGAAACGATCATGGCACGATAGCATTTTGCCGTTCGCCGGCGATACCTCCGGCGACCCCGGGCAGGGGACGAGCGTGACGATGCCGGCAAGGCAATAAACGTCGACCGGTTCGAGAGGATAGCGGCGGCGGTGAGCTACTGGCACGTTACGATGTACACTTCGCTCGCCATAAACTGTCCTGCTGCTGGTAGTGCATTTGCGGCGGCGCTACCGTCCGTATCGAGGCTCGCCCGGAGAACGACATGATCGAGAAGCACAACCCTACACCCGAGACCCTCGTTGCGCAGGGCATGCATTATCTCGATCCGGAAACGGGGGCGATCGTTCCGCCGATGCAGGCGTCGACCACGTTCGCGCGCGACGAGCGCTACGAGCTCGTCGCGCCCGGGCGCAACTACGCGCGCGACCACAACCCGACGTTCCTCGCGGCAGAGCGGATGCTCGCGGCGCTGGAGGGCGGCGCGGGCGCGCTGCTGTTCCCGTCGGGCATGGCCGCGGCGATGACCGTATTGCAGACGTTGGCACCCGGCGATCGCATCGTCGCGCCGACGGTCATGTACTGGGGGCTGCGCAACTGGATGCTCCGCTTCGCGAGCCAGTGGGGCCTCGAGGTGGAGCTGTTCGATCCCGCGGTGCCGGATGCGCTCGCGGCCGCGGCGCGGAAGGGCACGCGGCTCATCTGGGTGGAGACCCCCTGCAACCCGACCTGGGACGTCATCGACATTGCGCAGGCCGCGGAAATTGCACGCGGCTGCGGCGCCCGGCTGGTCGTCGATTCCACCGTCCCGACTCCGGTGCTGACCCGGCCGCTCGAGCTCGGTGCCGATCTCGTCATGCATTCCGCCACCAAGTACCTCAACGGGCACGGCGACGTCGTGGCCGGTGCGCTCGTAACGGCGCGCGAGGACGACGCCTGGAGCAGGCTCCGCGAAATGCGCGCGGAGGGCGGCGCGATCCTCGGGTCGTTCGAAGCCTGGCTGCTGCAGCGCGGCATGCGAACGCTGTTCCTGCGCGTGGCCAGAGCGAGCGCCACGGCACTGCAGGTCGCAAGGCACTTCGAGAACCATCCGCAGCTCGAGCAGGTGCTATACCCGGGGCTCGAATCGCACCCGGGTCATGCCGTCGCGGCACGCCAGATGCGCGGCGGCTACGGGGGCATGCTGTCGCTCAGGGTAAAGGGCGGGGCGAGCGCGGCGCTGGAGGTGGCGAAAGCCTGCCGCGTGTTCATCCGCGCGACCTCGCTCGGCGGCGTCGAAAGCCTGGTGGAGCACCGCTACACGGTCGAAGGCCCGGCCAGTCCCATCCCCGAGGACCTGCTGCGCCTTTCCATCGGCCTCGAAACCCCGGCCGACCTCATCGGCGACCTCGAGCAGGCCCTGCAGCGCACCTGACGCCGTGGGAGCCGCGCACGATGGGCGTTCCGCCATCGTCGTCGAACAAGCTGCTGCTGTAGGAGCGCGCAGTGCGCGCGATGCCTGCGGCAGCAACCGTGCTATCGCGCGCAATGCGCGCTCCTACAGGTGCTTCCGCCAACCGCTATTCATTTTCCCGTTCCTCCGGGGAGGTTCGCTGCTAGAATACCGGCGCCGCTTGCGGGTGTAGTTCAATGGTAGAACATTAGCTTCCCAAGCTAAGAATGAGGGTTCGATTCCCTTCACCCGCTCCAGCTCCGCTCGACGCCGCCGAACCTTCCAGGCGGCGCCCGCACCGGGCCTGCCGCGCCGGCTCTAGCGGAATGCCGGTGGTTTCGCGGCGTCCGGGTCGAGGTAGCGGTCCCGCAGGAGTGTCTGGCGGCTCACCATCTCGATCGGCTCGCCGCCGATGTAGACCTGCTCCGGGAAGCTCGTGAGCTCCAGCGGGTCGGCCGGCCAGATGACGAGGTCGGCCCGCTTGCCCGGCTCGAGGCTGCCGATGTCGCCATCTACCCCGTAGATCCGGGCCGGCGCGAGGGTGATCGCCGCCAGCGCGTCTTCCCGGGCGAGGCCGTTGGCCACCGCGATACCCGCCGACTGCGTAATGTTGCGCGCGTTGTGGTTCTGTGCGGCGCCGTTGGCGCCGATCGCGAAGCGCACGCCGGCGTCGGCCAGGACTGAGGCGGCGTCGAGGCGCGCGTTGAGGTGGTCGAAGTCGCGTGGCAGGTTGCCCAGCGCGTCGAGCACGACCGGTACCCCGGCCTCCGCCAGCTCATCGGCCATCATCCAGGCTTCCGCGCCGCCGAGCACGACCAGGCGGATGCCGTAGTCCGCCGCAAGCTCGAGAACCGTGGCAATGTCGTTTGCACGATTGACGCGGACGAGCAGGGGGCGCGTGCCATCGAGCACGGTGCGCAGCGTTTCGAGGTCAGCCTGGCTCAGCGAATACCGACGGGTGTTGCCCTGCTGGTAGGCCGGCACGTTGCGGGCATAGTCGCGGGCGTCGTCGAGGGCGGTGCGGAGCACCATCAACGCCGCGGCGCGCGAGCCGGCCGCGAGGTAACTGCCCGTTTCGCCGAGGTTGGCGAGGACAGCCACCCCGCGCTCGATGAGGAAGTCGCGGCCGTCGCCCAGGTTCACCACGGAGGCGAGGCCGGAAAATACCTTGCTCAGGTTGCCGAACTCGTCGGGCCAGCTCGGTTCCGGCGCAATCAGCGCATGAGTGATGCCTTCGATGCGATTCGTCGCCACCAGCGTCGACCGCGGGTTGTACGCGCTCGCCACGTCGAAGCTCGCGGAAAAGCGATCGCCGCGCTGGACGTAGTCGACGGTACCCTCGACGGCACTCACCTCGACCAGCCCGATCTGTCCCATGGGCGTGAAGAGGCCCGGCGTCACGATCTTTCCGGCGGCGTCGACCCGGGTCGCGCCGGCGGGGATCTCCACCCCGGTGCCGACCGCGACGATGCGCCCGTTCTCGATCACGACGGTTCCGTTCTCGATCGTGCCGGCGGGTCCGACGGTGTGCACGGTGGCGCCTGTGATCGCGGTAACTTCGGCGAGCACGACCGCCGGTACGAGCGCGGCCAGGGCGGCCGCAAAGAGCATGCAACGCCTCATTGCGCACCTCCGGTCAGGGTCGACGTGCCGAGCATGAAATCGGTCTCCGGGTTGACCGCCGGGTTGCCGCGCTCGAAGACGAGCGCGCCGTCGATGTACACGCGGGTCACCCGGCTGTAGACGCTGAACGGGTTTCCGTCCCACACCGCAATATCGGCCATCTTACCCTGCTCGAGCGTGCCGACGTTCCCGGCGATGCCCAGGGCCTTCGCCGGGTTGCTGGTAATCCAGCGGATCGCCTCTTCGGGCGGGATCTCGACGCCGGCGCGCGCGGCCGCACCGATGATCTTCGCCGTTTCCTGGTTCAGGCGCTGGATGCCGTACTCGTCGTCCGAGTGCACGATCGCGCAGGCCCCGGCGTCGTGGACCAGCGCCGCGTTTTCGCGGATACCGTCAAAGGCTTCCATCTTGAAGCCCCACCAGTCGGCCCAGACGGCGGCGCAGATGCCGTTTGCCGCCAGCAGGTCGGGAATCTTGTAGGCCTCGACCGCGTGGTGGAAAGCCGCGATCTCGTAGTCGAACTCCTGCGCGATGTCGATCATGATCGCCATCTCGTCGGCGCGGTAGCAGTGGTTGTGCACGAGGATTTCACCCTTCAGCACTCCCGCGAGGGTTTCGAGCTTCAGGTCGCGCGTAGGCTTCTCGCCCTCGCCGTTTTCGCCCGACTCCATTTTTTCGAGGTAATCCGCCGCCGCGATCCAGGCCGCGCGATAGCCCGCGACGTTGCCCATGCGGGTCGATGGCGCCTGGCTGCGACTGCCGTATACCCGCTTCGGGTTTTCACCGCAGGCCATCTTCAGTCCGTACGGCGCGCCCGGGAACTTCATGCTCTGCACGGTGCGGCCGGGTACGTTCTTGAGCGTGACGCTGCGGCCGCCGAACAGGTTGGCAGAGCCGGGCAGGATCTGCAGCGACGTGATGCCGCCGGCGAGCGCGGTGACGAAGCCGGGGTCCTGCGGCCAGACGCTGTGTTCGGCCCAAACCTCGGCCGTATTCGGCGAGGAGATTTCATTGCCGTCGGCGTGCGCGGCAACGGAAGGGGAGGGGTAGACGCCGAGATGCGAATGGACGTCGATGATGCCCGGGGTAATCCACAGGCCGCTGGCGTCGACGGTCGCGGCGCCACGGGCTTTCAGGCTGGTGCCCACCGCCGCGATCTTGCCGTCGCGGATCAGCAGGTCGGCGCCGTCGAGACGTGCGCCGGTGCCGGTGAGAATCGTCGCGCCCTGGAACAGGACCGTTTCCGAGGGGAGCGGTGTATAGCGGCTGGCAAACGGTGCCGGTTGCTCCCCTGGTTTATCGTCCGCTCCGCCGCAGCCGAAAAGCACAAGGCAGGTGAGGACCATCAGCGTGGTCTTGTTCATGCTCCCCTCCGGGTATTTGCCTGCGCGCACTATACAGGCTGGGCGCATAATCGAAAAACCCGCGGCTGTCGCAATGCAGGTATTATCCGCGGGGTCTTATCTGCAGGGGAATATCCATGGCGCACGAGGAACAGCAAGATCCCGCCGGCCGCGAGGAAGACGCGCAGGATGCCGGGTACGGCGCCGTTGAGCGCGACGCCATCGAAAAAAACCTGAAATCGCGGTCGACCTGGCTGCGCCTGCTGTTCATGATTGTCCTGGGATTCGCCTACGGAATCTCCCGGGTCGTGGTAGGCGCCGTAGTCGTCCTGCAGTTCCTGATCGTGCTGTTCACGGGGGAGACCAATGCACGCCTGCAGCATTTCGGCAGGTCGCTGTCGACCTACACTTACCAGATCCTGCTCTATCTCACCTATAACGCTGAAGAGCGTCCGTTTCCGTTCGATCTCGACTGGCCCTGACCGATGCGAACCGGTGAGGTTTAGGGGCTGGCCGTAAGGCGCTGCGGGGATGAGCGTGGAGCTGTTGCGAGACAACTGGGCCCTCGCCATTGCCGCCGCCATCGTGCTGGTAATCCTGCTGCTGGCGCTGGTGCGCGCGCTCGCCGCTTCCGCGCCGGCGCGATTGCGGCAGGCCAGCCAAAAACTCGCCGCAGAACGTCGCCGGCGGCGCAAGGCGGAAGCTGCCGTGTTGCGCGCCGAGCGCCGCTTAACCGCGCTGAAGGCACGTTCGCAAACAGTGAAGCCGCGGGTGCTGCAGGAAGCGACGGGCAAAGCCGCCGACGCGGAAGCCCTCGCCCGCATATCACGCGACAACGTGCTCATCGCGGAGCAGCGCCTGCGGCAGGTTATCGTCGAGGAGTTTACGCCCGCAAAGCAGGCGCGGCTGCGGGCGAAGTACCTGCCGGAGTCGCCGCCCGACAAGCGACCGTTCTCATTTTAAACGGCGATGGCACGGCCTGTGCCACAATGCACGACTGACGAGCATGCCGGGACAGTAAAAGATGACGGCCGTATTCCATTCTTTCCTCGCCGGCGCGGCGACGCTGCGGGGCAATGCCCAGCCGGTTCTTTGCTGAGCTATACCGGCGCAACGCGTTACTGACGCTCGTCGGATGGCTGCATGTCGTCGCGCTGCTGGCGACGCTCGTTGGTTTCGCAACGGACGAGCGGACGGTCATGGGCCTCAACACCTGGGTAAAGCCCATGAAGTTCATGGTGTCCACGGCCGTGTTCCTGTGGACGATCGCGTGGTTCACGCGCTACGTGCGGCGGCCGCGCTGGGCGATGAAAACGGTGAGTATCGTGATCGCGGTTGCCATGGTGATCGAGAGCGCCTGCATCCTGCTGCAGGCGGCACGCGGCACCCGGTCGCACTTCAACTTCACGACCGATTTCGACGCTGCCATCTTCCAGGCGATGGGCGTGATGATCGGCATCAACCTGCTGATGGTCGTGGTCGTACTGTTCCTGTTCAGCAAGCCGACCGTTCGGCTCGCACCGGCGTACCTGCTCGGCATTCGCGCCGGCCTCGTGCTTTTCCTGGCTGGCGGCGCGATCGGCGGGTACATGATCGTCTACGGTGCCCACACGATCGGCGCGCCGGACGGGGGGCCGGGCCTGCCGCTGCTGAACTGGAGCACCAGCGCCGGCGACCTGCGGATCGCGCACGGCGTCGCCCTGCACGCGCTGCAGCTGCTGCCGCTGGCGGGCTTCGGCCTGAGCCGCTGGCGGCGCGTCCCCGGCAAGCTGCCGAAGCTGGTCCTGATGGCCGGTGCCGCCGCGGCGTACACAGCGCTGGTCTACGCGCTGTTGCGCCAGGCGCTCGCGGGCCAGCCGCTCATTTGACGGGAACTACCGCCCGGCCTGCAGCGTCCCCGCGACCTCTTCGACTTCACGCCACACGCGCAGCAGGTTCTCGCCGAGAATCTTCCTGATGTCGGCTTCGCTGTAGCCGCGCTCGAGCAGCCCTGCCACGAGGTTCGGATAGGTGGAGACGTCCTTCAGGCCGATCGGCAGGCTGTCGCCGACGCCGTCGTAGTCCGACCCGATGCCAACGTGGTCGATGCTCGTGAGCTGCACGACGTGGTCGAAGTGGTCGAGCGTCTCGTCCAGCGTGGCATACGGGAACTCACCGTGTTCCTCGACGTACTGCGCACGGAACTGCTCGCGCATTTCGTCGTTCGCTTCGCCGCCGTTGCTTTCGAGCCAGGCAGTCCAGGCAGTGCCCATCGCCTCCTGCCAGGCGTTGGCTTTCTCGGTGAGGAACGTTGAGCCGAAGTTGATCATGATCACGCCGCCGTTCTCCGCGAGCTGCAGGATCATCTCGTCGCTCATGTTGCGCTCGAAGCCGGGCGTGAAGTAGCGGGCGGAAGAGTGCGAGGCGATGACCGGCGCCCGCGTGACTTCCAGGACGTCGAAGAAGGCGTCATCCGAGATGTGGCTGACGTCGACCATGATCCCGAGGCGGTTCATCTCCCGAACGACCTCGAAGCCGAACTCACTCAGGCCGCCCCACTGCTTGTTGTCGTCGTAGGACGAGTCGGAGATATGGTTCGAAAGGCCGTGCGCCAGCGTGATGTAGCGGATGCCGCGATCGTAGAAGTGCTGCACGTTCGCGAGGTCGCCTTCGATGGGCGAGCCGTTCTCCATCCCGAGCGGCAGGGAGAGCAGGCCTCTTTCGAATTGCGCTTCGACATCCGCGGGCGACAGGGCGATCGCGAACTTCTCGGGAGCGGCGGCGACGAGGCCTTCGACCATGTCGATGAGCTTAGTGGCCATTTCGTACGAGGTACCCTCGGCCTCGAGTCCTGCCGGCGTGTAGATGGACATGAACGCCACGTTGAGGCCGCCTTTGACGGCCCTCGGGTAGTCGAAGTCGCCGCCCTCGGTCGCCTGCGAGACGTCGACCCATTCTTCCTCCAGGCGATAGGGGACGTCGATGTGGGTGTCGACGATGATGGAGGACAGGGCGATCTCGCGCGCGCGGTCGGCGAGGTCGGGAGCGGCGGCATCGGCGCTGGCCGCTGCCTGCGGCTCCTGCGACGGGCTGCAGGCGGCGGCGAACGCCGTGCAGGCGATCAGGGCAAGGCGGGTGACGAAGTGTCTGGTGAACATGGAGCTCCCCCCGGAACAAAAACGCGCAGTATACGGCATCGTTCGCGCGCTAGAATCCGGGACGGGGGAGCATGCCCTCGCAACGGGTGCCCGCCATGAACCTGCTGGCCCTGATCGTGATCTTCCTGGCCATCGCGATTGCCGTCGCGATCGCCTATATCGCCTGGGAAATTACCTCCGGCGACCCGCGCGACGGCCCGCCCTGAGGTGCCGGAAGCCGGCTACTGCCGGTTGGCGGGTCGCCGCGAGCCCGAGGACGAGGCTTCCCGCCGGGGCGCCGCCTGACTCGCGCGCGCCGGCGCGCGCTGGCTCGAGGCCGATGGACGGCTGGCGCGGGGCGCCGGAGTGGCGCGCGGCGCGCTCGACCGGGGAGCGCTGATACGTGGCGACGGAGCAGGGGCACGCTGCTGCACGGCGCGCGGGGCGGGCGCTGTGCGCGGGGCCTGGGCGGCGCGCGGCGCGGGCGCTGTGCGGAGGGTCGGAGCGGCGCGGGGTGCCGGCGCGGCGCTTGGGGCCGGAGCGGCGCGCGGTGCCTGCTCGACCCGGCGCTCTGGACTCACGCGGTTGGCGGGGCTCGTGGCCCGCTCCTGGATCGAGGGTCGCGCCGAGCGATCGACGGAGGGCCGCTCGACCTGGACGCGCGGCCCGCTGCGCGTCACGCGCTCCGCGGCCTCCCTTCCGGTGCGCGGCACGACCTGCCCGGTGTTTTGCTCCGGCCGTGGGCGGAAGCGAATCGCGCGGTCCTCGCCCGCGTCTCTCCGGATGACATCGGCCCCCTCGCGCGCGCGAAACCGTATCGCGGCATCGCCGCCCTGGCGCTGCCCGGCAGCGCGGCTGCTCCTGTCCTGCCGTATGCCGTCGTTCGACCGCGAGCCTGCGAAGCGGGCTCCCGCGCTGGTGCCCCGGGTGGCGGCCGCATTGCCGCGGAGCCGGGGCCGGACGTCGCGCGGATTGCGGTAGCCCTCCTGCGAATGCGCTCGCCGGCGATCGGAGTAATAGCTGTCGCGATGGCGATAGCGGTCGATCAGCGCGCCGCTGTGGCGGCGCGGACGCCAGAAGTCGCCGTCGCGCTCGTGATGCGGCGGGCGGTGCGCGTGGCGGTCCACGTAGTACCGGTTGTAGATGCGGATGCTGGGGTTCCGGTACCAGTGTCCGTAGTAGTGGCGGCCGTAGTAGGGGTGGCCGCGATAGCTGTGGTGAAAGACGTGCAGGTGGTCGGTGAACCAGCCGATCCGGAACGCCGTCGTCACGCCCCAGAAGTAGCCGGAAGTAAATGAATAGCCGTACGGGTACGGATAGTAGTAGACCGGGTAGGGCTGCGGGTAATAATGGTATACCGGCCGCGTCTGGTACACGACGACCCGCTCGGGCTCGTAGTAGGGCACGTAGATCACGTCCTCCCGCACCGGCGCGATCTGGATAACGCCCTCGTCGCGGGTGACGGTCTGCCGGTCGTCGCTCTTGAGGTTGCCGGCGGCATAGGCGCGGTCGCGGAACGCCTCGATGGCGGCGACGACGTCCGCCTGCTGGCGAACGACGGCTTCGCCGAGCGCGTAGGTCCAGTCGAGATCCTCGTTCATCATCTCGATGATCTCGGGATAGTTGAGGAGGGCCACGACGGATTCGTCCCAGGCCGGGTCCGGCTCGAGGCTGTCGTCATCACCTACCTTGTCGAGAAACCGCGCGGCCTGCACGATCTGCAGCGGGTAGGCGGACGCCGGCAGCACGACCGCCAGCAGGTCGTCCGGGTAGAGTGCGATGGGCCCCACCAGCTCCTGCAGCTCTGCGTCGCCCAGCAGGGGAGCATCGTCCGCGAGGTCCTGCGACTCGGCCGCCTCGTCGAGCGCGGCGGCATCGAGCGGATTGCCGTCCTCGTCGACGGGCACCTGGGCCGAGACAACCCCGGCCGACAGCAGCCCCGCTGCCACCAGGAACGCCCACCGACTGATTCGCTTTGTGCTCATGCAGACTCTCCCACCGAGCCATCCTGACACAAATCCTACCCGCCGCAACCTGAACGGCCCCTTAAGGAGCCGGGCCTTCACAAGCCATTGAAGTGCGGGTAAAGAGTACGAAACAGACCGCAGCAGGGGACGCTTGTTCGGCCGATTTAGTTCTCGTTTCCGGCGTTTTGACGCGGCGATTCAAAAGCTCGCTTTTGGGAATGAAATGACCCGATTAAGCGCAGTTTAGCGGCTTTTTCCGGCCGTTTCCCGTTACGACTCAGCGGGTTGCGCCGGTCCGACCCCCTTTGCGGCGCCGGCGCCGGCGTGGCTGTGGGTGTGGGCAGCGGTGAGGGCCTCGGTGAAGGCGATCTGTTCGTCCTCGGCGACGGGCGAGCGGCGGAGGCGGCGGACGAAGAGGTAGATCAGCATGGCGAAGTGGATGATGCCGGTGAAGGCGTAGAGGCCGTCGGCGCCCATTGCCTGCATCAACCCGGAGGCGAGGAGCGGCCCGATTACGGCGCCGATGCCATACATCAGCAGGAGGCCGCTGGAGACGACGACAAACTCGTCCGCCGCGGCGTGATCGTTCGAATGCGCGACGGAGATGGAGTAGAGCGGGAACGCCGCGGCGCCCCAGAGGCCGCCGAGCAGGATCATGGCTTGCGGTGTCAGGCGCTCGCCGAACACGAGGATGCAGGCGGATATCGCCACCCCGCACGCCGCGCACAGGGCCATGACGTAGCGCCGGTCGATGCGGTCGGACCACGCGCCGAGCGGCCACTGGCTCGCCGCCCCGCCGATGACGCCCGCCGTCATGAACCACGCCGTGAGCGTGACGTCCCGTGACAACGTCATCGCGAACACCGGCGCCAGCGACCAGAACGAACCGTTCGCAAAACCCGCCGCGAGGCTGCCCAGCATGCCGGCCGGCGAGGTTCGGTACAGGCGGGGGACGTCGAGGGTCGCCGTCTCCACGGTTCGCGGCGACGGCGCGGTCGACAGCACCACCGGCAGCGCGGCCAGGGACACCAGTGCCGACGACAGCGCGAACAGGGTCATCAGCCCCGGGTCATCCAGCAGCATCAGCTGCTGGCCGAAGCCGAGCATGGTCATGTTGATCAGCGTATAGGCTGAAAATACCGAGCCCCGGTTGTCGTTGGTCGCGGTCTCGTTCAGCCAGCTTTCGATCACGACGTAGAGCACCGCGAAGCAGATTCCGCTGACGAACCGCAGGACGATCCAGGCCCACAGGTCGATCCACGTGCCGTGGGCCAGCGGCGCCACCGAGGCCATCGCCGTCATTGCCGCGAACACGCGCACGTGCCCGACGCGCTGCACCAGCCGCGGCCCCCACCAGCAGCCGATCGCAAACCCGAGAAAATAGGTCGCGCCGAACACGCCGATCGCCACGTTGGAGAAACTCTCCAGCGTTGCGCGGACCGGCAGCAGGGTGCCCTGGAGGCCCTGGCCGACCAGCAAAATCGTGACTCCGGTCAGCAACGCGGAAATGGGCGTGATGGCACGAATCATGGGCAGGCGAACCGCGGCGGGGAAGCGGCGATTTATAGGTCATTTCACGGCCGGATGAAAGGCAAAAACCGGCAGTGCATCGCGATTGGCGTAAAAAAATTCCGGGGCCTCGCTTCTCACGACGCCGGGAGGCGTGCATGAGCAAGGCACGCTAGTGCCGCGCCATCGCGGAAACCATCCCCCCCAGCCGCTCGAGGCCGCGCTCGACCTCGGCGGTCCACGGATGCCCGAAGCTCAGCCGGATGAAGTGGCGATAGCGGTTGCCGGGCGAGAAGATGCCTCCCGGCGCAATGCTGATGCCCTCGGCGATGGCCTTCTCGAACAGGACCACGCCGTCGACGTTTTGCGGCAGCTCCAGCCACAGCACCGAGCCGCCAACCGGCTTGGAGGTCCGGGTCTCCGGCGGGAAATGACACGCGACCGCCGCCGCCATGCGCTCGGCGTTGCACTGCAGTACCGGGCGCAACGTCTTGAGGTAGCGTTCGTAATCGCCGCCGGCGAGGAACTCGGCAAGGGTGAGCTGCTGCAGGAGCCCCGAGGTGCACGAGTAGGAGCGCTTGAGTGAGCTGATACGCTCGCGATAGCCGCCGGTTACGATCCAGCCGATCCGGTATCCCGGCGCCACCGTTTTCGAAAACGACCCGCAGGCAAGCATGCGGCCGTTCTCTGCATGGAAAGCCGCCGGCGTTGGCCGGCGCCCGTCGAACAGCAGCTCGCCGTAAACGTCGTCCTCCACCAGCGCGACGTTGCGCTCCTCGAGCAGCCGCACCAGCGCCTGCCGCTTCTCGTCGTCCATGCTGGCGCCGAGCGGGTTACTCAGGGTCGTGGAGAACATGCAGGCTTTCACCGGGTGCAGGTCCAGCGTCTTCTCGAGGGCTTCGAGCTGCACGCCGTCCTCGGGGCAGGTCTCGACTTCGATCGCGAGCATTCCGAGGCAGTCGATGAGCTCGAGCAGGCCGTGATAGGTGGGCGATTCGACCGCGACGACGTCGCCTTTCGACGCCACCGCGGAAAGTGCGATCAGGAGCGCTTCCTGGCCGCCGTTGGTGATGCAGATGTCGTCCGGCTCGACCGGGCGCCCGACCGTGTCGAAGTACCGGTAGGCGATCTGCCGGCGCAGTCCCGGATCACCGAACCCCGGTGCGTACCCCAGGCTGCGCTCTTCTGCGCGCGCCATTACCCGCTTCATGGTACGGTGCAGCGCCTTGGCGGCGGACTTCGCCATGCAGGGATTGGTGATACCGAACGGGAGCACGCCCGGGCGGTGGATGCCGTCGAACACGCGGTCCATCAGGCTCCGGCAGCCGACGGTGACCGGCTTCACGTCGCGCCGGAACTTCGGCGCCGGCAGCACCAGCTCGTTGCCGGCAAGGTTGCGGACGTAATAGCCGGACTGCGGCCGCGATTCCACCCGTCGCTGCCGTTCGAGCTCGAGGTACGCCTGGCGCACCGTCGGGATGCTGACACCGACGGCCAGGCTCATCCGGCGCAGGGAAGGCAGCCGGTCGCCGGGACGCAGCGCACCCGCCTCGATGTTATGCGAGACCAGGTCGATCACCTGGCGGTAGAGGTAATCGCCGTTGGATTTGTCGAGGTCCAGGGCCAGCTGTTCAGGTTACATTTCTTGAAAACTGATTCTGTTATAGCTCCAGCTCTTCGGTAGAGTCAAGCGCTATCATCCCCGGAGTCACTGGCAGAGCGGAGCCATGAACAACAAGGTCCTTTACCTGGTCACCGTGCTCATCTGGGGCACGACGTGGATCGCGATCGAGTTCCAGCTCGGCGAGGTGGCGCCCGGGGTGTCGATTTTCTATCGCTACCTGCTGGCGGCACTGCTGCTGTTCGGCTGGTGCCGCGCGCGGGGCCTGCGGCTTTCGTTCGATCGCGGCGCGCACGTCCAATTCGCGCTCCTGGGGCTCCTGCTGTTCTGCCTCAACTACATGCTGACCTATTACGCCCAGGTGCACATCACGTCCGCGCTCAGCGCGATCGCTTTCTCGACCATGCTCTGGATGAACATCGCCAACTCGAGGCTGTTTTTCGGCACGCGTGCCGGCGCACGCGTCCTGGTCGGGTCCGTGCTCGGCATCGCCGGCATCGTTGTCCTGTTCCTGCCGCAGGTGAGCACGCTGTCGCTGTCGGATACCACGCTGTACGGTGCGGGTCTTTGCGTCGCGGGCGCGTACGTGTCATCGCTCGGCAACATGGTGTCACAGGGCGCGCAGCAGCGGAAACTGCCGATCGTGCAGTCGAATGCCTGGGGTATGCTCTACGGCGCGGTGTTCACCGGGCTGATCGCGCTGGCACAGGGCCGGGAGTTCAACTTCGACTGGTCCGCGGGGTATGTCGTATCGCTCCTGTACCTGGCCGTGTTCGGCTCGATCCTGGGTTTCGGCAGCTACCTGACCCTGCTCGGGCGGATAGGCGCGCACAGGGCGGGGTACGCCGTGGTCATGTTCCCGGTGGTGGCACTCGCGGTTTCGTTCGCGTTCGAAGGATTGGCAATCACGCCGAACATCGTGGTCGGTGTGGTGCTGGTGATGGCCGGTAACGTCCTCATCCTGCGGCGCGATCGCAGCGCCGCACCGCAGGCAAGCGGCTACGGACGCCCGACAGCGGCAAACTCGCCGTAGATGGACGCGAGCTCGGCCACCGTCAGGTAGGCCGGGTGGTGCAGCTCCGTGATCTCGGCGTATTCGAATCGCCGGCCGTTCTTCGCGATCTCGAATACGTAGGTATCGGTTGCGAGCCTCGCCGTACGATCGATGCCCATCAGCTTCGCGATATCGTCACCGCTGTCGGGCAGCGCGGTCTCACCGATGTGCCGATGGCGCTTGGCAATCCTCCAGCCGGCCGACTGGAACACCGTGCCGATGGATTCGCCTGCGAGGACCCGGGCGTGCTCGGCGGCGAAGGCGGGATCGATCCTCGGGGTGAACCGGACTTTCGCGTAGGTGCGGCAGGTTTTTCCATCGTCCGTCCGGCTGTAGAGGCTCGACACGCGCCGGTCGGCATCCGCTTCCAGTACGTCCACGCCGTAGCTGCCGAATTTTTTCCGGATGCGTTCGCAGGAGAGGAGGTCTGCCGTTTCGGACATGTTTCGGGAGGTTTTCAAAGCCGCGGCATGGTATCGCATTCCCCGGCTCTGAGGAATTCGCGCCGGTGGCAGGGGTATACTGCGGGCGATGAGCGAGCAACTGCAATGTCATCGGTGCGGGACGTCGCTGGCGGCACTGTCGCTGCCGTTGTCGCGGCGGGACGCGTGCCCCGGTTGCGCAGCGGACTTGCACGTGTGCCGGATGTGCCGGTTTTTCGATCCGTCGGTGCCGAAACAGTGCCGGGAGGACGATGCCGAGGAGGTGCCGGACAAGGACAAGGTAAACTTCTGCGAGTGGTTTAAGCCGAGCCCGGGCGCATTCGATCCGGCACGGGCGCGCCAGGCCGCGCGCGCCGAAAAGGAACTCGAGGCGCTGTTCGGCGGTGAAACGGCGGAACAAGCGGCTGACGATCCGCTCCTCGGGAGCGCCGAAGACCTGTTCAGGTAAGCGATGGACGACAAAGCGCTCGTCATCCTGTCCGGCGGGCAGGACTCGACCACGTGCGTGTACTGGGCGCTCGAGCGTTACGGCACGGGCGCCGTCGAGACCGTCACTTTCGATTACGGGCAGCGGCACCGCATCGAGATCGAGTGCGCGGCAAACGTGGCCCGCCTGGCAGGGGTTCCCAATGCGGTGCTGCCGATCGACACCTTTGCGGCGCTCGGCGGCAATGCGCTGACGGATCCGGAGTGCGCCGTACCCGAGGGCGCGGCCGCGGAAGGGGAGCTGCCGGCAACGTTCGTCCCGGGTCGCAACCTGATCTTCCTGACCTTCGCCGCGGCCTTCGCCTGGCCGCGCGGCATCCGGCATCTCGTCACGGGGACCGCGCAGACGGATTACAGCGGTTATCCCGACTGCCGCCGCGACACCCTCGACGCCCTGGAGAACGCCTTGTCCCTGGGCCTGGACCGGCCGATGACGATCCACACGCCGCTCATGAACCGGACCAAGAAGGAGACGGTCGAGCTCGCACAGCGGCTGGGCGCGATCGAAGCGATGGCGCTGACACACACCTGCTATAACGGCGAGCGGCCGCCCTGCGGGACCTGCGCCGCGTGCCTGCTGCGCGCCAGGGGCTTCGCCGAGGCCGGCATCGCGGACCCGCTCCTGGACGTATGACGTACTCGGTAAAGGAAATCTATTACACCCTCCAGGGGGAGGGCGCGCAGGCGGGACGCCCGGCCGTGTTCCTGCGCTTCGCCGGCTGCAACCTGTGGTCGGGACGGGAAGCGGACCGCGCGCGCGCCGTTTGCCGCTTCTGCGACACCGATTTCGTCGGCACGAACGGGCCGGGCGGCGGCAAGTTTCGCTCGGCCGGTGAGCTCGCGGCCGCCGTAGCGGGGCTCTGGCCGTCGTCGCGCGGCGGCACACCCTACGTCGTCTGCACCGGCGGTGAGCCCCTGCTGCAGCTCGACGGCGCGGCGATTTCCGCGCTGCACGCCCGGGGCTTCGAAATAGGTGTCGAGACGAACGGCACCCTGCCCGCGCCGCCGGGACTCGACTGGATCTGTGTCAGTCCCAAAGCCGGTGCCCCGGTCGTGCAGCGCAGCGGCGATGAGCTGAAGCTCGTCTATCCGCAGCGCGAAGCCGAAGCACAGCCGGAGCGCTTCACGGATCTCGATTTCACCCACCATTTGCTGCAGCCGCTCGACGGCGCCGACACGGAGCGCAACACGCGCGCGGCGATCGAGTATTGCCTCGCGCATCCGCAGTGGAAGCTCAGCCTGCAGACCCATAAAGTCACCGGCATCCCGTGAAGCTCAGCCGGCGGCGTGCGCCAATCGGGAATCAGACGTACGAGTCGCCCGTGGGACCGGCCGCGACGGCCGCTTCCTCCATGTCGTCCTGCCGCCACTCCACCACGTTCATCTCGATGAAGAAGAAGGCGACGAGCCACAGGAACGCGTCCCAGAAATCGACGAAGTCGCCCATCACGCCCCAGTAGACGGCCGCCAGCAACAGGATGGAGTAGAGCACGTACTTGGCGGCGGTGCTCACCCGCAGCACCGTGCCTTCCAGCCGTTCCTTCGCCTGCAGGCGAACGTCGACTTCCAGCAGGAACACGACCAGGAGCCAGACTCCCGAATTGATGACGTCCACCCAGGCGAGGCGGGTAATGGCGGCGAGGCCGGCCGGGTCGACCGTGGCGCTCAACCCCGGCAACTGGAAGAACGCGCCGGCGCTGGAGAGTGCGCCGCAGTTCGCGGCGGTCAGCAGCGCGTATTCGTCGAGATCTATCGCGTAGGCCCAGCCTTCTCCCGCCAGCCGGCAGAGGTCCTGCACTCCCGGCAGCGGCGCCGCGCCGAACAGGAACAGGAGCTTGGACAGGTAGCCGTAAAACGCGTAGACGATCACCACATAACAGAGGGCGCGCAGCGCGTGCATGCCGCGCCTGACGCGGACCCCAAGGCGCTCGTCGGTCAGCACCGTCTCCATCTCGAACATCAGGAGCAGGATCACCCATGCCGCCGTGTCGATGCTGGCCGCGAAGCCCTCGATGAGGTCGGCGAAAGCAACGCCGTTCTCGAAACGGAACGCCGAGGCCGTCCATTCCTCCGCGAAGAACAGGTACACGTTCAGCGACAGCAGTGCGTAGATCGTGTACTTGAAGGCGGCGAACAGCTTGTCGCGGTTGGGCATCATACTCCTGTTGCTGGAGCCGGCATGGCGCTCCGGCTAGCGCCAGATGTGCACGCGCTCCTCCGGCGGCAGGTAATGGCCATCGCCCTCGGTGACGTTGAAGGTGTCGTAGAAGGCATCGACGTTCGGCACCACGCCGTTTACGCGGTACACCGGCGGGGAATGCGGATCGCTCTTGATGCGCAGTTCCGTGGCCTCCGCCCGGTACTTCGACCGCCAGACTTGTGCAAAGCCCAGGAAGAAGCGTTCCGGCCCGGTCATGCCGTCGATGACGGGCGATGCCTTGCCGTCCAGTGACAGCTCGTAGGCGCGCAGCGCGATGGCGGCGCCCCCGAGGTCGCCGATGTTCTCGCCGAGCGTCAGCTCGCCGTTGACGAACAGGCCCGGCAGGGCTTCAAAGCCGTTGTACTGCGCGACCAGTGCCTGCGTGCGCTCCTCGAAAGCGGCGCGATCGGCTTCGGTCCACCAGTTCTTCAGGTTACCGTCGCCGTCGTACTTGCTGCCCTGGTCGTCGAAACCGTGACCGATTTCATGCCCGATGACCAGGCCGATGGCCCCGTAGTTGCGCGCGTCCTCCGCTTCGAGAATGAAGAACGGCGGCTGCAGGATCGCGGCCGGGAACACGATCTCGTTCATCGGCGGGTTGTAGTACGCATTGACCGTCTGCGGAGTCATGAACCATTCGGTGCGGTCGACCGGCTTTCCGAGCTTGTCGACCTCGCGGTAGTGATTGAAGACGCGCGCCCGCTGGATGTTGCCGACCAGGTCGTCAGGCGAGACTTCGAGCCCCGAGTAGTCTTTCCACTTTTCCGGGTAGCCGATCTTCGGCGTGAACTTGGAGAGTTTCTCCAGTGCCTTCGCCCTGGTCTCTTCGCTCATCCAGTCCAGGTTGGTGATGGACTCCTCGTACGCGAGGATGAGGTTCGCGACCATGTCCTCCATACGCGCCTTCGCCTCGGGCGGGAAATGCCGCTCGACGTAGAGCTTGCCGAGCAACTCCCCGAGGTTGCCGTTGATCGAGTCGACGGCGCGCTTCCAGCGCGGCTGCTGCTCCAGCCGTCCCTGGAGGGTTTTGCCGTAGAAATCGAAATCCGCGTTTACAAAGTCCTCGGAGAGGTAATCGGCATAGCTCCTCAGCGCCTGCAGGCGCAGGTATTCCTTCCAGGTCGACAGCTCGACCGCGGGCGCGATGTCGTTCACGGCCTGCATGTACGACGGCTGGCTGACGATGACGTAGTCCTGCCGGCCGGTGCCGATACCCTGGAAGTACGCGTCGAGATCGAAGTTGGAAAGCAGGGCTCCGAGCTCGGCATCGCTCGTCTTGTTGTAGATCTTGTTTGCGTCGCGATTCACCACCTTGTCCCAGTGGTGTTCGGCGAGCTGCGTTTCGAGCGCCATGATTCGCGCGGCAGCGCCCTCGCTGTCATCGAGGCCGGACAGCGCCAGCATTTTCTCGACGTAGCGGACGTACTCGGCGCGTAGCTGCCGGCCGCGCTCGGTCTGGTCGAAATAGTAATCGCGGTCCGGAAGGCCGAGGCCCGACTGCCAGGTGATGACGGCGTAGCGATCCGGCTGCCTGGCGTCCTGGCTGATGATGAGCTGGAAAGGTGCGTCGAGGCCGAGCTCGTTCGTCGCGCCGAAGAAGGCGACCACGTCGTCGAAATCCTCGAGGGCGTCGATGCGCGCGAACAGGCCCTCCAGCGGTTCGACGCCGAGCGCATTCGCGCGCTCGAGGTCCAGCCAGGCGTTATAGAAGTTGCCTATCCTGGCGCCGTCTTCATCGGCCCCGGCATCCCCGGACACGTCCTCGATGATGGCACGAAGCTGCGCGAGCCCGTTGTCCCGCAGGATGTTGAAGGAGCCCCAGCCGGACTGGTCGGCCGGGATGGCCGTGTTCTCGACCCAGGTGCCGTTGGCGTAGGCGAAGAAGTCGTCCTGCGGCCGCACCGAGGTGTCCATCCCGGCCCGGTCGATACCGGACTGCAAGGGAACGTCGGGAAGGGGGGCGGCCGTCTCCGGCGACGAGGCGGAATCGCAGGCTGCTGCCGCGAGTGCGGCGCAGGCCAGCGCAACAGGGACTCTCACCATCGTTTGGCTCCTGCGGTTGCCGTGCACGGCTCATTCCGCGCGCGGAAAATCCGACAAGCATAACGGCCGATGGTTCGCCTCGCCAGAACGCGGCGCCCCGCGGGAACCGGGGAGCGCCCGGTCACGCGACCGGACGGATTGCCCCGTCAGCCCGTCCGGGACACGGGCACCGGACGGGGAGGCCCGGCGAGCTGCTGCACTATCCACTCCACGTAGCGCTTCTCCATGCGTTCCATTAACGAGAACGGCCCGGGGCGGAAGTAGCGGGAGTTAACGCCCTTCCAGTTGTTGACGATGATTTCCTTGTCCGCCAGCGTGGTTACGTGCCAGAGCCAGGTCAGCTCGTCCACGTCGTAGTCCTTGCCTTCGACGGCATCCCCGCGCACCAGCCAGAAAATGTCGCACACGCAGTTGTCCTGGTCGACGGCCTTGAAAACGTAACCGACGACGTGATCGCTGTAGGCGAGCAGGAACGAGAACGGGCCGAAGGTAAAGTCCGAGGCCCCGCTGTCATAGCCCGTCAGCTTGCCGAGCAGCGGCGCTACCGGCTCGCCATCGCGGCTGCCGGTTTTGTACCCCTCGAACATTGCGGTGCGGCTGTAACCGTACCCCTGTTCTCCCGGGCGGGCGTGCGTGTCCACGAAGTCGTATTCGATCGCTTTCAGGCCGCAGGCCTCGAAGCGGCTCAGCATCTTGTCCTGGATGCGGTCCCGCTTTTCCGGGTCGAGCATCAGCGTGTGCATGCGCGCGTATTCCGGGTGCGCCGTCGCGCAGTGATAGCACTCCTGGTAGTTCTCGACCGCGAGCTTCCAGTTCGCGGGGATCGCGTAGCTGCGCTGGGCGGCGACTTTCAGGTTCTCGAAATCGAACAGGGCAAACGGCTCGGCGAGGTCGCGGCGGGCACCCTCGAGCGACGGCGGATCGTCGCAGAAGCAGACGAAGACCAGCCCGCCCAGCACGTCCACGCTGACGGGAAACAGCCCGTGGCTCTTCTTGTCGAAATCCTTGGGCATGGAACGGGCCGCGGTGAGGTTGCCGTCGATGTCGTACATCCAGCCGTGGTACGGGCATTCGAATTTTCGCGTGCTGCCGCTGTCCTGCAGGCAGATGAGCGAACCGCGGTGCCGGCAGACGTTCGCGAACGCCTTGACGCCGCCGTCCGAGCCGCGCACGACGATCGCGGATTCCTTCCCCATCCGGGTGACGAAGAAATCGCCCGGCTCCGGGATTTGTGACACGTGGCCGGCAAGTATCCAGTTGCGGTTGAGAATCCGCTCCACCTCGAGCGCATAGATCTCCGGGTCCGTATAGAACCGCCGCTCCAGCGGTGTCCCGGGTTCATATTCTGCAATGAGCTCGGCGATGGTTCTCTTGTCCTGCATGACGGCTCCCGGCGTAAACGGCCGCTTCTGTTAGAAAAACAGGACGATAGCATACGCGGCAACGAGGAGCGCCGGCGCCTTCACCATCTGAAACCCGGCGGTGCCGATTCGCTGTCGAGGCTAAAGGAGCCTCTGCACCAGCCGGGTGAGGTCCGCTCGCCCGGGCTTGTGCAGAGCCCCCTCGGCTTCGTCAGCGATTCGCCGCTTCGGCGTAGTCGAGCGCGAAGCCGACCAGTGCGCGTACGCCGACGATCAGCGCATCCTCGTTCACGTAGAAGAGCGGCGAGTGGTTGGACGCCGCTTCCCCCGGTCCGACACCTTCCTTGTTGATGCCGAGCATGAGGAACAGGCCGGGAATGCGCTGTTCGAAATGGGCGAAATCCTCGGCGCCGGTGATGAGTTCGTGCTCCAGCACGTTGGCCTCGCCTGCGGCCCGTTGCAGCGTCGGCATCATTTGCCGGAGCAACTCGGGGTCGTTGCCGGTCACGGGAGCATACGGGTCGATGGTCACCGTTGCCTCGGCGCCCGAGGCTTGCGCCACCAGCTCGACGGTCTTGCGCAACCGGGCGTGCAGCTCTTCGCGCACGCCAGCGTCGAAGGTGCGAATGGTGCCGAGCATGCTCACGTCGTCGGGGATGATGTTGCCGCGCACTCCGCCGCGTATGCTGCCGATGGTGATCACCGCCGGGCCGCGGGTGATGTCGAGCTGGCGGCCGGTGATGCCCTGCAGGGCCGTAACGATCTGCGCCGCGACATAGATCGGGTCGACGCCGTGCCAGGGCGAGGAGCCGTGCGTCTGCCGGCCGCGTACGTCGATCGTCAGGCTGTCTGAAGCCGCCATGAAAGGGCCGGAGCGGTAGCTGAGGGTGCCGGGCGCGCCGGGCCAGGCGTGCAGCCCGAAAATGGCCTCGGGCGCATCCGGGCCGTCCAGCACGCCTTCCTCGATCATCAGGGCGGCGCCCCCTTCCTCGCCGGCGGGAGCGCCTTCCTCGGCGGGCTGGAAAAAGAACTTGACGGTGCCGGCGAGCTGGTCGCGGTGCTCGGCGAGGATCTCGGCCGCGCCCATGAGCATCGCGACGTGCGTGTCGTGGCCGCAGGCGTGCATGACGTAGACTTCCTCGCCGTTGTATTCCCCCTTGGCTACGGAAGCGAACGGCAGCCCGGTCTGCTCGCGCACCGGCAGGCCGTCCATGTCGGCGCGCAGTGCGATCACGGGACCGGGTTTGCCGCCGACCAGGGTGCCGACCACGCCCGTATGGGCGATCTCGGTCTCGACCTCGTCCAGGTCGAGCGAACGGAGATGCTCCGCGACTTTCGCGGCCGTGCGGAATTCCCGGTTCGACAGCTCAGGATGCTGGTGGATGTCGCGGCGCCATTCGATGACCTTCGGCTCGATGGCCTGGAAGGCCTCGTCGAGGCCGTGACGGCTCTCCTGGGCCGGCGCGCCGGCGGCGGCGAGCAGGGCGGCAAGGATCAGCAGGTAGCGTTGCATCGGTAAGTCTCCCCGGGCGATTTTCGAGGACTGTACCGCAAAAGAACGCCGCCGGCGTGGCGGGT
This sequence comes from uncultured Woeseiaceae bacterium, assembly GCA_964424805.1. Taxonomy (GTDB): domain Bacteria; phylum Pseudomonadota; class Gammaproteobacteria; order Steroidobacterales; family Woeseiaceae; genus IDS-8. Next base: position 61,181 of record CAYRKH010000010.1, read on the forward strand.
CGTTGTCCGTGGACCTGCGGGCCGGGCACCGGTTGGCATGTCGGCCCCCGGAGCGGCTTCGGTGTCGCCCTTCGTCACGGGCCCGTCGCGTTCGTGATTGCCCGGTGCGGGCGGTATGCATTACCCTCGGCGGCTTCGCGTCCGCGACCAGCCAATGAAACGGAGCCCTCCGCATGAGCAGCATCGACGTCGAACTTGCCCGATCCGCAAAGCTGTTGCCCATCCAGGAGATCGGCAAAAAGCTGGGACTGTCCTCCGAGCTGCTCATCCCCTACGGGCACGACAAGGCGAAGATCGACTACCGCGTCCTGGACAACAGCGCCGAGCGCGAGGACGGCAAGCTCATCCTGGTAACCGCGGTGTCGCCGACGCCGGCCGGCGAGGGGAAGACGACGACCACGGTCGGTTTGGGTGACGGGCTGAATCACATCGGCAAGAACGCTTCGATCTGCCTGCGCGAACCGAGCCTCGGTCCCTGTTTCGGCATGAAGGGCGGTGCCGCGGGCGGCGGACGCGCACAGGTCGTGCCGATGACCGACATCAACATGCATTTCACGGGCGATTTCCACGCCATCGGCGCCGCGCACAACCTGCTTGCCGCGCTGGTGGATAACCATATCCACTGGGAGAACAGCCTGAACATCGACCCGCGGCGCATCACCTGGGGCCGGGTGGTCGACATGAACGATCGCGCGCTGCGAAACATCGTGATCGGCCTCGGCGGTACCCCGAACGGTGTGCCCCGGGAGTCCGGCTACGACATCACCGTGGCATCGGAGGTCATGGCGATCTTCTGCCTCGCGAGCGACCTGAAGGACCTGGAGCGGCGCCTCGGCCAGATCGTGATCGGCTACACCTACGACCAACAGCCGGTGACGGTGAAGCAGCTCAACGCGCAAGGTGCGATGACGGCGCTGCTGCGCGACGCCTTCCAGCCGAACCTGGTCCAGACGATGGAAAACAACCCGGCATTCATGCACGGCGGCCCGTTCGCCAATATCGCGCACGGCTGCAATTCGGTCATCGCAACGAAGACCGCCCTGAAGCTGTCCGATTACGTCGTTACCGAAGCCGGCTTCGGCGCCGATCTCGGCGCCGAGAAATTTTTCGACATCAAATGCCGCAAGGCGAACCTGCGGCCGGCCGCGGTCGTGCTGGTCGCCACGGTGCGCGCGCTGAAGATGCACGGCGGCGTCGCGAAGGACAACCTCGAGGCGGAGAACGTCGACGCCGTGAAAAAAGGCTGCGAAAACCTCGGCCAGCACCTGCGTAACCTGGGCAACTTCGGCGTGCCCGTGGCCGTCGGCATCAACCATTTCACGCACGATACGGAAGCCGAGCTCGAGGCGATCAGCCGCTATGCCGGCCAGTTCGGGGTGGAGACGCACGTTTGCCGGCACTGGTCCGAGGGCGGCAAGGGCACCACGAGCCTCGCCCGCCATGTCGTCGAGCTGGCGGAAGGCAGCGCGCACCAGTTTCACACGCTCTACGACGACGAGATGCCGCTATGGAACAAGGTGCGCCACATCGCCCGCACCATCTATGGCGCCGAGGACATCATCGCCGACAAGAAAGTGCGCGACCAGTTCACGCGGTTCCAGGAACAGGGTTTCGGGGGCTACCCGATTTGCATGGCGAAGACGCAGTACAGTTTCTCCACCGACCCGAACCTGCTCGGCGCGCCGAAGGGTCACGTCGTGCCGATCCGTGAAATACGGCTGGCCGCGGGCGCGGAGTTCGTGGTCGTCGTGTGCGGCGCGATCATGACCATGCCGGGGCTGCCGCGGAAGCCTTCCGCGGACAGCATCCACGTCAACGAGAACGGCCAGATCGAGGGCCTGTTCTGAACGTCACCCGACGATCCTGCCGCGGGAGGCTTTAAGGCGGCTTCGCCGCGCCTTGTCTTCGAGGCGCCTTTCCTTCGCCGCGCGGCCGGGTTTCGTCGGTATCCGCTTCGGGGGCGTCCGCAGCGCCTTTTCGATTAGCGCGGCGAGGCGCGCGAGGGCATCCTCGCGATTACGGTCCTGGCTGCGGAACTTCTGCGCCTTGATGACGATGATGCCGTCGTTCGAGATGCGCCGGTCCGCAAGTTCCCGCAGGCGCGCCTTGACCTCTGCCGGTAGCGCCGTCGATGCCTGCGCGTCGAAGCGCAGGTGAATCGCCGTCGCCACCTTGTTGACGTTCTGCCCGCCGGACCCCTGCGCCCGCACCGCCGAGAGCTCGATCTCGTCGTCGGGAATGGCGATGTCGTCGGCAATCTTCAGCATGGCTGCACCTGTCTCGCGCAGCGGCAGGCGGCCGGTGCCCGGGCAGGCCAATGGTCGCATTTTGGAGGCCCGGATGTGCAAGAATGTGGGCGTGAGACACCTCTACCATGCCGACATGTACCGGTTCGCGGAACCGGAGCCGTCGTGGTGGGAAGCGTCGGCAGGGGAAGACCGGCCCGAGGCCAGGCCGCTCGCAGGCGACGTCAGCTGCGAGGTCGGCATCATCGGCGGCGGCTACACCGGCCTCTCCGCCGCGCTGCACCTCGGCAAGCAGCACGGCATCGAGGCGCGCGTGCTGGAAGCCGGCCATCTCGGCTGGGGCGCCTCCGGCCGGAACGCGGGCTTTTGCGGCATCGGCGCCACGTCGCTGTCGCTCACGCGGATGCTGCGCAAGCACGGCCTGGAGGAAACCCGGCGTTTCTACAGCTCGCAGGCGGAGGCCGTCGAACTGGTCCGCGCGCTGATCGCCGATGAAGGCATCGACGCCGGGATCACGGGGGAGGAGGAACTGCAGGTCGCGCACTCGAAGCGCGCGTTGGAACACCTGCGCCGGCATGCCGACCGGCAGCGCAACCTGCTGGGCCTCGACACGACCGTGCTGCCTCCGGAGGTTTTCCGGGAGCGGTTTTTCGATACTACCGACAACCACGGTGCGGTCGTGCAGCGCCCGTGCTTCGCGCTGCACCCGATGCGGTTCCTGCTGGGCCTCGCGGCGGCTGCCGTCCGTACGGGCGCCACGCTCCACGCCCGCAGCGAGGTCCTCGAATGGCGCAAGGAAGGCGATACGCACGTCCTGGCGACGGCGGGCGGGCGCTTGCGCTGCCGCAAGGTGATCCTGGCAGCCAACGGCTTCATGCCGGAGCACCTGCACCCCGGGTTCTACGGCCGGCCGTTGCCGATGATCAGCGCGATCGTCGTCACCCGGCCGCTGAACGCCGACGAGCTCGCGGCGCAGCGCTGGCAGACGCCGAACCCCGCGATCACGTCACGCCACATCCTGAACTACTTTCGCCTGCTGCCCGACAACCGGTTCCTGTTCGGCGGGCGCGGGCATTCCCGCGGTGATCGCGACGGCACGGCGGCGACCTACGCCGGGCTGATCGACCAGCTCGGGCACCTGTTCCCGCACTGGCGCGACGTGCCGATCGAGTACCGCTGGCAGGGCCTGATCTGCATCACGAGGCGGCTGGTGCCTTGTATAGGCCGCCTGAAGGAGGACGGGAGCGTCTTCTTCGCCTACGGCTATCACGGAAACGGGGTCAATACGGCCACCTGGAGCGGCGCGCAGCTCGCGGCGTGGCTCGCCTCCGGCCGCGCGCCGCCGTCGCTGCCGGCGATGCTCGAGGGACTGTCGCCGCGCTTCCCGGTTCCGCGGCTCCGGCTGCGCTATCTCCAGGCGCGGCTCGGGTTGTTCAGCCTGCAGGATGCCGCCGGCTGACCCGAGCCGTTTCATCACGTGAGCCTTATGTCGCATCGGCTGCTTCCTTGATTAAAGCGGGGAGGTCGCTGACAATCCCGGCTGGCTCGTCATGCGGGCCAGACAACACCAAGAACAGATGGACCTGTCGCCATGATTTCCCTTCGCCCGCTGCTGGTTTCGATCGCGGCCCTTGCGTGCGCCGCCTGTAACGGTCCCGGAACGGGTGGTTCGCCGGAGGAAGGCGGGTCGTACCTCACGGCCGCGACCCTCGGCGAACAGGTCGTGCGGCCGACCGCCGATTACCTCGAGCTGCCCCGTTACCGCGACGCCGGCGTGGAGTACGGGAACCGTCTCGCGTCGCAGTGCCGGGCGTGCCACACTTTCGAAGACGACGGCGGTGCGCTGGGCCCCAGCCTCTACGGGCTGTTCGGCCGGCAGGCCGGCTCGATAGACGGCTACCCCTACTCACCGGTGCTTACCGACGCCGATTTCTACTGGACCCCGCGAGCGCTGGACGCTTTCCTGGCGCAGCCCGCTCGCTTCCTGCCCGGCAACAGCATGGCCTACGCCGGGTTGCGCCAGCAGGAAGAGCGTGACGCGCTGATCGCGGCACTGCTGCGGTTGACTGCCGCACCGGAGGAGGCCGGCGGGAAATGAGCCCGCTCACGGCCGTCACGACAGCACATGCCACCTTGAACAGGGGAGACGAACCCGATGCAGGCAAGACCGTGAACGACGCGGAGAGTACTCGCGACCAGGGCGACAGCCGCGTGCTGGCGGACCGGCGTACGCCCAGCTGGCGGACTTTCGTGTTCGGCTACTGCCTGTCGCGGCGCCGCCGGCACCGCCGGAGCTCGGAGCACGACGCCGCCTTCATCGACTGGCACCACCCGTGGCTGTTCTTCCTCGCGACCGGCATCATGCTGCTCTCCACCGTGGATGCCTTCATGACGCTGCGGCTGCTGAACGCAGGCGCAATCGAGATCAATCCCGTGATGGCCCACATGCTCGAGCACGGTCACATCGCGTTCACCGTCAGCAAGATGCTGCTGACGGGTCTCGGGCTGCTCGTGCTCGTATTCCTCGCTCGCCAGCGGATCTTCAACTTCATGCGCGCGGGCCGGCTCCTGACGCTTTTTTTCAGCTTCTATGCCTGCCTGGTGTGCTACCAGGCCCTGATGCTGATGCGCGCGTATTGACCAAAATGCGACCCGCTGCCCGGCGGGCGACAGGCCCGCGCGCTTACGTTACACTACCGGCCCGGTTTTCGGCGGGTAGCACCTCCATCAAACCCTTTCGGAACAGCAGGTTTCGCGGATTTTTTGCGCCATGAGTTCTCTCGAGGAACGTTACGCCAGCTCGGCACTTTCCGGCATGAATGCCGCGGCCATTGAGGCCCTGTACGAGGAATTCATCGCCGATCCGGAGTCCGTGCCGGCGAGCTGGCGCCGCTATTTCCAGTCGCTCGGCGACAGCCAGGAAGAGGTGCCACACGCCCCGATTCGCCGCGAGCTGCGGGAAACCGTCCGCCGGCCGCGCGGCAACGGCGCGGCGCCGGCTCCCGCCGGCCGGGCCGGGCAGGCGGCGAGCGAAAAGCAGGCATCGGTCTCGCGCCTGATCCAGGTCTACGGGCTGCGCGGCCACCAGATCGCCGACATCGATCCGCTGGGCTTGATGGAGCGGCCCGTGCCGGGCGTGCTGAAGCTCGACTACCTCGGCTTGAGCGAAGCCGACATGGACACGGAGTTTTTCACCGGCGGACTCGCCGGTGCCGCCCGTCGCCACATGAAGCTCCGCGACATCATCGCCCTCCTGAGGAAGCTCTACTGCGGCAAGATCGGGGCCGAGTTCGCGCACATCTCGCGCGCCCGCGAGCGCCTGTGGCTGCGGCAGGAATTCGAGCAGGGCATGGTGTCCGCCGGGCTGTCGCCGGAGGAGCGCCTGGTGATACTCGAGCAGCTCACGGCGGCCGAGGGCATCGAGCGTTACCTGCATACCCGCTTCGTCGGCCAGAAGCGCTTCTCGCTCGAAGGCGGTGAGAGCCTGATCCCGATGCTGGACGACCTTATCCAGCGCGGCGGGGAATCGGGCATCCGCGAATTCGTCATCGGCATGGCGCACCGCGGCCGCATCAACGTGCTCGTCAACGTGCTCGGCAAGCCGCCGCAGGAGCTGTTCGAAGAGTTCGAAGGCAACATCGACCCCGAGGTGAAGGGCTCCGGCGACGTCAAGTATCACAAGGGATTCTCGGCGGACATGAAAACGCCGGGCGGCAACGTCCACATCGCGCTGGCGTTCAACCCGTCGCACCTCGAAGTCGTCGACCCGGTGGTCGAAGGCTCGGTCCGCGCGCGCCAGCAGCGGCGCGGCGATCTCGAGCGCGACGAAGTGCTGCCGGTCCTGATCCACGGCGACGCCTCGTTCGCGGCGCAGGGTGTGGTCGCGGAGACTTTCCAGCTGTCACAGACGAATGGTTTCCGCACCGGCGGCACGGTGCACATCGTCATCAACAACCAGATCGGTTTCACCACCAGCCGCCCGTCCGATGCGCGCTCGACGCCGTACGCGACCGACATCGCCAAGATGGTCGAGGCGCCGATCTTCCACGTCAACGGTGACGATCCGGAGGCGGCCGTGTTCGTCACCCGGCTGGCGCTCAACTACCGCCGGAAGTTCAAGAAGGACGTGGTAATCGACTTCGTCTGCTACCGGCGTCACGGTCACAACGAGGCCGACGAGCCGAGTGCGACGCAGCCGGTGATGTACGCCCGCATCCGCGACCACAAGACGACCCGGCAGCTGTACGCGGAGCGGCTGGTCGCCGAAGGCGTCATCGACGCCGAACGCGCCGAGCGCCTGCAGGACGATTACCGGGACCGGCTCGATCACGGCGAACCGGTTCCGAAGTCGCTGCTCGGCAATATCGGCAACGAATACACCGCCGACTGGTCGATCTACCTCGACACGTCATGGGACGACGAGGTCGATACCACGATCAGCCCCGCGAAGGTCGCCGAGCTGACGAAGAAGACGACCGAGCTGCCGCCGGGCTTCGTCCTGCACGGCCGCGTCCAGCGCATCATCGACGAACGGGTCCGCATGGGCGCCGGTGAAGTGGACATGGACTGGGGCTACGCCGAGAGCATGGCCTTTGCCTCGCTGATCGACGACGGCTTCGACTGCCGCCTGACCGGCCAGGACACGAGCCGCGGCACGTTCTTCCATCGCCACGCGGTATTGCACAACCAGCGGAACCGGGACGAGTTCGTGCCGCTGCAGACCATCGCCGATCGCCCGATGAGCTTCCGCGTGATCGATTCGCTGCTGTCGGAAGAGGCCGTGCTGGGCTTCGAGTACGGCTATGCCACCACCGAGCCGCGTACCCTGGTGATCTGGGAAGCCCAGTACGGCGATTTCGTGAACGGCGCCCAGGTGGTAATCGACCAGTTCATCAGCTCGGGCGAAGCAAAGTGGGGCCGGCTGTGCGGGCTCGTGATGTTCCTGCCGCACGGTTACGAAGGGCAGGGGCCCGAGCATTCGTCCGCCCGCCTCGAGCGCTTTCTGCAGCTCTGCGCCGAAAACAACATGCAGGTGTGCGTGCCCTCGACCCCTGCGCAGATGTTCCACATGCTGCGCCGGCAGATGCTGCGCAACTACCGGAAACCCCTCATCGTCATGACACCGAAGAGCCTGCTGCGGCACAAACTGTCGGTGTCGCCGCTGAGTGACCTGTCGGAAGGCCGGTTCCTCACGATCGTGCCGGAGATCGACGACATCGACCGCGACGCCACGCGGCGTATCGTCTTCTGCAGCGGCAAGGTGTACTACGACCTGCTCGAAGCACGCCGCTCGCGCGAGCTGGATGACATCGCGCTGGTGCGCATCGAGCAGCTATACCCGTTCCCGGTGGATGAATACGCGGCCGCCCTGGACGCCTGGCCCGAGGTGGAGGAGGTCGTGTGGTGCCAGGAGGAGCCCCAGAACCAGGGCGCGTGGTACCAGATCCGCCATCGGCTGATCGAGCCGCTCTCCGAGGGTCAGTCGTTGTATTATGCCGGGCGACCCGGTGCCGCGGCCCCGGCGGCAGGCCTCCTCAAGATCCACCTGCGTGAGCAGCAGGCGCTGGTGGAGGCCGCGCTCGGCAAGGAGATCGGAGCCGGCCCATCGGTCCTGCCGGCACGGCGCCGCCGACCCGCCGTCCAGGGCGGCAAAACCACGCGCAAGAAAGCTCGCAAGAAAGCTAAAGGTAGCTGAACATGGAGATCAAGGTTCCTGCATTGCCGGAGTCCATCACGGACGCGACCCTGGTGGCCTGGCACAAGAAGCCCGGCGATTCCGTCGCCCGCGACGAGAATCTGGTCGATCTCGAAACGGACAAGATCGTGCTGGAGGTGCCGTCACCCGCGTCCGGCACGCTGAAGGAGATCAAGGTCGAAGACGGTGCGACGGTCAAGGCCGGTGACCTGATCGCGATCCTGGAAGAAGGCGACGGCAAGCAGGATTCGAGCGGCGGCGGGCAGGCCGCGGCCGGGAAGGACGAAACACCCGGGCAAGCGCCAGCGGAGCAGCAGCCCGAGGGGCGCGACGAAGCGGACCAGAAGCCGGGTTCCGACAAGGGCCGCGACCGGCTGAGCCCGTCGGTGCGCCGGCTGCTCGAAGAGCACGACCTGGAAGCCGACGCCGTCAGCGGCAGCGGCAGGGACGGCCGCATCACCAAGTCGGACGTCATGGACTACCTCCGGCAGCACGACGACGCGGAAGAGCCGGAGGAGCCGGAGCACCGCCCGGCCGCGCAAGGCGCGCCGTCGCGCAATGACCGGCGCGTCCCCATGACGCGGCTGCGTGCCCGTATCGCGGAGCGGCTGGTCGATGCCCAGCACACGGCGGCGATGCTCACGACTTTCAACGAAGTCGACCTGTCAAAGGTCATCGAGCTGCGCAATCGCTACAAGGAGCCGTTCGAGAAAGAGCACGGGGTGAAGCTCGGCTACATGTCGTTCTTCGCCAAAGCGTCCGTCGAGGCTTTGAAGCGGTTCCCCGAAGTCAATGCCTCGATCGAAGACAAGGACATCGTCTATCACGAATATTTCGATATCGGCATCGCCGTGTCGTCCGAACGGGGGCTGATGGTGCCCGTCGTGCGCAACGTCGAAACCCTGAGTTTCGCGGACATCGAGAAGGCGGTGAACGCGCTCAGCAAGAAGGTTCGCGACGGGTCGATCGGTATGGACGACCTGACCGGCGGTACGTTCACCATCACCAACGGCGGCATTTTCGGCTCGCTCATGTCGACGCCGATCCTGAACCCCCCGCAAAGCGCTATCCTCGGCATGCACGCCATCCAGGAACGGCCTGTCGTGGTCGACGGCGAGGTGCTGGTGCGGCCGATGATGTATCTCGCGCTCACCTACGATCATCGCATCATCGACGGGCGCGAAGCCGTGCAGTTCCTGGTCAGCATCAAGCAGTCGCTGGAAGACCCGGGACGGCTGCTGCTCCAGTTCTGATTCAACGCAGGTATGGGAATGGCCAGATCCTACGACGTTATCGTCATCGGCGCGGGGCCCGCGGGTTACATCGCCGCTATACGTGCCGCACAGAACGGCATGCAGGTCGCGTGCATCGACCAGTGGAAGAACCGTGACGGCAAGCACGCGTTCGGCGGTACCTGCCTGAACGCCGGCTGTATTCCGTCCAAGGCGCTGCTCGAGTCCTCCGAGCTGGTGCACCGGGCGCAACACGAGTTCTCCGCACACGGCATCAAGCTGGCCTCCGTCGAAGTCGATCTCGCGGCCATGCAGAAGCGCCGGGCGACGATCGTACGGCAGCTCACGGGCGGCATTGCCGGCCTGTTCAAGGCGAACAAGGTCGAAGGCCTCGTCGGTCACGGCAAGCTGCTCGCGGACCGCAAGGTCGAGTTCACGCCGGAATCCGGCGAACCCGAGACGCTCGAAGCGCGCTACGTGATCCTTGCATCCGGTTCCGAGCCGGTGGAGCTCAAAGTCGCGCCGTTCGACGGCGAAGGCATCGTGGATTCCTGGGGCGCGCTTGAATTCGACGAGGTGCCGAAGAAGCTCGGCGTCGTCGGGGGCGGCATCATCGGCCTGGAGCTCGGCAGCGTCTGGAATCGCCTCGGCTCGGAAGTGGTGATCCTCGAGGCGCTGGACGATTTCCTCGCCGCCGTCGACCGCGAGATCGCGAAGGAAGCGCAGAAGCAGTTCAGGAAGCAGGGCCTCACCGTGCACCTCGGCGCGAAAGTCACGTCGGCGAAGAACTCCGGCAAGGGCGTCACGGTCGAATACGAGGACTCCTCCGGCAAGCAGTCCCTCGAGGTGGACAAGCTCGTCGTGGCCGTCGGCCGCCGCCCGTTCACGGACGGCCTGCTCGCCGAGGACTGCGGGATCCAGCCGGACGAGAAAGGCTTCATCCCGGTCGACGACGAATGCCGTACCCGCGTCAAGGGCGTGTTCGCCATCGGCGACTGCGTGCGCGGGCCGATGCTTGCGCACAAGGGCTCGGAAGAGGGCGTCATGGCCGCCGACCTGATAGCCGGTGAGGTGGCCGAGATGAATTACAAGGTCATCCCGTCGGTGATCTACACGGCGCCGGAGATCGCCTGGGTTGGCCAGACCGAAGAAGAAGTGAAGGCTTCCGGCCGCGCCTACAAAACCGGCTCGTTCCCGTTCATGGCGAGCGGCCGTGCCAAGGCGATGGAGCAGACGACCGGCATGGCCAAGGTCGTTTCGGCGGTGGACGACGACGAGATCCTCGGCGTGCACATCCTCGGGCCCATGGCCGGCGAGCTGATCGCCGAAGCGGTGCTCGCGATGGAATTCTCCGCCAGCACGGAAGACCTCCAGCGCACCATCCACGCCCACCCGACGCTCGCCGAAGCCGTCCACGAAGCCGCCCTGGCCGCCGACAAGCGCGCCCTGAACTTCCCGAACCGGTAGGAGCGCGCATCGCGCGCGATGCCACGGCGGTGGAAACTCTCACCGGCGGTGATTGATCTCGCGCGTCGTGGCATCGCGCGCAGTGCGCGCTCCTACAGCCGAACCGGTGGGAGCGCGCATCGCGCGCGATGCCACGGCGGTGGAAACTCTCACCGGCGGTGATTGGTTTCGCGCGTCGTGGCATCGCGCGCAGTGCGCGCTCCTACAGCCGGCGGTGATTGATTTTGCGCGTTGTGGCATCGCGCGCAGTGCGCGCTCTTACAGCGGTCGCCTGACCGATGTTACGTTCGGGAGTTGCTCGAGCCTGCCGATCACCCGCGAGAGCGCCGCCAGCCCCGGCACCGAGAGGCTCAGCTCGATCGTCGCTTCCATGTTGCGGCGGTCGGTGCGCGTCTGCGAGCGCTCGACGCCGATCTTCTCGTCGGCGAGCACGCTGCTGATATCGCGCAGCAGCCCGTGCCGGTCGAACGCCTGCACGACCAGCTCGGCCAGGTAGGTGGACTCGCTCGAATCGCTCCATTCGACTTCAATCACCCGCTCGGGATGCTTCGATCGCAGGTTGACGAAGTTGCCGCAGTTGTCGCGGTGAATGCCGACGCCCCGTCCCTTGGTGATGTAGCCGGCAATGGGCTCCGGCGGCACCGGACGGCAGCAGCGCGCCAGGTTGCACAGCAGGTCGTCGACGCCCCGGATGGCAAAACGGGTGCCCTGCTTGCCGCCGCGCGTGGAAGCCTTCCGCCGCGGCAGCGACGGCTCGGTATCCCGGTGCAACAGCTGCTGTAAAGCCCTCGCCACCGCGGCCGGCGTCACGTCGCCGGCGCCGAGGGCGACGCACAGCTCGTCCGTGCTGGCGGCCTTGAGCTCCGCCGCGATCGCGTCGACGGGCAGGTCGCGCGCGTTCAGCCGCGCAATCTCGCGCTCGAGGATTTCGCGGCCCTGCCGGCGATTCTGGTCGCGGTCCTGCTGCCGGAACCAGCTGCGGACCTTGGCCCGGCTGCGCGACGCCGCGAGGTAGCCGTTCTGCGGGCTCAGCCAGTCGCGGCTGGGCTGCGGGTCGCGCGCCGTGATGATCTCGATGCGATCGCCGTTGGCGATGCGGTAGGTCAACGGCACCATGCGGCCGTTGACCTTGGCGCCGCGGCAGCGGTGGCCGATCTGCGTGTGCACGTGATAGGCGAAGTCCAGCGGCGTCGAGCCCGCCGGCAGCTCCACGACGTCGCCTTTCGGGCTCAGCGCGTATACGCGCTCCTCGAACGCATCGCCGCGGATCTGCTCGAGGAGGTCACCGTCCTCGTCGGAGGGCTCCAGCAGCCGCCGCAGGTACTGGATCTTGTCGTCGAAGGCCGTTCCCGCCCTCGGCGCCGCGCCGCTTTCCTTGTAGCGCCAGTGTGCCGCGACGCCGAGCTCGGCCGAGGCGTGCATCTCCCGGGTACGAATCTGTACCTCGACGGCGTGGCCGCGGGGCCCGATCACCGCCGTGTGCAGCGAGCGGTACTCGTTGCCTTTCGGGTTCGCGATGTAATCGTCGAACTCGCCGGGCAGGTAGGTCCAGCGGTTGTGCACGGCCCCGAGCGCGGCGTAGCAGTCGGTGACGGTATCGACCAGCACCCGGACGGCGCGCACGTCGAATATCTGTTCCAGGGGGAGGCCCTTGCGCTGCATCTTGCGCCAGATGCTGTAGATGTGCTTCGGACGGCCGCTCACTTCGGCCTTGATGCCGTTCTTCGCAAGCTCCGCGCTGAGGACGCCGGCAATCTCCGCCATCGACGCCTCGCGCTTCTCCCGCGTTTCAGCCAGCCGGCGCGCGATCCGGGTGTAGCTAGCCGGCTCGAGATAGCGAAAGGCCAGGTCCTCGAGCTGCCACTTCAGCTGCCAGATGCCGAGGCGGTTCGCGAGCGCCGCGTAAATCTCGCGGGCCTCGATCGCGAGCGCGCGCTGTTCCGCCGCCGGTGATTCCTTCGCGAGCCGCAGCCGGTAAAGCTGCTCCGCGATGCGGATCACCACGAGGCGGGCGTCGGACACGATCGCGAGCAGCATCTTGCGCAGCGCCTCGGACTGGCTGACGGCAAGCGCTTCGCCGGGCTGCCAGTCCGGTGGCAGCGTGAAGCGGCCGAGATCCACCAGCTCCCGAATGGTGTCGCGAAGGCCGGCGAGCGGCGTCTCGTCCAGGGCCGCCGCGGGCAGCGCGCCGTCGCGCACGAGCGGATAGACGCGCGCCGCCGCGAGCAGGGGGCGGGCGAGTCCCAGCGGCTGCAGCAGCCCGGCGATCGCCTCGCCTTCCGCGCACGCGGCCGCCGCCTGCCCGGAATGCCCGGATTCGCAGGCGGATTCGGCGAGCTGTCGCGAGAAGGCGACGATGTCGACCGTATCGATGCTCATTTCCGGATTTTCGGGCGGAGATGTGACCATTTCATGAATTTTGGCACATAGTGCGCGAACTCGGATACCGTTATCATACGCCCCGGGCGCGGCGGCGCGCGGCGACATTCACCAATACGACCGACGACGAAGAACATGGCCGGACACAGTAAATGGGCGAACATCCAGCACCGCAAGGGTGCACAGGACAAGAAGCGCGGCAAACTCTTCACCAAGCTCATCCGTGAGATCACCGTGGCGGCCCGCATGGGCGGCGGCGACGTCTCGGCAAACCCGCGCCTGCGGCTCGCGGTCGACAAGGCCAAGGCGCAGAGCATGCCGCGGGACAATATCGACCGGGCGATACGCCGCGGCAGCGGCGAGGGCGGCGACGCCGACTACGTGGAGATCCGCTACGAAGGCTACGGTCCCGGCGGCAGCGCCGTGATCGTCGACTGCATGACCGACAATCGCAACCGTACGGCCGCGGACGTCCGGCATGCCTTTTCGAAGTTCGGCGGCAACCTGGGCGCCGACGGGTCGGTGAGCTATCTCTTCAACCACGTCGGCCTGCTGGTCTATCCCCCCGGAAGCGACGAGGACGCGATCATGGCGGCCGCGATCGACGCGGGCGCCGAGGACGTCGTGGTGAGCGAGGACGGGTCGATCGAAGTGCTGACGGACCCGGCCGAGTTCGAAAGCGTGCGCGAGGCCATGCGGGGTGCCGGGCTCCCGGCGGAGCATTCGGAGGTCACGATGCGCGCCACGACGAACGCCGAGCTCGGGTTGCAGGAGGCGCAATCGATGCTCAAGATGCTCGAGGCCCTCGAAGACCTCGACGACGTGCAGAATGTCTACAGTAACGCTGATATTCCGGATGATGTACTGGCGGCGGGTTGAAATCTCCCTTGGGTGAGCCGCTGCGCATCCTCGGCCTCGATCCGGGCTCCCGCCTGACGGGGTTCGGCGTCGTCGATTTCGACGGGAACCGCGCCGTGTACGTGGCCAGCGGTTCGGTGCGGAGCGCCGAGGGCGCTTTCGCGGAGCGGCTGCGCCTGATCTTCCGCGCGGTGGGTGAGATCGTGGCGGAGTACCGGCCGCATGCGGTTGTCATCGAGTCGGTGTTCGTGCACCGGAACGCCGGCAGCGCCCTGAAACTCGGGCACGCCCGGTCGGCGGCGCTGTGCGCGACGTTCGAACGCGACATCGAGGTATTCGAATACGCGCCGCGCGAAATCAAGCAGGCCATCGTCGGCACCGGGGCCGCCACCAAGGCGCAGGTGCAGCACATGGTGGCGTCGCTCCTGAACCTCGCGGGCCAGCCCGCGCCGGATGCCGCCGATGCGCTGGCGGCGGCGCTGTGCCACGGTCATGCGCGCCGCCTGCAGACGCACCTTGCGGGCGCGGCGGCAAAAGCCGCCCTGGCGGCATCGCGGTGATGCGCCCGTGATCGGCTCGATTCGCGGGCGGCTCGCGAGCAAGCTGCCTCCGCACGTCATCGTCGAGTGCGCGGGCGTCGGCTACGAGATCGAAACGCCGATGTCCACCTTCCTCGAGCTGCCGGGTACCGGCTCCGACGTGTTCCTGCACACGCATCTCGTCGTGCGGGACGATGCGCACATCCTGTTCGGCTTCTCGACCGTGGAGGAGAAGGCGCTGTTCCGTTCGCTGCTGAAGGTGACCGGCGTCGGCGCAAAACTGGGGCTCGCTATACTGTCCGCCATGAGCGTTGCCGACTTCCAGCGCTGCGTGCGGCACGAGGATGCCATCACGCTGACGAAGATTCCGGGGGTCGGCCGCAAGACCGCCGACCGGCTGATCCTCGACATGCGCGACCGCATCGACAAGGTGCTGGTGATCCCGAAATCCGCTGCCGGCGTAGCGGCGGCTGCGGCGGACGCGCGCGGCGAGGCATTCGATGCCCTGGTTGCGCTGGGCTACAAGCCGAACGAGGTGAAGCGGCTGCTGGACCGGATCGAGACCGAAGACCAGTCCGCCGAGGACATCATCCGCTCGGCGCTCAAGAGGGCGATCGCATAGTGTCCGGTATAGAGCACGACCGCCTTACGTGCGCGACGCCGCGCGGCGACGATCCCGTATTCGACCGGGCCATCCGTCCGAAGACGCTCGCCGACTACGTCGGCCAGCCGAGCGTCAAGCAGCAGATGCACATCTTCATTACGGCAGCGCGCCAGCGCCGCGAAGCGCTCGATCACGTGCTGATCTTCGGGCCGCCCGGGCTCGGCAAGACGACGCTCGCGCATATCGTCGCGCACGACATGGGCGTGAACCTGCGGCAGACCTCGGGGCCGGTGCTGGAGCGGCCGGGCGACCTGGCGGCGATCCTGACCAACCTCGAGCCGAACGACGTGCTGTTCGTGGACGAGATCCACCGCCTGAGCCCGGTGGTGGAGGAGGTCCTGTACCCGGCGATGGAGGACTTCCAGCTCGACATCGTCATC
>CAYRKH010000011.1:0-48756 GCA_964424805.1 uncultured Woeseiaceae bacterium
CCAACTTTGACCGGTCGCGCCGCGCCCCGGCCCCCAGCCCCCGGCCGCCCGCGCGCGCACCGCGCGCGATGCGCGCTCCTACAGCAGGCCGGTCAGCGTATAGAGAGGCTCCAGCACCCACTCGTACAGCTTGCGCCGCTCGCCTGCGATGTCGGCTTCGACGGCCATGCCCGCCCGCAGCGGCTGGCGCTTGCCGTAGGCAACGATCGATTGCGCGCCTAGCGCCACCAGCACCCGGTAGGTCGGTTCCGCGGCGGCGTGGCCGGTGAGTGCCACGAGGGCGCGGGGATCGAGTGCGTTCTTCGAGATGCGCAGGACGCGGCCGGGATGGTGCCCGAATTTCTGGTGCGGGTAAGCCCGGTAGCGCAGCAGCACCTCGTCGCCGGGCTCGATGAAACCCACGGCGCGGCTCGGCACCAGCAGCCGCGCCTGCAGTACGGAGCCGTCCGGCAGCAGGGTTATGAGCAACTGGCCGGGCTGCACCGCCTGGCCACGTTCGACCAGGCGGCTGGCGACGAGCCCGCCCAGGGGCGCCGTCACGAGCACCTCGCCGCGGGCTTCGACCAGCAGCCGCTCCTGGGCGAGCTCCGCGAGCTCGCGGGTGCGGGCCGCCTGCTGCGCCGCACGCCGGTTCGTGAGCTCCGCGAGGCCCTGCTCGATCGCCAGGATCTCGCGCCGCACGGCCGTAGCCTCGCGCTCGAGCGCCTGCACGGCCGCGGCGCGCTCCAGCATCGCCTGCTCCTGCTCGGTCAGCTGCCGCGGCGTGACGTGGCCATGCGCCGCAAGGCGTTGCACCTGCGACAGCAGCGCTTCCGCGTTCTGCACCTGTTCCCGTTCGATCGCAATCGCGGCTTCGATCTGGCCGTACTGGCGGCGCGCCGCGGCCAGCTGCGCGGCGTCGCCGCTTGCCTGCAGCTCGATCAGCTGCATCTGCGAGTCGAAGGCTTGCGTCACCGCCTGCTGCCGTTCCCGCAGCTGCTCCAGCTGTCCGACGGTCGTGTCGCCGCTCTCGCTGGTCGCATGCGGCGTCGCGATGACGACCAGCGGCTCCCCGCGCGCTACCCGCCCGCCTTCGATCGGAACGGGCCCCGTCACCGTACCACCGGCCGGGGCGACGACCGTGGCCAGGCCGAGGTCGGGAACGAGCTGCCCGGTCACCCGGGAGCGACGCGTGTACTCGCCGAACGCCAACAACAGCACGAGCGACGCGGCCACGGCGACGGCGAACGCGGCCAGCAGGCGCAACGACAGCGGCTGGACGATCGACACCGCGCCGAGCCAGCCCTGGCGCCGCGCCTCCAGCGCTTCGTGGCGAAACAGCGAAGATTCAGGCAGCCGCCGTTTCGGCATTCGCCTTCGCCGCGCGCGGCCGGGCCTCGCGCACGATGCGGCCGCCGCGCAGCAGCAGCACGCGGTCGGCGCTGGCGATGGTTTCCGGGCGGTGCGCGACGATGATCCGCGTCAGGTTCATCTTCCGGACGGCCTGGTTGACCAGGCGCTCGCCCGCAAGGTCGAGATGGCTCGTGGCTTCGTCCAGGAACAGGATGCGCGGCCGCCGGTACAGCGCGCGCGCCAGGATGACGCGCTGTTTCTGGCCGCCGGACAGCGTCGTGCCCATGTCCCCGATCAGACTCTGGTATCCCATGGGCATGGCGGCGATTTCCTGGTCGACTGCCGCCATTCGTGCCGCGTTCCGGACCCGGTCTATGTCGCAGGGCTCGTCTCCGAACGCGATGTTGTCGGCCACCGACCCTGCGAAGAGCTGGTCGTTCTGCATCACCGCGCCGACCATCGCCCGGTAGTTGTGGATGCCGATGCGCGCCAGGCTGTGCCCGCCGACCGTTATGCGGCCCCGCTGTGCCTTCAACACGCCCAGCAGGAGCTTGACCAGGGTGCTCTTGCCGCAGCCGGACACGCCGGCGATCGCGACCGATTCGCCGTCCGCGACGGTGAAAGCAAGGTCCTCGAGGATCCACGGCTCGCCCTCGGCGTAACGGAACGACAGGCCGAGGACTTCGATCCGGGTGTTCTGCGGCACCGTCGCCGGGGAGGCGTGCACGTCCTCGTCCGGAGGTTCGAGCACGATGTCGGAGAGCCGCTCGGCGTGCAGCTGCAGCATGCGCAGCTCGTACCACTGGTCGATCAGCGCGCCGACCCGGTCGGCAAACTGGTCCTTGTAGGCGAGATAGGCGATCAGCATGCCCGCCGAGAACGCGTTGTCGAGCACCAGCAGGGCCCCGGTCCAGATGACCGCAATGCGCTCGAACCCGAACACGAATGCGCCAGCGCTCGTGAATCCCAGGTTGAACCCGGCGAGGCGGACCTCCCGGTTGATGGTCTCGTTCAAAAGGTTCGCGTATTCCGACTCACGCCGCGGCTCCACGCCGGCGACCTTGACGGATTGCATGCCGCGGATGGATTCGATGAGGTGGGTCTGCTGCTTCGCGGCGGTGACGAGCTGGCGCTCGGTGCCCTCGCGGAGAGGCCGGAAGCTGGCCGCGCGCAGGCCGAGGTAGGCGGCGACAGCGGCCAGGCTGATGAGCGCCAGCATCTTGCTGTAGACCAGCATCATCGCGAGCGTCACCGCCGCCATCAGCCCGTCGATCAGTGCCTCGACCAGGCTGGTCGTCAGGGCGCCCTGGATGCTGCGCACGCTGCCCATCCGCGACACGACGTCGCCAAGGTGCCGCTTTTCGAAGAATTCGAGCGGCAGCTTCAGCAGATGCGAGAACACGCCGCCCATGAACTGCAGGCCGAGCCGCGACGACAGGTAGATGACGGTCCAGCCCCGCAGCAGCGAGGTAGCGATACGGAGCAGCAGGAGTAAGCCGAACGCGACGGCGAGCAGTGCCATCAGGTCGCGATCGGCGGACACCAGTACCTGGTCGACGACCCACTGCAGGAAAAACGGACCCGTGATCACGAACACCTGCAGGGCGATCGACAGCAGCAGGAGGACGGCAAGCGCGGACTTGAGGCCGGTAATCCGGCCGGTCAGCTGGCGGATCGAAATGACAGGAGCGGCTTTGCGCGGCCTGAACTCCGGGCCGGGCGTGAGTTCCAGTGCCACGCCGGTAAAATGCCCGGACGCTTCCGCGTAGCGCAGGCGGCGCTTCCCGAAGGCCGGGTCCAGGATCGAGATTCGCTGCGCGTCGGCTTTTGCCAGCACGACGAAATGGTTGAGGTCCCAGTGCAGGATGCAGGGCATCCTCAGGCGGGCGAGTTGGTCCAGCTCCAGCCGCAGCGGCCGCGGCTGCAGCCCGAGCCGGACCGCCGCGTTCATGAGGTCGGGAAGTGCGGCACCTTTCAGCGACAGCTGGAAAAGCTGCCGCATCTCCCGGAGCTGCATCCGGCAGCCGTAGTGGTCGGCTGCCATGGCCAGGCAGGCGAGGCCGCACTCCGATGCCTCCGCCTGCAGGATTACCCGCATCGGCGACGTCCGGCGGGACCTGTGGCCTCAGGACCGGAAAGGCGCGAGGTGATGCAGGTAATCGCGCCCGGCAGGGCCCACTTTCGCCGTGAGCACGGCACCCGCCGAAGACTCGTAGCTGACGGTGATCGTGCCGCCCTGCCGGACCAGGTCGGCGGGGTAAATGCTGTCGTTGCCGCCGGCAACGAGTACGGTTTCCTGCACGTCGAGCTCACGCATGTCCTCACTCCCCGAGCGTCGGTAGGTTGGTTACGGTATCGATTGGCGGCCGCCCGATCGCCCGCGCGGCCACAGCCAACGATAGGGCGTTCCCGGCCACGCAAGGGCGGCATTAATCGCGCCCTTCGTTCAGTTTCGTCCCGATCCTGCTTCGAATATTCCGGGCTCGTGGAACGAGTCGACCTGCGGGCTGTGTTCCTCGAGCGCCGGGCAGCCGACCGACTCCGCAAGCAGGTTCAGGATGCTCTCGCCCTCGACGTAGCGGCGCTGCCATGCCGCACGCCCCATGCGGCGTTCGATGCTCTGCATAACCAGGGGACCGGCCACGTAGAGGGGGGCTGGTGCGCCGGGAAGCAGCGCGTTGCGTTCGATCACGTACTCGTCGAAGCGCCGGCCGCCGAGCGCCGTTTCGCGCATGTAGAACTCGGCCGGCCATTCCCAGTACGACTGGTAGGAAAAGTACGCTCGACCTGCAGGGCTGAGGCCGCGATAGCCCGCCGTCAAGCGCCGGCAGACATCCTCGTCGGAAGCCGGTTCGCGGCGGAACAGGGCGACCAGGTCGCGAGCCAGGCGGTTGATTTTCCTGATTTCGGCGGCGTCCGGCGTCCCGGGGAAAAACGCGGTATCGAGGCGCGGCAGGAGGCTGTTCGAGTGCACGGCGACATGGAATGCCTCGTGTGCGGCAAGCAGGCGGCGCGTCCCGCTACCGGCGCTTTCCGGCAGCGGCTCGATCAGCACGACCAGGTGACCGCAGGCGCGCCCGAACAACGCGCTGGAATCGCGGCGGAGCGCCTCCCTGGCGGTTCGATTCAGGGTTCGTCCGCAGATCGACGTGGACTCCACCACGTCGAAGTACACGAGCACGCTGTGATCCGGCCCCGGCCAGTCGACCGGGTGGTCTACCACCCAAGCCGTTTCATCCAGGACATGTTTCAAGGGCGGCGGGGGCCGGTGCACCGGCGCCGAGGTGCAGCCGGCCGCTGCCGACAGCAGGAGCAAGGCTCCCGCCGCAGTCGCGGGAGCCTTGTGCCGGTGTCCTGGCGGTTTGCTGCGGAACATGCACGGGTTTCAGCGGTTGAGCTCCTTGCGCCCCCGGAAATCGCCGCAGTTCACCGTTACTTTCACCGTGACGTGGCTGGTCTTGTTGGCAAATCCCGGGAGGCTGAAGCCGGACGTGCTCTGGTAATGGACCGTGACATTCGCGCTGTCCGGCAATCCGGCGCAGGCGTCGGCGATCCTGGCGTTGATCGTATCGTTGCCGCCGGCAACGAACGCCGCTTCCTGCAAGCTGAGTTCACGCATCGTTCTCACTCCTTGAGAATCGGTCGGAAGGTAAGTGGGCTGCGGCCCGCGGACCGTTCGCGGGCCACGCTGTGAAGATAAGGCTGCGCGGGCCGACGAAGAACGCGAGTTTCCGCGGCGTTCGTGCCGTTTCTGCCGGTACTAGGACCGCGCAAAGCTGCTGCTGCCGGGGCGGCGCCGGCGGTGGCGCGCAATCTCGCAGCTCGGGCAGAGCTTGTGATCGAGGGCGTAGGCGTCCTGCACGTAATTGGCCTCGCAGCTGCGGCAGTGGGCGAGAAACAGCTCGTCGTCGTGCGAGATCGTCTGCAGGAGGTTCCAGGCCCACTCGAAGCTCAGGCGCGGCGAAGGATGCAGCAGCAGGTAGGTTTCGAAAGCACGGCAGACGCGGTGGCCGTACTCCACGTCCGGGCGCGGCCAGCATGCCTGGATGCCGTTCGCGCGGTCGATCCGGAGCAGCAGGCTCGCGCAGAACAGGGCGATCAGCGTCGTCGCCTCGAGCTGGTTCAGCGGGTTCTTGACGAACAGCGCCACCTGGCGCGGCGACTTGCCGCGGCGGCGCTTGACCTGCGTCTGGCCGCGGTCGCGAAAATAGGTGGCATAGAGCTTGCGGATCCTGTCGTCGCTCAGGCCCGTGCAGGCCTTGATGGTCCGGGTTCGCGCTTCGTGGCGGATCATGCGCAGCGCCAGCTCGAACTGGGTGCGCTCGGAGGCGTAGCGGTTGTCGGTGAGGCGCATTTCTAGCACCTAATGATAGTTTAAACCCATATATAGTGACATTAAAGACTATATGATCTACCGTGGTAGTACAATAAAAGATGCAGTAACTGGACGGATAACCAGAAAACGCCGCCACGGGAGACAGCCATGGATTTCCAGGCGCCAAGCGCCGCCGATTACGCAAACGTCACCTCCCTGAACCGGGCGTTTCTGGCCCTCCTGCACCGCGGCGGCGCGGCCCGCCGCTGCCTGGACGAGCTGCGGCAGCCGCTCGCCGAAAAGCTCGCCGGCCTGTCGGAAGGACAGGCGGACCGGCTGGCGGCGACGCCCTTCCTGCTCATGTCCTTTCGCGAACGCGACGACCGCTTCTGGGAGCGGGCCGTCGCGTCCGAGCCGGCCGGCGACCTGTTCGTCGTTCCACCCGCCGCTTCCGGCGACCTGGGCGGGCTCACCTCGGCCGGCCTCGGCTTCGCCTGGCAGCTCTCGAAGCAGAACGCCTACGCCGCCCGGCTGATCTGCGGCGCGAGCCTGCACTGGTGTGAGCAGCTCACGGAGCTTACTTTCATGCACCTGATGTCGATTGCCGGCCGGGGCGACGACGTCCTCACCCTGCGTTGCGCGGGGGACGCGGAGCTCTGGGCGAAGCTGCTGGGCAGCGGCACCAGCCGCGAGCAGCAGGTCTGCCGCGCCGCGCACATCAGCGCTCTGCAGTCGGTGCTTACGCGAGCCGCGCTCCCGGCGGAGCGACGCTGGCGCGCCGCCGCGTGTGCCGCGCGCCGACCGTCGCTGGCTATGGAGAAAGACGAGCCGTAGGAGGGCCCTGAGGCACGAGGTCCAAGGCGGTGTGAACCCACCGGCCGTGGCGAACTCCGCGCCCCCGGCCTCGAGCGCGGTGCGCGCTTCCGCGAGGCGTATACAATACCCGGCTCCATGCAGGCTCTTTCCATTCGAAGTTTAAGCAAGACCTACGCCAACGGCGTGCGCGCGCTCAAGGGCATCGACCTGGACGTCGAGGCAGGTGACTTCTACGCGCTGCTGGGACCGAACGGCGCAGGCAAGACCACCGCTATCGGCATCGTGACTTCGCTGGTCCGCAAGTCCGGAGGCGAGGTGCGCGTCTTCGGCCACAGCATCGACCGCGAGCTCGAGGCCGCGAAGACCTGCATCGGACTCGTGCCGCAGGAGATCAATCTCAACCTGTTCGAAACGGTCGAGAACGTCGTCCTAAACCAGGCGGGCTACTACGGTGTGCCCCGGCGGCTGGCGCGCAAGCGCGCCGAGAAATACCTGAACGAGCTGCGTCTCTGGGATCGGCGTGACGAGGTGGCGCGAAACCTTTCCGGTGGCATGAAGCGCCGCCTGATGATCGCGCGCGCCCTGGCGCACGAGCCGAAGCTGCTGATCCTCGACGAGCCGACCGCCGGCGTCGACATCGAGATTCGCCGCTCGATGTGGGAGTTCCTGCGCCGCATCAACGCGGAAGGCACGACGATCATCCTCACCACGCACTACCTGGAGGAGGCGGAGAATCTCTGCAGGCACGTGGCGATCATCGACGAGGGTACGATCGTCGAGAACGCGAGCATGAGCACGGTGTTGCGCAAGCTGCAGCGGGAATCCTTCGTGCTGAGCCTCCGCGACCCGATGGAGTCGACGCCGGTGCTGGAAGGCTTCGAGGTAGCGCGTGCCGGCGACTACGAGCTCGAGGTGGCGGTAGATGCCGAGCACGACCTGAACGAGCTGTTCGCGCTCCTGAACGCTCAGGGCATCCGCGTGATCAGCCTGCGCAACAAGGCAAACCGGCTGGAGGAGCTGTTCCTCGGGCTTGTCGAGGGCAGGGAGGTTCGCCGCGCATCATGAACCTGGGGCTGAACCTGGTCGCGCTGCAGACCATCGTCGCCAAGGAATTCAGCCGCATCGTTCGAATCTGGCTGCAGACCATCGTGCCGCCCGCGATCACCATGACGCTCTACTTCGTGATCTTCGGCAGCCTGATAGGCCGGCGCATCGGCGAGATGGACGGCTACGACTACATGCAATACATCGCGCCCGGGCTCATCATGATGTCGGTGATCACCAATTCATACGGCAACGTCGTGTCATCCTTCTTCGGCGCCAAGTTCGCACGGCACATCGAGGAGATGCTGGTGTCGCCGATGTCCTATGCCACCATCATCATCGGGCACGTTGCCGGAGGTGTGATCCGGGGCCTGCTGGTCGGTTCGCTGGTCACCGTGATCGCGCTCGGCTTCACCGACCTGGACGTGCAGCATCCATTCATTACCGCCTCGATGGTGGTCCTGGCATCGATCGTGTTCTCCCTTGCCGGTTTCATCAACGCGGTATTTGCGAAGAAGTTCGACGACATCGCCATTGTTCCGACCTTCGTGCTGACGCCGCTGACCTACCTCGGCGGCGTTTTTTATTCGATCTCGATGCTGCCGGAATTCTGGCAGAAGCTGTCGTTGCTGAACCCTATCCTCTACATGGTCAATGCGTTCCGCTACGGCGTCCTCGGCGCTTCCGACATCGACATTCGCCACGCTTACCTTATAGTGGCCGTATTCGTGGTACTGCTCTTCGGCATCAGCCTTGTGCTGTTGAAGCGCGGAATCGGCGTCCGGGAATAGACCGGGCCGCCGTGGAAGGGTGGTGGCCGCTCCGGAATGCTCTTGCAGCATTCGGTCGAGTTCGGGACTGACCCAGGTGTCCAATCATGCAGTTGACGGATCTCGAAACGCCGGCCCTGGTGCTGGATCGCAAAAAGCTCGAAGGAAACATCGAGCGCATGCGCGCGCACCTCGAGGAACTCGGTGGCAGCTTGCGGCCGCACGTGAAAACCGTGAAATGCCTCGATGCGGTGCGCCTGGCGCTCGCCGGCCAGCCGGGCGGAATCACGGTTTCGACATTGAAAGAGGCGGAGTTCTTCCATGCTCACGGCATCGATGACATCCTCTACGCGGTCGGGATCGCGCCGAACAAGCTGGAGCACGTCGTCCGGTTGACACGCGAGGGCGTGAACCTCGGCCTGATCACGGACAACGTTGCCGCCGCCTCCGCCTGCAGCGAGGCGGTGAGTGCCGCCGGGCTGCGGCTGCCATTGCTGATCGAGCTGGACGTGGACGGCCATCGATCCGGGATCGTGCCGGAGTCCGCCCAGCTCCTGGAGGTGGGCGCCTTCATCGCCGGGTGTCCCGGGCTCGAGCTGCGCGGGGTGCTGACGCACGCCGGCGAGTCTTACAACTGCCGCTCGGACGAGGAGCTGCGCGCGATGGCCGAGCGCGAGCGCGCCGGCGCCGTGCACGCCGCACAACGGCTGCGGGCTGCCGGCCTGTCCTGCCCGGTGGTTTCCGTCGGCTCGACGCCGACCGCAACCTTCGCGGAACGGCTCGACGGCGTGACGGAGGTACGGGCCGGTGTGTACTTGTTCCAGGATCTCGTGATGGCCGGAATCGGCGTGTGCGACGTCTCCGACATCGCCCTGTCGGTGCTGGTGAGCGTCATCGGCCACCAGCCGGAAAAAGGGTGGGTAATCACGGACGGCGGCTGGATGGCGCTATCGCGCGACCGAGGGACCGCGAGCCAGCCGATCGACCAGGGCTACGGGGTCGTACGTGACCTCGCGGGCGGCGCTCTCGCCGAGGACCTCATCGTGCAGTCCACGAACCAGGAACACGGGGTGATCGCCCGCCGCGACGGCGGCGCCATCGATCCGGCGCGCTACCCGGTCGGCACACTGCTGCGCGTACTGCCGAACCACGCCTGCGCTACGGGCGCGCAGCACGCCGCCTATCACGTGGTTGAAGGCTCGAGCCCGGAGGTTCGCACGACCTGGAGCCGCTTCAGTGGCTGGTAAAGCTGACCTCGAGCGGATCGCAACGGACGCGGCCACCGCGCCGCACGGGCATTACGCCCAGGCGATCCGGCACCGGGGTCTCGTCTATGTTTCCGGCCTGCTCGGCAACAGCCTGGCGGAGCACGTCGAGGCTTCGCGCGGCGTCGTCGAGCAGACGCGGCACTGCATGGACCAGCTGGAGGCGATCCTCGACGCCGCCGGCACGACGCTGTCGCGCGTCGTGAAGATGTCCGTATACGTCGTTGACGTCGACGAATGGGCAGCCATCAACGCCGAGCTTGCGCGCCGCTACGGCGAGCATCGCCCGGCACGCATCGTGGTGCCCACAGGGACCCCGCTGCGCTATGGCTCGGAAATCGAGATCGATGCAATCGCCGCCGTCGACTGACCGCCCGGCACCGCCGGGCATCGGCGACGAAATCGCGGAGAAACTCGCCGTGGTGCGCGCGCGCATCGCCGGGGCAGCGGCCCGTGCCGGCCGCGAGGCGGACAACGTCGTCCTGCTCCCCGTCACGAAGACGGTGCCGGAGGAGCGGCTGCGGGCGGCCTACGCCGCGGGCCTCAGGATGTTCGGCGAGAACAAGGTGCAGGAAGCCCGCACCAAGGCGGAGGGACTGGCCGACCTCGCCATCGACTGGAGCATCATCGGCCATTTGCAGACGAACAAGGCGCGCTACGTTGCCCGCTTCGCGTCCGAGGTGCAGTCGCTCGACAGCGTTCGGGTCGCGGCGGCGCTGGATCGCCGGCTGCAGATCGAAGGCCGTGGTCTCGACGTGCTCGTGCAGGTGAATACATCGGGGGAAGCGAGCAAGTACGGGCTGCCCCCGGAGGAGGTCGCCGGCTTCCTGCGCGAGCTTCCCGCGTTCACTGCTCTGCGCGTGCGCGGCTTGATGACGCTGGCCGTGTTCTCGGACGACGCCGCGCGCGTGCGAGCCTGCTTCCGTCGGCTGCGCACGCTGCGGGACCGCCTGCGGGAGGAAGCGCCCGCGGGAATCGGTCTCGACGAGCTGTCCATGGGCATGTCGGGCGATTTCGAGATCGCGATCGAGGAAGGCGCGACCGTCGTGCGGGTCGGCCAGGCGATCTTCGGAGCCCGGCCCCTGCCCGATTCGCATTACTGGCCGGGCGGTTGATCGCTCGCGCTACCCGCGCAGACGCCTTGTCCGAAGGCGCGTGATCCGGGCTTCGACCGATGGCGGCGTCAACCCCACAGCGGCTCGGCGGGCCACTCCATCAGGCCGCCCGTGTACCGAAGGCCGTCAGGCCAGTCTTCGGCCTGCAACAGCGGACCGTCGAGGTCCACGAACTCGCACATCTGGGCCAGCACCAGGCCCGGCGCCATGCCGACGGATCCCGCGACCATGCAGCCCACCATGAGCCTGAAACCGTCCTCTACGGCGGCATTCGCAAGCTGCAAGGCCGCCGTGAGGCCGCCGGCCTTGTCCAGCTTGATGTTGATCACGTTGTAGCGGCCGCGTATCCGCGGGAGATCGTCGACGGTATCGATCGCCTCGTCCGCGCAGACCGGAACGACGCTCTTGTCGGCGCGTAGCTCGGTGTCCCGCTGGACGCTGACCGGTTGTTCGAGCAGCGCGACACCCAGCCGGCGCAACGCTTCGCCCAACTCGTAAACCGTGGACACCTCCCACGCCTGGTTGGGGTCGACGATGAGCTTCGCATCCGGGGCGCCGCGCCTGACCGCCTCCAGCGCGGCGAGCGGGTCGTCGGCACCTACCTTGACCTTGATCCACTCGTAGTCCGCCAGCGACCGCGCCGTCGCCTCGTATTCGCTGAGCGACCGGAGGCCTATGGTCGCTGCCGTGCGAACAGGCCTCAGGCGCTCGAGTCCCGCCCGCTGCCATACCGGCTTCCCGGTCTGGCGGGCTTCCAGGTCCCAGAGGGCCGCATCGAGTGCATTCCGCGCCCCGCCGGGGGGCAGCAGTTCGAGCAGGTCTTCCCGGCTCGCGCCCGCTTCTACCTCGGCGCGCACCGACTCGAGCTGTTGCCGCATTACGGCCGGCGTTTCGCCATGGTAGTCGACCCCGGCCGCCTCACCGCGGCCCGTGAAGCGGCCCGATACCACCTCGACGATGATGACTTCGGCGGTGGTATACGCCTGGCGAGATATGACGAACGGCTCGCGCAGCCGCCACGAGTGCTCTTTTACCTGTAACGAGATCACGGAAGTTACACCCTCATTGGTCGATCAACCTGCAACGATAGCAAAACAGGATGCCGCGGAGTGTTGTGGTCGAGGCATTGTTCGTCTTGCGCAGGTCACCGTATGGCATCGACGATCTTCACCAGGCGATCGAAATCGAGGTTGCCGCCGGACACCACGCAAACGACGCGGGAATCCGCGGTTAGCCGGTCCCGGCAGGCGAGCAGGCCGGCGAGCGCCGCGGCGCCCGCCGGCTCGGCATAAAGCTTGCAGCGCGCCATCAGGAGCTGCACCGCTTCGGCGATCCGGCGATCCGGGACCAGCACCACGTCCTCGAAGTGGTCCTTGACGAGCGCGTAGCACGACTCGCCTGCGGTGGGAGCCGCCAGTCCGTCGGCGATCGTGTCAACCCGTTCGAGCGCGATCGGCCGCCCCGCGTCCAGGCTGCGGCGCATGGCAGGCGCCCCTTCAGGCTCCACGCCGATGAGGCGAAGGTCACGCCCGGTCGCGGCGCTCGCTTTCGCAATGCCGCCGGCCATGCCGCCGCCCCCGATGGCGACAAATACCGTGTCGGCGCCCGGGGCCTGCTCCATGATCTCCAGGCCGAGCGAGGCATGTCCGGTCATCAGGTCGTCATTGTCATAGGAGGAGATGAACGTCAGGCCACGGGTTTCGGCAAGCTCGCGGCAGTAGGCGAGGCACTCGGTGGCCGTTCCGTGCAGGATCACGTCGGCACCGTAGTCGCGTGTCGCTTGCGCTTTGACGCGACTCGCGGTTTCCGGCATGACGACCGTCGCCGAGACGCCGACCACGCGCGCCGCGTACGCGAGGCCCTGCGCGGCATTGCCGGCGGAGAACGTGATCACGCCGTGTTCCCGCTGCGCCGCGTCGAGCTGCATCAGGGTCCACAACATCCCGCGCGGCTTGTAGGACCCCGTCTTCTGGAACAGTTCGGCCTTGAGGTCGACCCGGCAGCCCGCCATTTGCGACAGCGTGCTGGAATGGAGGAGCGGCGTCTCGTGCACGTAGGGTGCGATTGCGGCCCTCGCTTTCGCCAGCTCCGGGTAGTTGCTTTGTCGTGTTCCGCTCATCGTCGGTGTGCCTTTTGCCGAGGCTGGTCAGTCTGTTGATGCCGCGCGATTCTTGCTCGTCAGGGGCTCGGCAGGAAAAACCGGGTTCCGCCGTGCTCCAGCACGATGCCGTTGGACAGGATCTCGATCACCCGCGGACCTTCCGACAGCGTAGTGCCTTCCCTGTAGCGGCTCATGTTGATGACGACGAACCGGCTGTCGGCCTGCTCGCCGTAGACGTGGAGGTCGACGTGCAGGTCCGGCAGCAGCAGCGTGCCGTTGGCGCGCAGCTCGTCGAACGTGGACAGCGAGCCCATGTCGACCGGCGGGGGGGCGCGCGCGGGTGCCGGCTCCGGCGCCGCCGCGGGCTCGGTCCGCACCCGGGGTGCCGGGGCGGCCGCCTCGGCTTCACGCTGCTCCTCCTTCGCGGCGCTGACGAGGTCGGCAACGCGCGGTGTCGGCACCGTATCCGGTAACTCAAGCTGCCGGGTGACCGGGCCTGCCTCCCCCGTAACCGCTTCCGGCCGCAGCAGCAGCGCGAGCAGCACGGCCAGGTTGATCGCGAGCAGGCCGGCCACGGCCCACAGCCAGCGCGGCGTGCCGGATCGCAGGCGAGCATCGGGGATGTCGGCGACGCCGGGCAAGCTCTTCCGCTGGCGTTCCGCTTCGGACTTTTTCAGCGCATCGAGGATGAAAGACATCGCTCGCTACTCCGGGCTGCCCACGGCCGAGGCGAGGGAAAGGCGCGGCGTGCCGTCCCTGCCGAGCAGCGAGCTGATGAGAATCTGGGTGCGCGTGCCGGCGATGCCGTCGACATGCAGCCGCTGGCGGCGCTGGAATTCCATGACCTGCTGTTCCAGGTCCTCGTCGAAATAGCGGGACTCGAGGTTTGCAGGCGCGTACGCCGGGTCGATGGCGGCGAGGCTCTGTCGCAGCCATTGCACGTTCGGGTTCGTGGTGCCCGGCCGGATCAGCGCCTCGACGCCGTCCGGTGGCCGCCAGACGAGCAGGTACTCGCCGAACCACAGCGGCGAAATATCCGCCAGCGGCCAGGCCGCGCGGCGCTCGCCGATGGCCAGCGTGCCGGTGTCGTTCACGAGGGCGACCAGCACGGCGTGGTGAGTCGCACCCACGGAGTCCGTGAGCGTCAGCACGACGGGACGATCGAGCTGGCGGATGCCGCTCCACGAGCCGCGGCTGGCATAGCAGCGCAGCCCCGACGCCTCCGCCTGTGCGCAGGCCGTTCCCGATCCCGGGCGATAGTCGGCGTCCCACAGCTGGAACAGGGTACCCATGGCGGCCGCGAGTTCGCTGCCCGTTTCGGCCGCCTGCAGCACGTCGTCGAGCCCGGGGCCCGCGAGCGGCGGCGTTTCCCCGGGCGTTTCCCCGACCGCGCCGGCGGCGGGTTCCGGCGCCGGCGCGCCGTCGGGCGGCGGCGCCTCGAGCACCGCCGCTTCGGCGGTACCGGCGGGGAGGCCGGGGGCGGGCCCGGCCGGGCCGTTCTCTTCCTGCAGCGCCCCCCAGAGCCAGGCAGCGGCCAGCCCCGCCGCCACGACGCCGCCCGCAGGCAAGGCCCACCGCAGCAGCACCGGTGCGAGCCGGGTTCCGGATACTTCCGCGGCGGCGCGGCGCACCGTGCGCCTGTCAACGGTGCGTGTCTCTCGGCTGTAGGCGCCAAGCAGCGCCCGGTCGCAGATCACGTTCATCAGGCGCGGGATGCCGCCTGACAGGCGGTACACCTCGCGCTTCGCCGCCCGCTCGAAGATGTCGCCGAGCGCGCCCGCGACCTTCAGGCGATGGTCGATGTAGCGCAGGGCCTCGTCTCGCGACAGGGGCTCCAGGTGGTAGCGGCCGGTAACGCGCTGGGCGAGCTGCCTCAGGCTGGGCTGTGAGAGCATCTCGCGCAGCTCCGGCTGGGCGATGAGGATGATCTGCAGCAGCTTCTGACGCGACGTTTCGAGATTCGTGAGCAGGCGCAGCTGCTCCAGTACCTGCGCGGACAGGTTCTGCGCCTCGTCGACGAGGAGGATCGTGCGCCGCCCGCGGGAGTGGGTGTCCAGCAGGTGCCGGTTGAGGGCGTCCACGTGCGCCTTTGCACTCTTCGGGTCGTCCGGGAGCGGGATACGCAGCTCCTCGCAGATCGCGGCCAGGAACTCGAGCGGCGTCAGGTTCGGATTCAGGATCAGCGCGACGTCGACCTCCGCCGGCATCTGGCCGAGCAGCGTGCGCACCAGTGTCGTCTTGCCGGTGCCGACCTCGCCCGTAAGCTGGATGAAGCCGCCGCTTTCCGTGACGCCATAGACGAGATGCGCCAGTCCCTCGCCGTGCCGTTCGCTCATGAACAGGTAGCGCGGGTCCGGCGTGATTGCGAACGGTTTCTCGTTCAGGCCAAAGAATCTGGTGTACATGCGCCCGCCCGATGTTACCTGATTTGCCGGGGGCCCAAGGTGCGCGCCCGCCCGAGTGCGAGGTCGCCGAAGCGTTCGCGAATCCCGTCCACCGTGCGGTCGACGGCAGAACCGCCGGTGTCGCCGGCGGTGAAGAGATCCGCCTGGTCCGCCGGCCGGAGATCGCTGCCGCCGACGCCGAGGAGCCGGATTCGCGCCCCGGGATGCTCCCGCCGCCACTCGTCCAGCAGCTCGCAGGCGACCGCATAGATGCGGTCCGTGCCGTTGCCGGGCGGCCGCAGGGCGCGCTGGCGCGTGAAGGTGGAGAAATCGGCACGCCGGATCTTCACCTGCACGGTTCCCGCCGCGAGCGCGGCGGCTCGCAGGCGGCTCGTCGCGCGCTCGGCCAGGCGCAGCAGCTCGGCCCGCAGCGCGTCGCGATCGCCGAGATCGGTGTCGAAGGTCTCTTCGGCGCTGATCGTTTTTGCCGTCCTCGACGCCACCACCGGCCGGTCGTCGAGTCCCGCCGCGCGCTCGCGCACCCGCCGGGTAAAGCGCCCGAAGATCGGCTCGAGCACGGCGTCCGGCGCCGTGCGCAGCTCGGCGATGCGGCGGATACCGCGCGCGTGCAGCCGCGCCAGCGTTTCGCGGCCGATACCCGGCAGGACCTCGGCGGGCAGCGGGTCGAGAACGGCCTGCAGGGACGCAGGCTCCAGCACGACCAGCCCGTCGGGCTTGTCGAGATCGGAGGCGATCTTCGCCGTGAGCTTGTTCGGGGCCACGCCCACGGAGGCCGTGAGACCGGTCGCCGCGTGGATCCGGCTCTTGATCGACGCCGCGATCGCTGCGGCCGGGCCGAACAGGCTCTCGCACTGCGTGACGTCCAGGAACGCCTCGTCGAGCGACAGGCCCTCGACCAGCGGCGTGAACTCGTGAAACACGCCGAAGACGGTTTTCGAGATCGCCTTGTAATGCGACATGCGCAGCGGCACGCGCACGAGGTCCGGGCAGCGGCGCATCGCCTCCCGCATCGGCATGGCCGAACGGATGCCGAACTGCCGCGCCTCGTAGCTCGCCGCCGCGACCACCCCGCGGTTGTAGCCGCCGACCGCCACCGGCCTGCCGCGCAGCGCCGGGTCGTCGCGCTGCTCGACCGACGCATAGAAAGCGTCCATGTCGACGTGCAGGATGCGCCGCGGTGGCGTCATTGGCGGCGCTCCACGACGTAGCGGGCGAGCCAGCGCAGCGCATCGGCGTCGCGGCCGAAGTTGTCGAGGCAACCGAGGCCTTCGCTGAGCAGCTGGCGGCAGCGCTCGCGCGATGCCTCCAGCCCGAACACCGACGGCCAGGTCGCCTTGCGCAGCCGCTGGTCGTTGCCCGCCTGCTTGCCGATGACCTGCGTCTCACCCTCCACGTCGAGAATATCGTCCCGGATCTGGAACGCCAGCCCGATCGCGCGTGCAAAACGATCCAGCGCACCGCGCTGTGCTTCCGTCGCGCCCCGCCCGACGCCGCAGGCCGACAGCACCGATGCGCGGATGAGCGCGCCGGTCTTCAGCGCGTGCATCTGCTCGAGCTCGGCGGGCAGGAGGGAGCGGCCTTCCGAATCGAGGTCGATCGACTGCCCGCCGGTCATGCCGAGCGAGCCGCAGGCTTCGGCCAGGAGCCGCACGAGCCATACGGTCTGGCCGTCATCCGCGCCGGGGGCGGTGGCCAGCACCCGGAACGCAAGCGGCTGCAGCGCGTCGGCGGCGAGAATGGCCGTGGCTTCATCGAATTTCCGGTGCACCGTCGGCTCGCCGCGGCGCAGGTCGTCGTCGTCCATGGCCGGCAGGTCGTCGTGGACCAGGGAGAACGCGTGGATCAGCTCGACGGCGGCCGCCGGGGCATCGAGCAGCGCCGGGTCGACGCCCAGCGCCTCGCCCGTCGCGTAGACCAGGAGCGGCCGCACGCGCTTGCCGCCGTTCAGTACCGCGTAGCGCATGGCCCGGTGCAGACGCTGCGGCGGAACGTCCACGCCCGGCAATTCCCGATCCAGGCATTCGCTGACGCGCTCGCGGTAGGCCGAAAAACGATCGGCGAAGGGTGCCGGCAAGGTATTTCCCTCCTCGTGGTAATGCCGCCCGGCAAGCCTACACGCATTCGGGAGGCGCCTGTAGAAGTGCACACGGGCTATAATCGCGCACCTTTTGAACGGGCGGCATTCGCCTGTCCCTCCTCGGAAGACGCCCATGCGAGCCCTTGCCCGCGCACAACCGAACATCGCGCTCGTCAAGTACTGGGGTAAACGTGACGTCGCGCGGAACCTGCCGGCCACCGGGTCGCTGTCCCTGACGCTGGATGCGCTATGGACCGAAACGTCGGTGGAGCTCGACGCGTCCGCGGACGGGGACAGCCTGCGTATCAACGGCCAACCCCGGCCCCGGCTGCTGCCGCGGGTGTCGCGCTGCCTCGACGCGGTCGTTGGCCGCGATCGGATGCGCGCGCGGGTGGACAGCAAAACCAATTTTCCGCTGGGCGCGGGGCTGGCGTCATCGGCATCGGCTTTCGCGGCGCTGGTCGTGGCGGCGGACGCCGCGGCCGGGCAATCCCGCGATGCGCTGGCGCTGGCGCGGCTCGCGGGAGCGGCGTCGGGTTCCGCGGCCCGCTCGCTGTTCGGGGGCATCGTCGCGCTGGACTGCGGCGAGGACGACGTCGAGGTCGCGAGCATTGCCGCTGCCGGCGACTGGCCGCTCACGGTGATCGTTGCCATCAACGATGACGCGGCAAAGCCGGTCTCGTCCGGTGAGGCGATGATCCGCAGCGCCGCGACCTCCCCGTTTTACGCCTGCTGGGTCGAACGCCAGCAGGCCGATCTCGACGCCGCGCGCGCCGCCGTGCACGCGCGCGACTTCGCCCGGCTGGCGGCGGTGGCGGAGCACAATTGCCTGAAGATGCATTCCGTCATGTGGACGTCGCGCCCGCCCGTCGTTTACTGGAACGATGCCACCATCGCGTGCATGGAAACCGTGCGCGAACTGCAGGCCGCGCGGCTACCGGTGTTCTTCACGATCGATGCCGGCCCGCAGGTGAAGGCCGTATGCCTGCCGGAATGCGCCGATGCGGTGCAAGACGCCCTGCAGAGCACGCCCGGCGTCACCCGGCTGATGACGAGCGGGCTCGGCGCCGGCGCGCGCGTCCTCGAAACAGCATGACCATCGAAGCGAGCGCGCCGGGCAAGGCAGTGCTGTGCGGCGAGTACGCGGTGCTCGACGGTGCGCCGGCGATCGCCATGGCGGTCAGCCGCCGCGCGCGCGTGCGGGTCACCGAGACCGGGGACGCCTGGCACCGCGTGTCGGCACCGGGCCTGCACCCGCTGCCGGCCGTTTTCCGCAGCGATGCAGCCGGCTCGCTCGCCTGGCGCGACGGCCGGGGGGATGCGCGCCGCTTTGCCCTGCTGGAGCAGGTCTGGCGCGCGGCCGCGCCGCCGTGGCGCGCCGGCCTCGACCTCGTCATCGACACGCGGCCGTTCTTCCGCGAACCCGGCGGGCCCAAGCTCGGCCTGGGTTCCAGCGCGGCGCTTGCGGCGGCACTGGCGGCGGCCCTTTGCGATGCGGCAGCGAGCACCGGCGACCTGTATCGTACGGCTGCTGTGGCTCATCGGCATTTCCAGGACGGCAGGGGCAGCGGCGTCGACGTCGCGGCGGCGGTGCACGGCGGCGTGATTGGCTACCGGATGGAGGCGGGGCAGGCCGAGCGCCTGGACTGGCCTGGCGGCCTGTACTTCGAGCTGCTGTGGAGCGGGCGTCCGGCGAGCACCGCCGGCAAGCTCGCGCGGCTGGCGGCGGCGCCGCGCGGCGCGAGCGCGGACGGCCTCGGCGATGCCGCCGCGGCCGCGGCCGCCTGCTGGCAGGCGGGCAGGGCCGGCGCGATCCTGGAGTCGCTGCGCGCCTACACTGCCGCGCTCCGGCGCTTCAGCGACGACCACGATCTCGGCGTGTTCGACGGCGGCCACCGTGAGCTCGCCGGGGAAGCGCACGGCTACGGCGTCGTCTACAAGCCCTGCGGCGCCGGCGGCGGCGACATCGGCATCGCGTTCGCCGGCGAACGGGCCGCCCTGGCGGCGTTCGCCGAAAGCAGCCGCTCCCGCGGATTCGAGCCGCTGGCGGCCGCGTGCGATGCGCGCGGCGCGCGGCGCGAGGGCGGGCTCGCGTCATGAAGGACTCGCATATCGCCGGTTTCTATCGCATGAGCGTTGCACAACGCATCGACGCGCTGGCGGCGCGCGGCTGGCTGGACGAGGCGTCGGCATCCCGTTTGCGCGCCGCGGCGGCCGCCAGCGAAGCGGCCGACCGCATGGTGGAGAACGTCATCGGCGTGTTCGGCCTGCCGCTCGCGGTTGCCACGAACTTTACGATCAACGGCCGCGACTTCATGGTGCCGATGGTCGTAGAGGAACCGTCGGTGGTTGCCGGCGTCAGCGGTGCCGCGAAGGTCGCACGCGCCGGCGGCGGCTTCACGGCTACCGCGACGGACCCCGTGCTGATCGGGCAGATCCAGCTCGTCGACGTCACGGACCCGGCTTTCGCGGTGGCCGCGCTCGAAGCCGCCGCGGAGGAACTGGTTGAGCGCGCGAATACGCTGCAGCCGTCGCTGGTCGCACGCGGCGGCGGCGTCCGCGGGATCGAGGCCTTCCGCCGCGAGCTGCCCGGCGGCCGCGAGTGTGTCGTGCTGCACCTCCTGGTCGACACGCGCGACGCGATGGGCGCGAACCTCGTCAATACGCTCTGTGAGCGCCTGGCACCCGAGGTGGAGCGCCTGGCTTCCGGCCGCGCCGCCTTGAAAATCCTGTCCAACCTCGCCGACCGCTCGATCGTCACCGCCACCGCGGCGATACCGGCGGCCGCGCTCGCCGGCGGCGGTTTCTCCGGGGAGCAGGTGCGCGATGCAATCGTGCAGGCCACGGCGTTCGCGGACGCGGACCGCTACCGCGCCGCCACGCACAACAAGGGCATCATGAACGGCATCGATGCCGTGGCGATCGCGACCGGCAACGACTGGCGGGCCGTCGAGGCGGCAGCTCACGCCTGGGCGGCGCGGGACGGTGCCTACCGCTCGCTGACCCGATGGTTCGCCGACGACCGCGGCCGCCTGGCCGGCGAACTGTCGCTGCCGCTCAAGGTCGGCACGGTCGGCGGCTCGCTGCGCGCGAATCCGGCGGTCGAAACGGCGTTTGCGCTGCTCGGCGTCGCGTCTGCGACGGAGCTGGCGCAGGTCATGGCGGCGGTGGGCCTCGCGCAGAACCTGGCCGCATTGCGCGCGCTCGTCACGCACGGGATCCAGAAGGGGCACATGCGGCTGCACGCCCGTAGCGTCGCCGCGAGCATCGGCACGCCGCCGGAACATTTCGAGCCCCTGGTGAAGAAGCTCGTCGCCAGCGGCGACGTCAAGGTGCGCAAAGCACGTGAGCTGCTGCAGGAGCTTGTCCCGGCCGCGGCCGGTGAGGCTGTATCGACGCCCGCGCACGGCGCGGCAGCCGGCAAGGTCATCCTCCTCGGGGAGCACGCGGTGGTCTACGGCCGGCACGCGCTCGCGCTTCCGATCGAGCGCGCCGTGGAGGTGTGGCTCGAGGAAACGCAGGGCCCGTCGCGACTGGCGTTCGCCGACTCCGGTGCCCCGCTGTCGGACGGCTCGCGGGTGACCGGCCACGTCAGGGAGCTGGCCGGGCTCATCCAGGAGCGGCTCGGCGTCGCCGCGCGCCATTTCGCGCTTTGCGTGCGCGCGCGGATACCCCCGGGCATGGGCCTCGGTTCTTCCGCGGCCGTCGCTGTCGCCATCATCCGCGCTTTCGATCGCGTGCTGTCGCTGGGCCTCGACGCCGCCGAGGTGAACGCGCTGGCGTTCGAATGCGAGAAGCGCGCGCACGGCAGCCCGTCGGGGATAGACAACACGCTCGCGACCTGCGGGCGTCCGCTATTGTTCCGCAAGGACGCCCCGCCCCGGTTCCTGGCGCTCACCGGGGCGGTTCCGCTGGTGATTGCTGCCAGCGACCGGCGCGGCATCACCCGCGAGCAGGTTGCCGGCGTGGCGGCGCGCCGTGACAGCGCCCGGGCCCGCTACGACGCGATCTTCGATGAGATGGATGCGATCAGCCTCGAGGGCGCGAAGCTGCTGGCGGCCGGTGATTACGCGGCGCTGGGAGCGCTCATGAACGTCTGTCACGGCTTGCTGAACGCCATCGAGGTGTCGACGCCGGAGCTCGAGCACATGGTGCACGTCGCGCGTTCGGCCGGTGCCGCCGGTGCCAAGCTGACCGGCGCCGGCGGCGGCGGTTCGATCGTGGCGCTGTGTCCCGGCAGACTGGAAGCGGTGGAGCAGGCACTGGTAGCGTCCGGTTATCGTATTGTGAGAATGGCAGGAGCGTAATGGCGCAGCACAGGATCGTTTCGTCGGAGCAGGAAGCACTCATCCTCGTTGATGAGAACGACCGCGAGATCGGCACCCTCGACAAGGGTGCCTGTCATGACGGGGCAGGCGTCCTGCACCGGGCATTCTCGCTCTTCATATTCAATTCGCGCGGCGAGCTGCTGTTGCAGCAGCGCGGCGCGGGAAAACGCCTATGGCCGTTGTACTGGTCGAACAGCTGCTGCAGCCATCCGCGGAAGGGTGAGACCATGGAGGAAGCCACCGCGCGCCGGCTGGACGACGAACTCCATATCGCGGCGGACCTCGAGTTCGTCTACAAGTTCGCCTACCACGCGCGCTACGATGACGAGGGATCGGAAAACGAGTTCTGCTGGGTATATCTCGGCCGCACGGCAGACCGCGTCATCCCGAACGAGACGGAAATCGCCGCGACGCGTTCCCTGGCGGCCGACGAGCTCGACGCTGAACTGGCCCGGCGGCCGGATCAGTTCACTCCGTGGTTCAAGCTGGAATGGCAGCGCCTCCGCGAGGAGCACGCGGAAACGCTGCGCAAGTACTCGAAGCCGGCTTAGCGTCCGCGGCGCCGCGCCACGGCGCTGCTCCTCACAGGTCAGGTTCTCGGTCCCGCGTGGCGATGGCGGTTGCCGGTGACGAGCCGGTACAGGAACAGCAGCAGGATAGCGCCGAGGATAGCGATGATGATGCTGCCGATCGTCAATCCTTCGACACCGCCGAGGCCGATCGCCGAGGCGATGAAACCGCCGATGAGCGCGCCCGCGATGCCGAGCAGGATGGTGACGATGAACCCGCCGGGATCGTCACCCGGCATGATCCACTTCGCGATGACGCCTGCAATGGCGCCGAGAATGATCCAGGTTAGCAGGCCCACGGCAGTTCCTCCTTATGAGATGCTTCAGGTCCCGCGGCAATGCTGCAACTTTTGTGCCGCAGGGATGCCACCAGCCCGCCGCACCGCCGCGGGAAAGGATTACAAAAAGGCGTAAGAATTACTCCCAGGTGCCGGTCTTCGGGCCGGGCTCGTACCGGTAGTACTCGATGCCGATATCCTGGAAATGACGTTCGTTGCTCCGGCCTACCCGGTCTATCACGAACTCGTCCTGCGGAATGTAATCGAGGCCCGTCACGCGGTAGCCGTCGTGCAGCGCTTCGTACTGCTCGCGATCGAGGTCGATGGCCGGCTCCATGGCGCGGGCAAAGCCGATCGCCTTCGTGGCCTCGCGCCAGCCGGCGCTGACGTAAAACGGGATTACCTCGGCCGCGTCGCCGCTGCCGTAACCCAGCGTAAGCCATTCCTCGCCCTCGGCGTCGCGGCCTTCCTCCAGTGCCTGCTCGAAGCCCGCGGCGAGCCACGCCGGCAGGGCGGCGGTGTACAGGTTCCCGAGGTCCAGCATCGTGTCGCTGCCGAGCGCGAGCTTGTCGAGGATCTCGCGGCGATAGCGGCGGGACGCCCGGAAGATGCGGAAGACGGCCATGGTCAGCGGGTAGACCTCGAAATTGAGGCGTTCCGGCGCGGCGAGGCAGGCGATCTCCGGACTGGCCTGCATTTCCAGCTGCAACGCTTCCGGATCGACGCCGGCTTCGTAGCAGTAGGAGGCGAGTTCCGCGCGGTCCTCGGCGCTGCCGCAGCCGAGGGCGAACAGGTAGGCGACGGCCCAGCCCGTCTCCGGCATCTTGCGGTAAGGGCGGTGCATGAAGACGGTTTTCAGGCTGCGCAGGTAATCGCTCGGCACGAGATGCCGCTTCTCGTACATGTCCTTCAGCGCGTGCAGCGTCTGGTCGATGTAGCAGGTGGTGGAGTACTTGCCGTTGAACACCGGGAAATCCTGCACCTGGTGCGTTTCGCTGCGGTCCTGGCCGCAGAAACGCAGCATCGGCTTGCGGAAATCCATGATGCGGTAGTCCGAGGCCGAACCGGAGCGCACGAGGTCGACCTCGACGAGCGTCGGGTTCTCCTCCAGCAGCATGGCCACGGCGCCCGCGCCCTGCGTCGGCTCGCCGCTGCTGCCGCGCGCGTACTCGGCAATGTCCGCGCACACCACGATTGCCAGGCCGCCACGGCCGTCGTGCGCGAGGTGACGGATCGCGCCCTTCATGCCGTACACGCCGCCGAGGCAGGCGTGCTTGAACTCCGGGACTTCGCAGCTGCGTGCGATGGGCGGCAGGCCCTGCGCGACCAGCGCCCGGTCTACCATGCCCTTGACGATGATGGCGCCGGCCGAGTTGTCGGTGCTCGACTCGGTGCCCAGTCCCAGGAATTTCACCCGCGCCGGGTCGATGTCGTACTGGCGGATCAGCCGTATGACCGCGGTTGCCGCCAGCGTGTAGACGCTGTGGTTCGGTCCCCGCAGCCGGAAGCTTCGCCCCACCACCTCGCGAATCTTCGGCCAATGGTTGCCGGTCCACTCGCACCAGTCATCGAGCCACACCCGAAACGGCGGCACGTAAGCGGCCAAGCCGCTGATTCCTATTTTGTTTTTGTTCATTACGGGTAAGGTCAGGGAGGTCCAGGAGCTGTCGGGTTGCACGTGGAGCCCGGAAATTCTAGTTCTCCGCGAGTTGCGGCTCAAGCAGCGCGTGCTACAGCGACATGGCCGTGTAGAGCAGGACGAAGATGAGAATAACGAGCAGCCCGACGAAGTAGGACAGGACCAGCAGCAGGAATTTCAGGAACGTGATCGCGCGGCCCTGCCCGTAAACGCGGCGCAGGGCCTTGAACAGGTACACGGGGATGTAGATCACCGCCGCCCAGACCGCCAGGTCGCTCAGCACCGGGGGCAGCCGGAGGAGCTCCACGAGCTCCGAGAGCAGCACCTCGAGCGTGAGCACCAGGAACAGGAACGCGTGGTAGTGCACCACGAACAGCAGGTGCTCGGCGTAGTAGCGCTTCGACAGCGGGTAGAGAACCTTGAGCACGAGCGCCATCAACGGCAGCAGGATGAACAGCGACGCCGGAATGTTGTCGGTCAACTGGCGCACGAAGGCGCGGCCGTTGTCCGCCGTGATGCGCTCGCAGATTTCCTGGAGACGAGCCGGCGATAACCGCTGGTCCAGCCACAGCGGCAGCTGCATGACCGCGAGATCCTCGATGTCGCAGCCCATGTTGATGCCGGTCGCCGCCGCTTCCGGCTTGTCCGGCGGCACCAGGCCTTCGGGAACGGCTATGCCTTCCGCTTCCAGGTCTTTCGCCACCTGCCGGCGGACTTCCGCCTGCCGCTCCGTTTGGGTGCTACCGACCGGGTCCAGCAGCAGTGCGAGCTGGGCGCCCGGATCGAAAAACGCGACCAGGAAAAATGCAAGGCTCAGCACGAGATAGGTGCGAAACGGCGGCATGAAGCGC
The DNA here is from genome assembly GCA_964424805.1 of uncultured Woeseiaceae bacterium. GTDB lineage: Bacteria > Pseudomonadota > Gammaproteobacteria > Steroidobacterales > Woeseiaceae > IDS-8. The sequence goes on from CAYRKH010000011.1 coordinate 24,906, forward strand.
GCTCGCCGGCCCCGCAGGTATTCGTGCGTCAGCTGCCCCGGACGCAGGCTCAGCGGGATCAGCGTTTGCCACAGGCGCGAATCGAGCTCGAACAGGTCGCCGATCGCGTCGCGCACGAGCTCCCATATGCTGATCAGGCGGGTACGCGCCCGTTGGCCGCAGGAGGCGCAGTACTGTCCCGTGAGCAGGGTGCCGCAGTTGAGGCAGGCCTCCACGGGGGTAGACGTTTCTTCCGCGGTATCGGCGTGATGCAGCACGCGCCGGCTGGCATCGAAGCGGCCGGGGAAACGGACCAGGGCTTCCTGGCGCATGGCCTCGGCAGGGCCGGAAAGATAGGCTTCGAGCGCCTCGTCGTCTTCCAGGAAATACTGCGTGATGCGCCGCACGCGGCCCGGGTCGCCGTCCTCCGTGGAAAAGGTGACCGCCCGTACGAACCCGGGCAGCTCCAGCATCTCCCGCACGTGGCCTGCGAGCCAGTCGTCGAATTCCGCCGCGGCCTCGCGATCGATGCTGAGACTGACCTCGTAGACCGGCCCGGGCACCCTACTCGGCCGCCTTCACCTTCTTCTTGCGCGCTACCGCTTTCTTCTTGACGGACGCTTTGCGTTTCGCCACCTGGCGGTCGCGCGCGCCGGCGGCGTCCTCCGCGTTCGCCGTCACGCGGCCGATTTCGTCCGGCGCGAAGTCGTCTACTGCCATGATCGCGGCAACCTTGTCGTTGAAGCCGCGCAGCACCTCCGCCTCCTGCGCATCGATGACTTCTGCGGTTACCGCCTCCTCGATCTGGTGGCCGAGGTACTCCGAGCGGATCAGGCCTTCCTTGCGCGCCTGGCGCAGCCGTTTCTCCAGCCCGGCCACCTGCTCCGACAGGACCAGGGCTTCCTGCAGCAGCCCGATCGGGTTGCCCGGCTCAATGGTCGTGTAGGCCTGCTCGCTTAGGCGTTCGCGGGTTTCGCCCGTGTGCGTCACGAGGTCGACGATGCGCTCGCCCAGCTCGTCCGACGGCGCCGAGTAGGTTCGGCCGCGCGGGAAGATGAAGCAGCGCAGGAAGAACGCGACCGCCCGGTTGGGGAAGTTCCGCAGGAAGCTGTGGAGCTGCTCCTGCGCGTGGTACATCAGCGTGCGCACCGACCACTCGACCAGCGGCAGGTCGGTTGCACGCCGGCCCTGGTTCTCGAAATGCTTGAGGACCGCGGATGCCAGGTACATCGAGCTCAGCACGTCGCCGAGCCGCGCCGACAGCAGCTCCTTCTGTTTCAGCTTGCCGCCCAGCGTCAGCATGGCGAAGTCGGACGCGAGCGCAAAGGCTGCGCTGTAGCGATTGATGTTCTGGTAATACCGCCGGGTCGGCGTGTTCAACGGCACACGGCTGAACTTCGCGTGTGTCAGGGCCATGAAGAATGCGCGCGCGAGGTTGCTGATAGCGTAGCCGACGTGCCCGAAAAGCGCATCGTCGAACTCGCGCAGGCCACGCTCATGATCCGGGTCTTCCGCCGCCTGCAGTTCACGCAGCACGAACGGGTGGCAGCGGATAGCTCCCTGGCCGTAGATGATCAGGCTGCGCGTCAGGATATTGGCACCCTCGACGGTGATCGCTATCGGCGTCCCCATGTAGCTGCGGCCGAGGTAGTTCTTCGGGCCCATCATGATGCCCTTGCCGCCGTGCACGTCCATCGCGTCGTTCGCGACTTTGCGACCGAGCTCGGTGCAGTGATACTTGAGGATCGCCGAGGGCACGGCCGGCTTCTCGCCCTGGTCGATGGCCCCCGAGGTAACGGAGACGGCGGCGTTCATGATGTAGGTGTTGCCGGCAATGCGCGCAATGGCCTCGCCGACGCCGTCGAACTTCGCGATCGGGAGGTTGAACTGCTTGCGCAGGGCGGCGTAGGCGCCGGTGGCATAGGCGGCCGCCTGGCCGCCGCCGGTGGCAGTGGACGGCAGCGTGATCGCTCGGCCGACGGACAGGAGCTCTACGAGCATCTTCCAGCCCTTGCCCGCCATCTCCGGCCCGCCGATGATGTAGTCGAGCGGCACGAAGACGTCCTTGCCCGACGTCGGGCCGTTCTGGAATGGCGTTGAAAGCGGCAGGTGGCGGCGGCCGATTTCGACGCCCGGGGTGTCGGCCGGGATGAGCGCGGCCGTGATGCCGTACTCCTCGCGGTCGCCCAGTAAACGCTCGGGATCGTACAGCTTGAACGCCAGGCCGAGCACGGTGGCGACCGGGGCGAGGGTGATGTAGCGCTTGTTCCAGGTCAGCCGCATGCCGACGATTTCTTCGCCCTCCCACTGGCCCTTGCAGACGATGCCCTTGTCGATGATGGCAGCGGCATCGGAGCCCGCCTGCGGCGAGGTGAGCGCGAAGCACGGGATCTCTTCGGCTGTCGCAAGCCCGGGCAGGTAACGCTTCTTCTGCTCTTCCGTACCGTAGTGCAGCAGCAGCTCGGCGGGCCCGAGTGAGTTCGGGACGCCGACAGTGGACGAGGCGGTAGTGCTGCGGCTGGCGAGCTTGGCGATGACCATCGCGTTGGCGTATGCGGAGAACTCCAGCCCCCCGTACTGCTTCGGGATGATCATCGCGAAGAACTTCTGTTCCTTGATGTAGCGCCAGACCTCCTCCGACATGTCACCGCGCTCGTGGCCGATCTCCCAGTCGTCGAGCATCCGGCAGAGCTCTTCGCAGGGTCCGTCGAAGAAGGCCTGCTCTTCCTCCGACAGCCGCGGCGCCGGGAACGACATCAGCCGGTCCCAGTCCGGCATGCCGGAAAAGAGCTCGCCGTCCCACCAGACGTTGCCGGCCTCGAGCGCGTCGCGCTCCGTTTCCGACATGGAGGGTACGATGGTGCGGTAGAAATCGAGCGCGGGCCGGGTGATCTTGTCGCGCCGGAACTCGCGCAGGTTGAGGCAGGCCATGCCGCCGAACAGCAGCCACAGCACGAGCAGCCAGAGGAAACTACCGGAGCCGAAGACCGTGTACGCCAGGAGCGCCGCCCCGGTCGCGACGGTGGAGGTGCGGAGGTCGACGCGGTTATAGGCGAGGTAAACGCCGCCTCCGAAGAACAGCAGGAACCAGAACAGACCGACTACGAATTCCGACACTTCTCTCGCCTCCCCAACACGATGCCCAGGGGCACACTAGCATCCGGCATAAGGGCGCGCCATGCCGTGACTCAGAGCAAATCCTCGATCGCGGCGCGCTCTTCGCGGAGCTCCTTTTCCGTGGTGAGCATGCGCTCGCGGCTGAAGTCGCTGATCTCGAGATCCTGCACAATCGTGTATTGGCCGTCCTTGCAGCGGACCGGGTACGAGTAAACGATGCCCTCGCCAATGCCGTAACTGCCGTCGGCGGGCACCGCCATGCTTACCCAGTCGTCATCGGGTGAACCCAGCGCCCAGTCGCGTACCTGGTCGATGGCGGCGGAAGCGGCGGAGGCCGCGGACGAGGCGCCGCGCGCCTTGATGATGGCCGCGCCGCGCTGCTGCACGACGGGAATGAATTCGTCCGTCACCCAGGCTTCGTCCACCAGCCCGGGGGCCGGCTTCCCGGCGACCGTCGCGTGGTGCAGGTCCGGGTACTGGGTGGCCGAGTGGTTGCCCCAGATCGTCATCCGGCGCACGTCCGTGACGTGATGCCCGGTTTTTGCCGCGAGCTGCGCGACCGCGCGGTTGTGGTCGAGACGCGTCATGGCCGTGATCTGCGACGGGTCGACATCCGGGGCGTTGCTTTGCGTGATCAGCGCATTCGTATTGGCGGGGTTGCCGACGACCAGCACGCGAATGCCGCGGTCCGCCTGCTCGTTGATCGCCTTGCCCTGCGCCGAGAAAATCGCGGCGTTTGCTTCCAGCAGGTCCTTGCGCTCCATGCCGGGGCCGCGCGGACGGGCGCCGACGAGCAGTGCGTACTCACTGTCCCGGAAGGCTCTGCCGGCATCGTCGGTGGCGATGACGTCGGCGAGCGTGGGAAACGCACAGTCGGCGAGTTCCATGACGACGCCGTTCAGCGCCGGCAGCGCCGGCTGGATCTCGAGGAGCTGCAGGATGACCGGCTGGTCCGGGCCGAGCAGCTGGCCGGAGGCAATGCGAAACGCGAGCTGGTAGCCGATCTGGCCGGCGGCGCCGGTAATGGTGACGCGAACGGGTTTGTTCATCTGCAGGTCCTGGGTCGTTAACTGTTCCTCGAGGGCGGCGAGCGAGACACCGGCCGCGGGGCGCGATTCTACACGCTAAGCGCGGGGCGGGTGGGTCGCGCTTGCAAACGTCGCCGAGGGTGTTATAGTTCACTACAACAGTACCTCACCATGGGCAAGCCGTGCCGGGGTGAGGCGTCCAGGACGGTGCCGGGCACGAGATGGACCCCAAGTGGAACGAAGACCTGCCGATCTATCGCCAGCTGCGCGACCGCGTGGTGGCGATGATCCTCGACGGCGTGCTGGCCGACGGTGACGCGCTGCCGTCGGTGCGCAACGTCGCGGCCGAATACCGGCTGAATCCGCTGACGGTCCTCAAGGGATACCAGGAGCTGGTCGACGAGGGGCTCGTGGAAAAGAAGCGCGGGCGCGGCATGTTCGTCACCGAAGGTGCGCAGAAGAAGCTGTTGAAAGACGAGCGCACGCGCTTCATCCAGCAGGAATGGCCGAAAATCCGGACAACCATCGAGCGCCTGGGCCTCGATCCGGCCGCGCTCCTGGACGGCGTGGGAGGACGATGACTAGCCTGGTCAGCGCGCGCAACGTGTCGAAGCATTACGGCCGCGTGCCGGCGGTGGACGACGTCACGTTCGAAATCGCGAAAGGCCGGATCATGGGACTGATCGGGCCGAACGGGGCCGGCAAGACGACGCTGCTGAAGGCGATGCTGGGCCTGACGGATTGCGAGGGCGAGCTTTCCGTGCTCGGCCTGGACCCGTTCCGGCAGCGGCGCGAGCTCATGCAGAACGTGTCCTTTATTGCGGACGTTGCGGTGCTGCCGCGCTGGATCCGGGTGGCACGGCTGCTCGACTTCGTAGCCGCCGTGCACCCGCGGTTCTCCCGCACCCGCGCCGAGGCCATGCTCGCGCGCACGAAGATTCCGCCGAAGGCAAAGGTTCGCCAGCTGTCGAAGGGCATGATTACGCAGCTGCATCTTTCCATCATCACGGCCATCGACGCGAAGCTGCTGGTGCTGGACGAGCCCACGCTCGGCCTCGACATCCTCTTCCGCAAGGACTTCTACGCCAACCTGCTCAGCGATTATTTCGACGAGGACAGGACGATCCTCATCACGACGCACCAGGTCGAGGAAATCGAAAACCTCCTGACCGACGTCATGTTCATCAACGACGGCCGGATCGTGCTTCAGGCCGATATGGACGGCCTCCCGGAGCGCTACGTGGAGCTTATGACCTCCGGCGAGAACGCGGAGCGGGCGCGCCAGCTCAACCCGATCTTCGAGCGCGACGTGTTCGGCAAGAAGATCCTGACCTTCGAGAACATCGGGCGCGATCGGCTGCGCGGTCTCGGTGAGCTGCGGACGCCGGGCATAGCCGACCTGTTCGTGGCCAAGATGAAAGGAGCCGCCGCGTGATTGCTACCCAGGTGGCATTGCTGAAGCGGGAGCTGTGGGAGCACCGCTCGATCTACGTGGCCCCGGCCGTGATCGCGCTGCTGGTGGTGCTGGTGGCGATTACCGGCCAGGTCACGGTGTCCACGCACCGGGAGGCGGTCGATCTTTCGCTGCTCGGCGCGTCCGGCATGAGCGAGGCGCACCGGGCGGCGATGCTGGGCGGGCTCATGCTGGGCGTGGCGGCGCTGTTTTCCCTGTCCATGGTGGTCCTGGTCGTGTTCTACACGCTGGATGCGCTATACGCCGAGCGCAAGGATCGCAGCATCCTGTTCTGGCGCTCGCTGCCCGTCACGGATACGGAAACCGTGGTGTCGAAGCTGCTCACGGCGATGCTCGTCATCCCGGTGAAGACCATCCTGGCGGCGGTGGTGACGCAGGTCCTGGTGCTCGCCTGCGTCAGCGTCTGGGTCGCGAGCCGCGGCGCCGACTCCTGGCACCTGGTCTGGTCGGCCGCTCCGTTCGTCGACATGTGGCTGGCGACGATCGTGTTCCTGTTCGCCCTGCCGCTGTGGCTGGCGCCGTTTATCGGTTGGTTCCTGTTCGTCTCGGCGTACGCGCGGCGCTCCACGCTGCTGGTTGCCTTCCTGCCGCTGCTCGTCCTGCCGATGCTGGAGAAGAGCCTGATCGGCACCTCGCTGTTCACGGAGGCATTTTTCGAGCGCTCGGCGCAGATTCCGCTGTTCCGGGACGGGCAGGTCGGGGTGGCCGCGTTCCTGGAGGAGAACGCAGGCGTTTCCTTCGATTTGCTCTCGCACCTGGACGTCCCGGGCTTCCTGACCAGCCCCGGCCTCTGGCTGGGCCTCCTCGTGTGCGCCCTGCTGAGCGCGGCGGCCATCTACCTCCGCCGCTACCGCGCCGACACGTAGGAGCGCGCATCGCGCGCTTCTCACGGGCGTCGAACTATATGCCGCGCTTGCGGCATCGTGCCACGGTGGCATCGCGCGCGATGCGCGCTCCTACAGCCGGGGTCAATCGACGGGTGCCCGGTCCAGGCCGTGCTTTTTCATCTTGCCGCGGAGCTGGTGATAGGTGAGCCCCAGGAGGTCGGCGGCCACCCGCTGGTTGAAGCGTGCTTTGCGCAGTCCGGCCCGCAGCAGTGATTTTTCCGTCTCATTCACGCGCTCTGTGAGGTCGGTGGGCAGGAGCGGTGCCTGCGAGAGCGCCGCCGGTGCGGACGGCGTGCTCTTGCTGCCGGGCGTGTCCTTCTGCAGGCGAAACGGCGAGTCGAAGGGATCGAATGCAATCCGGGTGATCGGTAGCTCCGGGTCGCCGGCACGGTACACCGAGCGTTCGATCGCGTTCTTCAGCTCGCGGACGTTCCCCGGCCCGTCGTAGCGCAGCAGTGCGGACGCGGCCTGCGCATTGAAGCCCGGGAAGAAGCGGCGCTTCAGCTCACTCACCATGTTCACCGCGAAGGCGTGAGCGAGCGGCAGGATGTCCTCGAGCCGCTCGCGCAGCGGCGGCAGGGTGATCACGTCGAACGCGAGGCGATCGAGGAGGTCTTCGCGAAAGCGCCCGTCGGCGGCCAGGGCCTGGAGGTCCGCATTGGTCGAGCCGACGATACGCACGTCCACCTGCAGGGTGTCGCTGCCGCCGACCCGCTGCAGCTCGCCGTATTCAATGACGCGCAGGATCTTCTCCTGCATTCGCAGGGAGATGGTGGCGAGCTCGTCGAGCACGAGGGTACCGCCGTCGGCGCGCTCGAAGTGGCCGACGTGGGTCCTGGCCGCACCGGTGAATGCCCCGGCTTCGTGGCCGAAGAGCTCCGATTCGAGGATCGATTCCGTCAGCGCGGCGCAGTTGACCTTGACGAGCGGCTGTTCCCAGCGCTGCGACAGGAAGTGCAGGCGCGAGGAGATCAGCTCCTTGCCCGTGCCGCGCTCGCCGACCACCAGCACCGGTTTCGAGAGCGGCGCCGCGCGCGACACGTGCTCCAGCATCGCGAGAAACGCCGGCGCTTCGCCGATGATGGGCTGTACGGGGCGATCGGCCATGTGGGTTATTTCATCACATTCTCGTGTAAAGCACCATTAGTTAGTGAAAAAAACCAAACCCTCCCGCCCTCAAGACGCGGCGCAAATGGCAATTTTTCTCAAAAAAACAAAGGGTTAAATCATCAGGTATCGGCTGGCACGGTTTCTGCAATATCCGCAGCAGCATCCAACCCGTTACGAGAGGAAACGACATGGGCATTTTCACGAGATTCAGCGACATCGTGAACTCGAATATCAACGCCATCCTGGACAAGGCCGAGGACCCCGAGAAGATCGTCCGCCTGATGATCCAGGAGATGGAAGACACGCTCGTTGAGGTCCGCTCGGCGGCGGCACGCTCCATCGCCGACAAGAAGGATCTCAACCGCAAGCTCGAGACGCTGGAGCGCGAGCAGAGGGACTGGGAGTCCAAGGCAGAGCTCGCCGTGCGCAAGGGCCGCGACGACCTGGCGAAAGCGGCGCTGGTCGAGAAATCGCGCGTTGGCAGTGCCGCGGATGCGGTGAAGGCGGATTACTCGGCGGTCGACGAAGGGCTCGCCAAGCTCAACGACGACATCGCAAAGCTCGAGAGCAAGCTCGGGGATGCCAAGGCGCGGCAGAAAACCCTGCTCGCGCGTCACAAAACGGCGAACAGCCGGCTGGCGGCGCGACGCCGCATCCACGATTACAAGATCGACGACGCGCTGGTGCGCTTCGAGCAGTACACCCGCCGCATCGACGACGTGGAAGGCCGCGTCGAAGCGTACGACCTGGGGCTGCCCAAGGACCTCAAGCACGAGTTCGCCGGCCTGGAAGCCGACGAGTCGGTGGCGAAGGAGTTCGAGGCGCTGAAGAAGCGGGTCGCCGCCGGAGCGTCCACCAGCAACGAATCCTGATAGGGGAGAGCGTTGAGCGAACTGATCGCCGTCGCCCTGATCGTCTTCATCGCCATCCCGGCGCCGCTGTTCATCGTTCTCCATTTCATTACGAAGTGGAAGCAGGCGCGGGAAATCTCGGGAGGCGACGAACGGATGCTGGAGGACCTCTGGGCTTTGTCCCAGCGGCTCGAGGAACGGCTGGAGTCGCTGGAAACCATATTGGACACCGAACTGCCTGACTGGAGGAAAAAGCAATGAGCAGGGGAGAGCATGCCTGCAATCACGACTATCGGCGGCACGGTCTCTACCGTGATCGCGAGAACGGCTGGATTTTCGGCGTCTGCGCGGGAGCTGCCGAGTACCTGAACGTCAGGACCGCCGTCGTCCGCGTGATTGCGCTCGCGGCCCTGCTGCTGTTCTTCTGGCCAACCGTTATCGCCTACCTCGCGGCCGCGCTCCTGTTCCGCGCCAAACCGTTGACCTGGTCCGGGAGCTGCCGGGAGTACGAATTCTGGCGGCGGCACGGCAGCCACGACAGATGGAGACACTCGTGAGCGCCTACGATTCGATACGCAGCCGCCCGTTCTACCGCAGCCGCGACCGTGCGATGATCGGCGGCGTGTGTGCAGGCCTGGCGGATTACTTCGGCTTCAACCTGAAGGTCACGCGGCTGCTGGCGGTCATCGCGCTGTTCATGGCGATGCCGGTAACGTTACTCGTGTACTTCGCGACAGTGCTGCTCGTACCGGCCGCCAGTGACCAGCCGCGCCGGCCGAGCTACGACCCGGATTTTCACCGGGCGCTGCGCGCCTCGCCCAGGGAGACCCTCGCGGACGTGCGCCGGCGCTTCCAGTCGCTGGACAGCCGGCTGGCCCGGCTCGAACGGTACGTGACGTCGTCGCGCTTCGACCTGGACCAGGAGTTCAGGAAGCTCTAGCAGAATAACGAACAGGAACGCTCGAGAGGTACGCGCATGAATGTTTTTACTTTTGTAATCGTCCTGGTCACCGTCGTGCTGTGCGCAAGGCTGATCCAGGCTTATCTCGAGAATCGCAGCAACGATAGCCGGTCCGCCGACGAGTTCGAGGAGACGATTGCAAAAATGGACGTACTGGAAGAACGCATCCAGGTGCTGGAGCGCATCATCACTGAAAACCGGTTCGACCTGAAAAAGGAGATCGACGGCCTCTGATCGCCCGTCGCCTACCGGGTACGCGCTTTACTGGTTGCTCGCCTGGTACTCTCTCAGCTCGGCATTGAAATCCGCCGCGGCCTTCTGCATCTCATCGTGCGCGGCGTTGTATTTCTTCGTCAGCACCGCTTCGCGCTGCTGAAGGACCTCCGGGTCGACCTCACCGAGTTCGGCGCGCGCGGCCTCCTCCTGGTCCACGAGGCACTGCTGGTAATCCTCGAGGCTCTTGATATAGGCGTTGACTTCCTTCTGGCCGGCGATCATCTCTTCTTTCGTTGCGGAGCTGCCGTTCGGCACCTCCGGGCTTTGGGGATATTCACAGGCGACGCTCGCCCCGGCGAACAGCAACGAGGTCAGACAAACGGCGGACAAGCTGGATTTCATCATTATCGGTATTACCCGGTGACTGGGAAGGCGGTTATTTAATCACTTTGCGGCGGAGGCCGGCAAGCATCCGGCTCAGGCGAACAGGGCGCGGTGCGAATCGGTGCCTTCCGTCTGGGCAAGCAGCAGCTCGAGGTAGTCCTCGGAGCTCATGGGGTCGCCGAACAGCAGGCCCTGCACGTAGGTACAGTTCAGGTTCTGCAGGAACGCGAGCTGCTCCTCCGACTCGACTCCTTCTGCGACGACGTCCATTTTGAGGCTGCGCCCCATGTGAATGATAGTGCCGACGATAGTCGCGTCATCCGCGTTCACCGCAACGTCCCGCACGAACGACTGGTCAATCTTGAGGGTGCTGATCGGGAATTGCTGCAGCGCACTCAGCGACGAGTAACCGGTGCCGAAATCGTCGATGGCGAGGTGCAGCCCGAGGGAATACAGCTCGTCCAGCAGGCGGATCGTGCGGCGCGGGTTCTCCATCAGCGTCGTCTCCGTGATCTCGAGCTCCAGCGACGTCGGCGAGACTTCATACTTGCGCAGGATGGCGTTGATGCGGCTGATGAAGTTCGGTTGCCGGAGCTGCTTCAGTGACAGGTTCACCGAGACGCGGCCGGGATAGGACACGGAACGCTGCCAGTACCGGAAGTCCTCGCACACCCGCTCGAGCACCCACTCGCCGATCTCGACGATCAGGTTGGTTTCTTCCGCGATCGGGATGAAATCGGAGGGCAGGATGATGCCGCGCTCCGGCAGTTCCCAGCGCACCAGTGCCTCGGCGCCGACCACCGCGCCGGTTTCGATGTTGTACTTGGGCTGGTAGTGCACGAGCAGTTCGTCACGCTCGAACGCGCGCTTCAGCTTGCTTTTGGTCATCAGCCGCTCGACCGCGGCCTCGTTCATCTCCGGCACGTAGTAGGAATAGATGTTGCCGCCGTTCTTTTTCGCGTGATACAGCGCCGCGTCCGCGTTGCGGATGAGATCGATGACGTTCGGCGCGTCGTCCGGGTAGCAGGCGATACCCATGCTCGCGGTCATGAACACCTCGTGGCCCTGCACGTAGAACGGGTCGGCGAGGCGGTCCAGGAGCGTTCGTGCGAGATCGTCGAGATAGGCTTTCTGGTCGGAGCGCTCGCCGTGAGCGTCCACGATGACCGCAAATTCGTCGCCTGCCAGCCTCCCGATCACCGACTCTTCGGGCAGCGCGGAGGTCAAGCGATCGGCGACCGTTTCGAGGGTGGTGTCGCCGGCGAGATGGCCGAAGGTGTCGTTGATCTCCTTGAAGTGATCGATGTCGATGTAAAAAAGGTACAGCGACCGCTGCGCGCGGCGCGCGCGGGCAATTGCCCGCTGCAGCAGGTGCTGGAACTGCATGCGGTTCGGGATCTTGGTCAGCGCGTCGATGCGAGCGAGGTAGCGGATGCGCTGCTCGGCACGGCGGCGCTCCGTGATGTTCTGGGCGGCATAGATCCGGTCGCCTGAGCCCTCGTCGTCACCGGCGATGGTCGAGCCGGTGTACGACACCGGTACGGACTCCCCGCTGCGTGTCAGGAGAAACGCTTCCCTGGGAATGCCGGCGGGCGAATCGACGGCCAGCGAACCGCCCTTCTGCTTGTCGACGATCAGGTCGAGCGGTTGCCCGACGAGATCGTTCTCGCTGTAGTTCAGCATGCGGATGGTGGCTTCGTTGATCCGCGTGATGGTGCCGTTCGCATTGGTAACGATGACGGCTTCGTTCATCCCGGACAGCACCCGGTCGACGTAATCGCGCGACAGCGTCGTTCGCTGGAGCTTGTCGCGCATGTTGTTGAAGACTTCCGCGAGGTCGCCGAGCTCGTCGCCTTTCATGACCTTGAGCGGCTCGCCGAAATCGGACTCGCTCAGCTTCTCGGCCTGCACCTTGAGCTCGCGGATGCGGCGCGCCTGCGTCCGCGAAATGCTCCAGATCACCGCCATGCACAGCAGCAGGGCGACCACGGTGGCGCCGCCGATCCAGATAAAGGTATCGTTGCGATAGCTCGCTTCCTGCCGCAGCAGGCCCTGTTCGAATGCCTGCGATTCCCGGTGCAGGTCCGACAGCTCGAAACTGGCGACCAGTCGGCCGATCGCGACCCCGTCTTGCAGCAGGGGATACGTGAGGTTCAGCCGGTCGGTACGCCACTGCGGTGACTCGGCAGCGACGGCGTCCGGCGGGATATCGCCGGCTTCCACGCGCAGTCCGCCGTTGCCCTGGAAGCGCAGCCCCGCCAGGCTGCTGCCGGACGCCGCTGCCCGCTCGATGACCGCCCGGATCGCCGCGCCGTCGTCGGGATCGGGGAGGGCGGCCAGCTGGTCCGCGACGTGGCGCAGGTCGCTGCGAGCCTGCCGCTCGAAACCGGCCACGAGGCTCGCGTTGTGCTCGTCCACGCTCGCGCCGACGATGCCCCCCGCCAGCCAGCGGTACTGGCCGTAGAACATCGATAGCATAATGCCGACGACGACCAGCGACAGCGTCGAGGCAAGAATGAGGTATCTCGGTAAGATTCTGCCAGTCATCCGCTAATGAGACTCTGTGGCCAGCTGCAGATTCACTGCGCGCCACCACCGGGACTTCCGCCCCTTGTTATTCTTTGCTTTTTCGCAGGGTCCAAGTGGCCGGCTCCGACGGTCCCGCAGCGCTGGCCTCGAGCATCCACCATGGATTCCCGATAGTCTACCCGCTGTATCGGGGCGACAGAAGCAATTTTGGGCGCAGGGTTTGGGGCGCTGCAGGGTTGCGGTGAGTGGCTCCTTAGTTTTGGCGCCGGGGCTGGCGGAGGCGCGACCGGGGGAGGCCTTTGGCGGAATGGCTCCCTCGGGGCCCTGTCGGTCCGCTTTATTTCCGCCAAAGGCCTCCCCCGGTCACACCTCCGCCCGTCAACTCCGTGCCCGCCTGTAGCACCGCCTGACACACGCCGGCCCTGTGCCGCTTTTCCGTACCGGCGAGCGAGTCGGCGCCACCCTACGCACCGTCGCAACTGCGGCCGAGGTTGGCGCCACGCTACGCGCCAACGCCACGATGACCGAGGTTGGCGCCACCGCACGCACCAGCGCAGCCGTGATCGGGGGGAGGGGTGTTCGGCGGCCTGCGAGGCATGGATGCCGAGCCGGCAGGCCCACAGGGACGTGCTCGTGGCCGGCGCCGAAGGCCCCTCCCCCCGATCACGGCTGCGCCAGCCCCGGCCGATCAGGTTACGTTCCACCACCCCGGAACCTTCCCCACCCGCAGACCATCCCCCAAAAACCACGGCCCCGCAGAACACCCAAGGCCGCCGGCTGCGGAATCAGTCCGGTTCGTCGCCCTTGCGCTTCTCGACGAATTCGGTGGGCTCGGAGCGCCCCGTGGTTTTCATCGTGCCGTCGACCACGGCGCCTTCGGCGACCGCGATGGCGCCGCCCGTCACCGTGCCGGTGATGCGGGCGGAATTGACGATCTCGACGTGATCGGTCGCCTCGATGTCACCCTCGACGGTGCCGGCAACAATCACGGAACGCGCTTTCAGCAGCCCCCGCCAGACGCCTTTCTCGGTGATGGACACCGAGCCGGACAGTTCGCTGTCGCCCTCGATCTCACCGCTGATCATGAAATCGCCGAGGCCGGACAAGACGCCCGTGATCTTGCAGCCTTCGTTGATCAGCGTCGTCGGCCCGCTGGAGCGGTCGCGGAAGCGCCGCTTTTTCGTGTCGTTCATGATCCCCCGATTCCAGGCCCGTTCAGTCCTGCTTTTCGTGATAGCCGTAGTCCAGCGTCTCGATGCCCGTCAACACGCCGCCCTCGAAGGTGAGCCTCCGCATGAGGCGCCTGGGGCCGAAATTATAGATGAACTCGGTGACGAGCAGGTGCTCGTAGAAGTTGCCGGGGCCGAAGCGCACGGCTTCCACGTGCGGCCTTTGCATCAGTTCGATCGGGGTGTAGGCCCGCACGGCAAAGCCGCGCTCCCGGATGGCGGTCGGTTCGCCGCAGCGCTCGACGACTTCTACCTGCAGCATGCCTTTGAGCACCAGCTTGCCATCGCAGCGGAGCGCGTTCGCCGGGCCGCCGTAAAGCAGGCCGGCGATCACGCAGGCGATGAGCGGCAATGTTCGAGTGGCTGGTGTCATCGATTCGGGATTGGTGCCGGCGAAACCCTCGGGAACCATTGCATTCTAAAGCATACGGTCTGAACAGCGGCTGAATGCCGGCCGTCCGCGCCGCGCGGCAGGCTGTCGCGCATCGTGGCGCCCGCGTTGTCAGCCCGCGAGAGCCGTCTGTATAGTGCATCGACGCGTCGGCCGCGAGCCCGGAGACTGCCTCTTTTGACCCCACAATTCGAAGAAAGGATCAGCCGGCTGGTCAGCGGCGGCATCGGGCTGGCGGGCGGTCTGAAGGGCATCGAGAAGGAAGCGCTGCGCGTTCGCCCGGACGGGACGCTCGCCGATACGCCACACCCCAAGCTTTTGGGCTCGGCGTTGACCAACCGCTTTATCACCACCGATTTTTCCGAGGCGCTGCTGGAGTTCGTTACGCCCGCGTGCGCCACGACCGGTGAGACGCTCGGGTTCCTCTACGACATCCACCGGTTCACGTACGAACGGCTGGACGACGAGCTGCTGTGGACGGCGAGCATGCCCTGCCGTATCCCCGACGAGCCGGACATACCGATAGCGCAGTACGGAACCTCCAACGTCGGCCTGATGAAGAACATCTACCGCCGCGGGCTTGCCTATCGCTACGGCCGCACCATGCAGACGATTGCCGGCATTCACTTCAATTATTCGGTGCCGGAAGCGTTCTGGCCGGCCTGGCAGGAGAAGCAAGCCCAGCGGGGTGAGCTGAGCGCATTCCGCTCCGCCGGCTACCTCGCGCTCCTGCGCAATTTTCGCCGCGTCGGCTGGCTGGTGCTGTACCTGTTCGGGGCCTCGCCGGCGCTGTGCCGGAGTTTCGCCACCGCCCCCGCAAGGGGCATGCCGCGGTTCGATGCCGGCACACTCTACGAGCCGTTCGGCACGTCGCTCAGGATGAGCGACATCGGCTACTCCAACCGCACCCAGGCAAAGATCAACATCTCGCTGAACAGCGTGGAGGAGTATGTCGCCGGCCTCATCGCCGCCATCCGCACGCCGGAGCCGGCGTTTGAAAAGATCGGCGTAAAAGTCGACGGCGAGTACCGGCAGCTCAGCGCCAACCAGCTCCAGATCGAAAACGAGTACTACAGCCCGGCGCGGCCCAAGCGGAACGCCTTTTCCGGCGAGCGCCCCACCGAGGCCCTGCTGCGCGGCGGCGTCGAGTACGTCGAGATCCGTTCCTTCGACATCAACCCTTTCGACCCGGTCGGGATCAGCCATGACGCCATGCGCTTCATGGAGGCGCTGCTGCTTTATTGCCTGCTCGAGGAGAGCCCGCCGCTGGCGGAGGCCGACTGGGACGAGATCGCGGAGAACCACGCGCGTACGGCGCGCCGCGGCCGGGACCCGTCGCTGCGGCTCCTGCGCCACGGCCGCGAGCAGCGGCTCCCGGAGTGGGGCAGGGAAATCGTGGACGGCGCGGAGGCGGTCGCGGAGCTGATCGACGCGGCGGCGGGCAACCGGGATTACTCGCAGGCGGTGGCGGCACAGCGGGCCAAGCTCGCGGATAGCGGGGCGACGCCTTCGGCGCGCTTGCTGAAGGAGCTCGAAGACTCGGGAAGCGGCTTCTTCGAGTTCGCCATGCGGGCCTCGCGCGGTCACCGTGACTGGTTTCACGCGCTCCCGCCCGGTAATCCGGAGCGGCGTCTCGAGCTGGAAGAGGAGGCCCGCAATTCCGTCAAGCGCCAGCGGGAGCTCGAGGCCTCGGATCACATGAGCTTCGACGAGTACCTGGAGAACTACTTCGCGAGTTGATGCGCGGCAAGCCCCAGCATCGCGGCTAACTGTGCGCCGCTTCACATTTCGTTGCCGCGTATCGCAAGGACAGGGCGCGTTTGACCTATCCTAAGCGCTTTTGGTCCGGGGCGAGCCAGCGTGCTAAGGACGTTCTACTTCGGAATATTATGCGGCGTACTCGCGGCAGCCGGTGTGGCGTGGTTCGTGCCGGTGGTGGACCAGCACCGCGAGCCATCCCTCGTCCTGGTTGAGGCCAACGGCGGCAACCGGGAAGCGTTCCACATCAACCTGCCGCAGGATCGTATCCTCGCGGGCATGGCGGGCCCGGAGGCGCTGCCGGCCGAACTCCAGTGGCCCGCCAGCGGCGGACTGGCCGAGGCGCGGGCCGAGCTGTTCAAGATCCGCGATGCCAATGACGTCGTCGTTGGCGTTGCGAGCCGGATCTCCGGTCCGGGTGCGGCCGAAAGCCCGGTCGTCGAATGGACGCTGCACCTGCCGGCGCGCGGCTCACTCTACGCGACCATGCAACCCGCCGCGGGCAACGACGGCTACCGCAGCGGTGCGCTGCGCGCCGGTACGCGCGAGTTTGCCGCGCGGCGGGGCAGCGTGACCGCGAGGCGCATCGACCTGCACGAGCGCCGGGCCGACGGCCTGGACGTCGAACAGCGAATCGAGCTGGTTACGGCCCTGGTGAGCAGCAGCACCCGGGAGGCTAACGAATGAAATACGCGATCGCCTTCACGCTCGGGCTCCTTGCCGGAGCGGCACTGTTCCTGCTCGCGCTCTATCACAATCCGATCTTCGCCGCGCCGACGCTGTCGCCGCTCAGCGTATCCGGCGAGCCGCTGCTCGATGTCAATTTTTCGGCAGTGCCGGCGGAGTCCATTGCGTTTACCAACAACGGCGAATCCAGGGTGCAGCCGCACCCGGGGCAGATTACCCAGCTGTGGGAGCCGGCGATCCGCCACACCAGCATCCTGGTCGCGACACTGTCCGACAGCCGGGGAGCGCCGGCCGGCTTCGGCGTCAAGTTCGTTTCCGGATCCGAGCAGACGAGCCTCTTGACGTCCGAGGCGCTGGTGAACAGCGTCTGGCAGCTTTACCTGCCGGCGAGCGGCACGCTGTTCATCGAACAGACGGAGAACCTGTGGAGCTATTTCCGCAGCATCGTGCTTCCGGCGCGCTGGAACTCGGCCGACAGCTGGCGCGGCACCTGGTACGGGATCACCACGGTCGGCCCGGGGGCGCTGGGTACCGCGCGGGTCACCGGCGGCAGCGGCCGCTACGCGGGCCTGTCGACCGAAGCGATCGAATCGTGGCGCGCCCAGGCCTATTCCGCGCGGCGCGGTCCGGTGGCGATGACGGGCCACCTGACGATCGCGATACCCGATTGAAAGCACCCACGGACGCGTAGCACTCCTAAACCGCGTCTTTCAGCTCCGTCGCGGCATCGGCGAGGCGCGCCCTGTCGACTCCGCCGCCGTCCGCGATCAGCTTTTTCGCCTGCAGGAAGTCCTTTGGATGGTTGACCGCGTCGACGGCAATTACCCGGCCCTCGCGCAGGTACACGCAGGAAAAGGAGCGGTTGTCGGGGCTGCCGCGGAGGACGGTCTCGTCGTAGCCCTGTGAAAGGCCGGCGATCTGCAGCTTCAGGTCGTACTGGTCCGACCAGAACCACGGCACCTGCGCATAGGGCACGGGCTCACCGAGGATGGCCGCGGCAGCCGTACGTGCCTGCTCCAGCGCGTTCTGCACCGATTCCAGCCGGATACGGCGCCCGACGATCGAGTTCGGATGGAACGTGCAGTCGCCTACGGCATAGATGTCCGGGTCCTCCGTGCGGCAGTACTCGTCGACGACGATACCGTCGTTCACCGGGAGGTCCGCGCCGGCGGCGAGCTCCGTGTTCGGCACCACGCCGATACCGATCACCGCGACGTCCGCGGGAATCTCCGTGCCGTCGGCCAGCAGGAGCCCCCGCAGCCGCCCGTCGCCCACGAACGCCTCCAGGCCCGTGCTGAGCCGGATGTTCACGCCGTGCGCGCGGTGCTCGCGTTCATAGAACGCCGACAGCTCGGATGAGACCACGCGTTTCATTACCCGGTCCAGCAACTCGACCACCGTCACGTCCATGCCGAGCGCGGCGGCGACCGCGGCCACCTCCAGCCCGATATAGCCGGCGCCCGCGATGCAGATGCGGCGGCCTGCACCCATGCGGGCGCGTATGCCGTGCACGTCCTGCACGTTCCGCAGGTAGTGCACGCCTTCGAGGTCCACCCCCGGCAGGTCGAGGCGTCGGACGCGCGCGCCCGGCGCGAGCACGAGCTTGTCGTAGCCGGTCTCGCGGCCGCGGGTATCGACCACGCACTTGCGGCGCCGGTCGATTTTCGCGACGCGCGTGCCCAGCTGCAGTTCCACACCCGCGCTCTCGTAGAACGCGGCAGGTTTGACGTAGAGCCGCTCCGCCGGTAGTTCGCCCGCCAGGAATTTCTTCGAAAGGGGCGGCCGCTGGTACGGCAGCCACGATTCCTCGCCGATGAGAACGATGTTTCCGGCGAATTTTTTCTGGCACAAGGTCGCGACCACCTGCCCGGCGGCGTGACCGGCACCCACAATGACCACTGTCGATGACATTTTCAGATTAACCTTCGGCTCGCACCGATGATGCCGCCGCCGCGGCGGCCATTCCAGTACGACCGCGAACCTTTTCAGTATGTGAAGCTCCGCGGAAGGCGACGCCGGGCGGCGGCAGTTGCTATGCTGGAAACAGCAGGTGAGGGGTAAAATGCAGACCAAAGCCATCCGAATGCACCGTTACGGCGGTCCCGAGGTACTCGGGCTCGAGAGCGTCGAGCTGCCGGAGCCGGCAGCCCGTGAGGCGCGCGTGCGGCACACCGCCATCGGGCTCAACTTCATCGATACCTACCATCGCAGCGGCCTCTATCCGCTCGAGCTGCCGTCCGGCCTCGGCAGCGAGGCTGCCGGCGTGGTCGAGGCCGTCGGCGACGGCGTTACCGAGGTCGCGCCGGGCGACCGCGTCGTGTACACCGGCCAGCCGGCCGACGCGTACTCGCAGGCGCGCAATTTCCCGGCCGCACGGCTGGTCCCGCTCCCGGACGGCGTCAGCGACGAGCAGGCGGCGGCGGTGCTGCTCAAGGGGCTGACGGCGTGGTACCTGCTGCGGCGCAGCTATCCCGTCCAGCCGGGCGACCCGATCCTGCTGTACGCGGCCGCGGGCGGCGTCGGCTCGCTCGCCACCCAGTGGGCGAAGCATCTCGGCGCTACCGTCATCGGCATCGTCAGCACGGATGAAAAAGCGCGGCAGGCGCGCGCGCTCGGCTGCGACCACGTCATTCGCTCGTCCGACGGCGGCAACGGGATCGCGGCGCGCGTGCGCGAGCTGACGGGCGGCAAGGGTGTGGCGGCGGTCTACGACTCTGTCGGGCGCGACACCTTCTTCCAGTCGCTGGATTCGCTGCGCCCGCACGGCGTGATGGTGAGCTTCGGCAATGCCTCCGGCCCGGTGGAGCCGTTTGCACCGTCCGAGCTGGCGAAGCGCCACTCCCTGTACGTGACGCGGCCGATACTGTTCGATTTCATCGACACGCGCGAACGCCTGCTCGAGGCCTCGCAGGAACTGTTCGGGCTGGTTGCAGGCGGCGTCCTGAAGGTGGACATCAACCAGCGCTACCCGCTGGCGAATGCCGCCGAAGCGCACCGCGATCTCGAGGCAAGAAGGACCACCGGATCCACCATCCTGCTTCCCTGAAACCCGCCGCCGCCACGCACGGCTTGCGCTACGGCGTGACGGGCGTCAAGGGCCAGACGATCGGCATCAGGAAGTACGCCGTAATGAACACCACGATCATCAGCGGCAGCCCGACCTTCATGTAATCGGTGAAGCGATACCCGCCCGGGCCCATCACCAGGAGGTTGGCCGGATGCGAGATCGGGCTCAGGAAGCTTGCGCCGGCCGCGATGGCGATTGCCATCATGCCGGATTGCGGCTCGAAGCCGAGCTCGGCCATCGCGGACAGCACCAGCGGGGACATCAGCACGACCAGGGCCGCGGACGGAATGACGACGGTAAAGACGGTCGTGAGCAGGTAGAAGCCCACCACCACCCACCACGGCCCGAAGGTGCCGAGCACGTCGACGAGCTGCCCGGAGAGGTAAGCGGCCGCACCGGACTCCTGCATGGCCGTGCCGAGCGGCAGCATGCCCGAAATGAGGAAGATCGCGCGCCAGTCGATCGCGCGATAGGCGCGCTCCATCGTCAGGCAGCCCGTCAGCACCATGACGCTGCCGCCGACGACCGCGGCGACCTGCGGCGGCGCAAAGCCCGCCATTACGCTCGCGACCACGCCGACCATGATGGCCGCGGCCAGCGGCGCGCGGCGGGTATCGGGCGGTTCCTGGCCCAGCGGCGTCAGGATCAGGAAATCGGAATCCGAGGCCAAAAGCTGCAGCCGGTCGCGCGGGCCGAGCATGAGCAGCGCGTCGCCGACCTGCAGCCGCTCTTCCGCCAGGTTGCCGTCCAGCGTCTTGCCCTCGCGCCAGATGCCGGCGAGCTCGATGCCGTAGCGCTCGCGGAAGTTCAGCTCGCCGACCGACTTGCCGGCGAGCCGGCTGCGCGGATCGAGCGTGGCGTCCATCAGGGTCAGCCGCTCGGAGTCGAACGCGCCGAGGTTGCGCGACACCTGCGTCTCGATCTCGAGCTCCTGCAGCCCGCGCAGCACGTCGAGATCCTCGTGCTGCCCTTCGATCAGCAGCAGGTCGCCGCCCACCAGGACCTCGTCGCCCTTGGGCATGACGGTCAGCCGGCCTTCCCGGAAAATGGCGAGCACGCGGAAGTCGAACACATCGGCGAGCCGGCTTTTGCCCAGCGTGGCGTCCGCGAGGTCGCTGTACTTCGGCAGCCGCACGACGAACATGCGCTCGTCGGCTTTGTATTCCTCGCTGAGATCCTCCTCGGTGCGCGGTACGACCTCGCTGAAATCCGAGAACTTGTGCAGTTCCTCGATCGCCGCCTTCTCACCCTGCACGAGCACCCGGTCGCCGGCGCGCAGCGGCACGTAGGCGAGGTTCGTCAGCCGGAACTTGTCGCGCCGCCACACCCCCGCGACGCTGACGTTGAAGCGGGTACGGAAACCGGCCTCGCGGACCAGCTCGGAGACCAGGGGCGAGCCCTCCGCGATCGTCACCTCGGCATAGGCGACGCGCGCGGCCACCATGGATTTCAGGACCGGCGCCTCGCGCTCGATGACGAGGTCGCTCCAGCGCTGCAGTTCGCGGAACTGCTCCAGGCGCCCCTGCACCAGCAGGCTGTCGCCCGGCCGCAGCACCGTCTGCCGGCTCGGCAGCGTCTCGCTGCGCCCGAAGCGCATCAACGCGAGGATGATCAGCCCGGTGGAGGAGCCGATGCGGCTCTGCGCCAGCGTTTTCCCGACCAGCACGGAATTCACCGGGACCCGCAGCATGAACGTCTGCTCCTGCAGCTTGTACTGCGAGCGCAGGGAACGCTGGCTGCGGTAGCGCCCGCGCTCGGCGCGCGGCCGCTTGGGTAGCAGCAGCCGGCCGACCAGCCCCAGGAACGCCACGCCGGTGATGACGACGGCACCGCCGACCGGGATGAAATCGAACACCGAGAACGGCTCATGGCCGGCGCGTTCCAGCGCTTCGCTGATGAGCAGGTTGTGCGAGGTGCCGAATAGCGTCGTCTGGCCGCCGAGCAGGGTGCCGAAAGCCAGCGGAATCAGGAGCCGGGAAGGGGCGATGCGGGTGCGGCGGGAAAGATCCATGACCACCGGCAGCATCAGCGCCACCACCCCGATGTTATTCATGAAGCCCGACAGCGTGGCCGCGGAAATCATGATGACGATGTTCATCGGGAGTTCGCGGCGGCCCGCGATCCGCAGCACCTGGTAGCCGATGATATTGGCGATGCCGGTGCGCGCCAGCCCCTCGCTCAAAATGAACATTGCCCAGATCGTGATCACGGCCGGGTTGCTGAAGCCCGCGAAGGCTTGCTCGGGCGTCACCAGCCCGGTCACCGCGAGCGTGCCGAGCACCAGCAGCGCCACCAGGTCCATGCGGATGATGCCGCTTATGAACAGGACCAGCGCCACGCCCAGGATGGCGAGAACCAGTGCGATCTCCAGGGTCATCGGCGCTTGATCGGCATGCGGACGGAGCGATTCCGGTGTGAAGTTCGACGACCGCGGATTCTAAACGATTCGGGCGCTCCTGTTGGGCGGCGCCTCGCCCGGCGGGTTCGTGGGGTGTCACAAATGTGCTACAAACTGGCCGGGTCATCCCGCCGTTCGTGAACCTTGTCACAAAGGAACGGTTCTAAAAGCGATATACACAGGAGGTCTCCCGCGCGCGACCACGCGCGGGAGATCGTGGTGCGGTGAACTCCGTGGGGTGAGTTCCACACCGCTGAACGGATTCAGCATGGCGTGTGCTTGCCGTCACTTTGCGCACCGTTGCCCGCTTGTGAGGATTCCTGAGCGAGGTGAGAAGAGCATGAGCGATCGTGCAACTACCGAACACGTCGTGCGGGTGCAGAACCTGCGCGATTATTTTCGCGAATCGATCGACGCCGTCATCGAGAAGCAGAAGGTCGACGTCGACCCGCACGCCGCCCATTACGTCGTCAACCTGATGACCCTGTTCTCCCGGTCCGAGGACCTTTACGAGGATCACGGCGAAGCCTACGGCCTCAAGCCGCTGGCACTCATGCTGGTGGACGCGGTCGAGGCCGCGAGCGCCGAGCAGCGCACGCTGTCGTTGCAGCGCATAGGCGATGTGTCCCTGTTCATCGCCGGTTTCTTCGCCGACAGCCTCGCGCACCGGCTGGTCGATCTGGACTATTACATCCACATGGGCGGCAACGCCTACGGCTCGCTGTCCGACGAGATCCGCGGAACCTGGCGGGGCCGGGCGCTGGCACACGTGTACCGGGAGCTGGCGCGCAAGTTCCAGGTGCTCGTCGACGTGCTGAACG
This sequence comes from uncultured Woeseiaceae bacterium, assembly GCA_964424805.1. GTDB lineage: Bacteria > Pseudomonadota > Gammaproteobacteria > Steroidobacterales > Woeseiaceae > IDS-8. Next base: position 47,793 of record CAYRKH010000011.1, read on the forward strand.
AGGTGCGGGACGGTGCAGGCCAGTCCTCGGACATCGACCTGCTGCGCACCTACGAGGTCTGGCTGAAGACCGGCAGCCGGCGCGCGGCGGCACTCCTGCGCCAGAACGGCGTCGTGCCGATGCCGAACGCCGTCAGCCGCCGCAGCCACTAGCATTCGTCGATGCTTGCGCTCCTGCAGAAATACCTCACCGACATCTACCAGGCGGACCATGGGTTCTCGGTCATGGACTTCCTCATCACCGACCCGGCGCTGGCCAGGGTCCTGGCCCCCGGCGCGCTGGTGCCGAACACGGACGAATCGGTGCTGCTCAGCCAGGACGGCAACGAGCTGGCGCTGTCCGTCTATCTCGACGAGGAAATGCTGCAGCGCCTCGACCGCGCCGACCCGCTGAATGCCCTGCAGCCCTCGCAGCTGGACGACCTCTGCAAGGTGCTGGAAGGCATCAGCCACTTCAACTACATCATGTGGCGGGCACGGCAGGGGCGGAGCGTCAAGCTGCTCGAGCTGGAAATGCAGGCGGAGGTCGACAAGTTCGTCAGCACCTGGCTCATGGCGCTGCGCCAGAACGACCTGCAGCTGGCCCGGCAGCTCCACGGCTGGCTGTTCGACGAGGTGAGCTTCAACCCCGGGCTCGACCAGGAGCAGGCCGAGCGCTACCGGGCGGCGAACGACTTTGCCGCGCGCTTCTGCCACGGGTTGGCGGCGCGGCTCGATCGCGACGGGGAAAAGGCGCTCCGCGAGCTGCGGCGGTTCTACCGGCTGTCGCAGGGTGGGAAAATCAGCCACATCAACGAGCAGGCGTACGCGCTCTGATGGCGCCGCGAGGCCCTCCCGGCGCTCGCGATTTGTCATTCTTCGGCTCCGCCTTTCATAATGCGGGCATGGACGACATCGCATTCCGCCGGAGCCTCTACCCCGCCATCGAACCGAACCAGAGCGGCATGCTCGATGTCGGCGATGGC
>CAYRKH010000011.1:48766-70528 GCA_964424805.1 uncultured Woeseiaceae bacterium
CGAGCTCTACTACGAGGAGTCGGGTAACCCCCGCGGCAAGCCGGTCGTGTTCCTGCACGGCGGCCCGGGCGGCGGCACCACCCCGAAGATGCGCCAGTTCTTCGACCCCGCGGCATACCGCATCGTGCTGTTCGACCAGCGCGGGGCCGGGCGCAGCCGGCCGCACGCGAACCTCGAGGCCAACACGACCTGGCACTTGGTCGAGGACATCGAGCGGCTGCGGCAGCACCTGGGGATCGAGCGCTGGCAGGTGTTCGGCGGCTCCTGGGGCAGCACCCTGGCGCTCGCCTACGCGGAAACGCACCCGGAGCGCGTGACGGAACTCGTGCTCCGCGGCATCTTTTTGCTGCGCCGCAAGGAGATCGACTGGTTCTACCAGCGCGGCGTGAGTGAAATATTCCCGGACCTTTGGCAGGACTTCCTCGCGCCGATCCCGGAGGACGAGCGCGGCGACCTGCTGCACGCGTATCACCGTCGATTGACCGGCGGCGACAGCGGGGCCCGGCTGCGTGCCGCGAAAGCCTGGTCCGTGTGGGAAGGCTCGACCAGCACCCTGCTGCCGCGGCCCGAAGTCCGGAAGACCTTCGAGGAGGACCACATGGCGCTGGCCATGGCCCGCATCGAAAGCCATTACTTCGTCAACGGCGGCTTCATGGACGAAGGCCAGTTACTGCGCGACGTCGGCCGTATCCGGCACATCCCGGCCGTCATCGTGCAGGGCCGCTACGACGTGGTGTGCGCGCCGGTCACCGCATGGGAGCTGTCGCGCGCCTGGCCGGAGGCGGACCTGCGGATGGTGCCAGATGCCGGGCACGCGGCCTTCGAGCCGGGCAACGTGCACGAGCTCGTCTCCGCGACGGACCGGTTCGCCAGCCTTTGAGCAAGCTCCTCATCGCCAACGCGCGGGTGGTCAACGGCGGCCTCGTCACGGAAGCCGACGTTCTCGTGGCCGGAGAACGCATTGAGAAGATCGCCGGCAGCATCGCGGCAGGCGAAAACGTCGAGGTGCTGGATGCCCGCGGGCGCTACCTGCTGCCCGGCATGATCGACGACCAGGTCCACTTCCGCGAGCCCGGGCTCACGCACAAGGCCGACATCGAGAGCGAGTCGATAGCGGCCGTCGCCGGCGGCGTGACGAGCTTCATGGACATGCCGAACGTGAACCCCCAGACCACGACGCGAGCGGCCCTGGCGGCGAAGTACGAGCGTGCTGCCGGCCGCGCCCGCGCCAACTACGCGTTCTACCTCGGTGCGACGAACCACAACATCGGGGAAATCCAGGCCCTCACGGTCAATGAGGCCTGCGGCATCAAGTGCTTCATGGGTGCATCGACCGGCGACATGCTGGTGGACGATCCGGACGCGCTGGAGCGGCTGTTCGCCGAGGCGCCGCTGCTCGTCGTCACGCACTGCGAGCATTCGCCGACGATTCGCGAGAACGAGGCGCGCGCCCGGGCCCGGTACGGCGAGAACGTGCCGATGTCGGAGCACCCCGCCATCCGTTCCGCGGCGGCCTGCCTTGCGTCCTCGTCCACGGCCGTCGAGCTCGCGCGGCGTCACGACGCGCGGCTGCACATCCTGCACCTCACCACGGCCGCCGAAATGGGACTGCTGTCCTCCGCCGGGCGGCTCGACAAGCGCGTCACGGCCGAAGTCTGCGTCCATCACCTGTGGTTCGATGAAAGCCGCTACGCCGACCTCGGTACCCTGATCAAGTGCAATCCGGCGATCAAGTCCGCGGAAGACCGCGCCGCGCTCATCAACGCCGTCAACGAGGGCCGCATCGACGTCGTCGCCACCGACCATGCGCCGCACACCGCGAGCGAGAAGGACAATACCTACTTCAAGGCGCCCGCCGGACTGCCGCTGGTGCAGCACGCGCTGCTCGTCCTGTTCGATCTCGCGGCCGAGGGGAAGCTCCCGGTCGAGACCATCGTCGACCGCACGAGCCATGCGCCGGCCGATATTTACGGCGTCGTCGAACGGGGCTACGTGCGGGAGGGTTATTTCGCGGACCTGGTGCTGGTCGATCCGCAGGCGCCCCACACTGTGAAACCTTCCAACCTGCTCTACAAATGCGGCTGGTCGCCCTTCGAGGGCCACACGTTCCGGTCGAGCATCGATGCCACCTGGGTTAACGGCCGCATCGTTTGGCGTGACGGCCAACCCACCGGCGACATCGCCGGCCGGCGCCTGGCCTTCAGCCGCGGCCGGCACTAGCGCCCGCGTCCGGCGCCTGCCTTTCCATTGGGCCCGACGCCTGCCCTGTGGGAGCGCGCATGGCGCGCGATGCCACCGCGGCCGGACGACGACCGACGGTGCGAAACGGCAGCGCCTGGCGATCGCGCGCCATGCGCGCTCCCACAGGGCAGGCGCCCGGCGATCGCGCCATGCGCGCTCCCACAGGGCAGGCGCCCGGCGATCGCGCCGTGCGCTCCTGCAGGAACGGAGCGGAATCTTCGTTGTCGAAACGGGTAACAGGACCCGCCGCACGGTTGTGCGACAAAACTGTTTACTTTCCGGGCAATCCCGCTATCCTTGCCGGCAGATCGCCCGGCTGTCGGACGTTTGGGACCAGGGACGACGCGACCCCGGCGCGGCATCGGAATGAAGCCAACAGATACATCCAACCCGGATTACTTCCACAAGGTAGTCGACTGTCAGTGGGCCTGTCCTGCGCACACTGACGTTCCCGGCTATATTCGCCTCATCGCCCAGGGCCGTTTCGCCGACGCCTACATGCTGAACCGGCAGTCGAACGTGTTCCCGGGCATCCTCGGACGCGTCTGCGACCGTCCCTGCGAGCCGGCCTGCCGCCGGGGCCGGGTCGAGGAGAAGCCGGTTGCCATCTGCCGGCTGAAACGCGTCGCGGCGGACGGGCGGGGAGACATCACCGACCGGTTGCCGCGGGCGCCGGAGACGCGCAACGGCAAGAAGGTTGCGCTGATTGGCGCGGGCTGCGCGTCGCTCACCGTTGCGAACGACCTGCTGCCGCTCGGCTACGACATCACCATTTTCGAGGCGCACGCCACTACCGGCGGGCTGATGCGCACCAACATCCCCCAGTTCCGGCTGCCGCCGGAGGTGCTGGACGAGGAAATCGGCTACATCGTCGACATGGGCGCCGACCTCAAGCTGAACCATCGCATCGACAGCCTGAAGGGCCTGCTGGAGAACGAGGGTTTCGACGCGGTGTTCGTGGGCACCGGCGCGCCGCGCGGCAAGGAACTGGACCTGCCGGGAAGGCACGACAGCGAGAACGTTCACATCGGTATCGACTGGCTGGAGTCGATCGCGTTCGGGCACACGGAATCCATCGGCAAGCGAGTGCTCATCATCGGCGTCGGCAACACCGCGATGGACTGCTGCCGCAGTGCGCTGCGCCTCGGTGCCGAAGACGTCAAGGTGATGGCGCGCAAGCCCCGCGGCTTCTTCAAGGCTTCGGAATGGGAGCTCGAGGACGCCGAGGAAGAGAACGTCGAGATTGTTGTCAACCATTCGCCGAAGGAGTTCGTGGTCGAGAACGGCAAGCTCGTCGGCATGACGTTCGACAAGATGGAATACAAGGTCGACGAGCATGGCCGTATCGACCGCGGCACGGTGACGGGCGAGGTCCTGCTTCCCTGCGACGACGTTATCCTGGCCATCGGGCAGGAGAACGCCTTCCCGTGGATCGAGCGCGACATCGGCATCGAGTTCGACCAGTGGGACTGCCCGATCGTCGACGAGACGACGATGATGGGCAGCCGCGAGGGCGTGTTCTTCGGCGGCGATTCGGCTTTCGGGCCGAAGAACATCATCTGGGCCGTCGCACACGGGCACGCGGCCGCCATTTCGATCCACAAGTACTGCTTCGGCGAAGACATCCGCGACCGGCTGCCCCACGGCATGACGCTCACGAGCCAGAAGATGGGCATGCACGAGTGGAGTTTTTCCAACGCCTACGATCCGACCGAGCGCCGGCTCGTGCCGCAGGTCGGTCTCAAGGAGCGCTTCAAGAAGCTCGACATCGAGGTGGAGCTCGGCTTTACGGCCGAACAGGCGCTGGAGGAAGTGGAGCGCTGCCTCAACTGCGACATCCAGACGGTGTTCACGGACAAGCTCTGCATCGAATGCGACGCCTGCATCGACGTGTGCCCGGTCAACTGCCTCACTATCACTGCCAACGGCGAGGAGGATGACCTCAGGTCCCGTCTCTCGGCGCCGGCGGAGAACCGGGAACAGGCGCTTTTCGTTTCAGGCCCGCTTCCGCAGACCGGACGAGTCATGGTCAAGGACGAAGACCTCTGCGTGCATTGCAGCCTGTGTGCCGAACGCTGCCCGACCGGCGCGTGGGATATGCAGGAATCGACGCTCCTGATCCCATATGCCGCGGACGAGTCGCCGACGCCGCAGCCGCGGCGGCTCAAGGCGTCGGCTGGATAAGGGATTACCGCGAGGAAGTATGTCCGGCATTAACGATTTCGCCGTCAAGATCGCCACGGTCAACGGTACGGGTTCGGCGAGCGCGAACGCACTGGTGATGAAGTCCGTGTTCCGCATGGGCGTGCCCGTCGTCGGCAAGAACTATTTCCCCTCGAACATCCAGGGGCTGCCGACCTGGTACGAAGTGCGGGTGACGGCCGACGGGCACCGGGCGCGGGCCGATCGCATCGACGTCATGGTCGCGATGAACGCGCAGACCTATGCGGCGGACCTGGCCGAAGTCGCCCCCGGCGGCTGGCTTATCTACGACTCGACCTGGCCGCGCAGCCGGCTGCTGGATCGGGAAGACGTCACCGTCATCGGCATTCCGCTGTCGAAGCTTTGCAATGAGCATTTCGAAGGTGCGCGCGCGCGCATCCTGATGAAGAACATCGCGTACGTCGGCGCGCTGGCGGCGCTGCTCGACATCGACCTGGACGTCATCACGCAGCTCCTGGAAGAAACCTTCGCGAAGAAGAAGCACCTCGTGGCGTCGAACCTCGAGGCTATTCGCCTTGGCTACGACTACACGATGGAGCATTTCAGCTGCCCCCTGCCGGTTCGCGTAGCAAAGCTCGACAAGACGGACGGTCACGTGATCATCGACGGCAACACGGCGGCGGGCCTTGGCTGCGTGTATGCCGGCGCCACCGTCGGGGCGTGGTATCCGATAACCCCGTCGACGTCGCTCATGGACGCTTACAAGGCGTTCTGCAAGCAGTTCCGCATGGAAGAGGGGTCGCCGGACAAGCCGGGCGGCAAGAAGTTCTGCATCGTGCAGGCGGAAGACGAGCTTGCCGCCATCGGCGTGGTGCTCGGGGCGACCTGGAACGGCGCGCGCGCGTTCACGCCGACCAGCGGACCGGGCATTTCGCTGATGAACGAATTCCTGGGCTTCGGCTACTACGCCGAACTGCCCGCGGTGCTGTTCAACGTGCAGCGCGTGGGGCCGTCGACCGGCATGCCCACGCGCACCCAGCAGTGCGACCTGCTGAGCTGCGCCTATGCATCGCACGGCGATACGCGCCACGTGCTGCTGTTTCCGGCGAATCCGGAAGAGTGCTTCTACCTGGCGATCGAGGCGTTCGACCTGGCGGATCGTTTGCAGACGCCGGTCTTCGTGCTCTCCGACCTCGACATCGGCATGAACGACTGGATGTGCCCGGAGCTCCAGTGGGACGAGTCCTACCAGCCGGACCGCGGCAAGGTGCTGACGGCGGAACAGCTCGAGGGCATGGAGAAGTTCTACCGCTTTTTCGATTCCGACGGCGACGGTATCGCTTACCGGACGCTGCCCGGTGAACACCCCAAGGGCTCCTTTTTTACGCGCGGCTCGGGCCACAACAAGTTCGGCGGCTATACCGAGGATGGCGCCGAGTACCAGGAGGTCGTCGACCGGCTGCTGGTCAAGTGGGAGACGGCGCGCACGCTGGTGCCGAAGCCGGAAATCGAATATTCGAAGTTCAACAAGTGCGGCATCCTGTCCCTCGGGAGCTGCGACGGGGCCGTGCGCGAGGCGCTGGGCAAGCTGAAGGCGCAGGGCACCGGGCTGAACTACTGCCGTGTGAAGGCCTTCCCTTTCAATGAGCAGGTAAGGGAGTTCATCGACCAGCACGAGCGGGTGTACGTGGTAGAGCAGAACCGTGATGCCCAGCTCCGCTCGCTCCTGATGCTGGATCTCGAAGTGGCGCCGTCGAAGCTGGTACGGGTTTTGCACTACGACGGTATGCCGCTCGCCGCCAACTTCGTCGTGGACAAGATACTCGAGGACCTCACCAAACGTCACGCCGCTACCGGTACCCGTTCATGAGCTACATGGCCAAACCGAAGGTTGCCCATCCCAAGCTGCCGCGTAACAAGCTCGGGCTCACCGCGCGCGACTATGAAGGCACCGTATCCACGCTGTGCGCCGGCTGCGGGCACGATTCCATCACCGCCGCGATAATCCAGGCCGTGTTCGAGCTCGGTATCGAACCGCACAGGCTCGGCAAGATGAGCGGCATCGGCTGCTCGTCGAAGACGCCGGCGTATTTCGTCAGCCAGTCGCACGGCTTCAACTCGGTTCACGGGCGCATGCCCTCGGTCACTACCGGCGCCAACGCGGCCAACAAGGACCTCACGTACATTGGCGTTTCCGGCGACGGCGATTCGCTGTCGATCGGCATGGGACAGTTCGCGCACGCGATCCGGCGCAACCTGAACATGTGCTACATCATCGAGAACAACGGCGTATACGGGCTCACCAAGGGCCAGTACTCGGCGTCGGCCGACGTCGGCACCACCGCGAAGAAGGGCCCGGCGAACCGGCAGATGCCGATCGACCCGATCAGCACCGCCATCAGCCTCGGCGCCACCTACATCGCCCGCAGCTTCTCGGGCGACAAGCAGCAGATGGTGCCGCTGATCAAGGGCGCGCTGACGCACAAGGGCTTCGCGGTTCTCGACATCATCAGCCCCTGCGTGACCTTCAACGACCACGAGGGCTCGACCAAGAGCTACGCCCACACGCGCCAGCATTACCATCACGTGATCGATACGGATTTCGTGCCGCCGGCCCAGGAGATCAGGACCGCCTACGACGCCGGCGAGGCGATGCCGGTGCAGCTGCACGACGGCAGCAAGATCGTGTTCCGGAAGGTGGACCAGGACTACGACCCGACCAGCCGCGCCGCGGCGTTCTCCTACCTCCGCGGCAGCGTGCGCGCCGGCGAGATCATCACCGGCCTCCTCTACATCGACGAGGAAATGGGCGACATGCACGACCTCTCCGGCAGCGTCGACCGCCCCCTCTCCAAAATCCCCTACGAGGAACTCAACCCGGGCAAGCAGGCCCTCAGCCGCGTGATGCAACGCTACCGCTAGCGGGTGGGGTCGGACCTTCCCGGGAATTTCAACTAAAAGAGGTTATATCCTCAACGGGCCTGCGAAAGGCCCTTAGATCGCCCATTTCCCCCTCGAATTCGATACCTTGGCGGGCAGGAACGGCGCTACGGCCTCGATTTCAGGGCCAAATAAGCTCGATCAAGGCGCCTACCGCGCCTTGATTTGGTCCATTATCAAAAGCAATTCAGCAGCTTAGCTTGGTCCGACCCCGGCCTGCATCCGAACCGGTGCCGGGGTGCATCCTGTAAGTCAGGCGGGGCGGCCGGGACTGCCCTTCATCCAGGAGCTTGCGATGTTCGACTACGAATTACTGATTCCCATTATCTTTCTCGTCGGCGTGGCGGCCGTGCTGGGGCTGTGGCTCTGGTTGCGCTACCGTTCGCGGCTGGAGCTGCAGAACACGGTCCGGCTCGCGCTCGACAAGGGCCAGGAGCTGACGCCGGAGCTGGTGGACCGTCTCGGCCAGCCACAGCGGGACAGTCGCGCCGACCTGCGGCGGGCCGTGATCTGGCTGGCGGTCGGCGTCGGATTCGCCATCTTCGGCCTTATTCTCGATGAGCAAGAGGCCGTACGGCCCATCGTCGCCACCAGCGCATTTCCGGTTGCCATCGGCATTGCTTACCTCATCGTTGCGCTGGTCACCGGGAAAGACAGATCAAACTGAAATCCCAAAACAGGCTGGCCGCTGCCGATGACAAGGAGCTCGTCGCGCAGGCGGTGGCGCAGGTCGATTCCCGCGCCTTCGGGGAGCTCGTGCGGCGCCACCAGTCGCACGTCCGGAACTTCCTGCGCAGGCTGGCTCGCGATCCCGACCTGGCGGACGACCTGGCCCAGGATACGTTCGTGCACGCGTGGGATCGCCTGCACACCTACTCCGGGAAGGGCACGTTCATCGGCTGGCTCCTGAAGGTCGCTTACACGACCTTTTTGCAGTCGAAGCGTCGCTTCTCGCGCTACGGCGAGATCCTGCAGTCGGTGCAGGCGGACGCAAAAGCCGGCGAGGCGGCAACGGCCGTGCGCGAGGAGCTCGGCGATCTCGACCGGCTGCTCGGAGTGCTGGCGGAGGACGAGCGGGTCGCCATGATCATGTCCTATGCTTTCGGCCTGTCGCATCGGGAAATCGGCGATGCTTTGAGCCTGCCCGTGGGTACGGTGAAATCCATCATTTATCGCGGCAAGGAAAAGATCAGGGAACGTTTTGACATCCAACATCATCAAACTGGCTGAGCGTATGAAAGATCAGGACGACAGGAACCTCGAGACGCTGTTTCGGTCCGAGGCGATCCCGGACGACGGCTTCAGCGAGCGCGTGACGCGGCGCATCCGGCGTCGCTTGTGGGTTCGCCGCTGGACGCTGCCGATCGCGATGGTGATTGGCGGGCTGATAGCCGCCAGGCCCGCCCTTGAGCTTGTGTCCCTGCTGCCGGTAATGCTCGACTTCGTGCCGGATTCAATCAAGGGCATGCCGCAGGAGTGGCTGCCGCAGCTCCCGCTGGTGATGACCGCGCTCGTAGCCGGCGGCGCGATGGTCCTCTTCGTACGCCTGCTCGAGGACTGATTCCACGCCCCTCGGTTTACGCTTCCGGCGTCGTTTGCACCGCCGACCGTGTCGTTGTTTCTGCCGTCCCGCTCGTATACATTGCCCCGATGAATCTTCGTCAACAGGTCGAACAGCTGCTGCCGGGCTGGGAACGCTGGTATCCCAGCCTGTTCGATGCGGCGAGTGACCTGGGCCTCATCAAGGCGCAGGTCTGCGACCCGAGTTCGCTGCTGCTCAGCAACCGGCACGCGCGCGTGCGCCAGCGGGCGGAAGATGCCCACCGGGAGAAGTGGGGCGGCATAGAGTGACTTACGACCTCGAGGCCGTTCGGTCGCGATTCCCCGCGCTTTCGATCACGGACGACGGCCAACCGCGCATCTACTTCGACAATCCTGCCGGCACGCAGGTGCCGCAAAGCGTGGCCGATCGCATGCGCGATTGCCTGCTGGCGGCGAACGCAAACCTCGGCGGCGCTTTTGCGACGTCCGAGCGCGCAGGCGAAATCGTCGAGGACGCGCACCGCGCAATGGCCGACCTGCTGAATGCACCGTCGGCGGACGAGATCATCTTCGGCCAGAACATGACGACGCTCACGTTGCACGTGTCGCGCTCGATCGGCCGGGAGATGAAAGCCGGTGACGAGATCATCCTCTCGCGCATGGATCACGATGCGAACGTGGCGCCGTGGTTGCTGCTCGCGCGCGATCTCGGCCTCGAGGTTCGCTGGCTGCCGTTCGATCACGCGACGTTCGAATTCGATCTCGCGCGCTTCGAGGACTTGCTGAACGAGCGCACGCGCCTTGTCTGCGTCGGCGCCGCCAGCAATCTCACGGGTACCCTCAACGACGTCCGCACGATCAGCCGGATGGCGCGTGAGGCCGGCGCGTGGACCTACATCGATGCGGTGCAATCCGTGCCGCATGTACCGACGGATGTGCAGGCAATAGGCTGCGACTTTCTCGCCTGTTCCGCGTACAAGTTCTTCGGGCCCCACCAGGGCATCCTCTGGGGCCGACGGGAGATCCTCGAGCGTCTGGAGCCGTACAAGGTCAGGCCGGCGCCCGACGAGCTGCCCTGGGCCTTCGAGACCGGGACGCTGAGCCACGAAGGCCTGGCCGGCACCGCCGCGGCGGTCGACTACCTGGCCTGGATCGGCGAGACGATGGCGGGCGACTATCTCGCACGGTTTGACGGCTACGAGGCAGGACGGCGCCGCTTCGTGCATGCCGCCATGGCTTGCCTGTTCGACTACGAAACGACGCTCACGCGGCCGTTGCTCGACGGGCTGAAGGCGATGCCGGGAATCACGGTGCAGGGGATCACGGCCGAAGACGCCCTCGCACGCCGCGTCCCCACGGTGTCGTTCACAACCCGCGGCACGAGCCCGGAGGAAATCGCCAGGCAGCTCGGCCTGCGCGGCATCTTCGTCTGGAGCGGTCACAATTACGCCGTGGAAGCCGCCCGCGCGCTCGGCATCTACGACTCGGGCGGCGCGGTGCGCGTGGGGCCGGTACATTACAACGCGGTTCACGAAGTGGAACGCCTGCTGAACGTGCTGGAAGATGTCTTGCCGCAAGCAAAAACGGCCTGACCCGCCGGCCGCTGAAGGGCCGCGAGCCGGCGGCGCTTCCCGCTAGTCCCCGGCGATTTCCGCCCTGACCGCGCCGGCGTTTACTTCCTCCAGCGTTCCACGCAATATAGCGGTGGAAGTAAAAACCATGCCATCGCTACGTCGCACAACCTGGCTGTTCCTGTTGCTCGCGGTCCTCGCCGGCCATGCGTCGCTGACGCTGCACTTCGACTCGCACGTGGCCGCGGAGCAGAAGAACTGCGAGCTCTGCACGCACTATTCTCATTTCGAGCTCGAAGCACCGCCGTCGATTTTCGCGAGCTTTACGCCGGTTGTGCACGTACTGGAACCGTCCGCGTCCGCCGCCGCCCCGGCGACGGTTGCCTCCTTTTCCTTCCGCCCGCGCGCCCCGCCGCCCGCTGCCTGATCCTTCCACCCGCCGCCGTAATGGCGGCGCAATCTCGTCAGTTGGAGAAGGAGGCAGGGTATGCATACCGGCCTGCGAAAGGGCATCCTTGGGATGCTGCTTCTATTCACAGTCAATACAGCCGCCGCGCAGGACAGCGACATGCAAGCGCTGCGTGCGGAGATCGAGGAGCTGCGCCGCGAGTACGACGCCCGTATCGCGGAGCTCGAGCAACGGCTCGCGGTGGCCGAGCAGAACGCGCAACAGGCGAACAGTCGCGTAGGCCAGCTCGAGCAGCCGCCGGCCCTGGCCGCACCGGCGCCCGCGTACCGTGCGTCAACGTTCGGTCCGGGTGATTCCACGTTCAATCCCGCCATCGGCGTCATCTTCCAGGGCCAGGCCTGGGCCTACGACAACGATCCGGAAGCGTACGCGGTTCCAGGCTTCCCGCTCGGCGGCGAAACCGGGCTCGCGCCGGAAGGGCTGTCTCTCGGCGAAACCGAGATCAGCATGAGCGCCAACGTCGACGACAAGTTCACCGCGTGGCTGACCTCCGCCATCCACCTGGACGAGGGTGAAGCGCACTTCGAGATCGAGGAAGCCTGGCTGGAGACCCTCGCGCTACCCGCCGGTATGTCGGCGCGCTTCGGCCGCTTCTTCTCCGGCGTCGGCTACCAGAACAGCCGGCACGCGCATAGCTGGGACTTCGCCGACCAGCCGCTGCCTTACCAGGCGCTGCTCGGCAACCAGTACATCGACGACGGCGTGCAGGTTCGCTGGATTGCGCCCACCGAGCTCTACGTGGAGCTCGGCGCGGAGATACTGCGCGGCGACCGCTATCCGGCCGGCGGCGCGGACAACTCCGGCTTCGGCGCTAAAAGCCTGTTCGTGAACGTCGGCGGCGATGTCGGCGCCAGTCACAGCTGGCTCGCCGGGCTGTCGTACCTCGATACCGGCAACGTCGATCGTCCTTCGGGATCCGGGGACGAGCCGCTGCTCTTCAGCGGCGATGCGGACGTTGCGATCGCGGAGTTCGTCTGGAAATGGGCGCCGAACGGCAACTGGAAGCTCCGCAACTTCGTGTTCCAGTCGGAGCTCGTGTGGCGGAACGAGGAGGGGCTTTATACGCTGCCGGGACGGTCGCCGCTGCCATACGACGGTGAGCAGCTTGGCTGGTACGCGCAGGCGGTGTACCAGTGGCAGCCGCAGTGGCGCGTTGGGGCGCGCATCGACGGCCTGTCGCTGGACGATCCGGGCCTGCTGTTCGCCGGCACGCCGCTCGCGGAGCCGGTGGACGATCCCCGGCGCTACTCGGTCATGCTCGACTGGTCGAACAGCGAGTTCAGCCGCCTGCGCCTGCAGTACACGCGCGACGAAGCGGGGCTCTCCCACGACAACCAGTGGGGGCTGCAATACATCCTGAGCATCGGCGCGCACGGCGCGCATTCGTTCTGAGGGGGCGCATCATGAAACGTTACCTTGTGTTGTTCGCCCTTTGCGCCTTTCCGCTTGCCGCACAGGCACAGCTCGACGTGTTCGCCTGCGAGCCGGAATGGATGGCGCTGGCGCAAGAGATCGGCGGTGAGCTCGTCGAAGCCGAAAGCGCTACGACGGCACTGCAGGACCCGCACTACATCCAGGCGCGTCCAAGCCTGATCGCGGACGTCAGGCGCGCCGACCTCGTGATCTGCAGCGGTGCGCAGCTCGAGATCGGCTGGCTGCCGATGCTGCTCAGGAAGGCGAACAATCGCCGCGTGACGCCGGGAAACCCGGGGTACTTCGAGGCAAGCCTGTACGTGCAGCGGCTGGGTGCCACGTCCTCGGTGGATCGCTCGCAGGGCGACATCCATCCGCAGGGCAATCCGCACGTGCAGACGAACCCGCATAACCTGGTGCTCATCGGGCGCGCATTGGCCGAGCGTATGGCAGAGCTCGATCCGAAGAATGCCGACACCTACCGCAGCGGCTTCGACGATTTCAGGACGCGTCTCAACGCGGCTATCGCGGAATGGGAACAGCGCGCCGCGCCGCTCGCCGGCAAACGGATAATCACGCATCATAAATCATGGGTCTACCTCGAGGACTGGCTCGGCCTCGAGGAGGTCGCGAATCTCGAACCGGTAGCGGGGCTCCCGCCGACCGCCGGCCACCTCGCGATGCTCGTTTCACGCTTCGGCGACGGCGGGGCGGACCTGATCATCCGTTCGCCCTACCAGGATGACCGGGCGTCGAAATGGCTGATGCAGCGTATCGGCGTTCCCGCGATCGTGCTGCCGCTCACCGTCGGCGGTACCGAGGAGGCGACGGATCTCTTCGCGCTGTACGAAGACACCATCGATCGCCTGCTCGAGGCTATGCCATGAACTGGGAGCTGCTCGACTGGACGATCGTGGGGCCCGCGCTGGCGGCGGGATTGCTGGTGCTGTCCACGCACGTGCCGCTGGGCCAGGAAGTGCTGAAGCGCGGCATCATCTTCATCGACCTCGCGATCGCGCAGATCGCGGGCCTCGGCGTCATTGCGGCCCACGGGCTCGACTGGGACCAGGACGGGTTCGAGGTGCAGATCGCCGCCGTCAGCGCCGCGCTCCTCGCCTCCGCCGTGTTGAACTGGACCGAGAAGCGCTGGCCTGCCACCCAGGAGGCGCTGATCGGCATTTTCTTCATTCTCGCGGCAACCGGCGGCATCCTGCTCCTTGCCAATAATCCGCACGGCAGCGAGCACCTGAAGGAACTGCTGGTCGGCCAGATACTGTGGTCGACCTGGCATTCGCTCCTGCCGGTCGCGGTGCTGTACGCGATCCTGGTGCCGGTGTGGTTCCTGTGGCGCGACAGGATCGGCCGCCTGGGGTTCTACATCACGTTCGCGATCGCCGTGACCGCGTCGGTGCAGATCGTCGGCATCTACCTGGTCTTCGCGAGCCTGATCATCCCCGCGCTGGCCACCTACGGCTGGCAGCGCGGCAACCGCCTCGCCGTCAGCTACGCGGTCGGTGCCGCCGCCTACCTCACCGGCATCGTACTCTCGGCGCTGCTGAACCTGCCGACCGGCGCCGTCGTCGTGTGGACACTGGCGGCCTTCTCCCTCGTCGTCGGCTTTGCCCTGCGGAGCCGGACCCGGGCAACCGCCTGAAGTTGTGATGATCCGCTCCCTTCCTCCTTCCTTCTACGAGCGCGACGACGTGGTGCTGGTGAGCCGGGAGTTGCTGGGCAAGGTGCTGTGTACCCGGGTGAACGGCGCGGCGACCAAGGCGGTCATTACCGAGACGGAGGCGTACGCCGGCGTCGGTGACCGGGCGAGCCATGCGTACGGTGGGCGCCGCACGCGCAGGACCGAGCCGATGTATGCCGCGGGCGGGATCGCCTACGTCTACCTCTGCTACGGCATTCATCACCTCTTCAACGTCGTTTCCGGGGGTATTGGCACGCCGCACGCGATCCTGGTTCGCGCGGGCCGACCCCTCGAGGGCGAGGCGTTGATGAAGAAGCGCCGCGGGAAGTCCGCGAATGGCAAGGCGCTCATGGCCGGCCCCGGCACCGTGTCCCGGGCACTGGGCATCACGACGAAACTGACCGGCGCCTCGCTGCAGGGCGAACGGATCTGGATCGAGGACCACGGGATCGAAGTGGACTCCGGAAGGATCCGGGTCGGTCCGCGGGTGGGCATCGATTACGCGGCCGAAGACGCGGCGCGGCCCTACCGCTTCATACTGGAGGAGGTATCGCGAGATGGGTGAGAGAACCGGCTTCGCCACGACGCTGCTCCTAGCCGCTTTGCTGCCACTGGCGGGTTGCACTTCCGGCTCGGCCGACAGCGACGGCTCGCTGCACGATCGCCTGCTGACGCTCGACACGCATCTCGACACTCCGCTGCACTTCCCGCGCGAAGGCTGGAGCTTCGGCGAGCGTCACACGCTGGCAGACGATCTCGCGCAGCTCGACATCCCGCGCATGGCCAGCGGCGCCCTCGACGGCGGCTTCTTCGTCATCTACACGGCGCAGGGTCCGCTTACCGAGCGGGGCTATGAGGAAGCGCTGGCGTTTGCCCGCACGCGCTCCGATGTCATCGACGCCACCATAGCCGGGTTCCCGCAGCAAATAGAGCCGGCCCTGACCGCGGCCGATGCCGAGCGCCTCGCTGAGGCAGGCAAGCTGGTTGCGTTCAAGAGCATCGAGAACAGCTACCCGCTGGGCGAGTCGGTCGCGCTGCTGCAGGAGTTCTACGACCGCGGCGTGCGCATGGCCGGCCCGGTGCACAGCAGCAACAACCAGTTCGCCGATTCGGCGACCGACGAGCCCCGCTGGCACGGCCTGAGCGACCTCGGGCGGCAGTGGGTCGCGGAGATGAACCGGCTCGGCATGGTGATCGATGCGAGTCACGCGTCCGACGACGCTTTCGACCAGCTGCTGGAACTCTCCGAAACCCCGATCATCCTGTCGCATTCGGGCTCGCGCGCCGCCTTCAACCACCCGCGCAGCCTCGACGACGAACGCCTGCGCGCACTCGCCGATACCGGCGGCGCCAACTGCGTCACCAGCGTTTTTCTCTCCGACATGAACCTCAGCGATGAACGGGCGGAGCTGTTCGCCCGCTTCGAGCGCATCGGGGAACTGTCGCCCGCCGAGCAGCAAGCGCTCACGCGCCAGTGCCGTACGCTCGACGAACGCGAGCAGATGTGGGACGCGAACTTCGAGCACTACATGGAGATGCTGCTGCACGTGATCGACGTCGCCGGCGTCGACCACGTCTGCTTCGGCGCCGACTGGGACGGCGGCGGCGGCATCGCGGGCCTCGAGGACATCACCGACCTGCCGAAAATCACCGAGCGCCTGCAAGCTGCCGGCTATACCGAAGCCGACCTTGCGAAGATGTGGAGCGGCAACGTCCTCCGGCTGCTCCGCACGGCGGAGGAACACGCTTCGGAATAGCAATTAGGCGGCTCTGCGCCCGGTGTCGATTCTGCCCCAGGTCGTTCGACTATTGACCAAAGTCCCGAACGCCCAAGGAGCAGCGACCAATGACCACCGAAGCCACCCCGCAGGAACTGGAAGCCGGTGTGATTGCCCTCGGTGCGGTCTATTTCGGCCTGATCCTCACCGCAATCGCGTGGCTGGCCGGGTAACCGTGCAAATGGAGCGCCACCGTGCTTAGCGAGTACAATGCGCCCCCACAGTGCGCCCGTAGCTCAGTTGGATAGAGTACCTGGCTTCGAATAATATGGTCTGTAGCTGAATTGCTTGTAAGATTAATTAGTTACAGACAAGCTGCGTCCAAGAAAATCAGAGTTGTCCAAAATAATCGGGAAAAGCGCCCGTAGCTCAGTTGGATAGAGTAACCGGCTTCGAACCGGTTGGTCGGGAGTTCGAGTCTCTCCGGGCGCGCCCTGTACGCAGTAAGTCAGTAACTACCGTAAAGATGAGTTCGTCACTCGCCTGTTGCCGGTCACGTGGTAACAGTGAGATGGTTCAGCCGAGAAGAGACGAGGGTGCCATCCTTGCATGGGCGTTTTTTTGACGTGTTTCATGGAGGCATTCTCTTTTCACTCATACCATGCAGTAAATCCATAGTTGCTGCGGGGATCGGACTGAATGGCATTGCACGATAATGTAGCAAGGTTGCGCGAGCGGCGGATGAAGGGAGGTGGCGCGGCCGTTCCGAACGCGCAGCAAGGCGTCACGAAGGGAAAGATCAAGCAGGTTCTCACGCGCCTCGCCCTCGGCAATAACGCGGATCTTGTTGATGGCGTCTTTGCCCTTCTCGACGACCAGACAGATAGCTGGTTCTCGAAGGCTCCCGCGGGAACGAAGTTCTGTCATGGTGCGAGCACCGCGCACCTCGCCTGCCATATTGGCATCCTCCAACGTGGAAACGGAAAGCTGGACCGCGAGGGCCGTGACTACTGGATCAAGCCGCTCCGTGAGCTGGGCGGCATCGAACCCGTCCTGCTCCACGACGGCGAGTTCATACACGGCCATGTCGTGGCGAAGTCGCCGAACTCTTCTTACCGGCTTGCCGAGGATTTCAAGGCGATCCTCCAAGCCCCGGACGATCGATGGCCCGGAATGCTCGCCGATTGGTCTCAACAGGATGCGGCGAGGAAGCGCCGGGAGTTTCAAGCCGCAATGGCGGAGGCTTCCCGTCAGTTGGTCGATACCGGCCACAGCGCGCTGATTCAGGCCAGCGTCGCTCATTACGCTGCCCGCTTCCTGCCTGGCTATGAAGTCATCTATGTCGATGACGGCGACGGCGACCGGATTACGGACGAGGATCGGGCAGCGCTGGCTCGGGCGAATATTGACTTGCGCCTCGGGGATGCGATGCCGGACGTGCTCCTGTGGAATCCGCAAACGGATCGGTTATGGGTGATTGAAGCCGTGACCAGCGACGGCGAGGTGGACCTGCACAAAGTCAATCAGCTCACCGCACTGGCAGAGCGATCTAGAAAGGCGGGCGTTGATTTCACAACAAGCTACCGCACATGGAAGGAAGCGGCCGCCCGGCAGGGTGCCCAAGGCAACGCCGCGGTGGGAACCTACATCTGGATTCAAGCTGACCCCGCGAAGCATTTTCGGGTTGAATCCTTCGAGTAGCTGTAGAGAACGGCCTCGACAGTCTCATCAATCAGCTCTTGATCCAGAAGGGCCTCGCCGAAGTGGCGGGCCATATGCTCAAGTTGCTGAACGGTCGGATAGTGGAGGTTGCGGAGGTCCGTTGCGTTGACCTGCGTGTGGCCGCTGAATTGACGGAAATACTGATCAACAGCCGTCGAGTTCAGGAATACCGCAAGTCCGCGGGCGAGTTCGCCCGGAAGCCCTCCACCGTTCAGGTGGAAGTAGTTTAGGTGGTTCTCGAATCCGACCAACTCCGAGTCGATCCGCGCGGGGTCATAAACTACGGTGACCAATCGGCGCTTCTCCTCCTTCGAGGAGAAGCGCTTGGTCAACACGTATGTACCGCGTGGGACCATGAGCGCCGCTGTTTCGTCGTTCGACACAAGCGCGTTGGGCTTCTTGCCGCCGAGCTTAGGCCACGACACATAACCCCCGTTGAAGTGACACGGATAGATGAGCGGGACGCTGCCCGGTTCTGGGTCCTTACGCAAGAAATCACGAGCCCGGAAGTCCACCACGCGCCCAGTCGAGACGGTCACTCCAAGGTCGCGTAGCGTGCATGGGAGCGCGCGAACCCGATGGGCAAGATCGCCGTCTTGCTCAGATACTGCCAAGCGGATGAACAAATGCGGATCGTTGGGGAGGACCACTTCGGCAAATGGAACATCTCGCGCTGTCGCGTCGAGATCATGAGGGCCGTGGCTTAGCGAAATGCGGACTTTTTCCGGCTGTGGCTCAGACTTGATTAGCTGATACACGATGTTTTCTTGTAGAACTTCATCATCCTTGAAGGCATGCTTTCGCGACTCATACACGTGGATCTTCCGGAGTGCGGAATATTCGAGGATGAAGCGCCGGAAAGGCTGGAAGTAGGACCCATTGCAGAAGCTGCGCGGAGTGATCGCTACGAGCTGGCCGCCGGGCTTGAGCTGATCCAGCGCCACTGTCACGAAAGCCGTGTACAAGTTCGTGGTCTCGATGCCCATGCTGCTTAGGGCCTTCCGGGTTTTCGAGCTGGTGTTAATCTTCGCGTAGGGCGGGTTAAGGATCGCGCAATCATATTGTTCTGACGCGGAGTGCTCAGACAGTAGCGGCTCGGCGGCGTGCAGGATGTAGTCCTCGGCGACGATCCGGGAAGCGAACACAATCCCGGCCTCCTTGCATTCATCCGCGCAGGCGGCCAGCGTATTTGCCAGGTGGTGTACAAGCGCCGGGTCTACCTCGAACGTGGTCACATCGATCGATCGGGGGTGGTCCTTCCGGTTGATGGCTTCGCGGACGAAAGCCGCAGTCAGTGACCCCACACCCGCGCCTGCGTCTAACAGCCGGATGTCCTCGGGTAATCGGTCGAACAATCCGGCCATGAACATAGCGATCGGAGCGGGCGTCATAAACTGTCCCAACCTACTCCGCTGCTTTGGGTCGACGATTTGGGCTATCTCGCGGCGCTTCGCATCGGCCTGATGGAGGGCCGGAATGATCCTACACTCAACTTCCGACAATTGTGTCAATTGGCTCACCTTTTCTCGTGGTCCGGGAGGCCTTTCTAAGGCCTCACCTTCTATCTATTATCCGTGCGCAATGTGTGCACGGCTACCAAAAAAACTTCAAAAAAGACCTTGAAACTGATCTATCGCTGGCGAGCAGCCAAAGCAATCAAGGCCAAGTGATAATCGAAGCGAGGTCAGAAACTTTATTTGAGAGGCCTTACTCTATACGGCACGCGCATGTAGACACGATCAGTGATAGCTGTCGAGGTGTGCCCAAGTCGGGCGGATGCCTCTTGCAATGACTCGCTATCGCTAGCGCTCTTTGCACGAATGTCGTGGAACGTGAACTTCTGTATGCCTTTTTTCGCTGCCTTATTCATCAGCCGTCGCCAGTTAGCTGCGAATCCGGGTCCCGAGTACTGCTTTCCCTGGCGGGTCCGAACTAGATAATAGCCCGGAAGTTGTGGCCGCAGCTTCTTGGCTCGGCTGATCACCTCATTCAGTTCGTCGGTGTAGTCGAACAGTAGCCCTTTATTCGTCTTGCTGGTCTTCACTAGCAAGCCTTCTTCAGTCAGGCTATCCCGGGTCAGGTTCAGAATGTCGCCCCTGCGCAGACCGGTCAGCAGAGCGAGGTCCATGGCGACTTGCAGCGGTGGGATGGCCAGTTCACGTACTGCCAGGAATTCCTTGTCGGTCACGTATCGGTCCCGCGGCTTGCTTTTGGGCTTCTCGATCCCGCGCGCCGGATTCTTGGTCGCTGCCCCCCAGCGAATCGCCTTCACAAATACGTGCCCAAGCAGGGTCACATCGTGTCGGGCTGCCGTAGGGAAGGCTGACCGCTCATCCATGTACTGATAGATCATCTGCTGGGTCATGTCGTCAGGCAGCATGTGCCCGAACGCTATAGCTAACCCGTACGCTTCCCCGTCAAGCACACAGTTCTAAAGTAGAGTTTCCGGCCCTTTCGACCTGCCGTCGGAACATGGCAGGCGGTATTCTTCCCAAGCTGTCGTGCGGCCGTTCTTCGTTGTACTCCGTCATCCAGTGACGCGTGATCTCGCGGACCTGGCCCAGTGACTCGAACAGGTAAGCGTCGAGCACTTCATGGCGAAAGGTCCGGTTGAAGCGTTCGATGTAGGCATTCTGATTCGGCTTTCCCGGCTGAATGTAGTTGAGCGCGATGCCATTGCTTTGGCACCAATCAGCAAACACCTGTGACAGATACTCCGGACCGTTGTCGACCCGGATCGCCTTTGGCTTTCCGCGCCATTCGATCAGCTGATCCAGCGTCCGCACGACTCTCGCGCCCGGGATCGAGGTGTCAATGACGATGTCCAGGATCTCGCGAACGCCCTCATCGAGCACGTTCAAGGTGCGAAAACGGCGGCCGTGGTACAGCGTGTCGCTCATGAAGTCCATCGACCAGTGGACGTTCGGGCGCGCCTCGACCGCCATCGGCTGCTGTACGCGCTTCGGCAGGCGGCGTTTCGTGCGTCTTGGCAGGTTCAGCTTCATCAACTTGTATACGCGGTAGACTCGCTTGTGATTCCAGCAATGGCCGTTGAGCCGTAGTCGGTCGTAGCACTTCCAGAAGCCCCAGCGGGGCCGTTTCTCGACCAGGGCGTTCAGCGCCGCGACGATCTCCTCGTCCTGCCGGGGCCCGGTTGCCGCCCGATACCAGCTCGAGCGCGACAGCTGGATCGCCGCGCAGGCTCGCGATCGACTCAAGCCGTGTTCGGCCACCAGAAAATGCGCCGCTTCGCGCTTCTCCGGCGGCCTCAGAGCTTTTTTTCGATCAGGTCTTTCAGCGCGTAGTTTTCCCGGGCCAGCTCCGCATACATGCGCTTGTACTGCGACAGCTCGCCTCCATTTCCTTGAGCCGCTTCAGCTCGGAAGCGCTCATGCCCCCGTATTTGCCTTTCCAGTTGTAATAGGTCGCATCGCTGATGCCGTGGCGCCGGCAGATCTCTTTGACTTTGGTCCCCGCATCCGCCTCTTTCAGGATCGAAACGATCTGGCTTTCCGTGAATCGGCTGTTCTTCATTGTTGTCTCCTCGCAGTGATATCCTGCCAGAAAACTCCAACTTCAGCCTGTGTCAGATTGGGGGAAGCTTACGAACCGAGTCAACTGACCCGCTTCACATTTCCGCGTGGATTCGGCTTTGTGCGGAGTGACGTACAGACTGTACTTCTCGATCACCTGAGCCAGCGTCGTGCATGCACGGCCCGTATCGGTCATTTCGGCGTACTTCCCCATGGCCTTCACGTACTCACGGCCCAGCGGGTGCCACTTGCCGGAAGCATCGACGTAGTAGTAAGCACCACGCCTGATGTACATTCGCAATGGCAGATGGCGGTCTGAGCGCCTACGCATTCCCATGAGCCTGCTCCGTAATGGGTCTCGACTTATCGTGACTGTTTCCGGCGGCGGAGCAATGGGCCCGTAAGGCAGCGAAATCCGGCTTTGTCAACGTCGGTTGAAAACTGACCCCCTTTTGACCGAAATCGTCGGAATAAAATTGACCCCCTCCCGATGCTGACATCCGTCAGCGCGTCTTCTTGCCGGCCATCCCGGCCTTGCGTTTGTCCTTGAGCCGATAGCTGTCGCCGCGGATGTTGACGATATGCCCGTGATGCAGCAGCCGATCCAGGAGCGCGGCGGTCAAGGTCGTGTCGTCAGCCAACGCGCTTGCCCAGTCCGAGAACGCCAAGTTGGACGTCAGGATAATTGAACCGCGCTCATAACGCTTGGCGATGACCTGAAACAGCAGGTTGGCCTCTTCGCGTCCGAACGGCAGAT
>CAYRKH010000012.1:0-62631 GCA_964424805.1 uncultured Woeseiaceae bacterium
TCCCTCGGGGCCCTTCGGGCCCTGTCGGTCCGCTTTATTTCCGCCAAAGGCCCCCGCTGGCGCCCGGACTCCTTGTGCCTTCGCTGCTTCGTTGAGCCCGGGTAGTACGTGACCGACGCA
This sequence comes from uncultured Woeseiaceae bacterium, assembly GCA_964424805.1. Taxonomy (GTDB): domain Bacteria; phylum Pseudomonadota; class Gammaproteobacteria; order Steroidobacterales; family Woeseiaceae; genus IDS-8. Next base: position 121 of record CAYRKH010000012.1, read on the forward strand.
ATTCTTAAAGTCGCGATCAACGCGCCGCTGTCGCGGCTGTTCGATTACCTGCCGCCGGACGGGAGGTTGCCGGAACCGGGGTGCCGGGTGCTGGTGCCGTTCGGCCGTCGCAAGATCGCCGGGGTGGTGCTAGAGGTCGGGGCGGGAAGTGACCTGCCCAGGGCCAGGCTGAAGCGTGCGTTAGAGGTCCTCGACCGGGAGCCGTTGCTCGGCGAGGGCGAGCTGCGGCTGATTCGGTTTACGAGCGACTATTACCACCACCCGATCGGTGAGGTGGTGGCGGCGGCATTGCCGGCGGCACTGCGGCAGGGAAAGCCGCTGTACGGCGTCGTGCGCGAGATCGTGGCCACGGCCGAGGGCGGCGCGGTGGACCTCGACGCGCTCGGGCGGACGGCGCCGCGGCAGGCGGCGCTCATGGCGCTGCTGCGGCGGCACAGCGGGAGTGCCGCTTTCGCCGCGCTGGACGACGAGCTGCCCGGCTGGACCCGGGTGCGCAAGGCGCTGGCCGACAGGGGCTGGATCGAGGTCGTCGAACGGGCGGACCACGAGGCGACGGAAGCGGGGACCGGAAGTGCGCCCGAGCCCGGTCCGCCGCTGAACGCCGACCAGGCCGCGGCGCTGCGGGCCATGCAGGACGGCAGCGGATTCCGGGTCACGTTGCTCGACGGCGTTACCGGCAGCGGCAAGACCGAGGTGTACCTCCGGCTGATCGGCGACGTCCTGGAGCAGAGCAAACAGGTGCTCGTGCTCGTGCCGGAGATCGGGCTCACGCCGCAGTTCCTGGCACGCCTCGAGCAGCGGCTGGCGTGCGCGCCGGTGGTGCTGCATTCGTCGGTCGGCGACGCCGAGCGGCTCGCGGCCTGGCGGGCGGCGCGGGACGGCAGCGCGGCGCTGGTTCTCGGAACGCGCTCGGCAGTGTTCACACCGCTGAGAAAACCCGGCCTCATCGTGGTCGACGAGGAGCACGACAGCTCGCTCAAGCAGCAGGAAGGGTTGCGCTACTCCGCCCGCGACCTGGCCGTCGCGCGCGCCAAGCAACAGGGGATTCCGGTCGTGCTCGGCTCCGCTACCCCGTCGCTCGAGTCGCTGCAGCGCGCGGCCGAAGGAAACTACCGGCGGCTCGAGCTGCCGGTGCGCGCCGGCAATGCCGCCGAGCCGCACCTGCGGCTCGTCGACCTGCGGCAGCATCCGGCGGAGGACGGGCTCAGCGTGCCGCTGCTCGCGGCGATCGAGCGGCATCGCGTGAGCGGCGGGCAGGTGCTGGTATTCCTGAATCGCCGCGGCTTTGCCCCGACGCTGATCTGCCAGCAGTGCGGCGCGGTCACCGAGTGCCGGCGCTGCGACGCCCGCATGACGGTGCACAGGTCCGCCAACCGCCTGCTCTGCCATCACTGCGGCGCCGCGCGGCCGCTGGACACCCACTGCGGCGAGTGCGGCGGCGAGCTGAGGCCGCTGGGACAGGGTACGCAGCGGCTGGAGGCCGCGCTGCAGGCCCGTTTCGGCGAGGACGAGGTGGTCCGCATCGACAGCGACAGCACGCGTCGCAAGGGGACCATGACCCGTGCCCTCGCGATGGCGGCATCCGGCAAGGCCGGTATCCTGGTCGGCACGCAGATGCTGTCGAAGGGCCATCATTTTCCCAACCTGACGCTCGTCACCGTCATCGATGCCGACCAGGGCCTGTTCAGCACCGACTTCCGCGGTACCGAACGGCTGGCGCAGGCGCTGGTGCAGGTCGCCGGGCGCGCGGGGCGCGAGCGCCGCCAGGGCGAGGTCCTGATCCAGACGGCGTTCCCGACCCACCCGTTCTGGGCCGCGCTCCGCAGCGGCGGCTACGGGCGTGTCGCCACGGGGGCGCTGGAGGAGCGACGGCTGGCCGGCTGGCCGCCGTTTTCGCGACTCGCCCTGCTGCGCGCCGCCGCGCCGAACAAGCAGGACGCGCACGGCTTCCTCGAAGCCGCGGCCCGCAAGGCACGCGTCCTGGCGGCGGAGGACGTGCGCCTCCTCGGCCCGGTCAGCGCGCAGATGGAACGCAAGGCGGGCCGCTACCGCGCCCAGCTCCTTTTCCAGAGCGCCTCGCGCCCGAAGCTGCACGACCTGCTGGCGGCGCTGCGCCCCGCGCTCGAAGCCGATCCCGCGTCCCGCCGCGTGCGCTGGTCCCTCGACGTCGACCCGATCGAGCTCTTCTGATGCCGCGGGATGCTGCGGTAGGAGCGCGCATCGCGCGCGATGCCCATCACGGCGGCCGTAGCATCGCGCGCAATGCGCGCTCCTACAGGCAGCCCCCGATCGTCGCGGTCCCAATCGTCCCCGGCAGCGCCGATCGTTGCGGCGCTGCCGGGCACGACGGCAAACACTTGCCACCAACCCGCGTTAGAATTGCGCACTCTTTCAACCAGCCCTGACTGCCACCACGTGAAAAGCAGCATCGAACAACTCGTCCGGGAGGCGCTCCTGCGCGTGCCGGACCTGGCGGGGAACGCCGCGATCCAGTCGATTGGCGCGACCGTCGAGCGCACCCGCGATCCGCGGCACGGCGATTTCACCACCAACGTGGCGATGCGGCTCGCGGGCACGCTGGGGCAAAAGCCGCGCGCGCTCGCCGGGGAGATCGTAAAGCAGATACCCGAAAGCGACATGGTCGCCGGCGTGGAGATTGCGGGTCCGGGGTTCATCAACATCCGGCTGGGGCCGCAAGCCTGGCATCGCGAAATTGCCGCCGTGATTGCAGCCGGCGCGGACTACGGGCGACAGGCAAGGCGTGACGAGCCGCGCATCCTGGTCGAGTTCGTCTCCGCGAATCCGACCGGACCGCTGCACGTGGGGCACGGCCGCCACGCCGCCTTCGGTGCGAGCGTCGCCAACCTGCTGGAGGCGGCCGGCTACCCGGTGGAGCGCGAGTACTACGTCAATGACGCCGGCCGGCAGATGGATATCCTGGGCGTCAGCGTCTGGCTGCGCCTGCTGGAGCGGCAGGGCCAGGCGGTGGCGTTCCCCGCGGCCGGTTACCGCGGCGACTACATCCGCGACATTGCCGCGGCCATCGATGCCTCCGGCTTGCCGGCAATCGACGCGGGGGCGCTGAAGGAAGAGCTGCCGCCGGATGAGCCCGAAGGCGACAAGGAAGCCTACATGGGGGCGCTCATCGAGGCGGCGGAGCGGCATCTCGGTGCGCCGGTGTTCAACAGCGTGCGCCAGCAGGCGCTCGATTCCATCCTCGGCGACATTCGCGATGACCTCTCCGGGTTCGGGGTCACGTTCGACCGCTGGTACTCGGAGCAGGGCCTCGCCGGCGGCCGCATCGAGGAGGCGCTCGCGGTACTTCGGGAGCGCGGCATGCTGTACGAAAAAGACGGCGCGACCTGGTTCCGGGCGACCGACTACGGCGATGAGAAGGATCGCGTGGTGGTGCGCGAAAACGGCAAGACGACCTATTTCGCTTCCGACATCGCCTACCACTACGACAAGCGCCAGCGGGGCTTCGACCACTTGCTGGATGTGCTGGGCGCAGACCATCACGGTTACGTCGCGCGGGTGGGCGCCGGGCTCGAGGGCATGGGCTACGCCGCCGACAGCCTCGAAGTGCGGCTGGTGCAGTTCGTGTCGCTGTACCGCGGCGGCGAGAAGCTGTCGATGTCCACGCGTTCCGGCGAATTCGTGACGCTGCGGCAGCTGCGCGAGGAAGTCGGCAACGATGCCGCGCGCTTCTTCTACGTGATGCGGTCGAATGACCAGCACCTCGACTTCGATCTCGAGCTGGCGAAGAGCCGCTCGAACGAGAACCCCGTGTACTACATCCAGTACGCGCACGCGCGGGTGGCCAGCGTGTTCCGCCAGCTCGCCGAACGCGGCCTCGGGTTCGACCAGGCGGCGGGCGTCGACAACCTGTCGCGCCTCGGGGAGACCCACGAGGAAACGCTGATGCGCACCATCAGCCGCTATCCGGAGATCGTGGAGCTTGCCGCGGCCAATCGCGCCCCGCATCATCTGGTACATTACCTGCGTGATCTCGCGAACGACTTCCATACTTACTACAACGCGCACACGTTCATCGTCGACGATGCGGCACTGCGCGACGCGCGGCTCGTGCTGATCGCAGCGGCACGCGAGGTGATCGCGAGCGGCCTGCGCCTTCTCGGCGTATCGGCGCCGCAATCGATGTAGATGGCGCGGCGGCGGGGTACGACCAGGCGGCGGCGCAGGAACGACTATCCGGGCTGGGCCTGGATGCTGTTCGGGCTGTCGATCGGCCTCTCGGTTGCGCTGGCGATCTACGTGAACGGGCGGGAACGCGGCCCGCGGCCGGAGGCCGTGGCGCAGCAGCCTGCCAGCCTGAGCGAGCCGGCGCCGGGAGCAGAACCGGCTGCCCGGAAAGCGCCGGCAGCGGCGGCGAAGACCCCGGCGGCCGCCGAAAAGCCGCCCTCACGCTTCGACTTCTACGACATGCTGCCGAGCTTCGAGGTAATCATTCCGGAAGAGCAGCAGGAAGTGAGCACCGACACGGCGGAACGGGCCGTCGTCACCCCGGGCGTGTACGTGCTGCAGGTCGGCTCGTTCACCGAGTTCGCCGACGCTGACCGGCGGCGGGCGCAGCTTGCGCTACAAGGTATCGAATCTACCGTTCAGCGCGTACGTATCGACGACAAGACCTATCATCGCGTCCGGATCGGACCGATCGACGACCTGGAAAAGCTGAACGTGCTCAGGAGCCGGCTGCGCGAGGCGAACATGGACGTGCTGCGGATTCGATTGAGCGATTGATGCGCCACCCACGCCCCGCCCGGGCCGCCGCAACCTTCCTGCTCCTTGCTCTCGCGGCGTGCGCGTCATCGCCGCCGCCTGTGCCGGCGCCGGCGCCCGGAGCAGCGGAACCGACGCCCCCGGCAACACCCGCTCCCGCCCCGGTTCCCGAGAAAGCACCTCCGGCAAGTACGACGATCACGGTCGCGGCCGTGGGTGACATGATGCTCGGCACGGACTACCCCGAGGATCAACTGCCGGACGACGACGGCGTTTCCTTCCTGGCGGACGTCACACCCGTGCTTGCCGCGGCGGATATTACGTTCGGTAACCTCGAGGGCGTGCTGGTCGACGGCGGCACGCCGCGCAAGACCTGCACGAACCCGAATGCCTGCTTCCTGTTCCGGTCACCGGCACGCTACGTCCAGCACTACGTGAACGCGGGCTTCGACGTGCTGAGCCTCGCGAACAACCATTCCCGGGACTTCGGCGAGGCGGGGCGCAGCGCGACCATGCGCACGCTCGATGATGCCGGCATCCTGCACTCCGGCCGCGAGGGCGACTTCGCCAGCTTCGAGGTAGAGGGACTCAAGGTGGCGCTCCTGGCCTTTGCGGTGACGCAGAAATCCAACCTGATGCACGCGTACGAACAGGCCGCGGACACGGTGGCCGCGCACGCCGCCGCTCACGACGTCGTCATCGTCTCTTTCCACGGCGGCGCGGAAGGCGCCGGGATGACGCGCATTCCGTTCGAGGAGGAATGGTACTTCGGCGAACCGCGCGGCGACGTAGTGCGCTTCGCGCGGGGCATGGTCGACGCGGGCGCGGACCTCGTGCTCGGTCACGGGCCGCACGTCGTGCGCGGCATGGAGCGCTATCGCGACCGGCTGATCGCCTACAGCCTGGGCAACTTCGCCACCTATTACGGTATCAGCGTGAAGGGACTGAAGGGCATCGCGCCGATCCTGGTCGCGCGGCTGGACGGGGAGGGCCGGTTCCTCGAGGGCAGGATCCACTCGACGGAACAGATCCGGCCGGCCGGCCCGACCCTGGATCCGGGACAGCGGGTGCTGACACTCATCCGGGACCTCAGCATCGAGGATTTCGTGACCCCGGGCATCAGCTTCGAACGCGACGGACGCCTCCTGCCGACCGAGCGCACTACTTTCGTCGAGCACGCCCCGTAGGAGCGCGCATTGCGCGCGATGCCACCGCGGTGACCGAAGGAGGCGTCGCGCGCGATGCGCGCTCCTACAGGTCGATCATCGCCTCCGGAGAATCCACGTCGAACGTCAGTCGTCGCTGCCCGAGACCGAGCGGAAGTCCACGCCCAGGGAGCGCAGCTTCCGATACAGGTGCGTGCGCTCCATGCCGACACGCTTTGCCAGCCGGCCGACCTTGCCGTCGCACAGCATCAGCTGCTGCTGGAGGTACGCGCGCTCGAACTGCTCGCGCGCCTCGCGCAGCGGCAGCGACAGCAGGTCCTGCTTCACCAGCGGCTCGTCCGTCTGCGAGCCCGTCGTGAGCTCGCGCTCGACCTCCTCGAGCGTGATCTCCTCGCGCGAGCCCGTGAGCAGGAGCCGCCGCACGAGATTCTTCAGCTCGCGCACGTTGTCGGGCCAGGGATAGTTGCGCAGGCGATTTTGCGCCGCGACGCTGAAGCGCCTGAACGCCAGGCCCTCCGCGTCCACGAGCTTGTCCACGTAGTAGCTCAGCAGCTCCGGCACGTCCTCGGCGTACTCGCGCAGCGGCGGCACGCGCAGGCTCAGGACGTTGAGATTGACGATCAGTTCCCGCCGCAGCCGGCCGCTTTCAATCGCGCTCTCGTAGTCCTCGTTCACCGTCGCGAGGATGCGGGCCTGCAGCTCTACCGGCTCGTGGCCGCCCAGGCGCCGGAACCGGCCTTGTTCCAGCGCGCTCAGGATCAGCTTCTGCGCCAGCTCGTTGAGGTCGGTCAGCTCCTCGATGATCAGCGTGCCGTTCGCGCTGCGCTCGAACACCCCGGGCCGGATCTCACCGTTGTCTTCGCTGCCGAAAAGCTGCTCCTCGGTGTTGCTCTCGGTAAGCGACGCCGCAAGCAGCAGCTCGAGCTCGCCGTCGGCACGGTTGCTCAGCACGTGGATGTAGCGGGCGAAAGCGCCGCGCCCCGTACCCGGCTCGCCGATCAGCAGCACCGGCGAATTGTGGCTCGCGAACTGCTGTACCTTGTCCCGCAGGTTCTGCATCAGCCGGCTGCGGCCGACCGGCGCCAGCAGCGACGGCAGCAGCTCGCGCGCGGGCCCGGCCTGCTTCCGCGTGCTTTCCAGTGCACGCTCGACCGTTCGCAGGAGCTTCGCGATCGACAGCGGCTTCTCGACGAAATCGAACGCGCCGAGGCGCGTGGCCTCGACCGCGGTGTCCACCGTACCGTGGCCCGACATGATCACCACCGGCGCATCGAGACCGCCGTGCTCGGACCATTCCCGCAGCAGCGTTATACCGTCCGTATCCGGCATCCAGATATCCAGCAGGACCAGGTCGACCTTGTTCGTCTCGCGTGCCTGCCGCGCTTCGGCGGCATTGCCGGCGACGGTGACGCGGTAGTTCTCGTCCGTCAAAATTTCCTGGATCAGCGCCCGGATGTCGTCTTCATCGTCGACCACCAGCACATGTGCCGTACTCATGCTCTTTCCCTCCGTCGCTCGGGGCGCCGAGGCAACATTGCGCTCATCGCTTCCCGTGCGGCTTCATTGACTGGCAGGCGTATGCGTATGACCGCACCGCCCTCCTCGCGATTGTCGGCCTCGATCGTGCCGGCGTGTTCATCGACCAGCTTCCTGACAATGGCCAGGCCGAGCCCCGTGCCTCGCGGCTTGGTCGTCACGTAGGGATCGAATATCTGGCCGATGGAGCCGGGCTGGAAGCCGGGGCCGTTGTCCGCCACCTCGATCTCGACGATCTCGATACCCGCGACCTCCATTGCGGATACCGAAACGTCCACGCGCCCGGCGCCGCCGGTGTCCGCCGCCTCGAGTGCCTCGATGGAATTCCGGATCAGGTTGTGCAGTATCTGGCGAATGCGGCCGACGTCGGCCGCCACCGCCGGCAGCTCGGACGTGGTGTGCACGTGCACTTCGACGCCGCTCTCCTGCACCCGATAGAGATCGACCACCTCGTGCGCCAGCTTGTCGATATTGAACGGGCTGATGTCGATATCGGGGGCGCGCGCGTAATCGCTGAAGGCGTTTACCATCTCCTTCATCGCTTCCACCTGCTGCACGATGGTGTGGGTCGCGCGGTCGAGGATCTGCGCCTCCTCGCTCGACATCGTGTGCAGGTACTTGCGGCGCAGGCGCTCGGCGGAAAGCTGGATCGGCGTCAGCGGGTTCTTGATCTCGTGCGCCAGCCGCCGCGCGACCTCGCCCCAGGCGGCATCGCGCTGCGCCTGCAGCAGGGCCGTAATGTCGTCGAACACGATCACGACGCCGGGTGCGTGGTCCTCGTCGGCAGGCAGCGTAGTGCAGGCGCAGGTCAGCACGCGTCGCCCGACCTCGCCCCGCAGGACGATCTGCTCGCGCCACTCCGTATCGGCGGCGTCGAGGTGCGCGCACGCGACCTCGACGAACTGCTCGAGCAGCGGCACACCCTGCGCCACCTCGGGCAGGTACTCGCCGACCCGGCTCTCGAGATCGACGTTCAGGATGGCGCCGGCCGCCTGGTTCGCGGTGCGGATGCGCAGGTCCGATTCCAGCGACACGACACCCGTTGAAAGGCGCGCCAGGATGACCTCGAGCTTCGCGCGCTCCGCTTCGACCTGCGCCTGGCTCAGGGAAGCCTGCCGGCGTGCCGCCGACAGGCGCTGCGTCATGTCATTGAAAGAGTTGATCAAAAACCCGATTTCGTCGCGCGAAGGCGCCGACAGCCGGGTATCGAAGTCGCCCTTGGCCACGGCGCGGGTGCCCGCCACGAGGTCCTGGATCGGCGCCACCAGCCGCCGCGAGAAAAAGAAAGCGCCGTACACGGAAGCGAGCAGCGAGATCATCAGCACCACGGTCAACGTGATGGAAATGGTGCGCTTCAACGGCTCGCGCAGGTAGTCGGCGCGCTTGTAATCGCTGTACGACGACTCGACGGACGACGCCATCCGGCTCATGCGCTCGCTGACCGGGAATACCGCGCGCACGATCCCCCGCCCGCTCGGGTCGGTGGCGCTGCCGAAGGCGACCGCCGTGCGCACCTCGTAGCCGCCTCCCTCCACCGATTCCAGGCTGACATACGGGAGATCCTGCCGCACCTGCAGCAGCATCTCGTCGGCCGCCGGCTTCGGCATGCTGCCGGCGAGGTCGTCGGAGCTCGTGGCGATGATGCGCCCGTTGGGTCCGAAGACCGTAATCTCGGCCGCGCCGTGCTCCAGCCGCAGCACGCCCAGGTCGTAGACCAGGTCGCGGCCGGAGATACCTTCCAGCGCTTTTGCAATGCGCGCGGTCGTGTCCAGGTGCTCGCCCTTGCGGATATCGAGCGACGCCTGGCTCAGCGCGAGTGCGCTGTCGAGACCCGCCTCGACCTCGACGTTGAACCAGGAGTCGATGCCGCGGTTGATGAACTGCATCGAGTAATAGAACACGACGAGCAGGGGCACGACTGCCAGCAGTACGAACATGGCGACCATTCGCGCCTTGAGCCTGGCGCCGGGAACGTGTGAGCGGTAGTCGCGAACCAGCCGGGCGAGGTTGCCGACGATCAGCGCGACGAGCGCTGCAACGCCGGCGATGTTGATCAGCAGGATGAGATTTTGGACCTGGTCGAAGTCGCGCGCGTCCTGGGCGGTACGGCTGAGCAGGTAAAAGGCAGTCAGGGCAAGCCCGATGCCGATCGCACCGAGCATGCCGTAAGCCACCTTTCTCAGCGTTCGAGGGACCATTCGTACCACTCACTCTTGAGCTGCCATTCGTCACGCCAGAAGAACAGCAACCTGAGCGGGGCCGGGTACTGCTGCGTGCTGAGCAGTGCCTGCAGCCTGAAACGGTAGTTCGCTTGCGGATCGAGAATCGACAGGTCGAGTACCGGCAGGTCCTGGATCCGGCCGAGGTTGTTCAATGCCGAGTAGAGCGTCGCGAAGGAGTCCTGCTCGCCGCTGTTGAGATTACGGACGATGTAGCGCTGGCTTAAGGGCCGGTATTCGAGCTCGTAGCGCAGCGAAAGCTCCGCATCCGCGGGATCCGGCAGGAAACGCCGCTCCCGCACGACCTCGAGCATGAGCTCGATCGTGAGCGGCACTCCGTTGTCCAGCGCCGCGAGCGCCTGGCCGGAAAGGACGAGCTGCAGGCGCGCATCGAGGTAGATTACGCCTTCGTTCACCGTCGTCGAGGCGGATCGCACGTCGAAATAGCCCTGCCGGCTGGCCGTGACATCCTGCGCCGCCGCCGGCACCGCGACGCAGGCCGCGGCCAGCGTCACCGCGACCCAGCTCCGCCATATCGATAACCACCCTCGCCTCATTTGGATTTTGCCAGGCACGCGTAATAAAAGCCGTCGAGACCCGCTTCACCGGGGAGGACCTGGAACCCGACGTTCCTGCGACACATTACATCGCGGATGTTGTTATTTGGCAACAGTTGCTCCTCGCAAGCCGCCGGCGTGCCGGCGAGGAACTCGCCGACAACGGCCTCGTTTTCGTGGGACAGGACCGAGCAGGTGACGTACAGCAGCCGCCCCCCCGGCGCGAGCAACGGCCACAGCCCGGCGAGCAGCTCCCGCTGCCGGCGAGCCAGCGCGTCGATGTCGCTTTCGCGGCGCAGCAGCTTGATGTCCGGATGCCGGCGGATCACGCCGGTGGCCGAACAGGGCGCGTCGAGCAGGATGCGATCGAAGGGCTGGCCGTCCCACCATCCTTCCGGGCGCGAGGCATCGGCGCCCACGAGGGTTGCCGTGAGCCCCAGCCGCGCAAGGTTGCTCCCGACCGCCGCCAGCCGGTCGCGGTCCTGGTCCACCGCGATGAGAACCGTTCCGGGGCCGGAAAGTTCAAGCAGGTGGCCGGTTTTTCCCCCGGGCGCGGCGCAGGCGTCGAGAATGCGGCGGCCGCCCCCCGCCAGCAGCCAGGGCGCGGCGAGCTGCGCGGCGGCGTCCTGCACGGACAGCCGCCCCTCATCGAAGCCGGGGAGGGTCGCCGCCGGCTGCGGCTGCTCGAGCCGGATCGCCTGGTCGAAGCCGGCCTGCGTGCCGGCGGCAATGCCGTGCGCCTCGAGCTCGGCAAGGCAGGCGTCGACCCCGCTGCGCCTGCGATTGACGCGCAGCCACATGGGCGCGCGCGCATCGTTTGCCTCGAGGATGCGCTGCCACCGGTCCGGCCAGTCGCGCCGCAGGCGCTCGATAAGCCACTTCGGGTGGTTGAAGCGGGCTTCCTCGTCCGGCGGCTCCAGCTCGTGGATACGGCGGCGGCGGAAATTCCGCATCACGGCGTTGACGAGCCCGGCATGCTTCGGCCGCCGCAGCAGCTTTGCCGCCTCCACCGTGAGGGTCACCGCGGCATGATCGGGCACACGGCTGTGGCCGAGCTGGTAAAGCCCGACCGCGAGCAGCGCACCGGTGATGCTGTCCTTCGGCTTGAGCGGCTTCTCGAGCAGCGCGTCGATCCAGGCGCGCAGGCGCCAGTGGTTTCGCAGCGCGCCGAAGGCCAGCTCGTGCAGGAGCGGCCGCTCTGCGGCGGGCAGCGGGCGCGCCGCCTCGTCGAGTGCCGCGTCCAGCGAACGGCCGTTCGTGACGACCGCGTCCACCGCGGTGGCGGCGCGGGCGCGCAGGCGGGCGCCGCTCACGGTGCCGCACTCACGACGGGCGTGCCGGCGTCATGCGATGCCGAGCTGCCCGCCGAGGCGCACCTGGCTTGCGAATTCGAAGGCGCTGACCCTGCCGCGGCCGGGCCGCTGCAGCTCGAGCAGCCGCAGCGTGCCCTCGCCGCAGCCGATGTCCAGGCCGTCCTGCGGGCGCCGGGGCACGGCGAGCACCTCGCCCGGCCGTCCGCCCCGGTCTTCCAGGGGCCGGGCCGACCAGCATTTCACGGCCTCGTTTCCCAGCTGAAAACGTGCGCCCGGCGCGGGATTGAAGGCGCGCACCTGGCGGGACAGCTGCGGCGCCGTACCGCGCCAGTCGAGCAGCGCGTCCTCCTTCGCGAGCTTGGGCGCGAGCGTCGCCTCGGACTCGCGCTGCGGCTCGGGCAGGAGGCGTCCGTCGAGGATGGCGGGCAAGTGATCCAGGAGCAGGCGGGCACCGAGGGCCGCGAGGCGGTCGTGCAGGTCTCCCGCCGTTTCGTCGGCGCCTATCGCAATTGCTTCGCGCGCGTACACCGGGCCGGTGTCGAGCCCTTTGTCCATTTTCATCAGGCTGATGCCGGTCTCCCGGTCGCCGGCGAGGATAGCCGCCTGGATGGGCGCCGCGCCGCGCCAGCGCGGCAGCAGCGAGGCATGGACGTTGATGCCGCCGACCCGCGGCATCTCGAGCAGCTCTGCCGGCACGATCAGCCCGTAGGCGACGACGACCAGGGCATCGGCGCGCAGCGCTGCGAGCTCCGCCGTGAAGACGCTATTTATAAGTGTAGGCGGCTGGTGCACCGGGATACCGCGAGCCGCGGCATAGCGTTTGACCGGGCCCGGCTGGGTGCGCCGTCCGCGGCCGGCCGGGCGGTCGGGCTGCGTGAGCACCGCTACCGGTTCGATACCCGCCTCGACCAGCGCCTCGAGCGTGACGCGCGCGAACCCGGGAGTGCCGGCGAAGACCAGCCGGGGAGAAGCCACGGTCCGGAAGCCCCGGCCGGTCCGGACTAGAGCGCCGGACGGCCGGCGTCGTGCCGGCCGGGTTGCTGGCGACGCTCCTTTTCGAGCCGTTTGCGGACGCGCTGGCGCTTGGCCTCGGAGAGGTAGTCGACGAACAGGCGGCCGTTGAGGTGATCGATCTCGTGCTGTATGCACACCGCGAGCAGTCCGTCGAACTCGCGCTCCTGCTGAACGCCGGCCCGGTCGAGATAGCGCACCTTGATGCGGTTGGCGCGCTCGACCTCGTCGAAGTAGCCGGGCACCGACAGGCAGCCTTCCTCCGTGACCGCCACCCCGTCCTTCTCCAGGATCTCCGGGTTTACCAGCACGTGCGGCTCGCTCTTTTCGTGCGAGACGTCGGCGACCAGGATGCGCTTGTGCACGTCGATCTGGGTGGCGGCGAGGCCGATCCCGGGCGCGGCGTACATGGTCTCGAACATGTCATCCACCAGGCGCTCGAAGTCCGCGTCGAACTGCTCGAGCGGCACGGCCTTCGTTCGCAGGCGGGGGTCCGGGAATTGGAGAATTTCGAGTATGGCCATAGCGGATAGTGGTAGTGCTGAAACTCGCGTGGCTTGCAATGAGGCAACGCTAAATTTTTGACTTCATTGAATAACGTGACGGACAATGCTGCCTGAAATCGGCCCTTCGAGCCACCAGCAGGCCGGAACTGTGACGTGCTTGGCAGTCCCCGGGTGGCCAGGGCGACATATTATAACAACGCCCGCCGCCGGCGGGCCTAACCCGGACCGGCGATTCCTGAATCGGCCGGGCTAAAACCTGAGACGGAGCGAATCCCGATTATGTTCCCAAAGAGAACTTGCCCGGCGGGAGGCTACCGGCTGACGATCGTCCTGCTGGCCGCATCGCTGGCGGCCTGCTCCGGCATGCAGCCGGACGATTCCGGGGCACAGCCCGTCCCGCGCGCGGCCGGACCGGCGGACGCCAACTCCCTCGAACCGGATCGCGCCGCCACGGCCTACGAACCCAACCTGGTGCCTATCGAAGGTTCGCAGGTGCCGCTGGCGGAAGGCAGCCCCGATCGCTATGTCGTCCAGCCCGGCGATACGCTGTGGGACATCGCCTCGGTGTTCCTGAAGGACCCGTGGTACTGGCCGGAGATCTGGCACGTCAATCCCGAGATCGCAAACCCGCACCTGATCTATCCGGGCGACGTGCTCGCGCTGGTGTGGATAGACGGCCGGCCGCGCATCACCGCGGTGCAGGGTGCGGCGTATCGCATGTCGCCGCAAGCCCGGGTCACACCGCTCGAGCAGGCGGCAAGGAGCATCCCGTACGAGCAGATCGCCGCGTTCCTGTCGAAGGGCCTGGTCCTCGAGAAAGACCAGATCGACGGCCTGCCCTACATTCTCGCCACCCGCGACAAGCACCTCATCGCCGCGGCCGGCAACGACGTGTACGTGCGCGGCGGCGATCCCGCGCCGCCGGGCGCACGCTACAGCGTGGTGCATGTCGGCGACGCGCTGGTCGATCCCGACGACAACGACGTGGTGGGATACCAGGGGATTTACGTGGGCGAAGGCGCGCTGGCGCGGGGCGGCGACCCGGCCACGGTCACCTTGACGAGCACCAACCGCGAAGCGCTCCGCGGCGACCGTCTGCTGCCGGAAGCCGTGGACATCCCGCTGAATTTCTTCCCGAAGGCGCCGGAAAACGAGATTGAAGGCCGGATCATCTCGGTAGTAGATGGTGTCACCCAGATCGGCCAGTACATGGTCGTGGTGCTGAACCGCGGCGCGCGCGACGGCCTTGCACCGGGGCACGTGCTCACCGTGTTCCAGGACGGCGAAGTCATTACCGACCGCTTCGGCAGCAACGCGATGTTCTACGGCGACCAGGTGAAACTGCCGGATGAAGAGGCCGGTACCGTCATGGTGTTCAAGGTATATGATCGCATCGCCTACGGGCTCGTTATGGAAGCGACCAGCGCCATCCACGTCCTGGACACGGTGCGAAACCCGATCTGATCCCGGATGTGCTGTTCCTTCGAGCGGGCCGGCACTCGTGGAGTGCCGGCCCGCTTCGTTTCCGGCGTCGGTAGTCCGCGGTGAGTGAGGCGGAGCGGGAATGGCTCGCCGCCGCGGGCCACCACGTGGTGGCGCGCGGCTCTACGCATTATCCCGCGCTGCTCGAGGAGATCGGCGGCCCCCCGGAGCGGCTCTTCGTACGCGGTAACCCGGAAGTGCTCGCATTGCCGACGCTTGCGATCGTCGGCAGCCGCAATCCCACCCGGGGCGGCCTGCGCAACGCCTACGAGTTCGCGAAGCATCTCGGCGCCTGCGGCTTCTGCATCGCGAGCGGGCTGGCGGAGGGCATCGACAGCGCGGCGCACGAGGGCGCGCTCGCCGCGCGAGCGCCGACGGTCGCCTGGCTGGGCCACGGCATCGACATGATTTATCCGGCCTCCAATCACAGGCTCGCGGAGCGAATCGCCCTGCACGGCGCCGTGGTGTCGGAGTTCCCGCTGGGCAGCCGACCGAGGCGCGGCAACTTTCCCGCGCGTAACCGCTTGATCAGCGGCTCGAGCCTCGGGACGCTCGTGGTGGAAGCGGCACGCCGCAGCGGATCGCTGATCACCGCGAGGCTGGCGGCGGAACAGGGCCGCGAGGTGTTCGCGATCCCGGGCTCGATCCACAACGCACTGTCGCGCGGCTGCCACCAGCTCATCCGGCAGGGCGCGAAGCTTGTCGAAAGTGCCGACGACATCGTGAGCGAGCTCGGATCGCTCGCGGGTCACCTCATGCAAGATGCCGGGACCGCGGCCGTAAGCGATTCCCCGTCCGCTGTCCCTTCGGCACGCGATCCCGAGTACGCGTTGCTGCTCTCGGTGCTGGGCCACGATCCGCGAAGCGCCGACGAGCTGGCTGCTGAATCCGGTTTGACGATCGAGCAGGTTTCCTCCATGCTTCTGATCCTGGAGCTGGAGGGCGAGATCGAGGCCCTGAACGGCGGACAGTACGCAAGAAGGAACGGATAGCCCGGGCTGATAGTCCGGCCCCAGGAGTCGCTCCAGGCATGAAAGAGAATGTACTCGATGTGCTGATGTACCTCTTCGAGACGTACATCGATGCCGAAGAAGACCCCGAGCCCGACCAGAACGAGCTGCGTGACGAATTGGCGCGAGCCGGATTCGCCGACAGCGAGATCGACCGCGCGCTCGACTGGCTCGACGGCCTGGCGGAAAAGCAGGACGACCTCACCTGTACCCGCCATACCGGCCATGGCACCCGTATCTATAACGAGATGGAGCACGAGCGGCTCGATACCGGCTGCCGCGGGTTCATCACCTACCTGGAGCAGATCGGCATCCTGTCGCCGCCGCAGCGGGAAATCCTCGTCGACCGCCTGCTCGCGCTCGAAACGCCGGACATAGACGTCGAGCAGATCAAGTGGGTCGTGCTGATGGTGCTGTTCAGCCAGCCGGGCCAGGAGCTCGCCTACGCGCGCATGGAAGACCTCGTGTTCGACGAAAGCGGCGGCATGCTGCACTGACCGGCGAGTTTTTTCCCCCGACCCGCGCCTTCCCTCCATATCCTGATCTTTGCTTGCCGGGCCGTTGTTTGCGGGGGTCCGTGCGCCAGCTGCCCGGTACCCGTCCGGCCGGGCGAACGCCGAGCAGGCGGGAAACGCGCCTTGACAGGCTGCCGGCAAGCATGTAATTCAATCGCCCGCTACGCGGGTGCAGGCTTTCGGCCCTCGCCTTATCCTTAATTTTTCTTCACAGAGAAGTTTCCTGGCTGCATGTCCAAAAACCTCGTCATAGTCGAGTCACCCGCCAAAGCGAAGACGATCGGCCGGTATCTCGGCGCGGATTTCGAGGTCATGGCGTCCTACGGCCATGTGCGCGATCTCGTGCCGAAAGAGGGCGCCGTCGATCCCGAGCAGGGCTTCGCGATGAAGTACCAGGTGATCGAAAAGAACGAGAAGCACGTCAATGCGATCGTGCGCGCACTGAAAAAGGCCGACGCGCTGTATCTCGCGACCGACCCGGACCGCGAGGGCGAGGCGATCTCCTGGCACCTGACCGAGCTCCTGAAGGAAAAGAAGGCGCTGGACGGCAAGCCCGTGTACCGGGTCGTGTTCCACGAGATCACGAAGAACGCGATCCGCGAGGCGATCGAGAATCCGAGGGACATCTCCAGCGATCTGGTGAGCGCGCAGCAGGCGCGCCGCGCGCTCGATTACCTCGTCGGCTTCAACCTGTCACCGCTGCTCTGGAAGAAAGTGCAGCGCGGCCTTTCCGCCGGGCGCGTGCAGAGCCCGGCGCTGCGCATGATCGTCGAGCGCGAGCAGCAGATCGAAGCGTTCGAGGCGCGCGAGTACTGGACTATCGAAGCCGACGTCAGCAAGGACGGTCAACCGTTCGTGTCGCGCCTCGTGCAGTACAGGGGCGAGAAGGTCGAGCAGTTCAGCTTCGGAAACGAAGACGCCGCGCGCGAGGTCGAGCGCACGCTCACGGGCGCCGCCGATGGCAAGCTGACGACCGTAAAGGTCGAGAAGAAGCAGCGGCGGCGCAACCCGGCGGCGCCGTTCACGACGTCGACCCTGCAGCAGGAAGCCTCGCGCAAGCTCGGCTTCAACACGCAGCGCACGATGCGCGTGGCGCAGCGGCTGTACGAGGGCATCGAGCTGCCCGGCGAGGGTAACGTCGGGCTCATCACCTACATGCGAACAGACTCGGTGACGCTGGCATCGATTGCCGTCGACGAGATTCGCGAGGTCATTCGCGAACGCTACGGCGCGCATAACGTTCCCGCGACACCGCCGGAATACAAGGCCAAGTCGAAGAACGCGCAGGAAGCGCACGAGGCGATCCGGCCGACATCAGCAGCCATCACGCCGGATTCCCTGCAGCACGCGCTGGACGCCGACCAGTTGAAGCTGTACACGCTGATCTGGAAGAGGACGATGGCATCCCAGATGGTGCCGGCGGTATTCGATACCGTCACCCTGGAGTTCCGCCCGGGCACCGTCGCGCCCGGAGCGTCCGTCGCGCCGGAAGCCGATCACGTGCTGCGCGCCAACGGTTCCGTGCTGGTCGAGCCCGGTTTCATCGCGGTCTACCAGGAAGGACAGGATGACGCGACCGAGGAAGGCGACCGGCTGCTGCCGGAGGTCAGCGAGGGCGATGTCATCGCGCTGGACAAGCTGCGCCCGGAGCAGCACTTCACGGAGCCGCCGCCGCGCTATACGGAGGCGAGCCTGGTGAAAACGCTCGAGGAGTACGGCATCGGCCGCCCATCGACTTACGCCAGCATCATCGCCACGCTCAAGTATCGCGAGTACGTCGAAATGGACGGCAAGCGGTTCATCCCGACCGACATCGGGCGCATCGTGAACGGTTTTTTGACCGAGCACTTCACGCAGTACGTCGACTACGATTTCACGGCCAGGCTGGAAGACGACCTCGACGCGGTGTCGCTGGGCGAGAAGGAAATCGTGCCGCTGCTCGACCGGTTCTGGAAGCCGTTCTCGAGCCTCGTGGAGGACAAGGAGCAAAGCGTCACCCGCGAGCAGGTGGCGATGGCGCGCGAGCTCGGCACGGATCCGAAGAGCGGCAAACCGATCACGGTGCGCATGGGCCGCTACGGCCCGTTCGTGCAGATCGGCACCAAGGACGACGAGGAAAAGCCGAAGTTCGCGGGACTGCGCCCCGGCCAGAAGATGAACGACATCACGATGGAGGAAGCGCTCGAGCTGTTCAAGCTGCCGCGCAAGCTCGGGGAAACGCCGGATGGCCTGCCGGTCAGCGCGAGCGTCGGCCGATTCGGTCCCTACGTCCGCTACGGCGACAAGTTCGTCTCCATCCGCGGCGATGACGATCCTTATACCATCCAGTTGCCGCGCGCGCTCGAGCTGATCGAGGAAAAGAAGATCGCGGACGCGAACCGCATCATCCAGGACTTCGAGGCGGAAGGCATCCAGGTGCTGAACGGGCGCTACGGCCCGTACATCACCGACAAGACCAAGAACGCCCGCGTGCCGAAGGACCGGGACCCGAAAACGCTGACCCTGGAGGAATGCAAGGAGCTGCTCGCGGCGGCTCCGGTCCGCGGACGGCGCGGCAAGAAAAAGAAAACCGGCGCCGGCAACGGCGCCGCCGCCGCTCCGGATACCCCGAAAAAGGCGCCACAGAAGAAGAAGGCCAAGAAGAAGAAAAAGAAGGCCAAGAAGAAAGCGGGCAGGAAGGCGGCACCGAACGAAGCCACGAAATAGGACAGCGCATGTCCCCGTCGTTTCCGATCCTGAAGGCAGCGCGAGTTCTCCGCCGCGGCGGCGTGATCGTCTATCCGACCGAAGGCGTGTTCGGCCTCGGCTGCCTGCCGGGAGAGGCAGGGGCGGTCGAAAGAATCCTCGGGATCAAAAAACGGGATGCGGCACAGGGACTGATCCTGGTTGCGGCCCGAAAGGACCAGCTCGCGCCGTGGGCAAACCTGCCCGAGGACGCCGCGCTGGCGTCGACGCTCGAATACCCGGTGACGTGGCTCGTGCCCGCGCAACCGTCCGTTCCGTACAACGTCCGCGGCAAGCACGACACCCTCGCCGTGCGCCTCACGGCGCACCCGGTCGCCGCGGCGTTGTGTGAAGCGGCCGATTCGGCGCTCGTGTCGACCAGCGCCAACGTGTCCGGCCAGCCGCCGGCGCGCACTCCGTTCGCCGCGCGCAAGCAGTTCGGCCGGCTGGTCGACTACGTCGTGCCCGGCGACTGCGGCCCGGCCGCGGGCCCGTCCGAGATTCGCGACCTGCAAAGCGGGGCTGTCCTGAGGCCCGGACGAGAATGAGCAAGGGCATCCATTCGCCGGAGCGGGTGCGGGAGTACCTGGTCGCGTTCAAGCAGCGCCTCGTTGCCGCGCTGGAGCAGCGCGACGGCGAGCAGGCGTTCCAACACGACCCGTGGACCCGCGAAGGCGGTGGCGGCGGCGAAA
The DNA here is from genome assembly GCA_964424805.1 of uncultured Woeseiaceae bacterium. Classification (GTDB taxonomy): domain Bacteria; phylum Pseudomonadota; class Gammaproteobacteria; order Steroidobacterales; family Woeseiaceae; genus IDS-8. The sequence continues at coordinate 19,592 of CAYRKH010000012.1, forward strand.
GCTCGATTCTCGCGAACGGCGGACTGTTCGAGCAGGCCGGAATCGGCTTCTCTCACGTGTTCGGCCGCGAGATGCCGCCGTCGGCGACGCGGGCACGCCCCGAACTCGCCGGACGTGGCTTCCAGGCAATGGGCGTGTCCATGGTCCTCCACCCGCGCAATCCGCACGTACCGACGACGCACCTGAACATCCGCTTCTTTGCTGCCGACGGCGAGGGCCAGGCGGTGTGGTGGTTCGGCGGGGGCTTCGACCTGACGCCTTATTATCCCGTTCACGACGACGTGGTGCACTGGCACCGAACCGCGCGCGCGGCCTGCGCCCCGTTCGGCGCGGACGTTTATGCACGCTACAAGAAGTGGTGCGACGAGTATTTCTACCTGCCGCACCGCGGCGAGACGCGCGGCGTCGGCGGCCTGTTTTTCGACGACCTGAACGAAGGCGGGTTCGAGCGCGCGTTCGACCTCGCACGGGCGATCGGCGATGCGTTCCTGCCCGCCTACCTGCCGATCGTCGACGCGCGCCGCGATGACCCGTACGGCGACCGCGAGCGCGAGTTCCAGCTCTACCGCCGCGGCCGCTACGTCGAGTTCAACCTGCTGCACGACCGCGGCACGCTCTTCGGCCTGCAAAGCGGCGGCCGCACGGAATCGATCCTGATGTCACTGCCCCCGCGAGTCCGCTGGGAATACGGCTGGCGCCCGGAGCCGGGGTCGCCGGAGGAACGCCTCTACAGGGATTATCTCCGCCCGCGCGACTGGCTGGGAACGGAGCCCGAAGGCACGGCGTAGCGAACTGTTCGGGGGCTGTGGGAGCGCGCATCGCGCGTGACGGCGGTTTCCGACGAAGGGTGGCATCGCGCGCGATGCGCGCTCCTACACGGTTGCGTGGGCGTATGGTAACGTCAGTGCAAACCGGGGCTTACGCCGGCTCCCTCAGGCTGAGAATTCAACAAAGGCAGGGGGTTTCACGTTACATGACCTTGTTCCGCCTCATGACGCTCTGCGCGCTGGCGCTCGCTGGCAGCGCGCGCGCGGACGCCGGGGCGCCGTTGCAGGGCGATGGCGCGCCGGCCGGGGCATCCAAGGTCTACATCGTGCAACTGAAGGCGCCGGCGGCCGTAGCGTATCAGGCGTCGCAGGCATCGAGAGGCTTCTCCAAGATAGCCGGAAGCAGCACGGGCCGGATGGGCTTCGACAAGCATGCGACCGGGGTGCAGGGTTACGCCAGCGCCCTCGTGAGCCGGCACGACCAGGTGCTCGCACAGGTGAGCCCGCAGGCCGAAAAAATCTACAGTTATCGGTACGCGCTGAACGGTTTCGCCGCACGCATGACCGCGGCACAGGCATCGAAGCTCGGCAGCATGCCCGAGGTGCTGCACGTCTGGGAGGACGAGGTGCGGCCGCTGGCCACGAGCTTCAGCGCAGGTTTTTTGGGGTTATTCGACTCGGAACGCGGCCTCCGCAGCACCGGGCTCACGGGCGAGAACATCGTCATCGCGGTGATCGACAGCGGCGTCACGCCCGGGCACCCGGCCCTCGCCGACACCCGCGAAGCCGACCGGCCGCGCGCCTGCCAGAGCCGCTGGGCCGAGGCGTCACTGCTCGGCCGCTGGCTGTGCCGCCGCTACGACAAGCTGGCCGACGAGCTCGTGTACCAGCCCCCGGAGAACTGGAACGGCACCTGCCAGGCCGGACCGGAGTTCCCGGCCGATGCCTGCAACAACAAGCTGATCGGCGCCCGCTATTTCTTCGACGGCGCGCAGGCGACCGGCAACTTCGACGACGGCGAGATTTTCTCCGCGCGCGACGTCGACGGCCACGGCACGCACACGGCAACGACCGCCGCGGGTAACCGGGTACGCGCATCGATTTTCGGGACCGCCCTCGGGCGCGTCGAGGGCATCGCGCCGCGGGCGCGGGTTGCCGCGTACAAAGCCTGCTGGCTGCGGCCGGGCGACCTCCGTGCAAGCTGCAACACGTCCGATCTCGCCAACGCCATCGATGCCGCCGTGGCGGACGGCGTACACATCATCAACTACTCCGTCGGCAGCTCGATCCTGACCGCCACCGCGCCCGACGACATTGCGCTGATGGCTGCGGCGAAGGCGGGTGTGCTCACGGTCGTGGCAGCCGGCAACGAGGGGCCGGGCCTCGGCACCATCGGCTCGCCGGCCGGCGGACCGTGGGTGATCACGACCGGCGCTTCCAGCCGCACCGGCGAGCACTCGATCGAGGCGATCGAGGTCACGGCGCCGGCGTCGGTCGCCGGTCGCTACGCGGTGCGGGAAGCAAGCTTCACGACGCCGCTCGCCGAGGAGGGTCCGATCGAGGGCCGGCTGGTGCTGGTCGACGACGGCGATGCCACGTTGGCCGACGGCACGGCGGGCACCACCTTCGACGCCTGCGAGCCGCTCGTGAACGGCGCGGCCGTGTCCGGCAACATCGCCTACATCCAGCGGGGCGGATGCGACTTCCAGGTGAAGCTCGATCACGCGGCGGACGCGGGTGCGATCGCCGCGCTGGTGTTCAATATTGCCGGTGCGCCGATCGCCATGACCGGGAACGCCGACCCGGGCATCGTCGCGCTGATGATTGGCCAGGCGGACGGCAACCTGCTGCTCGCCGAGATCGATGACGGGCAGGCGGTGGGCGTGGTCTTCGACAAGGGCCTGCTCCTGACCGTGGAGGACACCGGCAATGTCATGGGCGCGTTCTCGTCCCGCGGACCGGGGCCGGTCCCGGACATCCTGAAGCCCGACGTGACCGCACCCGGGATCAACATCCTCGCGGGTTTCACGCCCGATGCGGCCAATTCGGCGGCGGGCGAGAGCTTTGCGTTCCTGACCGGCACGTCGATGGCCGCGCCGCACGTCGCCGGCGTCGCGGCGCTCCTGCGCGAAGCGCACCCGGACTGGAGCCCCGCCGCCGTGAAGTCTGCGCTGATGACCACGGCGTACCAGGACGTGCGCCGGCAGGACGGCGAGACGCCGGCGCATCCCTTCGACTTCGGCAGCGGGCACATCGATCCGAACCGGGCGAACGATCCGGGCCTGGTCTTCGACGTGAGCAACGACGAATACGACGCGTTTGCCTGCGGAACGGGCTCGCCGGCCGTGGAAGCGGCGCGCTGCGACGCCCTGGCGGCAAACGGCCTGTCGTTCGAAGCCGTGGACCTGAACCAGCCGTCGATTGCCCTGTCCCGGCTGACCGGGGCGAAGACGGTGACCCGCCGGGTGACGAACGTCAGCAGTGAGACCGGCCGTTACACGGCCGAGATCCAGGCGCCGGCCGGTATCAGCGTGCTCGTGGTGCCGTCCACGCTGTCGCTCGCGCCGGGTGCGTCGGCGGAATTCGAGGTGACCCTGGGCTTCGAGAGCGGCGAGCTCGACCTGTGGCGCTTCGGCAGCCTCACCTGGGCGGGTGACACGCACACGGTGCGCAGCGTGCTGGCCGTGCGGCCGCGCTCCATCGATGCCCCGGCGGAGGTGTTCGCGTCGGGTGCGGAAGGGAGCTTCACGTTCCCCGTCTCGTTCGGCTACACGGGATCGTACTCGCCGGGCCTGCAGGGACTGGTGCCGGCGATCAGGACGGACGGCTCGGTCGCCGAGGATGCGAACCGGAACTTCACGTTCCGGGCGGGCGGCGGCGTCAGCGTGCACACGCTCGATCTCGGCGAGAACCAGGCCTACCTGCGCTTCGCGCTGTTCGACGAGTTCACGAGCGGCGACGACGATCTCGACATGTACGTCCGCTACTGCCCCACGCTGACCAGCTGCCGCAAGATCGCCGAGAGCGGCGAGCCGACCGCGCGGGAGCAGGTCAACATCCTGCTGCCCCCGCCCGGCCGCTACGAAGTCTTCGTCCACGGCTTCGACACCGAGAACGACGCCGGCACCAACTACACCTTGTTCACCTGGTTCTTCGGCCTGGACGACGACCGCGGCAACATGACGCTCACCGCCCCCGGCTTCGTCAACGCCGGCACCACCTCCGACCTGACCCTGGACTGGTCCGCCCTCGCCCCCGACACCCGCTACCTCGGCGGCATCGCCCACACCACCCCCGACGGCCTGACCGCCCTCACGGTCGTCAATATCGGGGTCGGACCTCCGCAAGCACCTGATTCCGCGGACAATGATCCCTGAACAGCCGGCTTTTGGGGCTTAAACCGCCTGTTTTGGCCGCGAAATCGATGGCCGACGCTTGTTCGGCGTGGCGGGGTGGCAAGTTGACCTTGAAATGGGCTGATTACGCGCCTGCTGCGCCGTTTTTCAGCTCTTTTTACCGCAATAGCAATATCAACGACTTGTCTTGGTCCGACCCGTCCCCAGGGCGGCGCATTCCTTGTGGCGGAAGCAGCTCGTCAGGTGGTCGTTGACCATGCCGGTGGCCTGCATGTGGGCGTACATGATCGTGCTGCCGACGAACTTGAAGCCGCGCTGCTTCAGGTCCTTCGACAGCGCGTCGGATTCCCGGGAGGTCGCCGGCACGTCCGAGTCCTGCCTGGGGCGGTTCTGCTTCGGCTTGCCGTCCACGAAGCGCCAGATGTAATTGCAGAAGCCGGCGAACTCTTCCTGCACTTCCAGGAATGCCCTGGCGTTGGTGACGGCCGCATTGACCTTCTGGCGGTTGCGCACGATGCCCGGATCCTGGAGGAGGCGCTCGATGCGCCGCTTCGTGAAACGCGCCACCTTCTGCGGATCGAAATCCGCGAACGCACGGCGGTAGCCCTCGCGCTTGTTCAGGATCGTCGACCAGCTCAGGCCAGCCTGCGCGCCCTCGAGCACCAGGAACTCGAACTGCGTGGCATCGTCCCAGGCGGGAACGCCCCACTCGGTGTCATGGTAGGCAATGTAGGTCGCACTGCTGTTCCCGGCCCAGGAGCAGCGCCGGATTTTCGGGGTTCGGCTGTTCGGCATCGGTTCCTGAAATCGCCCCGGCGTTCCGGCGGTGTCGATCTCCCTCAAAGGCAAGGTCTCGAGATTACCAGCAGGCCGGGCGGAGCCGCAGCGCCTGAAACTCGGCTCGACCCGGAGCAAAGGAATGTTATCGTGATCCGGAGGGGCGAACCCCTACCGAAACGACGTGGAAATCCAAATAATAGGCAAGGACAAGGGCTCAGGATGCAGCGATGAGTAATTTCCAGGCCGGCAGGTTCCCTTCGACCCGCCTGCGGCGAGTGCGGCGAACGGCGGCGTTGCGCCGCCTGGTGGCCGAGACGGCGTTGAGCCCCGACGACCTCGTCTGGCCCGTCTTCGTCACCGACGGCGCTACGCCGGCCGGACCGGTCGATTCGATGCCGGGCGTCAACCGATTCCGGCCCGACGGGCTGCTCGAGGCCCTCCGGGAGGCGCTGATGCTCGGCATACCCGCGATCGCACTGTTCCCGGTGGTCGCCGACGGCAAACGCAGCCCCGACGGCGAGGAAGCCGCCAATCCGGACGGCCTGGTGCAGCGAACGGTACGCGCCGTCAAGCAGGAATACCCGGATCTCGCGGTCATCACCGACGTCGCCCTCGATCCGTATACCAGCCACGGCCAGGACGGCATCATCGACGAGACCGGCTACGTGCTGAACGACGAAACCGTGGCCATGCTGGTCCGCCAGGCCGTCTCGCAGGCCGCGGCGGGCGCGGATATCGTGGCGCCCTCGGACATGATGGACGGGCGCATCGGCGCCATTCGCGAGGCGCTGGAGAGCGGCGGGCACCGCAACACGCTGATCCTCTCCTATGCCGCCAAGTACGCGTCGTGCTTCTACGGCCCGTTTCGCGATGCCGTCGGTTCCGCTGCCAACCTCGGCGGCGCCGACAAACGCAGCTACCAGATGGACCCCGGAATGAGCGACGAGGCCCTGCGCGAGGTCGCCCTTGACCTTGCCGAAGGCGCCGACGTGGTCATGGTCAAACCGGCGCTGCCCTACCTCGACGTCGTTCGCCGCGTCCGCGACCGGTTCGGCGTGCCCACCTTCGCCTACCAGGTGAGCGGCGAATATTCGATGATCACGGCCGCGGCCGAACGCGGCTGGCTGGACCGGCAATCGGCCGCGCTGGAGGCGCTGCTCTCGATCAAGCGCGCCGGCGCGTCCGCGATCCTCACCTACTTCGCGCTGGAGGCGGCCCGCTGGCTCGGGTGAGCGGCAGGCCCGACTCCTGCCGCGCGCCGCTGCAGCGCAGCCGTCCGGCGGCGTCGGATATACTGGCCGGCAGCAGGAGGCCGCAATGGGGCGAGAGGAGGTGGATCGTTACGGGGTGATGGGATACCCGGTGTCGCACAGCCGGTCGCCGGTCATTCATCGGCTGTTTGCGCTGCAGACCGGGCAGAACCTCGAGTACGAGCTGCTGCCGGTGCGGCCGGAGGAGCTCGAGGCAGCCGTCCGGGCATTCGCGGACTCGGGCGGCAAAGGGCTGAACATCACGCTGCCGCACAAGGCGGCCGCGGCGGTGCTCGCCGACCGCCTGAGCGAGCGCGCCGAGCGGGCCGGCGCGGTGAACACGCTGGATTTTCGGGAAGGCCACATCTTCGGAGACAACACCGACGGCGCCGGGCTGATGCGCGACCTGACGCGCAACCTCGGCCTCGCGATCGCCGACCTGGACATCCTGATCCTGGGCGCCGGCGGCGCGGTGCGCGGCATCCTGGGACCGCTGCTCGCCGCCGGGCCGCGGTGGGTCACCATCGCCAACCGGAACGTCGGCAAGGCGCGCGAGCTGGCGAGCGAGTTTTCCGCCGCGGTGCCGGTGACCGCCTGCCGGTTCCGGGATATAGCAGCGCCTTGCTCGCTGCTCATCAACGCCACCTCGGCCGGGCTCAAGGGCGAGACGCCGCCGTGGCCGCGGGCGGCGGTCGGCGCGGACACGTTCTGCTACGACCTGTCCTACGGCCTCTCGCCGACGCCGTTCAGCCGCTGGTGCACGCAGCAGGGCGCCGCCCGGGTGGTGACGGGCTGGGGCATGCTGGTCGAACAGGCAGCGGAGTCGTTCCTCCTGTGGCGCGGCATCCGGCCCGATACCGAACCCGTCCTCCGGCAGGTGGCGATCAGCGCATAGTCACCAGCTCTTCGGCGCTGGTGGGATGAATGGCGACCGTGTCGTCGAAATCCTGCTTGGTGGCGCCCATGCGGATCGCGACGGCAAACCCCTGCAGAATCTCGTCCACGCCGTCGCCGATCATATGGCAGCCGACGACTTTCTCCCCGGGCCCGGCAGTCACCAGCTTCATCCGCGTCTGCGGCTTCTTCTCGCCGAGCGCGTAGTACATCGGCGTGAACTGCGATTCGTAGACGCGCACGTCGTCCCCGTAGTGTTCCCGCGCGTCGGCTTCGGTCATACCGACGGTGCCGATGGGCGGGTGTGTGAATATCACGGTCGGGACGTTCCGGTAGTCGAGATGCCGGTCCGGCATGCCGCCGTACAGGCGATCGGCCAGCCGGCGGCCCGCGGCAATCGCGACCGGCGTCAGCGCCACGCGGCCGGTCACGTCGCCCAGCGCGAAGATGTGCGGCACGTTGGTCGCCTGGTAGTCGTCCACCGGCACGAAGCCCTGCTCGTCCATCGAGACCCCGGCATTCTCCAGGTCGAGATAGCCCGAATTCGGCGCGCGCCCGATGGCCCACAGCACGCCGTCGAACGGCCCGAACCGCCGGCCGTCGGCTACATCCATCCAGAGGCCATCCGGCATCCGCTGCAGAGCCGTCGGGAGGACGCCGGTCTCCAGGGCGATGCCCGACGCCTGCATCGACAGCGCCAGTTCCTCGCCGAGCATCTTCTCGAAGCTGCGAATGACGCCTTCCTTGCGCACCAGCACCGTGGTCGCCGAACCGAGCGCGTTGAAAATGCCCGCCAGCTCGACGGCCACGTAGCCGCTGCCGACGATTGCAATGCGCTCCGGCCGCTCTTCCAGCTCGAAGAAGCCGTCGGAGGTAAAGCCGTGCTCGGCGCCCGGTATTTCCGGCACCATCGGATAGCCGCCGGTCGCGATCACCAGCCGCTCGGCGGTGATGCGCCGGCCTTCCACGTCCAGCGTGTGCTCGTCGATAAAACGCGCCTTGCCGCGGATCAGGCCTACTCCGCGGCGATCGAGGTTGCCGGCGTAGATGTTGTTCAGGCGGGTGATGTAGGCGTCACGGGCCGCCTTGAGCTTCGACCAGTCGTGGCCGTTTTGCACGACGTCGAAACCATAGTCGGCGGCATGCCCGAACAGGCGCGCATGCTCCGACGCGTACCACATGACCTTCTTCGGCACGCAGCCCACGTTGACGCAGGTGCCGCCGAGCCGGCCCGACTCCACCACGGCGGCTTTCGCGCCGTACTCCGCCGCGCGCTGCGCGTGCGCGAGACCGCCGCTGCCGCCGCCGATGACGACCAGGTCCAGCCTGGCAGTCACGGCGCTTTCCCCGGAAATACCGCGTTGCCGGCGGCCCGGCATCGCCGGGGCCGGCGCGTCGGCCTCATTTTTACGTGTGATAACATCCTGTGGATTACCTCGATTATCTCACCAGTTGGCCCTGACCCATGTCCAATCCCTTGCTTGACACGCAAGCCCTGCCCCGTTTTGCCGATATCCGACCGGAACACGCGGTGCCCGCCCTCTCCCAGACCATCGCCCGGCACCGTCGCCGGCTCGACGAGCTGCTGCAGGACTCCCGGGCGCGCGACTTCGACTCCTTCGTCGTGCCGCTCGAGGACATGCACCACGAGCTGGCGCGAATCTGGTCGCCCATCGGCCACCTCCACTCGGTGCTGGAGGACCCGGGCTGGCGCGAAGCGTACAACGCCTGCCTGCCGCTACTGACAGAACATGGCACCGAACTGGCACAAAACAAGGCGTTACAGGAAGTGTTCGAGCAGCTCGCCGGCTCGCTGCCGCCGGATGCGCCGGAGGCGCAGCGCACGCTGATCGAGAAAGCCCTGCGCGATTTCCGCCTCGGCGGCGTGGCGCTGCCGGAAGCGGAAAAGGCGGCCTTTCGCGGAGCGATGCAGGAGCTCGCGTCCGTGCAGGCGAATTTCGAGCAGAACCTGCAGGACGCCACCGACAGCTGGCACCTGCAAACCGACGACCCGGAGCTGCTGCGCGGCCTGCCGGAGCAGGCGGTGGCGCGCGCGAAAGCCGACGCCGCCAGGCACGGCGAGAGCGGCTGGCGCCTCTCCCTCGACTACCCGACCTGGCAGGCGGTCATCATGCACGCCGACGATCGGCGGCTGCGCAAACGCTTCTATGACGCGTGGTCGACGCGGGCTTCGGACCAGGGCGGCTTCGAGCAGTGGGACAACAGCGGCAACATCGAGCGCATCCTCGAGCTCAGGCACAGGCTCGCGCGGCTGGTCGGCTTCGGGAATTACGCGGAATATTCGCTCGCGACCAAGATGGCCGCGAGCCCGGCCGACGTGATCGCGTTCCTGAACGAGCTTGCCGAGCGCACGCGTCCGGCCGCCGAGCTCGAGCTGGCGGCGGTGCAGGAAATCGCGGCCGAGCCTCTCGAAGCCTGGGACGTCAGCTACTGGCTGGAACAGCTCAAGCAGCGCAAGTTCTCGATTGCCGACGACGTGCTGCGGCAATACTTCACCGTGGACAAGGTGACCGCGGGGCTGTTCGAGCTCGCGGAAAAACTCTATGGCGTCCGCCTGTCGCGCGCACAGGGCGTGGCGACGTGGCACGACACCGTGGAGTACTTCGAGGTGCACAACGGCGGCGGAGAGGTGATCGGCGGTTTCTACACGGACCTTTACGCGCGCAACGGCAAACGGGGCGGCGCCTGGATCGATGAATGCATCGTCAGGAAGTCCCTTGCCGGCAGCAAGGTTCCGCCGGTCGGTTACCTCGTGTGCAACTTCTCCCCTCCCGGCGAGGACGGCGTGTCGCTGCTGACCCACAACGACGTGGTCACGCTGTTCCACGAGTTCGGCCACATGCTGCATCACCTGCTGACGCGCATCGATTACCCGAGTCTCGCCGGGATCAACGGCGTGCCCTGGGACGCCGTCGAGCTGCCGAGCCAGTTCATGGAAAACTACGCCTGGTCTTTCGAGGTCCTGGAACGCGCGTCGGGGCATCACAGGACCGGCGAGCCGCTGCCGCGTGAGCTCTTTGACCGGCTCGAGGCGAGCCGGCACTTCGGCGCGGCGCTGGCGATGCTGCGGCAGCTGGAATTTGCTCTGTTCGACTTCCGGCTGCACGCCGAGTACGACCCCGCGCGGGGCGCCGAAGCGCTGCGAGTGCTGGACGACGTGCGCCGGCACGTTGCGCTGGTCCGCCACCCCGAATACAACCGGCTGCCGCACAGCTTCTCGCATATTTTCGCCGGCGGCTACGCGGCCGGTTACTACAGCTACAAATGGGCGGAGGTGCTGGCGGCCGATGCGTTTGCGGCGTTCGAGGAAGCGGGGATTTTCGATCGTGCAACAGCACAGCGTTTCCGCTCCGAGATCCTGGAGATCGGGGGCAGCCGTGATTTCATGCAAGCCTACGTCGCGTTCCGCGGCCGCAAGCCGACGCTCGACGCCCTGCTGCGCCAGAGCGGCATTGGCAATGCCGCATGAAGATCGCGAGCTGGAACATCAACTCCCTCAAAGTCCGCCTCCCGCACATCCTCGACTGGCTCGCTACCGTGCAGCCGGACGTGCTGGCGCTGCAGGAAATCAAGCAGGTTACCGAGGACTTCCCCGGGGAGACCTTCACGGAGCACGGCTATCACGCCATCGCCAGCGGCCAGCGTACGTATAACGGCGTTGCAACGCTCGCCCGTGCGCCGTTGACGGATGCGCTCACTGACCTCGAGCATTTTCCCGACCCCCAGCGGCGCATTCTCGCCACGACCGTCGAGGGCGTGCGCGTCGTCAACTTGTACGTGCCGAACGGTCAACGGCTCGCGTCCGAGAAATACGAATACAAGCTCGAGTGGCTGGCCGCGGCGCGCGACTATCTCGCTTCGGAGCTCGACCGGCACGAACGCCTCGTCGTGCTGGGCGACTTCAACATTGCACCGGACGATCGGGACGTCTACGACCCCGTCGCGTGGGGCGAGGATATCCACACGAGCGGTCCCGAGCGCAGCGCGCTGCGGGCGATCACCGAGCTTGGCCTGAGCGACGTGTTCCGCAAGTTCCCGCAGCCGGAGAAGACCTTCAGCTGGTGGGACTACCGGCGCGGCCGCTTCCGCCGCAACGCGGGCCTGCGCATCGACCTCATTCTTGCCAGCCCGGCGATGACGGAACGCTGCGCGGCCTGCTACATCGACCGCGAGCCGCGTACCTGGGAACGCCCGTCGGACCACGCCCCCGTCGTCGCCGAGTTCACCCTGTAGGAGCGCGCATCGCGCGCGACCACGAGCCCGAGGGGCGCGCCTGCTCCCGTTTTCGGCAATATGTCAAATCAGAGCCGATACAGGGCGGGCGTGTATCATGATGCGGCGGCGCACGCAGACTATTGCAGTCATGAACGCCGCTACCCCAAGGAACGGCCGTTTTGGCATACAACAACAATAACAAGATCATGTCGCCGGACCGCCGCAACGATTTCGACGTGACCGACACCGTGCAGGTAAGCAGCCCCGTGGCGGTGCGACGCGCCGTGAGCGAGTTACTTACGGCCACCTACCCGGGCGCGTCGTTCGACAAGCTGTGGCTTGCGTTCTACGACTTCGAGCGGCTGTTCACGGGGCGCTTTCCCGGCTACGGCGCCTGCGACACGACCTATCACGACATGCAGCACACGCTCGACATGTCGCTGGCGCTTGCACGCCTGGTCGCGGGCTACGAGCGCAGCGTGGAACCGGCCGAGCGTCTCGGTGCGGATCGTGCCCAGATGGCGGTAATCACCTCGCTGTTTCACGACTCCGGCTACATTCGTCACCTGGAGCGCGACCGCGATTTCCAGAACGGGGCGGAGTTAACGCTTCACCACGTTTCACGAAGCGCGGATTTCCTGCGCCGCTACCTGCCGGACCTCGGGCTGGCGCGCGACGTGCCGGTGTCGAGCATGATCGTGCACTTCACCGGCTACGAGGTCGACCTCGATCGCATCGAGCTCGACGATCCGCGCGACGCGATCTGCGGACATCTCATGGGCACGGCGGACCTCATTGCGCAGATGGCCGACCGCTGCTATCTCGAGAAGTGCCGCGACCGGCTGTACAAGGAATTCGTGCTGGGCGGCGTCGCGGTCGAAAGCGCCAACGCGGGCGAGTACCGCGTGCGCTACGAATCCGGCGTGGACCTCCTGAAAAAGACACCGCTGTTCTACCAGCAGGTGTCACGCGAGCGTCTCTATTCGAAGTTCAACCGCGCCTACCGCTACATCGAAGCGCTCTACGACGGCCAGAATCCGTACGTCGACGCCATTCGCAGCAACATGTCGCACCTCGTGAAAATCCTGAAGTCCGGCGACTGGAGCCTGCTGCGGCGCAGCCCGCCCTACTTCGTGGGCGACACCGACGCGGTGGAGAACATCGAGCACATGGTGCGCGCCCAGCTGGCCGCCATCCCGCCGAGCCGGGTGCTGCCGGCCGCCGGGCTCGTTCCGGCCTGACGAACGGCGCGTCCCGTTCATCGCAGCTGGGGGCAGGCCTCCAGCAGCAGCACGGTCGCCCCCGCCCAGGCCACTCCCGCCAGCGACAGCGCGGCCAGCAGGCGCATGACCGACACCATGAAGGCCCCGTTTTCCCCGTCCAGGAGCCCCGCCGCGCGTAACAGGCCCGCCGTGCGACGCGGCCGCCACAGCGCGAGCAGGAGGGCCGCCGCCACCGCGAGCGTGAGCGCGGCGACCGCCGCCTCGATGAGCAGCGGATCGACCACGGCAGTTCCCGTGATCCTGAACGCGCACAGCACCGCCTGCAGCGCATACACCAGGAACAGGTGCCCCGCCCACAGCAGCGGCCCGATGAGGAGAAAGGTCAAGGCCGCGGCGACCGAAGCCGGGTCCTCGCCCGCCTGCATCTTCCGCCGCGTCACGCCACGAGCCTCGGGAAGCCGTGCACCAGCACGAGCCCGACGAGCGACTGCGCAACGGTGTAATGAAAGAGCAGCGCCAGGTTGTCGAAGCTCACCCGGCGCTCACGGTCGAGGCGGCGCGCGAGTTGGCGCGCAATGACGTAGCCGCCCAGGATCACGAGGGTGAACGCGAGTTCCCCGAACAGCACGACGCCCATGTACACGCTCGCGCCGTACGCGTTCTGCGACGGCCTGAGACCGCTCTGCCAGTGGCCGGCAAGCTCGACCCCGAGCGCCGCCGCCAGGCACGCGACCGCCAGCAGGACCAGCACCACGACCGCCAGCCGGAAGCGGCCGGGCGCCGGCAGCCGCCGCCGCGCGGCGAACAGCAGGCCCGAACCGGCGACCAGCAGCGCGGCGGACGCCGCCGGCCATCCCGGGTCCGGCAAAGCGGGCGAGCCGGCGGGCGCCCACACCTCCGGCGAAACGGTCCACAGGAAGAGATAGGAAAATACCCAGGCGAGGTAGAGCGAAGCGGCGACGAAGATGAGCACGACCACCGCCCACCAGGAGTGCGAGCGCGGGCCGGTCATGTAGGTCGGGACGCGAATGCCGCCGCCGATGTCGACCTTGCCCTTGCCCGGACCGGGATCGAGGCTCCAGGTCCAGGCGATGCAGAAAAGGATCGCAAGCGCGCCGCAGGCGATGGCAAGGATCACCAGCTTGACCGTCAGCAGGAGGAAGCACGCGGCGGTGAACGCCGCGGCGAGAAACGGCGGCCAGCCGGCCCCCGGCATCTGGATGACGTACTGGGGACGCGCATGGACCGGCGAGGTGACCAGCGTTTCACGCCCGCCGGTCGGCGCCCCGGGCAGGTAGTAGCCGCCCGCCTTCACGTCTTCCGCCAGGTTCGGCTGGTCCCAGACCGGCTCGCGGCTGGTCACGAGCGGGATACTGCGCGTCGAGTACACGTCGTTCGGCAGCCACTCCAGCGTGCCGGCGCCCCAGGGGTTGCCGGGCCCCTGCCCGGGACGGAAGCGGACCATGAGGTCGATGACGAACAGCAGCACGCCCGCACCGAGCACGTAGGCGCCGACCGTCGAGGTCATGTTGAGAGGCTCCCAGCCGATGTCGGCCGGGTACGTCCATACCCGCCGCGGCATGCCGAGCAGCCCCGCCAGGTGCATGGGCAGGAACGCGATATTGAAGCCTGCGAACATCAGCCAGAAAACCCAGCGCCCGAGCCGTTCGGACAGCATGTTCCTGCTCACCATCGGCGCCCAGTAATAAAATGTCGCGAACAGCGGGAACACCATCCCGCCGACGAGCACGTAATGAAAATGCGCGACAACGAAGTAGGTGTCGTGCACCTGGAAGTCGATCGGCACCATGGCCACCATGACGCCCGTCAACCCGCCCAGCGTGAAGATCACCAGGAAACCGAGCACGAACAGCGACGGCGTGTTTATTTTGAAACGCTCGCGGCTCGACGCCATGGTCGCGATCCAGGAGAACACCTGGATACCGGAAGGCACCGCGACCGCCATGCTGGCCGCCGAGAAGAAAGCGAGGCTCAGGGCCGGAATGCCGGTCGTGAACATGTGGTGCACCCACAGGCCGAAGCTGAAGAAGCCGGTCGCAATCAGCGCCACCACGATCAGGCGGTAGCCGACCAGCGGCTTCTGCGCCATGGTCGGCACGATCATCGACACCAGGCCCGCCGCCGGCAGGAAGATGATGTAGACCTCCGGGTGGCCGAAGAACCAGAACAGGTGCTGCCACAGGAGCGGGTCGCCCCCGAGCGCGGCGGTAAAGAACGGCCAGCCGAAGGAGCGCTCGATCTCGAGCATCATGGTCGCGAGGATCACCGCCGGGAATGCGAACATGATCATCGCGGCGAAGATCAGCATGGCCCAGGCGAAAATCGGCATGCGCATGAGCGACATGCCGGGGGGCCGGGTACGCAGGGTGCCCACGACGATCTCGATCGCCCCCGCGATCGCCGAGATTTCGATGAAGCCGATGCCGAGCAGCCAGAAGTCCGCGTTGTCGCCGGGCGAGAACTCCGTCAGCGTCAGCGGCGGGTACATGAACCAGCCGCCTGCCGGCGCGAGGTCGTAAAGGATGGTCGTCACGAACACCGTGGCGCCGATGATGTAGGCCCAGATCGCGAATGCGGAGAGGCGCGGGAACGGCAGGTCGCGCGCGGCGAGCATCTGCGGCAGCAGCATGACACCCAGGGCCTCGACGGCCGGCACGGCAAACAGGAACATCATCGTCGTGCCGTGCACGGTGAACATCTGGTTGTACAGTTCCTGGCCGATGAAGTCGTTGTCGCCGACGGCGAGCTGCGTGCGCATCAGGAGCGCCAGCAGTCCCGCGACGACGAAGAAAGCGAACGCGGCGCCGATGTAGAACACCCCGATGACCGTGTTATTCACCGCGCTGAGAATTCGCCAGCCCGTGGGCGTTGCCCAGACGCGCTTCAGCTCCTCGAGCTCGCCTTCGGGACGCGGCAGGGGATTGGGCAGCCCGGAGCTCGCCATCGTTACTCCAGGTGCTCCAGGTAGGCCGCGAGCTGTGCGAGCTGCGTCTCGTCGAAGATCCGGAACGGCGGCATCAGGTTCTCCGGCTTCACGTGCTGGTTGTCGCGGATCCAGCGGGCAAAGGCGTCGGCATCGTTCGGCAGGATGCCGGCGCCCAGCGACAGGCGGCTGCCGACGTGCGTCAGGTCGGGCCCGATCGTGCCGCGGGCGCCGGTACCCCGAATGGTGTGGCAACCGCCGCAGCCGTACGCCGTGTACAGCGCCTGGCCGTCGATGGCCTCCTGCCCGTCGGGCGCTGCCGCCGGCCGGCCTTCGCGCGCGAGCCAGCTTGCGAACTCGTCGGGCGGCATCGCGACAACGTAGAAGGCCATGAGCGCGTGCGCGCCGCCGCAGTACTCCGCGCACTGCCCGCGGCTCGCACCGGGCTCGGTGGCCGTGAGCGTGAGCGTGTTCACCCGGCCCGGGATCATGTCGAGCTTCCCGGCGAGGCTCGGCACCCAGAAGCTGTGGATGACGTCGGCCGACGCCAGCAGGACCGGTACCGGCTCCCCGACCGGCAGGCGCAGCTCGTTGGCGCTCTCGAAGCGGTGACCGCCTGCGGTCACATACTCGACACGCCACCACCAGCGCTCGCCGGTCACGACGATGCGCAGGCCTTCACCGGGGGGAACCTCGAGCCCGCCGCTGCCGGTGCGCGCGTCCAGGCGCAACCCGGTTCCGGCCTGCGCGCTTTCGCCGAGGCTCATGACGTAGATACCGTATCCGAGCAGCACCGTGAGGGCGGCGATGGGAAAGAAGATGCCGGCGTGGACGACCAGCCGTTCGCCGGAAAGCTTGTCGCGCCACCGGCGGCTGCCGAACAACGCGGTCGCGGTCGCCAGGACGACGGCGACGAACACCAGCGTGCAGAATGCCGTGACGGCGCGAAACAGGAGATCGATCCGCTCCGCCTCGGCACCCGCCGGTTCAAGGGCGGACTGCACGCCGGCGCAGCCTGCCGCCAGGGTCAAGACCGCGGCGCCAAACGCGAAGCGGCAGAGCCGTCCCCTCATGGGGGCGGCACCGCGCGGTCGGGAGCATTGAGGGGCGGGAGCGACGCGAAGTACCGCGCCACGCTCTCGACCTGCTCAGTCGACAGGCGCCGGGCAATTGCCGTCATGACCTGGCCGTACACGGTGCTGTCGCGGGTACCGCTCCTGAACAGGTCGAGCTGCATCCCGAGGTAGGCCGCGTTCTGCCCGGCCAGTGACGGAAAACTGTCCGGGTGTCCCGCCGAGTGGCAGGCCAGGCACGGCGGTATGCCGTTCTCCGGGTCGCCGGCCTGCGCCAGGCGGCTCCCGCGCGCGACGTCCTCCGCGAGGCGTTCATGCCGTCCGGGCGGCGGCCGGAGTCCCGCGTACCAGGCCGCAATGCGACGGCTCTCGCCCGGCGACAACAGGCTCGCGACCGGTTGCATGATGCCGCTCGGCCGGGAGGTCGCGGCGTACTCCCCGAGCGCCCGTTCGAGATAGACCTGGGGCTGCCCGTTGAGCACCGGGATGAACACGGATAGCGGCGGCAGGGAAGCATCGCCGTGGCAACGCACGCACTCGGTGAGCGCGACGGCCTCGCCGCTTTCGGCGAGCCCGGCGCCGCTCACCTGCTCGTCGCCCCCGCGGACGACGCCGGCAAGCTCGCGATAGTCCCTGCTCGACAGGTCCGGCAGCCGAAGCAGGAATGCCGTAACGGCCCAGACTTCATCGTCACGGCTCTGCGACGGCCAGGCCGGCATGGCCGTGAACTTGAGGCCGTGCTTTACGATCCAGAAGATCTCCTCGTCATCCAGCTCGTCGATGCTTCCGGAGAGCGGCGGCGGCACCGGCAGCATCGATTCGGCAATGGCGTTCGCGCGAGCGCCGGGCCGGCTGTGGCAAGGCGTGCACCCGCCTTCGAAATGCGCGGCGCCGAGGCGGATGCGCTCGGCGTCGTCCAGCGGCGGCGGCTTGCCGACGAACGAGCTCCAGGTATCGACGGACTCCACGCGAATCCGCTCCAGGATCCAGTTCGTGATCTCCCAGTGGCTGCTGGAGGCGGCGACGTTGTAGAGGCCGGACCATACGAAAAGCCCGCTGGCGACGATCGCGACGGCCAGCCAGGCGGCGCCGTAGCGGAAAGCGCGGCGCCACCGGAGCCCGCTAAACCGCATGCCGCGCCTTTGGCGAACCGGAGCCCGCTTCCCCGGCCGCGTCAATGCGGCCGAGCCAGCGCGCGGCGACGATGACGCCCGCGACGATGTAAGTGGCGGGGCAGGCAATGAGCATCAGCAGCCCGGCAAGCTGCTGGTCGGGAAGGGTGGCGGCAGGATGTCCGGGGCCGTTTGCAAAGAGGCCGGCGTAAAGCGCGCGCGGCGCGAACACCAGCAGCACGCCGAGGAGGCAGAACAACTTGCCGGTAACGAGCAGGGCCAGTATCGCTCGCCAGCGCGCTTCATGCCCGGAGAAGACAGCCGACCAGAACCAGAACGCGGCGAACAGCAGCGAGCCCAGCATCGCGCCGTGCAGCACGTTCGACTGCGACACGGCCGCGACAGCCGGGGGCGCGTGCCACGCCCACAGCACGACCACCTGCACGACCGTCGCCGGCACCAGGCCCGGCCACCGGCGCGCCACGCCGCTGCGAGCCGCCAGCGCCAGCAACGGGGCAACGGCATTCATGAGCAGGATGTGCACCAGCATTTGTGCCGCAAGGTGACCAAAGGCCTCGAACACGGGCTCCTCCGACGAGCAATACCTTCCCGTCGGACGGCCGGAGACGGCAGCTGGCAAGATTCCGATGCGAAGGCTGTAAGGGGAGTGCGGGCGTGCGCGCCGACAGGGGGCGGGACGCCAGGCGGATGTGCTTCAGACACGGGCCGGCCGGAGCTCTCGCCGGCGGATGTCTTCTACAAACTATAGCACGGGCGTTCGACTTCCAACGAAGCGGCGGGGCCGGCGGTGATCACGGGCCGACCGCCGGTGTTGCCCGCGTGGCGGGCTCCTGCAGGGCAGGACGAAACGTCAGCGGCGGGCGCGGGCTTCGTTGATGCGTAGCTGGCGTCCCTGCATCTCGGTCTGGTTCAGCGCTTCGATGGCGGCGTGAGCCTCGCTCGAGTTCGCCATCTCTACAAAACCGAACCCCCTGGACCGGCCCGTTTCGCGATCGAACACGACCCGGGCTGATGTGACGCTGCCATGCGCCGCGAAAGCGGCGCGCAAGTCTTCGTCGGTCGTCGAATAAGGAAGGTTGCCTACGTAGATGTTCATATCGGATTTCTTGTTGCCCTGGCCTCGCTGGCCAGCTCTGAAGGGCAAATAGTAGCGATGGCTTCCGGATTGCACAATGCCGCAGGCGGACGCCGTTCGCCCTCCCAAAAAAACGCCGGCCCGAGGCCGGCGTTGGATCGGTGCGCCGCGGGGCGCGGGGTGAGTCCCTACCGCGGCGGCGGGTTCGTGATTTCGACGGCCTGCAGATCGCGCCCCATCGCGGTCGCCACGATCCCGACGATGCCCGCGAGGACCGCCATGCCCGCCAGCGCCGACTGCTCAGGGGCAGCCAACACGAACGCGGTGGTGGCGGTAAGCATCAGCGCCGCTGTATAAATCCTGAGTCCCTTGGTCTTCAGTTGATCCATCTCGCTTACCTCTTCGGGGGCTCGCATCACCATGCATATCCCATCCCGGTCCCTGCCCCCATGGCGGGTCCCCGGATGGTGATTGCTACGTTAGCAGAGCGCACCGCCGCCACATTGATCTGGATCAAAAAGGCTCGCCCCGCTTCAAGGGAAATCCCGCCCGGCGCAAGCGAGGGTCCGTTCACTCACGCGAACGGACCGGATCACGCTTCAACTGGTGTAGACGGCCTGCGCCGCACCGACTGCCTTGCCGGCTGCGATCGACGCACCCATCCCGGCCAGCACCGCGTCGAGCGCACCCAGGCACAGCAGCACGTTGGTCTTGCTGGCGCTCTCCCCCATCAGGCCGATGCGCCAGACCTTGCCGGCCAGGGCCCCGAGACCGGCGCCGATTTCCAGGTGGTAATCCTCCAGCAGGCGGGCGCGCACCTGCGATTCGTCGACCCCCGGCGGCACGGTGACCGCGTTCAGCTGGGGCAGGCGGAAATCCTCGTCCACCACGAAGCCGAGCCCCATGGCCTCGACGCCGGCGGCGAAGGCACGGTGATGCAGCGCGTGGCGCTGCCAGGCGTTCTCCAGGCCTTCCTCCTCCAGGATGACGAGCGCTTCGTGCAGGCCGTACATGCTGTTGACGGGAGCCGTGTGATGGTAGGTGCGGGCGCTGTCACCGGACCAGTAGGCCATCACCAGGCTGAGATCGAGGAACCAGCTCTGCACCCGGTGCTTGCGCCTGTTAATCGCTTCCACGGCGCGCTCGCTGAAGGTCACCGGTGAGAGGCCGGGCGGGCAGGACAGGCACTTCTGGCTGCCGGAATAGGCGGCGTCGATACCCCAGCCGTCCACGTCCACCTCGATGCCGCCCAGGCTGGTGACGGTATCGACCACGGTCAGCGCATCATGACGGCGCGCAAGTTCGCAAAGCACCCTGGCATCGCTGCGCGCGCCGGTCGAGGTTTCGGCGTGCACGAACGCCACGAGCCTGGCATCGGGGTTCGCCTTCAAAGCGTCCTCGACCTTCTGCGGATCGACGGTCTTGCCCCAGTCGTCATGCACCATCACGGCCGTTGCACCGCAGCGTTCCACGTTCTCCTTCATGCGGCCGCCGAACACGCCGTTCTCGCAGACGATGGCCTTGTCGCCGGGCTCGAGCAAATTGACGAAGCAGGTTTCCATGCCGGCGGAGCCGGGGCCGGAGACGGGTATGGTGAGAGGGTTGCCGGTCTTGAACGTCTGTTGCAGGAGCGACTTGATCTCGTCCATCAACGTGACGAAAGCCGGATCCAGGTGACCGATCGTTGGCGCGCCCATGGCGGCAGTAACCCGCGGACTGACGTCGGAGGGACCGGGACCCATCAGGACCCGCCTCGGGGGATGGAAGGATGTCGTCATGGGCGCTCCGGCGGCAGCACGGAGAGGACCCGGCCGATGAATGTATGGAATTCAGCCATGTAGGTGCGGAGGAAAGCTTCGGTATCGGCCACCGTGACCTCGCCGTCATCGGTGATCATTCCCGGCATGAACTGGATATAGGCTTCGGGCGCGTTCATCTGCGGGGAGTTGCAGAAGCCCAGCACGCTGCGCAGGCTCTGCTGCGCCACCGCGGTACCGATCGCGCCGGGCGAGGTGCCGATCACCGCGGAAGGTTTGCGCGTGAAGGCATTGCTCCCGTAAGGCCGGCTTGCCCAGTCTATGGCATTCTTGAGCCCGCCGGGAATGGACCGGTTGTATTCCGGCGTCACGAACAGCACCGCATCCGACGCCACTATCTTCTCCTTGAAGGCGCGCGCCACCGGCGGATAGTCATCGTCATAGTCGTAGCTGTAAAGCGGCAGCTCGTTGAACGTAATCTCACTGAATTCAAGGCCTTCAGGTGCGAGCCGGACAAGTGCCCTGGCGAGCTTGCGATTGATCGATTGCGTGGCCAGGCTACCGACGAAATAGCCAACTTTGTAGCGAGTCATGATTGGATCCTCCTGTGCGTTATTGATTCTTGCACGGGCCCGACGAGAACCCAAATGCCGCTATCCGATAACTCCAGCAACAAGCCGGTAATGCCACTCGCAGCGGGCACCCACGGTGCCAGACTATGCGTGGTTCCTGCCGGACGGGGTGCGAGATGCATGGAAAGATGGCTGCCTGGAGCCTGGCGAGCTGCTGCCTGCTGTGGCTGTCCCTTGCCTCATTCGCAGACGAGCGGCCGCCGGCCCTCGTTGTTGCGAATGTGTACGACGCCGGCGCCGGTATCGACCTTTCCGGCTATCGGGTCAGCGAGAAACTCGATGGCGTTCGCGGGTACTGGGACGGCGAGAAGCTGCTGACCCGAACCGGTCACGCCATCCGGCCGCCGGGATGGTTTACGGCCAACTGGCCGCACATCCCGCTCGACGGTGAGCTCTGGGCGGGGCGCGGCCGGTTCGCCCAAGCGTCAGCCACCGTGCGGACGGCGAGGCCCGACGACGATGCGTGGCGGCAGATGCGCTTCATGGTCTTCGACCTGCCGGCCCACGGCGGCCCGTTCAGCGAGCGCCTGGCGGCGCTGGACGCGCTCGTAACGTCGCTGCAGATACCGTGGCTCCAGGTGATAGAGCAGTTCCGCGTAGCGGACCATGCCGAACTGGAAGCGAAGCTGCGGGAGGTGCTCGCAAAGGGCGGTGAAGGCCTGATGCTACACCGGGCGTCATCCCGGTATCGTGCCGGACCCAGTGACGACCTGCTCAAGTACAAGCTGCACCAGCGGGCGGCCGCGAGGGTCGCCGGCCACCTCCCGGGCAAGGGCAGGTACGAAGGTATGCTTGGGGCATTGCTGGTCGAACGGGCCGACGGCCTGCGCTTTCGCATCGGCACCGGCTTCACCGATGAGCAACGCCTTCATCCGCCCCCGATCGGCAGCTGGATCACGTACGAATACAGCGGCTTTACGGCTCATGACATTCCCCGGTTCGCCCGTTTCATCGGCATGGGGAACGACGAGGGTTCCCGTTAACCGGCTTCTCCGCTCAGCCCGAAAAGCAGGCAGACCCCGCCAAGGAAGACCAGTAGTATCGCCAGGGAGTCATAGCCCATCTTGAGAATCGTCTTGTCCCTGCGTTCGAGCAATCCGAGCAGCAGGATTGCGGTCATGAGGATGCCGAGCAGCGCCGCAAAGAACTCGAACCGTCCGCCATGATCGAGCACCGTACCCTCGCCGGTATAGACGACGTCGGTCAGGAAGATGAGCAGGAGATTGAAGACGTTCGAGCCCAGGATGTCCCCGATGGCCATTTCATAGCGCTTCAGCCGGATCGCCGCCGTTATCGTGCTCAGCTCCGGCATGGAGGTCGAGAGCCCGACGAGCAGGAATCCGACGAAGCTCTGTCCGAGACCCGTCTGCTGCGCCAGGGCGTCGCCCGTCATCGACAGTGAAAAACCCCCGACGAAGATGATGCACGCAAAGCCGGCGAGCTTCGCGATGAGGAGCGGCAAAGACTCCTGCGGCCGGCCGCGGGCATCCGCGCTGCCGGACGGCTTCTCGACTGCCTCGCCCGAATCTTGTTCAGCCTCCTCGGCCGGTATCCAGGCTTCCCGCCCCTGGTAGCGAGACGACATCCACAGCGCGCCCAGGCAGCACAGGAGCAGCGCCGTGGACCAGGGCCCTACCCCGAGGATAACGGGATCACCGGCTACCATGGCCATCGCCACGAGTGAAAGCAGGAGGATGACCAGTGTTCCCTGCATCAGCATGGCGGGCTTTGCGACGAAGGAGGTCAGCGCTTCACGCCCCGAGAGAGGATCGACCGCCGCAAGCAGGAAGAGGTTGATCGACTCGCTGCCCAGGAGGTTGTTCAGGGCAAGCAGCGGCGAGCCCGTGAAGGCCGCGGTCGAAACCGTGGAGATTTCAGTCAGGGACACGATGCCGCCGAGCAGGAGCATGCCGGCAAAGCCCTGGCCCATGCCCGTGCGTTTCGCAAACCGGTCGACCAGCCGCACCATGCGCGTCCCGGCAAACCAGATCACGGCGGCGCTGACGACGAACACGGCAACGTTGGTCCAGGCCGATCGGCCTTCGAAATCGAGCAGTTCAGGCATCGGGATCGCTACATGCATACGGCACCGGACCGGTTCGTCCAGCGCCTGTGTATCGAATTGCATGCTGATCTTCCGCAGCAGGCGAATCGCTGCGGGCGTCCGATGCGGACAGTGTGCCAGATGCAACGAGCGCAAACCATGCCGCTCCATTTTCCGGCTGCCACGTTTGGGAGGCATTCTGGATGGACCCGGAATCGATCGCCTCCGGCGCCTGAGGCCCGCTACAATCCGGGACAGGAGGTATCGCGGAGGCAGGGGAGATGAGCCTGGCTGGGGAGGAGAATCGTCGAATCTGGCAGTCCTTCTCCTCCGTGGGTCTCCTGCTCGGAACGCTGTTCGCCGCGTTTTCGTTGACGCCGAGCCTGCTGCCGCGCTCCGCGCTGATGCAGGGCCTGCTGGCCGGCTTCTCGCTCGTCGCCGGCTATGCCATCGGCGCGTTTTTCGGCTGGCTCTGGCGCTATCTCGAGCTGCCGATAGCGGGACCGCGGCGGGCGCGAATCGTGAGGATCGTCGCCGGACTGCTGTGCCTCCTCATCGGCGTGGTGTTCCTGTGGCGGGCGCCGGGCTGGCAGGACTCCATCCGCCGGCTGATGGACATGGAGCCGGTGGAAAGCACGCGGCCCCTGGTGGTCGGCCTCATCGCCGTCGCGGTGTTCGTCGTGCTCCTCATCGCGGCCAGGCTGTTTCGCCGCACGTACCGGTGGATCGCGATCCGGCTGAGGCCCTTCATCCCGCGCCGCGTCTCGAACGTGGTCGCCATTGCGGTCGCCGCAGCGCTGTTCTGGTCGCTGACGGACGGCCTGCTGGTCCGCTACGTCATGCACGTATCCGACGAATCTTTCCAACAGCTCGACGCGCTGATGGAGGCGGAAGTGGAGCAGCCTCGCCACCCGCTGACAACGGGCAGCGCGGAGTCGCTGCTCACCTGGGAAAGCCTCGGCCGCGCCGGGCGCCAGTACGTATCCACAGGACCTACGGCCGGCGAGCTCGAAGCGTTCTTCGGCGAGCCGACGCCCGAACCGATCCGCGTGTACGTCGGCCTGAACTCGGCGGACTCGGTCCAGGCGCGCGCGCGGCTCGCCCTCGCGGAGCTGCAGCGAACGGGCGCTTTCCAGCGCGACGTGCTGATCCTCGTCACCCCGACCGGAACCGGCTGGGTGGACCCCGGCGCGATGGATACCGTGGAGTACCTGCACCGCGGTAACGTGGCGAGTGTCGCCGTGCAGTACTCCTACCTGGCGAGCGCGATTGCCCTCATGGTCGAGCCCGAGAATGGCGCGGCCACCGCGCAGGCATTATTCGCGGAGGTCTACGGCCACTGGACCACCCTGCCCCGGGACCGGCGCCCACGGCTTTACCTGCACGGCCTGAGCCTCGGCGCGCTCAACTCGGATCGTTCCTTCGAGATCTATGACGTGATCGGCGACCCGTTTGACGGCGCCTTGTGGAGCGGGCCGCCGTTTCGCAGCGAGACCTGGCGGACCGCGACCCGGCGCCGGGTGCCGGGGTCGCCTGCATGGCTGCCGCGGTTTCGGGACAGCACGGTTATCCGTTTCACCGACCAGCGAAATCGCCTGCGCATGCCGGGCGTGCGCTGGGGCCCGCTGCGGATCGCGTTTCTCCAGTACGCGACGGATCCGATAACCTTCTTCGGCCCGAGCCTGCTCTGGCGCAGGCCCGAGTGGCTGCAGGCGCCGCGCGGGGCCGATGTGACGCCGGAGCTCCGCTGGATTCCCGTCGTCACCATGCTGCAGGTCGCCGCCGACATGCGGGCGGGGGACATTACGCCCGCGGGACACGGCCACAACTATGCGCCGGACGACTACATCGACGCGTGGCTCGCGCTCACCGAACCGCCGGGCTGGACGGAAGCCGACATCCGCCGGCTGAAAGCGACCTTCCAGCCATAGGGCAGCGTCGATGGCACGAGCCGGGGCGGCGCATTGCAACGAACCGCGCGCATACGTGGTTTTTATTCCAGTCCGCGGACGTAGCGATCGAGCACGCGGATGCCGAAGCCGCTGGCCCCGAGCGGCACCGTCGGCAGGTCCTCGTTCAGCCGCCAGGCCATGCCGGCAATGTCGAGGTGCGCCCACGGCATGTCCTCCGCCACCCACTGGCCGATGAAGTGCGCGCCCAGCCCGGCGCCGGCGCCCGCCCCCATACCGCTGTTGCGGATATCGGCAATGGGCGATTCCATGTCCTTTGCATAGGAAGGGTGCAGCGGCAGGCGCCACAGGTCCTCGCCGGACGCCGCGCCGGCCGCGATCAACTGCTCCGCGAGCGCATCGTGGCGCGAGAAGAGCCCCGCGTACTCGTCGCCGAGCGCGGTGCGCACCGAGCCGGTCAGCGTCGCGAGATCGATGACCACGCGCGGGTTGAACTCCTGCTGTGCATACCAGATCGCATCGGAGAGCACAATGCGGCCTTCGGCGTCGGTGCTCATGACTTCGAAGGTCTTGCCGGACATCGTGCGCACGACGTCCCCCGGCCGGCCCGCGGTACCGGAGGGCATGTTCTCGGCCAGCGCCGCGATGCCCACGGCGTTCACTTCCGCCTTGCGCCCCGCGAGTGCGAGCACGGTCGCGGTCGCCGCCGCGGCGCCGGACATGTCGTACTTCATGCGCCACATGCCGTCGTTGCCCTTGAGGCTGATGCCCCCGGAGTCGAAGGTAATGCCCTTGCCGACGAACGCGACCGGCGCCTCGTTCCTGCCCGCGCCGTCGTAACGCACTACCAGCAGGCGCGGCGGCCGGGCGCTGCCCTTGCCGACGGCGAGGATGCCGCCCATGCCGAGCGCTTCCATTCGCGCCACGTCCAGCACGTCGATACGAACGTTCGCCATGCCGTCGAAGACTTCGCGTACCCGCTGCACGAAGGATTCCGGGTAAATCTCGACGCCCGGTTCGCTGATGACATCGCGGGCGAAGGTGACGGCGCGGCCGACCGGCGCCCACTCGGCGTTGAACAATCCGGCGGCGGCCCTGCCTGCGGGCGTGCGGATGACCAGTTCGCCCTCGCCCGTCACCGGTTCGCCTTCAGCGGGGGTGCGGTATTTCGTGAAGCGGTACTGTCCCAGCACCGCGCCGAACGCGATGTGTGCCGCGGCATCGGTCTCGTCGCCGGACCACAGGATGTCGATCCGCGGGGCCGCGCTCAGGGCGGCGGCCTGGCCGACGGCTCCGCCAAGGTCTTCGAGGACGCGCGGCGTGACGGCGCCGGTACCAATGCCGACCAGCAGCACGCGATCGAACGGCGCCACGCCAGGCAGATCGAGCCACGCCTTCGCCTCGCCGCGGAAGCCGACGGCGTTCACCGCGCGGCGGAGCGCGCCGTCGGCTGCCGCATCGACCTCGGCGAACACACCCGCCTGCGGCACCCCTTCGGGCACCGCCAAGGCAACGGTCCCGCCGGACGGTACATCGTAAGGGGCGAACGCGATCGTGCGCTCCGCGAAAACGTTCGGGGCGCCGGTCGCAAGGACGAGACCGAGGAGAGCGGCGGGCAGGTGCTTCATCGTCAGGGCTCCAACAGGTTGTCGACCGGGCGACAGCATACCGCCTCCACCCACCGCCAGCACCCTGGAGATTATTCCCACCGGGAGAGGTCGTCATTGCGGACAACACTTCACCAGGTCCTCGCCCGCAGGCGATCACGTTTCCCCGGCTCCGGTTCCGGTGACGGTGGCGTGCCAATCTCGTCTTCGAGAAATTTCGGCCGGCCCGTGGCGAATGCCAGCATGACGGTCGCGCAGCCCATCGCCGTGAGCGCGAGCATCGGCCACGTCCACCCTCCGGTGGCGCGGTACAGCAGCCCGATGCCAAACGGCCCGGCGGTGGACAGGGCATATCCCACGCCCTGGGCGAATCCCGACAGCGCGGCCGTGCCGTCCGGGGTACGGCAGCGCAGCGTAATGAGCGTGAGCACGACCGGAAAAATGCTCATTGCACTGCCCAGTGTGAGCGCCCATAGCCAGGCGCCCGCAACCGGAGCCACGAGCAGGCCGATGTAGCCCAGCGGAAAGCAAACCGCCAGGCCCAGCAGCAGCCGCGTCTGGTCGTGGCGCCGGGCAGCCGCAATCGGTGCCCAAAGCGAGAGCGGAATGCCCGCCCCGGTTATCACGCCGAGCATCAGGCCCGCCGTGAAGGGCGAAAAGCCGGCATCGCGGTAGAGCTGGGCGAACCAGCTGAAGATCGTGTAGGCATGCGCCGACTGCAGCCCGAACAATAGTGCCATCGCCCAGCCGAGCCGCGTCCGGGCAACCTGTGCCAGCGTGATGGACGCCCGCCGGGACTGCAGCGCCGCGTCGTGCCACAGCATCAGGACCCAGGGGCATGCCGCCACGGCGGCGGTCCCCGCCCAGAACGCCAGCCCGGCGCGCCAGGATCCGAGCTGCCCGGCAAGCGGTACGGTAAACATCGCGGCGAGGGTGACGCCTGCCATCAGCGACGTCGTATAGAGGCCGGTCATGAGACCGATCTTCCGCGGAAAGTGCAGCTTCACCAGCGAGGGCAGCAGGACGTTGCCGACTGCCATGCCGGCCAGGCTCAGCATCGACAGCAGGAGGAACAGCGGCACCGAGGAAACGGCCGATCGGCCTAGCAGTCCGACAACCACGGCGAGCAGCGCCAGCAGCGTGAGCCGGTGCACGCCGGTGTGCCTGGCCGCGGCGGGTGCCAGTGTCCCGAAGACGGCGAACGCAACCACCGGCAGCGCGGTGAGCAGGCTGGTCGCCACCACACCCATGCCGAGCCCCTGCACGAGTTCCTCGAGCACCGGCGCGACGCTGATAACGGCGGGACGGAGGTTGAATGCCAGCAGCAGGATGCCGGCGACCACGGTCCAGCGTCCGAACCGGCTGTAATTGAGCGGTTGGATGTTATTGACCCGTGCGCGGCAGCGCCGACAGGCCGCCGCGGCGAGCCGGGCGGCGCGCAGACGACCGTGCGCGTTACGCCAAAGCTATTCCGGGACCCAGGCGAATCCGCCGTCGCGGCGCTCGAACCTGCCGACGCCGGGAAACGGGAAATGGACGGCATAGATGCGCTGTCCGCTGTCGGCGGCCCGAGCCAGCAACGCCGAGCGGCTCGCCTGCGCGGTTGCCGGGTCGCCGTCGAAGCGGATTGTCCACTCCGGCCGCTGGACCGAGACGACGAAGTGATGCATCGCATCGCCGATATAGAGCAGCGACTGCTGGTTGGAGGTAACGAGGTAACCCGAGTGACCCGGCGTGTGCCCCGCGATCTCGACCGCTTTGACGACGCCCGGGATGATTTCTTCGCCAGGCGCGAACTCGGCGACTGCCGGCCCGATGGCGGCAACGAGGGCAGCCTGCCAGGCGTCCCCGGAACCCGCCGCGGCCTCGAGAGCGGCCCATTCGGGTGAGGAGATGTGAATCGCCGCGTTGGGGAAGCCAAGGTCGCCCGCGGCGCTCACCAGGCCGCCGACGTGGTCGCCGTGCGCGTGCGAGATGAAAATATCGGTGACGTCGGCCGGATCGACGCCGGCGGCCGCCATGGAGGCGGGCAGGGACCCGCCGCTCGAGCCCATCGTCGCGCCAGCCCCGGTGTCGAACAGGAGCACCCTCTCGCCGGTCTTCACCAGCAGCGGGTGGACCGAGAGTTCCAGGCGGTCGGTGGGCAATCCCGCGTCAGCCAGGAGCGAAGCAACCTCTTCAGGAGTGCGCCCGACGCCCAGTACCTTGTTGTCGTTCGGGAGCTCCAGGACGGCGTCGGGCAGCGCAACCGCCACGAAATCGCCGACGGCGAAGGTGTAGGGACCGCTCGGGTCGGCAGCCGGTTCCGGAGCAGCCGTGCTGGCCGCTTCCTGCGGCGCATCGGCCGGGGGCGAACAGGCAGCGAGCGCTGAAACGAGGATGATGGCTCCGAGCGAGGTGGCAGTTCTCATGGGGTCCCCCGGCCGCAATGTAAAGGCACTTGGCTATCAGGCAATTCCTCGGAGAATAGCATGTCCGCGTGCGCGAGCCGCGTGGCGATGCTGCATGTACAAGGCAGCCGGAAGTGCAGGTGAGGCCCGGCACAGCGTTACCTGCCACAATAGCCGCTTTTGATTCGCCTGGATCCTATGAAGCTTACGGACAGCTCCGGCTCGCTGTGGCGCCTGCCGGCCATGTGGCTGCTTGCCGCCTACACGCTTTTCGGCTTCACCGGTTTCTTTGTCACGATCTCGGCGCTGCCGGCCTGGCTGGTCGGCCAGGGCACCGACGAAAGCCTGGCCGGATTCGTCACCACCGCCCTGCTGGTTGCCACGGTGAGCACCCAGCTCATGGTGCCGCGCCTGACGCACCGGCTGGGCCTGGCAATCACGCTCGCCGCGGGAGTCATTGCCCTTGGCGCTCCCTCGCTGCTGTTTCTCGTCGACGGGGGATACGTTTGGGTGCTCGTGATCTCTGCCGTGCGCGGCATCGGTTTCGGCATCCTGACGGTACTCGGCTCCATGCTGACGGCACGGATCGTGCCGCCGGAACGGCGCGGTGAAGCCATCGGCATTTACGGCCTGGCGATTGCACTGCCGAACCTGTTTGCCGTGGCAGGCGGGGTGGCGCTGGTTACGGCGGGTCACTTCACGATCGTTGCCCTCCTGGGGGCTGCACCGCTGTTGGGCCTGCTGGCCGTGCGGCACCTGGCTCGCGCCGCCGGTCCGGACGAGGGCCACCGCTTCGATTCGCCGCCGGCCGATCAGGAGGCGGCACGCGCGGATCGTCAAGCGGCCCGGATGGCGTCGCTAGGGCCGGCAACAGTGCTCATGGTCGTCACGTTGACGAGCGGCGGATTCATTACGTATTTACCCATCGCGCGCCCGGACGGAGCACTCGCAACGATCGGCTTGCTGCTGTGGGGCGTCACCGGGGCGCTCACTCGCTGGCGTGCGGGGCTGCTTGCCGATACGTCCGGCCTGGAGCGGCTGCTGCCCGTCTCGTCGGCGCTCAACATCATCGGCATCGGCGCCGTTGCAGCCGGCCTCCTGTGGGACGAGGGCGCGAGCTGGGCGCTGGTCCTGCTGGGCTCGACGGTGCTCGGCGCCGGCTATGGCGCCATCCAGAGCCTGACCCTGGTTGCCGCGTTCAAACGGGCGCGGCAGGACCAGGCGGCGACGGTGAGCTCGGTGTGGAACATCGGTTTCGATGCCGGCCTGGCACTGGGCTCGGGCCTGGTCGGCGTGTTGACGTTGGTCATGGCGATCCCCGGTGCACTGGCCCTGACCGGCCTGCTCATCCTCGCGAGCATACCCCTCGCGGTACGAATCAGTCGGCCCCCGGAGGGCTAAGGGCGGGACCCCGAAGGCCGATCGTCTCAGAGCGAGAGCTCGATCCCGATGTACGCGCCTCGCGGCTTGTTCGGCCGCGCGCCGTGCGGCGTCCGCGCGATCAGCGCCTGCTCGTCGAAGACGTTCTCGAGCTTCATGAATACGGTGGTCCGCTCGTTCAGCGCATAGCGGCTGATGAAGTCGGTGACGAACAAGGACTCGGTCTTGCCGAACGGATCCGTTGCGCGGTTGCAGCCGATGTTGACGCAGGTGCCGTCCATGTATTTCGCGATGAGGTGATTGTCCCAGCCGAGCCCGCTCTCGAGACCCAGGCGGACGCTGAGCAGGTTCTCCGGAATGTCGGCCAGGCTGTCGCCGTCCGCGACGCCGGTGACGGGGTTGTCCTTGCTGATCTCGGCGTTGGAGCGCGTGTAGGTGACGTGCAGCGGCACGCGGAGGCCGCCGAGCCGCCACGTGTTCGCGAGCTGAAACTCGACGCCTTGCACGACGGCTTCGCTCGTCGTGAAGCTCCCCGAGGTCGCGCCGTTGCTGCACGGATTGGCGATAGAGCAAACTTCGGCCTGGTTGTCGAAATCGCTGCGGAAGCCGATCGCTTCGACGAAGAACTCGCCGCTGTTGAAACGCAGGCCCGCCTCGTAGTTGACGCTGGTCTCCGGCTCCTGGGCATCGGTGGCGCCGCCGCCGAGCGGCGAAAAGCCGCGGTGCACGCCCGCCAACACCTGCCAGCGGGAATTGAAATCGTAGGTCATCGACGCACCGGGCAGCCACTCGTCCGTGCGGCTCGACAGCCTGCCGCCGAGCACGCTGCGTGCGGGGTCATTGAACTGCTCGCGGTAGGTCTCGACGTCCTCGTAGCGCAGCAGGAGATGTACCCTCAGCGCGTCGTTCACCTGCCAGTCGTCGGTGATCCAGAACGCCGCGGCGTCGGCGCCCTCGAGGCGGTTGTTGCCGCCCGTGGGCTCGACGATACCCTGGAACACGAGGCTGCCGTTGACCTGGTCGTAGATCTCGACAGGCTGGTAGCGATCCATGCTGTCGGTATGGTCGCGAGCGCCGATCCCGAGCGCGTGGTTGCCGACCCGGCCGCTCAGGTTGAGCTCCACCCCGCGCGACTCGTACGAGCGGTTGCCGTGCGTGTAGCTGAGGCCGGTGACGTCGCGCGTGCCGTGCAGGATCCCGAGCGCTTCCAGGTCGCCGGCGTTGGCGGCGTTGACGAATGCATTGATGTCGCCCCGGAACCAGTCCCGGGAGAAGCGGTTGTCGTAGGCGACGGCGCTGAAGCCGATGCTGTCCCCCAGGTCCGCTTCGTAGACCAGGGAAACACCGCGGTGGTCGTTGTCCATCTGGTCGATCTCGGACAGCCCGTAACGGCGGTTGGGGCTGCGGGCGAAATCGACGTCGGCCAGTCCGGCGTAGGTCTCGTTGGATACCTGCTCGGAATATTGAATCTTCGCGAGCAGGCGCTGCCGTTCACCGGTCCAGCCGAGCTTCACCATGTAGTCCTCGATGTCGAAACCGGCGTCGCGGCCGCTGCGGTCGATGTCCTTGAAACCGTGGCTGCTGCGCTGGACCGTATCGACCAGCCAGCCGAATTTGCCGACCGTGCCGCCGTACCAGACGTGGATGTCGCGCGCGTTGAACTGCCCGACGCGCGCCAGCGCGCGGCCGCCGCGCTCCTCCGGAATGGCGGGCGTCAGCAGATTGATCACGCCGCCGGTCGTCTGCGGGCCATAGCGCAGCAGCGGCGCGCCTTTCAACACCTCGATGCTGCTCATCCGGTACACCTCGGGGAAGTAGTACGCGGCGGGGTTGGAATACGGCGCGGGCGCGATCGGGACGCCGTCGACCAGCAAGGTGACCTTGCTGCTGCGCCCGCCGCTCGCTGCCCGGATCCCGATGTTCGGCCGCAGGCCTTCGCCGTCTTCCTCCCGGATGTAAATGCCCGGAACGGTTTTCAGAAGCTGGTTGATGTCCGGGTTGACCTCGACGCGCATCTGCTCCGGATCGACGACGTTGCCGGAGCCCGCGACGTTCCTGGCATCGGCCGCCGAACCGATGACCTGGATGACCTCCATCCGGTCGGCGCCGCTTTGCCCGGATTCCGGCGCTTCTGCGGCTGCCAGTCCGTTCACCGCCGTGCCCAGCAGCGCGGCCAGCGCGATTGCGCATTTCCTTGACCCCATTTTTGTCGTCGACTCCCCGTTGGTTGGCGTGCCCCGGTGTTGGCCCGGATCGCATCGGATGCGAATAATTCGCATTTTCATCGCGGATGTCAACGATAATCATTTGCATGTGTGCGTGCGCCGGCTGAACCGGGGCGACAGCTTCGTGCGCACGAGGGGTCGGGAGCTGATCAGGGGCAGCGGCGCTGACGTTCGAGGTCGCGCCAGCGGAGTCTCCCCGGCGAGACGAGCGGCGGTTGCGGCCGGAAACCGACTGCCGCAAGCGGCGGGGTGCCGGGTTGTTGGTATCGGCTGACGGGGTCAGCCCGGAGCCGCCGCGCTCGTCAGAACGTGTAGCGCAGGCTGACGCCGTACCAGCGCGGCGGCTTGAACGCAATCTCGTTGCAACCGCAAACCGTCGCAATGTTGAAGCCCTGGATACCCGCGGCTTCGTCGGTCAGGTTGTTGATGTTGAAGGTAGCCTGCAGCGCTTCGCTCGGGCTGATCCAGCCGAGTCGCGCGTTGACCATCGTGTAGGCATCGAACTTGTCGGCGTCGAAGTTGCGCAGGTTGTAGAAGAACTCGTCGGAATAACTCACGTCACCGCCGACGTACAGGCGCCCGTCAAACGCCGGCCATTCATACCGGGCCATGGCCATGGCCTGGAACTCCGGCGCGTAGGTCGGATTGACGTCGCGGCTGATCGGGCCGTCGACGCGCAGGGGCACGTCCTTTACGGTCGCGTCGAACCAGGCGGCTGACAGGATGAGATCCAGGCCGTCCACCGGTGAGGTCTGCAGCTCGAACTCGGCTCCGAAATTGTCCGCGTCGGCGTTGATCACGACGCCGCTGACGCCGGTGAACAGGAAGGCCTGGTAGTCCGCATAATCGTAGTAGTACAGGGCGCCGTTGAAGCGCGTCGAGCCGTCGAACAGGGTCGCCTTGAAACCGCCTTCGATACTCGTCAGGACCTCCTCGTCATAGGGAATGGCGGCCGCCGATACCGGCAGGCCGCCCGCGAGCTGCGCGTTGAAGCTGCCGGCCTTGACGCCGCGATTCAGCCCGAGATACAGGAGCAGGTCGTCGGAATAATTCCAGTCGAGCTGCAGTTTCCCCGCCCAGAGGAAATCGCTCGAGTCGCCCGAAAACGCCTCGGCGCCGGTGTCGGTGAAGACCGGTCCGATGACCACCGGCGTTCCCTGGTGGATCTGCCGCGAGTCCTGCGTGAAATACAGGTTCTGCGCGAAATCGTAGTCCTTCTCCTCCTGGATGAGACGCAACCCCGTGATAAGGGTCAGGTCGTCGCGCAGGTCGTACTCGATCTGGCCGAAAAGGGAGTACGAATCGGTCTTCAGGTGCGCATCAACGCCCAGGTCGAAGGGTGCTCCCGGCACGACGCTGCCGACCGGAAACTTGAGGCCGTTGTCGGACTCGCTGTCGATGTTCAGGTAGAAGAAACCGAGCACCCACGCACTGCGATCCGTCGTACCGCTCAGCCGGAATTCCTGCGTGAAGCTCGTCGCGTCCACGCCGGCGTAGTTTGCGGACTGGTTTACCGGAGCCGAGTCCACATCGATAAAGACGAGTTTTTCGTAATCCTTGAAATCGGTGACCGAGGTGAACGTGACATTCTCCCAGCGATCCCATTCGATGCGGTTGTTGATGCCGGACGTCTTGATCTCGTTCTGGTCGTCGAAGGCGAAGTCGCCGGACGTGTTGAAGCCCGTGCCGTCGGGATCGATGTAACCGAAGAAATCGGCGCCCGCCGGGCGGCCGAACAGGTCACCGAACACGGCGTCGTTATTGAGATCACCGCCGAAATCGGACCCGTCGCCCGCGATCGCCGCGCGCGTTTCGGTCGGGCCCACGTCGATAACGTTGACCAGTTCGTCGTTTTCGTCGAACACCGCGATGGTGGGCTTGGACTGGAATGGACCGGTCGCCAGCTCACTGCGGCCGCTGTTCACCGACACTGTCCACTCGAGGGCGTCGCTCGGGCGAAACTGGAGAATGCCCCGGAACGCCAGCGTGTCGTCATCGCCCATGTCGGCACCGGCACCGGGACCGGGCGAGCCGCCGACCGCGGCAAACGGATAGATGTTGTTGAGATAGCCGTCGTGCCGGTTGTGCATGACGGCAATCCGGCCGGCGACGGTGTCCGAAAGCGGCCCGCCGAGCGCTGCCTCGATGCGGAAATGGTTCGCGTCCGCATCCGAATCGAAGCGGCCGAACGTCACGTCCGCATAGCCCTCGACTTCCTCGAAGGACGGCTTGTTGCTGATGTACTGGATCAGGCCGCCGGTGGCGTTACGTCCGAACAGCGTCCCCTGCGGTCCTTTCAGGATCTCCACCCGCTCGATGTCGAACAGCGCGAACGTCTGCGCCTGGGCGACAGCGAAGTACCCTTCATCGAGATAGACGGCACTCGGCGCTTCGACGATGTCGTTGAAGTCGTTCTGGGTGACGCCGCGGATCGCGAACTGGGTATTCTGCCCCGCGATGTTACCGCTGGTGTGAACGCCCGGGGAAAACGCCGCGATGTCGACACTTCGCTCGATGCCGAAAGCCCGGAGCTGGTCGCCTGTAAAGGCGGTGATCGCAATACCGACGTCCTGGACGGCCTGCTCTCGCTTCTGGGCCGTGACGATGATCTCGTCGAGGACGTTCTGCGCCCATGTCTCCTGCTGCGAACCGACAATCAGCAGACCGGCCAGGGCAACCGTGAACCGCGGAAAACGCATGCGCATGGCGACTTTCCCCCTTTTTAAAGAACTAGACGCTTGTACCGGATTTGTGTCAAGGAGAACAGGAGGGGGAACAGGTTCAATCGCCTTCCAGGACAAGTTTTTTGCCTGAAATGACAATCGCAGGAGCCGTGCCGCGTGTTGAGGCCAGGAGGATCGGGAAGCGGCCACGCCCGGCCGGCAGGGCGCGGGCCATTAACGCATCCAGCCATTCGACCTTGGTCTAGACTAACCACGTTGCCACCCTTGGAGGTTTCCGATGCGGATCCAGAACATCCTGTCCGACCTCGATTCCAGCCGGGATACCCGGGAGGCGCTGTACAAGCACTTCCATCGGCACCCTGAGCTGTCCCTGCAGGAATACCGGACGGCCGGCAGGATCGAAGCGGAGCTCGAGGACTACGGCATCGAGGTCCTCCGGATCGGCAAAACCGGCGTGGTGGGCATCATTGAAAACGGTGAGGGCCCGGTGGTCGCGATGCGCGGCGACATCGATGCACTCCCCATGGCGGAGCAGTCCGGCAAGGACTATGCCGCCGAAGGCGTGACCCAGCTGGACGAGGCGACCGGGCACGAGACTCCGGTCGCGCACACATGTGGCCACGACGTACACATCGTCTCGCTGCTGGGCGCGGCCCGGGCGCTGAACGACCACCGCGGGAACTGGTCCGGCACGTTCCTCGCCGTCTTCCAGCCCGGCGAGGAGAACGCCGCCGGCGCGAAAGCCATGGTG
Organism: uncultured Woeseiaceae bacterium; assembly: GCA_964424805.1. GTDB lineage: Bacteria > Pseudomonadota > Gammaproteobacteria > Steroidobacterales > Woeseiaceae > IDS-8. The sequence goes on from CAYRKH010000012.1 coordinate 55,703, forward strand.
GATGCCGGGATCGTCGACAAGCTCTCGGGTTCGGCGACAGGTACGGCCGGGTCAAGGTCACGCTGGTCGGCAATGTCCTCAACATCATCGGTTCGCTGCTGATTGCCTTCGCATTCGGCACCCCCGCCAGCGGGATGATCATCCTCGGCCGCATCCTGCAGGGCCTGGCCGCTGCCGCGATCATGCCCTCGACCATGGCCCTGCTGAAGGTCTACTGGGACGGCAAGGATCGCCAGCGCGCTGTATCCATGTGGTCCATCGGGTCGTGGGGTGGTTCCGGCCTGACCGCCATTTTCGGTGGTTTCATGGCCGCCACCGTGCTGGGATGGCGGTCCATCTTCATCATCTGTGCCCTGGTCTCGGTGGCCTCCATCCTGCTGATGCGCCAGATCCCGGAGTCCGCCCCGGCCGCCGGCAGCGAGTCCGAAACCGACTGGACCGGCATCATCTCCCTGGCCGTCGGCCTCGCGGCCCTGCTCATCGTGGTCACCCAGGGTTCGACGATCGGCTGGGCCAGCCTCGTCACCTGGGGCTTGTTGGCTGTCTTCATCATCGCCTTCGGCGTCTTCGTCAACGCCGAGCAGCACTCAGCCAATCCCCTGGTGGACTTCAAGCTCTTCAGGAACACCGTATTCACCGGCGCCACGATATCCAACTTCCTGATCAACGGCACCGCCGGCGCATTGACGGTTTCGCTGTGGGTGCTGCAGGGCGCGGCCGGTATGTCCGCGGCCACCGCCGGTTACCTCACGGCCGGTTACGCCATCTTCATCATCGCGTTCATCCGCGTGGGTGAGAAGCTGCTGCAGCGTTTCGGTCCGCGCAAGCCGATGATGTGGGGCAGCCTGATCGTGCTGGCTTCGATCATGCTGCTCATGGCCACCCACACCTTGCAGTGGCAATACACCATCCTGGCGATCGTGGCTTATTCGCTGTTCGGCCTGGGCCTTGCCTTCTACGCCACGCCTTCCACCGATGCCGCGCTGACCAACCTGCCCGAGGCCCAGACCGGTGCCGGCTCCGGTATCTACAAGATGGCTTCCTCCCTCGGCGCCGCATTCGGCGTCGCGGCCTCCGCGGCGATCTTCACCGCGCTCGCAGAATCCGGATTCGAGGCGGTCGGTATGGCGATCGAGTTCACCGGCCGCCAGGACAACCTCGCGGTGCGTGAGGCCGGCATGATCGGCCTGGCCTTCAATGCCCTGATGGCCATCGCCGCCCTCATCTCCATCATCATCTTCATACCGAAGCAAACGAAGAGCGAAGCAGCAGATGCCGGAGCGTGATGGCCTCCCCGCTCGCGGCGACTCGCCGCTCGCGGGCTCTCAGAGGTTAACGGCTGCAAGCGAAAGAATGGCCAGCGGGCAGATGACGCCCAACATGATCCGGTAGAGCCGGAGCCGGGATCCCGACAGGCCGAATTCGGCCCGTAGCGTGTCGTCCCCGAGGCGCCACGCCACGAGGATACAGGTCAGGAGCGCGCAGACCGGGAGCAGGACGTTGGCGGACCCGTAGTCGACCAGCTGGAAAATCCCGAGCTCGCCAAGCCTTGGCAGGCCGGCGAGAGGGCGGGCGTCCGCCCACGCGTTGAACGAAAGCACCACCGGAAGCCCCGCGAGCCACATCGCGCCTCCGGCCACGCAAACGGCCAGCGGGCGGCGCATTCCCAGGCGGTCACGGAGAATCCCGGCCGTGGGCTCGATGCCGGCGAGCGCCGAGCTCAACGCGGCGAACGCGAGCAGCACGAAAAAGGCAAATCCCGCGAACGCGCCGCCCGGCATGTTGACGAAGATGTTGGGCAGCACGATGAATGCGAGCTCGGGGCCCTGCGCGGGATCGATCCCGTACCGGAAAGCCAGCGGGAAGATCACGAGACTGGCGAGAATGGACGCCGCGATTATCGAGCCGCTCACGACTGCTCCGGACCGGAGCAGGGAGACGTTTGCCGGAATATAGGCGCCGTAGGCGATCATGATCGCCATGCCGATCCCGGTGGCGTAGAAAGCCTGGCCCACCGCCATCAGGACGACTCTTCCGTCTATCGCGCTCCAGTCGGCGCGAAAAATGAACGGCACACCCTGCTCGAGGTCACCCGCCGCAAACGAGTAAGCCAGGAGCAGGAGCAACAGGATGAACAGCCCCGGGATCATGATCTTGTTCGCGAGCTCGATGCCGCGCTCGAGGCCCAGGGCAGAAACGACGACCGTGATCGCCATGAACGTGAAGTGCCATCGCGCCAGGGCCCAGGGCTCGGCGAGGAAGGCCGTGAACCGGCTGCCAACCTCCTCCAGGCCGAGGCCTGCCAGGTCGTTGGTGGCGAAAAGCTCGATATAGGCAAGCACCCAGCCGCCGATCACGCCGTAGTAGGTCATGATCAGGAACATGGCCAGGCTACCGACCCAGCCGATGACCGACCAACGCGGAGACCGTCCGGCTTCCAGGGCGACAGCACCGGTGGCTTCCGGCGGGCTGCGGCGGCCGCGTCGCCCCAGCATGAACTCCGCGGCGAGAATCGGCGTGGTGATCGCGAGGCACACGAGCACGAAGATGGCGATGAACGGTCCGCCGTACTGTCCGGCCAGGTACGGGAAGCGCCACATCGTGCCGAGTCCCACGGCCGCCCCGACCGAGACGAGGTAGAACGCCGCGCGGGAGGACCAGCTCGCGCTATCTCTCTTGTTCAATGAGACGCTTTGCCCCCCCTTGACGTTGCCTGCGGCATCTTCAGGCCGGCGCGCCGCTCAACGTGACCCGCCCTATACCCACCACCACACCATCAGGAATGCGCCGACCAGCCAGTCGTACACAAGGCAGAACGTGATGTACCAGCGGGGCGTATCGGCGTAAGGCGGTGATGAACGTTTACCGGTGAATTCTACACCGACAGCAGGGAGATGAAGCCGGTCGGGCCGCATCGGCCATGCCGTTTACATTGGCAACCTCATGCGGTTTCGAGGAAATGTTTCCGCGGAAGCGGGCGTTTCCGATGCGCTTGGGCTTACGGCTTCAGGCCGTGAAAACGGATGGGTCTTCTGCTATTGGTGAGCAATCACTGAAGAGGTACACCGAAATGCAGAAACGCTCCCTTGGCCGCTCCGGCTTCGATATCGCGCCCCTCGTCCTCGGCGGCAACGTCTTCGGCTGGACCGCCGACGAGCCCACGTCGTTCAGCCTGCTCGACCGCTTCGTCGAACGCGGCTTCAACGCCATCGACACCGCGGATTCCTATGCCGCCTGGGCACCGGGACTCTCCGGGGGTGAATCGGAGACCGTGATAGGCAAGTGGCTGGCCAGGCGGGGCCGCCGGGATGACGTCGTCATCATGACCAAGGTCGGCAGCCTGGCGGCACGCAAGGGCCTCGCGGCCGCCAACATCGCCGCCGCGGCAGAGGATTCGCTCAGGCGCCTGCAGACTGATTACCTGGACATCTACTTCGCCCACAGGGACGACGACAGCGTGCCGCTGGAGGAAACGCTGGGCGCGTTCTCGAAGCTGGTCGAGGCCGGCAAGGTGCGCGCCATCGGCGCCTCCAACTATTCGGCCGAACGCCTGCGCGAAGCGCTGAAGATTTCCGCCGACAGCGGACTGAAGCGATACGAGGTGCTGCAGCCGGGCTACAACCTCTACGACCGCGCCGGCTTCGAGGACGCGCTGGCCGGCCTGGCGCAGGAGCAGGAGCTGGGCGTGGTGAGCTATTTCTCGCTCGCCAGCGGCTTTCTGACGGGCAAGTACCGCAGCAAGGACGACCTGGAGGGGGCAGCGCGCGCCGGATTCCTGGAGCGGTTCTTCGACGCGCGCGGTATGAAGCTGCTGGACGCCCTGCGCGAGGTCTCCGACGGCCTTAACGCCACTCCCGCGCAGGTTGCGCTGGCCTGGTTGATGGCCCGGCCCGGCGTCACCGCGCCCATCGCCAGCGCCACGAGCCTCGAACAGCTCGACGACATCCTGGGCGCCGCCGACCTGGCGCTGCCGCAAGACGCTCACGAGGTTCTCGACCGGGCCAGCCGGTGAGGCCGGAGGCGATTTGCTCGTCCATAGCGATCGGTCGACCGCGAAGCGCTACACGACAGGCGCTATACTCGCCTCCATTGAGAGATGACCTCCGGCAGTCCACGGCAGTCGTCGCTTAAGCAGCCGGAAGCGGATAAATGCATTCCTTGAAGGTTTGCCTGATCGTCTTCCTCGGTGCCGGACTCGGCGGCACGCTGCGCCACGGCGTCAACGTGGCCGCTGCCCGGATGTTCGGGTTCGGCTTTCCGTTCGGTACAGTGGCCGTCAATGTCACCGGCTCCTTCGCGGTAGGATTGCTCGCCGGGTGGTTTGCTCACAGGTTCGATCCGGGGCAGGCGTGGCGATTGTTCCTGGTTACCGGCGTGCTCGGCGGCTTCACGACGTTCTCCGCTTTCTCGCTGGATGCGGGATTGCTCTACGAGCGCAACGGTATCGGCATGGCGGCGTTCTACGTTGTCACCTCCGTCGGGATTTCGTTGGCAGCGCTGTTTCTCGGCCTGCTCGCCGTCCGGCACCTTGCCTGAGCAACGCGAAAGCGCGGTCACGGGCGGCCGCCTTTCCCGGGAGCTCGGGGTGTTCGACGCCACGATGCTCGGACTGGGCTCGATTCTCGGCACGGGGATCTTCGTCAGCATCGGCATCGCCGCGGGCGTGGCCGGGCCCGCCGTCATTTTCGCCATCGTGCTCGCCGCGGGGCTTGCGGCCTGCAATGCCTTGTCCAGCGCGCAGCTTGCGGCGGCGTACCCGGTGAGCGGCGGCACCTACGAATACGGATACCGCCTCCTGCATCCGTTGTTCGGCTTTACCGCGGGCTGGATGTTCCTCTGCGCCAAGACCGCCTCGGCGGCAACGGCGGCGATCGGCGCGGCCGGTTACGGGCTGAACGTCATCGGCGTCGATTCCAGGCAGTGGCTTCCGGCGATCGCCGCGGGTATTACGGTCGTGGTATCGGTGCTGGTGCTCGCGGGCCTGCGCAGGTCGAGCCGCACCAACGTCGTGATCGTTTCGGTGACGCTCATCGCGCTGGTTGCTTTCGCCGGCGCCGGATTGCTGCACCTGCCGGAAAGCGGCTCACCGCACTTCGCTCCTTTCCTGCCCGAGGACGGGGCAGGAAGCCTGAACGCATTGATGTATGCGACCGCGCTGATGTTCGTCGCCTATACCGGTTACGCCCGGATAGCCACGTTGAGCGAGGAAGTCGTCGAGCCCCGTTCAACGATCCCGAAGGCCATCGTTCTGACCCTGGTCGCAAGCGCTCTCCTCTACGTGCTGGTCGCGATTGCCGCCATCGGTGTGCTCGGCAGCGAGTCCCTCGCGGCGTCGGCGAGCGAGGGGGCGACGCCGCTGGAAAGCGCTGCGGCTGCTCTCGGTCTGCCGGGACTCGATGTTCTGGTCGCGATCGGGGCCGTGACGGCGATGCTCGGGGTGCTGCTGAACCTGGTTCTCGGCCTGTCGAGAATGGTGCTGGCGCTGGGGCGCCGTCACGACCTGCCGCCCGGCTTCGCGGCAATCACGTCGCGCGGCGTTCCGCGCGCCGCCGTCGTGCTGGTCGGCATTGCCGTTGCGTGCCTCGCTTTCACGGGTGACGTGGAATCCACCTGGGCGTTCAGCGCGTTCACCGTGCTGGTTTATTACGCCGTGACGAACCTGGCCGCGCTCAGGCTGCCCGCCAACCTGCGCCTCTATCCGCGAGCCGTGGCCTGGGCCGGGCTTGCCGGCTGTCTCTTCCTCACGCCCTTCCTGCCGCTCCGCATCTGGGTTGCCGGGAGCGCGTTGATCTTCGCAGGCTTCCTGTGGCGGTTCGTGGCGAGCCGACTGTGGCCGACCAGCGGGGATCGCAGCTAAGCGGCTAACTGACTACCAGCGCCGGTAGACAACGAGCCCGGCTGTGCGGCCGGTCAGCAAGCTGCAGCAGCGGCGCCGACTTTAGCCGCCAGGCGCGGATAGTCGGTATAGCCCCGCGCATCGCCCCCGTAGAACGTAGCGGGATCCGGCTCGTTCAGGGGTGCACCGGCGGCGTAGCGTTCGACGAAGTCGGGATTCGCAAGCGCCCACCGGCCGATCGTGACCACGTCGGCGAGCCCGCTTTCGACATCCGCGCCGATCTCCTCGAGCGGTCGCCCGCCCCGGTTCAACAGCAGCGCATTCGGCCAGAGGCGCCGAATATCCCGGACCAATCCCTCGTTGCCGCCGTGCACGACGTGCACGTACGCGAGGTCGAGCTTCGCAAGTTCGCCGACGAGATGCCGATAGAGCGCTTCGTAGTCCTCGCCCTCGTCGATGTTGTTGAACGTCGAGCCCGGCGACAGCCTGATGCCGGTACGGTCCGGACCGATCGCTTCCGCGACCGCGGCGGCCGTTTCGATGACGAACCGCGCGCGATTCTCGATCGCGCCGCCGTACGCGTCGGTGCGCAAGTTGGCGTTCGTCGAGAGGAACTGTTGCAGTAGATAGCCGTTGGCGCCGTGGATCTCGACCCCGTCGGCCCCCGCCTCGACCGCGCGGGCTGCCGCATGCGCGAAATCCCGGGCCGTCGCGCGGATCTCCTCGACAGAGAGCGCGCGCGGCACGGGCTCCTCCAGCAGGCCGCGCGCCGTGAACATCTTCCCTCCCGTCGCAACGGCGGAAGGCGCAAGGGCTTGCCTGTGATGAGGCGTGTTGTCCGGATGGCTTACACGGCCAACGTGCATGAGCTGGATGAAAAGGCGTCCGCCGGCGCCATGCACCGCATCCGTCACGCGCCGCCAGCCGGCCACGTGCCGGTCGGTATAGATGCCGGGCGTCAGGAGATAACCCTGTCCGTCGTCCGAAGGCTGCGTGCCCTCACTGATCAACAGCCCGAGCGAGGCTCGCTGCGCATAGTACTCGGCCGCCAGCGATCCCGGCGTGCCGTCGGGCTGTGCGCGGTTCCGGGTCA
>CAYRKH010000013.1:0-22613 GCA_964424805.1 uncultured Woeseiaceae bacterium
GTGGGAGCGCGCATTGCGCGCGATCGGCAGGGGGTGACGATCGCGCCGGGCGGTTGTCGTTTTGCCTCCGGGGCATCGCGCGCGGTGCGCGCTCCTACCGGGTGGGCGGGGTATTATGGGCGCATGGCAGCAGGGCCCGGCCAGCAATCGCAGGCAGCAGAACTCGTACGGGAAGCGGAGCGCGCGCTTCAGCGGCGCGATCACGCGGCGGCATTCGAGGCGCTGCGGCGGGCGGAGGCGATCGCGCCGAACGACGTCTCCGTGCACCTGTTCAGGTCGCTCGCCTACCGGACCACGGGCGATCTCGTCGCGGCGCAGCGTGCCGTCGAGAAGGCGCTTACCCTCGACCCCTACAATTTCCTGGCGCGGCTCTCCCGGGGATGGCTGCTCGACCAGCAGGGGCAGGAGGCGCGGGCTACCGCGCAGTACGAGCAGGCACTGGCAATAGCGCCGCCTGCGGAGCAACTGCCGGCAAACCTCGCCACGCCGGTCGCCCGCGCGCGCGAACTGGTGGCAAAGAAGAACTCGAGAATGAAGGCGCACCTCGTCCGACGTCTTGCCGACGTGCGCGCCCGCTACGCCGACGCCTCGCTGGAGCGCTTCGACGAGAGCATCGACATCCTGTCGGGCCAGGCGAAAGCCTACGTCCAGCAGCCCCTGATGCTGCATTACCCCTGGTTGCCCGCCGTGCCGTTTTTCCCGCGCGAGCTGTTCCCGTGGCTGCCGGAGCTCGAAGCGGCGACAGCGGTGATCCGTCAGGAACTCGAAGCCGTGCTGGAGGAATCAGGAACCGAGCCCTTCTCACCGTACGTCGCGTATCCGCCGGGAGCACCCCTGAACCAGTGGGAAGAGCTCAACCGCTCGCGACGCTGGAGCACCTTTTTCCTCTGGCGCGACGGCAAACGGCAGGAGGAAGCCTGCGAGCGCTGCCCGCGTACCGCCGAGGTGCTGGATAGCCTGCCGATGGCGCGCCAGAGCGGCTACGCGCCGACCGCAATGTTCTCCGTGCTGGACGCGCGCACCACGATTCCGCCGCATACCGGCTCCATCAACACGCGCTCCATCGTGCACCTGCCGCTGGTCCTGCCCGGGACGTGCACGTTCCGCGTCGGCAACGTCACCCGCGAATGGCGCATGAACGAAGCCTGGGTGTTCGACGACACGATCGAGCACGAAGCCCGCAACGACAGCGACGAGATCAGGGTGATCCTCATCTTCGACGTGTGGAATCCGTACCTTTCGGAGGCAGAACGCGAGCTGGTCACCGCCATGCTGGCGGCAAGGGCGGAGTTCCTCGCCGCCCAGAGTTCCTGAGAACGGCCGCCGTTACTCCAGCAACGCCCGGACGTCTCCCAGGAAGCGCTCGTAGTTTCGCCAGCGCCCGCTCGAACGCGTATGCATCGCCTCGCGCACCTGCCAGACGCTGGCGGTTTTCACCGCTGCGTCGGCGTTGCGGAAATCCAGGCAGCGAGCGTCCCACTCCAGGCCCAGGAATTTTAGCAGCGCGCGCAGGATCCGCTCGGGATCCCGCACCAGCTCGTCGTATTCCACGGTAAAGATGTTCTCGCCGAAGCAGTCCTGCCAGTGCTGCATGAGGCGTTCGTGCTGCCGGTAGTAATGTGCGGTGTGCTCGAGGCTCGTGGCATAGGAAAGCCCGTTGCCGAGCTGCTGGAACCAGATGGAAAGGCAGTTATCGATCGATGCGCGCCGGGTGTACACGATCCTCGCGGACGGAAACATCGCCTTGACCACGCCCAGGTACAGGAAGTTGTCCGGCCGCTTATCCGTGACGTTTTCGCTCCCGGGAAACAGGCTTTGCAGGTGCGACACGTAGCTGTCGGCGAGAGGCCGCAGCGTATCAGCGGTAGCGGCGGCGGCGCGTTCGGGATACGGGCTCAGGTGCCGCCCGACCAGCCAGGTGAGGTGATCGAGCTCGCCGCCGGCCGTGATCGCCGGGTGCCCGGCAAGCATCTGCTCCAAAAGCGTCGAGCCCGAGCGAAACATGCCGCAGATGAAGATCGGCGCTTCGGATGCATCGGTGCTGCAGCTGCGAACCCAGTCACGATCGAAGGTATCGACCAGGCGATCGAAGGCGGCACGGGTCGCCGCGGGGTCGTATGCAGGACTGCGGCGGCGGCCGAGCTCGTTTGCCCGGCCGTACGCGGCAAAGGCTTCGTCGTACTTCCCGAGATCGTCCAGCGCCTTGCCCAGGGCAAAGTACAGCTCCTCGCGCGCTTCCGTGTCGTCTCCGGCGGCCTCGAGCGCCCGTCTCACTGAATCCAGCAGAGGATCGTCCTCGCTCGTCACCCGATCCGCGTGCACGAGCCGCGCCAGCGCCCCCGAGTAGCCCGGGTCGATCTCGAGGATCTGCCGGTAAAGCTCGATCGCCTTGCCCTTGTCACCCCGCTCTTCGTGGAGCCCGCCGCGATTGAAAAGGGCCGGGACGTAGCCCGGGTTGGCCTCGAGCGCGCGATCGTACATCTCCGCCGCTTTGTCGGCCTGCCGCCGCTCCGAATACAGCACGCCCATGTTCGACCAGGCCTCCTCCACCCGATCGAGGCCCAGCCGCACGGCTTCGCCGTAGGCATCCAGGGCCTCGTCATAGCGCCTGGCCTTCTTGTACAGGAGCGCAACGTTGTAGTGCGCGGCGGCCATTTCGGGCTGCCGCCGCAGCAATCTCTCGTACTGGCCGATCGCCGCTTCCGTTTGCCCCGCGCGGTCGAGCATGTTCGCCAGCAGCCCGTAGTAGTACAGCTGGTCCGGCACCTCTTCCGTCAGCGCCGCCAGCGTTGCAATCGCGTCGTCGCGGCGCCGCCACTCGATGTACAGCTCGACCAGCGCGCGCAGCACGGCTTCGCGGTGCTCGCCGCGCGTTGCCAGTTCCTGGTAGGCGTGCTCGGCTTCCTGCAGGCTGCCGCGGGCATGCAGCGATCGAGCGCGATCGAAGGCCGCTGAAAACTCAGGTGGATCTTGCATCGCTCATCCCCGTTACCGCGGCGTGCCTCAGTTCCGCGGCACGACGTCGAAAGCCACCGTCGTCCGGGCCCGCTCGGCCTCGAACGGCTCGGTGCCGTGCCACATGTACGACGGGAACAGCACCAGCCTCCCGACGGCAGGCCGGATGTGCCGGCGTGCCTTGCCCTGCTCGCCCAGGTCGATGTCCGGCTCGCCGAACTTGAGCTCGCCGCCGGCGGCGTCGCTGCCTTCGATCTCGGGTGGAATGTCCACGTAGTACGCCGAGCTTATCCAGCCGAGCGGATGCGTGTGCATTGTGTGATAGCCTGCGCGCCGCAGGCGGACCGACCACGATGCCGAGAAGTCGAAGCCCTTGCCGCGCCGGGACAGCAGCGGGTGCGCAGGGTCCGGCGGCAGGCGGCCGATGTAGTCGGCGATGCATTCCCGCAGGCTGGCGACGAGCGCCCCGATCTCGGGCTCCCGGCGCACGAACAGGTCACCGCCCGTTTGCGTGCCGCCGCGCAGCGTCTGCTCCGGCGGATGACGTTTGCCGAAGTGCAGCTTGCCCAGCACGTCGTTGAGGCGCGCGTTGAACTCGGCGGCGCCCGCGAACCCGGGCGGCACCGGCACGTCGTAGACGCGAACCAGGTTTTCGTAGTCGTTCAGGATCGCGTCCCGCTCGTCGCCGAGCAGTCGCCAGCAAAGCCCGAGATAGGCGAGCGCGCGCTGGTTGTGCGGCATCTGCGCCGCACCCGCTTTCGCCTGCAGGAGCGCCTCGTCGGGCCGTTTGCACGCGAGCAGGGCGCGTGCATAGCTGATGCGCTGGTCGGGCACCGAGTCCGGCATGTTGACCGTGGCCGCGTGCAGCTTCAGCGCCTCGTCCCAGCGGCCCTGGTTTTCAAGCGTGTAGGCGAGCAGGCTCACGAGCGCGCTCGCGCGGCGGTTCGGCCCGAGCGCCTCGAGCAGCGCGCGCTCGGCGTCAGAAAAGCGCTCCTGCTGGTTGAGCGCGACCGCGTAAGCCAACTGCAGATCCAGCGCGCCGGGATGCCCCGCGAGCGCGGCCCGGTAGGACTCGAGGTATTCCTCCAGGCGCTCCTGCTGCCAGAGCAGCGAGTTCAGGTTGCGGTGGCTCGTCACGTCCAGCGGGTTGCGCTCGATGGCCGCGCGATACGCCTCGATCGCTCCCTCCATATCCTGCAGGTCCGCCAGCGCGTTGGCGCGGTTGTGATGGAGCTCGGCGCGGTCGAGCCCCAGCCGCCTGGCCGCCGCGTAGTGCTCGAGGGCCGCCTCGGGCCGGGTTTGCATGCGCAGGCAGACGCCCAGGTTGTGGTGCGCCTCGGCGTAGTCGGGGCGCCGCGCAAGCGCCTCGTTGTAGCACTCGACGGCCTCGGCGAAGCGCTCCTGCCGCTTGTGGAGGTTGCCCAGCGACAGCCAGGCCGCGGCATCGTCCGGCTCGAGCTCCAGGCACCGCCGGAAAGCGGCTTCGGCTTCCGCGAACTGCCGGGCATCCAGCCGCGCGAGACCGAGGTTGCGCCAGGCATCCAGGTAGCGGGGCTGCAGGCGTACCGCCCGGGAATAGCTCTCGATGGCCTCGGCAACCTGCCCGCTGCGCGAGAACGCGTTGCCGAGATTGTTGGCGACCTCCGGCTGCTCGGGAAACAGCTCCAGGGACGCCTGCATGTACTCGATAGCGGCGCCGTACTCGCCGCGCTGGGAGTGCAGCACGCCGAGAAGCTGCAGGGCCGCAGGGTTGGACGGGTCGTCGTCCAGGAACTGCCGGTAGCGCGCCATCGCCGCGTCCAGGCTGCCCTGCTGGTGCAGCAGCACGGCCTCACGCAGTGCCGGGGCGAGCCGGGAGCGGGTGTCAGCGCTGGAATGTTCGACCATGGTGCAGACGTTCGGCGAGAGCACGGGGGATTATAACGTCGGTCGCCGCGTGCGCCCGAAAACAAGGGGCCACAAAGAAAACGGCGGGCACGAGGCCCGCCGTTCCTTACTGCTGGTGCGCTCGATCAGAAGCGCTGGGTCAGGCCGACGAACCAGTAGCGCCCCAGGGCATCCCAGGTGCTCGGAATCGTGTTGCCGTTCCCGAAGGTCGACACCGTGCCGAACGCGCCGCTGATCGGCGGATCGTTGTCCGTCAGGTTGGTCACGCCGAGGTTGATCGACGTTTCTTCCCCTCCGAACCACTGCGCGCGGTAGTTGGCGGTCAGGTCGAAGTAGTGCCGGGGCGTGGCGATGTAGCCGTCCGGATTGTCGAACATCTTCACCTCGCCCACGTAGCGCCACCCGCCGATGAAGCTCCAGGTAGCCCACGGCGACTGCCACACGGTATTGAACGTGTGCTTCCACTCCGGACGCGGTCGCCCGCAGCTCCCGCCCCAGAACCCGGCGCACTCGAACGTCTCGGCGCCCGGAATCGGCTCTTCCTGGAACTTGTCGAGCCAGGTGCCCCGGAGGTTGAAGTCGAAGCTGCCGAGGTTCGTGGTATCGAGCGCGTAGTTCGCCACCACGTCGACGCCGGAAACTTCGAAGGCGCCGATGTTGACGTCCGTGGACACCACCGCATTCTCGGCCAGCCAGAGGTTGCCGTTGCTCGGATCGCGGTCGATGAGGTCGCACAGCAGCGGGTCGCCGGTAGTGGCGCAGCGCCGGATGATCAGCTCCGGGCTCACCGAGGAGATGGCATCCTCGATCTCGATGCTCCAGTAGTCGATGGAGAGCGTCAGGCCCGGCAGGAATCCGCTGGGCGTCAGCACCGCACCGACCGTGATCGAGTCCGACTTCTCCGGATTGAGGTCCGGGTTGCCGCCGAACACCGCGTTGTACTGGCCGGCCGGGTTGTCCGGCACGGCACCGTACCGGCCCGCGGAGACGCCCGTGTTGGCGCACTGCTCCTGCGTGTACTCGGGATCGCTGCCGGCGCAGGGATCGGTGCCGCTCCACAGCCCCACGTTCTGCGGCGCGAACAGCTCGCGGATGTTCGCCGCGCGCACCGCGCGGGAGAAGCCGCCGCGGAACTTCACGCCTTCCATCGGCACCCAGGAGCCGCCGATGTTGTAGGTATCGGCATCGACGCCGGTGCTGTAGTCGGAGTAACGGTAGCGGAGGTCCAGCGACAGCGCCTGTGCCCACGCCTTGTCCTGCGCGAGCGGGATGCTGAACTCGGTGAAGACCTCGGTAACGTCCTGCGCGCCGGATACGGCCGCGGTCGGGCCGCCCTGGCCGGCGCCGTCGCCCGCCTGGAAGTTCTGGTCCGGGTTGTAGTCGAAGGTTTCGTCGCGGTACTCCATGCCGAGTACCATCGCGATACCGTCGCGGGCCCACGGCAGCACCACGCCGGCATCGGTCAGGTCGCCGCGGACGAAGCCGACGATCTGGTCCTGGCCGAGCTCGCCCTTCGAGAACAGCGGCTGGATCAGGTAGTCGAGCGCTGCCTGCGTCACACCGCCTTCCTGGAACACGTTGTAGGGAACGCAGTTCGGGTCGACGCCGTTCAGCACGGAGGCGCAGACGGGTTCGCCGGTGTCCGGATGCGCCACCACGTCCAACGCCCTCTGTACCCGGCGGGTCGAGAAGTCGTTCTGGTAGGTCTCGCTGTAGATCAGGCGCGCGAAGTTCGCCGAAACGTCCCAGCTCCAGCTGTCGTTGATGTCGCCGCGCAGGCCACCGAGGAAGCGGTACGACGTGTGGCGCAGGTCGTCGATGCGGTTGCCGCCCTCCACGTTGCGCCGGCCGATGTACAGCGGGCAGCTTTCGAGCGTGCCGTTGATGCAGTTCTGGACGCCTGCGGCGAGCGCGGCCTCGTCGGCCGCCGTGTCGGGATTGTCGCCCCGGTCGCCGGTTTCCTTATCGATCACCGGCGGGAGCACGCGGTCGTTCTCGCAGATTTCCGCAAACTGCTGGGCGGAAAGGAGGGGATGCTCACTGCCCGGGATGGCGTCGCCGTTGGCATCAAACTGCATGCAGTTGATGGTGCCGGTCACGAAGAACGCACCCGAGGGGGCGATCTGCGCCAGGCTGCGATCGTCCATGAACATGATCTCGGCGTAGCCGGTCACCTTGTCGCTGATGTCGTAGTGCGCGAACGCGCCGGCCGTGTAGCGCTCGTCCGGGCGCTGGAAGTGGTTCAGCGGGCCGTAGTTGTACAGCGGTACCCCCTCTACGAACTGGTCGCCCTGGGGCGTCAGGAGGAAATACGGACCGTCGAGGACGGCGTCGCTGTCCGGATCCAGCCCGACCAGCGGACCGGCAGCCCCGAAGTCGGTGAACAGGCCCTCGGCGCTCGTCGCCGAGCCGCCGCAGAACTGGCCGCCGTCGGTGTCGAGTGCGCACGCGCTGAAGGAGTAGGCATCCTGCGTGATCGCCTCGATGTCGCGATAGCCCATGTAGGCGGTCACGTTGCCGCGCCCGTCCGCGGTGTTGGTACCGACGGTCAGCGTGATGTTGGTGGTACCGCCCTCATTGCCGAAGGAACTCGGTGCCTGCGCAAATCCGGCATCCGCAATCGCCCGCTCGACGATCGGGTTGTCGTTCTTGTGCTGGTAGGCCGAGTACTGGTAGTCGAGCTGGAAGCCTTCGAAGTTGTCCTTCATGATGAAGTTGACAACGCCGGAGACCGCGTCCGAGCCGTAGGTCGACGAGGCGCCGCCCGTCAGGATCTCGACGCGCTCGACCAGCGCACCCGGAATCTGGTTGACGTCGGGCGCCAGGGCGAACGGGTCGCCGAAGCCCATGCGATGGCCGTTGACCAGCACCAGGGTGCGGTCGGAGCCCAGGCCGCGCAGGTCGAGGGTTGCGGTGCCGGTGGCGCCGTTGGCCTCGTTCGCGGTAAGCGCGGGGGTGATCTGCGGCAGGTCGTTGATCAGGTCCTCGACCCGCGTAATGCCCTTGTAGCTGAATTCCTCCGCCGTAACCTGGGTAACCGGGCTCGAGATGACCAGGTTGGGATCCGTCGCGATGCGCGAACCGGTTACGGTGATTTCCTCGAGCGCGTCCGGCGGCCCCTGCTGGGCCTGGGCAAGCCCTGGGATGCTTGCTGCCGTGGCGGCGACGGCGACGCTGTAGAGCGCGCGGTTCACGGCCAGCGAGAGTGGTTTTCTTCGTATCATGTTGCCTCTCCCATACAAAAAAACAGCCGCCGGTCACCGTCCGACTGGAATACAACAGATCGTTGCATTTTGGAAACACGGCCTTGCAGGCGGCCACACGGGCGGCACCTTATGCCATCTTGGTATGAGTTGCAAACCGCGGGCCTGTGCGTTGCGCATGCGCAACATCTCGGCAGGCCGTTTTCGGGCTGAGGCAGGGGCGCAACAGCCTCAGGAGTCCCCTCCCGGGGACGCGGCCTCGCGGTCGCGCGGCGACAGGGCGCTTTCCAGCGGCCCGAGCCAGGGCTGGTAGCAGCGCCACTCCTCGAGCCCGGCCTGGAAGACGGGCGAGCGCACCTGCTCGGAGCTGGGCGTGCTGACGCTGCGGGGATTCTCGTGGAAGCGGAGGCAGGCCGGCTCGAACGCCAGCCCGCAGTATTCGAGCAGCCGCCGGGTTTCCGCTTCCGTGTCCGTGACCAGGGCCTCGTAGGAAAGGCGGTGTACCCGTCCCGGCAGCACGGTGGCGAAATGGTCCATGAGCCGGCGGTAGTCGCTGTAATAGCGCCCGATGTCGTGCAGGCTGTAGCTGAACGGCTGCCCGCGCGCGAACAGGTGCCTGAACACCGACAGCCCGCAGGCCATCGGCCGGCGGCGCACATCGACGACGCGGGCGCGCGGCAGCATGAGGAAAATGAGTCCGAGCTGCTCGAAGTTGCCCGGCGTCTTGTCGACGAACAGCGGCCTGCCGAGCTTTCGATAGGTGCGAGTCCGCTCGAGGTACTCCCGGCCGAGCTCCCGCGATTCGCCTTTTCCGAGCGCCTCGAGCCCGGCCGGCCAGGACGACGGATCGGCCTGCCGCTGTGCAAGCGCGGCCGCGAGGTACCTGACCTGCGGCAGTTCCGTGGTGCCTTCGACGCCGGAGTGGCTGGCGAGAATCTGCTCCACCAGCGTCGAGCCGGAGCGCGGCAGGCCGATCACGAACACCGGGTCGGGAGCGTCCGCGCCGAACCCGGCGCGCTCCTCGAAGAACGACGGCGTGAAGAGCCGCAGGCAGCGGTCCACGTAGTCGGAGAACCGCTCCGCGTCCCAGGTGACCTGCCCCCGGCGTATCCGGTTGCCGCTGTCGTAATGCCGGAACGCCGCCTCGAATTCGCCGCGATCCTCGAGGGCTTTCCCCAGGGCGAAGTGCAGGTGAGTGCGGTCCTCCTCGCCGGCTTCCGTGCTCGCCAGCGCATCGCGCATCGCATCGAGCTCGGCATCCGTGAACCGGTACGTCTTGAGATTCGCCAGGTTCCAGTACGGATTGCCGGCCCGCGGCGCGAGCGCGATCGCCCGCCGGTAGGCCTCGATGCTCTCGTCGCGCCGGCCCATGATCCGCAGGCAGTGCCCCAGGCTGGCGTGCAGGCCGGCATCCTCCGGTTGCTCCCGGAGCAGCTCCCGGTAGACGGCGGCGGCTTCGGCGTGATCGAGCAGGTGCAGGCGGATGGCGGCTTTGAGCTTGCGCCAGGCGACGCTGGCGGGATCGCTCTCCAGCAGGCGCTCTACCTCCGCGAGCGCCGCCGCCGGCCGCGCCTGCCGCACGAGCAGCCGCGCGTAGTCGTGCCGCGCGTCCCGGTAAGCGGGCGCGAGTTCGAGACTGCGCAGCAGCAGCGTCTCCGCGTCGTCGAGCCGGCCGGTGCGCATCGCGATCGTGGCCAGCATCCGCAAGGCCACGACGTCTTTCGGGTAGCTTTCCAGCCGGCGGCGCAGCAATCGCTCCGCGTCGGCCAGCCGTCCACCGTCCAGCGCCGCCGCGATATCGCCGAGCTTCGGGTCCTGCATCGCGTTGGCGATAAAGCCCTCGAACGCCTCGGCCGTGCCCTGCTCGTCTCCGCCGCCGCTCAGCAGGTGCACGAGCGCCAGCCAGGCATCGCTGAAATCCGGCTTGATCGCGATCGCGCGCCGCATCGCGAGCGCCGCGGGCCCCGGCTCGCCCGATTCGCGCAGCGCGAGACCGAGCTGCAGGTGGGGGAACGGCGCGTCCCCTACCTGTTCGCACAACGGGCGCAGCACGTCGACCGCGGCAGCCGGCCGGCCGCCCAGACGCCGCGCGATGCCCTGGAACAGCAGCGCCATCGCGTGACCGGGAGCCTCCGCCAGCACTTCGCCCGCCAATGCTTCTGCCCGCGCGGGGTCGGAGCCGAGCAGGCGCTCGATGATCGAGAGCCGCTCCTGCAGGGAACTGGGGGGGACTGTGGTCAAAACGGTGCGGGGCTCGGGATCGAATCGCCGGAATTGTGGTTGCCACCGGGGGGTTTTTCAACTTGGGATGATCATTCGCGCGCGGCCGCGCTTTGTCGCTGGCTCCCGCTTCATCTACCCTTCCGCCATGAACGCCACGACTTCGAAAGACGTCCGCTGCGACGACTGGACCGACTACTGGCGTAGCGGCCGTGGCGCGAGCTGCTTCGAAGGCTCGGCCATCGAAGTCAGCCTGACGCGGCTGTGGGACGAGTTCATCGACCGCCTCGACAACGGCGCGCGCGTGCTCGACCTTGCGACGGGCAACGGCACCGTCGCGCGGCGCTGCGCCGCGCGCGCGCGCCGGCGCGGGATCGACATCAGGATCGATGCGGTGGACGCCGCGGCGATCGATCCGCCGCGGGTCGTGGCCGATCCCGACGGATTGTTCCGGAGCATCGCGTTCCACGGCGGTACGCGGCTGGAAGCGCTGCCCTTCGCGGACGCCGGGTTCGACGGCATCGTGTCCCAGTTCGGGTTCGAATACGCTGATGAAGCGGGCGCGAGCGCCGAGGCCGCGCGCTGCCTGGCGCCCGGGGGCCAACTCAGGTTCCTGCTGCACGCCCGCGAGGGCGCCGTCGCCCGGGACTCCGCGATTCGCGCCGAGCGCCTGCGGCGCGCGATGACCGCAGGCGGACCGCTCGAGCTGGTGCGCGACCTGTCCCGCGCGTCCGAAGCCGGCGACAGCGCTACGCTGGCGCGCCGCTCGCGCGAGCTTCCCGCCGCGATGCAGGAGCTCCGCCGCCTGGCCGAGCGCCCGCCCGCGGACGACGCGGCGCTGTTCTACTCGAACGAGTTCCTCCGGCTGTGGGCGGACCGCGCCCGCTACCGCCCGCAGGACGTGCGCCGCTCGATCGAGGACGGCTGGGCAAATGCCGACGGCGTGGCCCGGCGGCAGGAGGAGATGCTCCGGGCGGCGCGCAGCGCCGGGGATTTGGCCCGCCTCGAGGCCCGCTTCGCCGACGCCGGGCTTGCCGTCGACGAGGCACGGGCGCTACGGGACGAACGGGATGGGCGTCAGATCGGCTGGCTGCTGGATGCGCGCCGGCCGCCCGCGCCCGGTTAGCGTACCCGGTAAACCCGGCTCGAACGCTTCCCGGAGCCGAACAGGCGGTGGGACCCGAACATCCCGGACTTGATCGTGACGGGATCGCCGTTCTTCAGCCGCAGGCTCGGGCTCGGCGACTTCTCGGCCCAGACCTGGCCGTTGTCCAGCGTGAATATGCGCTCGCCATTCCGGCGCCGCTCGATTTCGGCGATAGTCGCGCGGAGCTCGTCGAGGTCCCTTTCAGGGGCCTCGGGTTCCGGCCGCTTGTCGAGCCCGAAGCGCGCCTCCGCTGCAGCCTGCGACGCGGCCGCGGGCGCCCGCGGGCCAGGCGTGGACGCCGGCACGGCGGCGGCCTCCTCCGCGGCGGACTTCCGCTGGCCGCCCGGCGCGGCCGCCTCGCTTCGCAGCGCGTCGTCATAGCACTCCAGCCGCCTGGCATCGCTTTCGACGGCGGCGCAGCCGCGCAGCCGATCGTCCCTGGCGTCCGCCGTCGCGGACATGGCGGCAAACGCTCCGATGCAGGCGAACAGAAACTGGTACGGCATCCTCATCGAAAGGCCCCCCGTTCAGCTCATCTGCTGCTGCCGGGCCCGCCCCGCGCGCCGTTCCAGCAGCCGATTCCAGTTCTCGAGTGAAAAAACGTGAGCGTAGATCGCCGACAGCGAGCCGTCGGCGTGGAGCTGCTGCAGCGCCGTGCTGTCCAGCTTCCCCAGCTTCTCCACGTCGACCGCAACGTACGTGCCGAGCGGCTGCTCCTCGCCGCCCTGGGGCCTGTGCTTCACCTGCTGGCCCGTGAAGAGGCCGAGCTCCTTCAGCCGCCTTCCGAGGTCCGTCGTTCTCTGGCGCTCCTGGCTGTAGCGCGCGCTGAAATCGACGCGCTGCTGCATCTTCTCGGTGAGCTTGTTGCCGTCGAAAAACGGTTCCTCCGGGTTCTCCGTGACAGATCGCGCCGCGCGGTCGATCACGACGGCGAGCTGGTCGCCCTGGCCCCTGGCGAAGCCGAACGGGTGACAGCGCACGTAGAACGGAATGTAGTGCGGCCGTTCCCAGTTGCCGGCGTCATCCACGAACAGGTTGACGTCCTCGGCAATACCCACGACCGCGAGCGGCATGGGAACGTCGGTGTCCGAGAAGACGATCGGGTAATCCTTCTGGGCGGACGAGAATTCCAGCGACACGAGCGGAACCGCCCTCACGTGCCGGACAAACTCGAACGGGCGTGGGACCGTCGATAAGCCCATTCGCCCGTGTTCTTCCACGGTCAACAGCTCGGGCTGCTCGTACAGGAACATCTTGCCTTCGAGTGCCTGCGCTTCGATCGTCGGTGTTTGAGTCATTCGCTGTCCTGTCAGTGTGCCAGTGAAAAAAGTCAGCCATCCCAGCGTACCGGGGCGCCGCCCGGGTACGCATCGACGGCCGCCATCAGCGCCGCGACGAGTCCGCGTTCCTCGTCGCTGAGCTCGGGGCGCCAGATGTCGAAGATCAGGATGACCCGGGTTTCGCTGCCCGAGTTCCAGGCCTCGTGCTCGATCGTATCGTCGAAGACCCAGGCCTTGCCCGCCTTCCACTGCCGCTGCTCGTTGCCGACGCGAAATCCGCAGCCGGGCGGGACGATCAGCGGCAGGTGGCAGATGAGCCGCGTATTGAGGAACCCATGGTGGGGCTCGATCCGGGCACCGGGTTTCAGCGCGGAGAAGAGTATAGACGGGGTCCGGCCGGCAACGCGGGCCAGCGGCGCCCGCTCCAGCGCGGCCAGCGTCGCGGGGCAGCGCTCGGCGTTCCCGGGCACCGGAACGCCGTCCTTCCACAGGTAGAACGCACTCCAGTCGAGGTTGTCGAGCAGCCGGTGCTCCCCGCCCGCCGGCGCCGCCGGATCGGCCTGTATATAAGGTACGAATGCCTCGGTATCGCGCAGGACGGCCATGAGCTCGGCGCGAATGGCGTCGGTCGCCGCTTCCACCCCGTCCAGCCACGGGAACGCCTCGCGCTCGTAGAACTGGACCTGCGGCAGCTCCGGGAACAGGTAGGCGCGCGGCTGCTGGAAGTACGGCTGTTTCCTGCCGGTGAGGATATCCAGCGACTGCGTGAATCGCCTGCTGGCCGTGGCGCGCTCGTAGCCATGCTTCGCGAGGCTCGCCTCGAGGTGCTGCGCGATATGCGCGTTGATCTGCGCGCGCGCCTCCGCGGCCCGGCGCACCTCGCTCGCCATTGCCTCGGGCAGGTCTCCCATCTGCGCCGCGATTGCGACCGCAGCACCGTAGAACTGGGTGGCGGCGCGAACGTTGCGCTGCGAAACGAGGTAATCGCCTTTCAGGATCAGTGCGCTCAGGTTGCGCGGATCTGCCTTCAGCGCGTTGTCGCAGGCCGCGAGCAGCCCGGCCTCGTCGCGCAGGGCCTTGCAGGCGAGCGCGAGGCAAACCCAGTGGTAGGCGCCCGCCTGTCCGCTGGCGGCGATTGCCTCGAAGTGACGCTTCGCGGAGGCCGGGTCGCCGGCCTGCAAGGCGGCGGTGGCCGCCTCGCTGAGAGCCGGAATGTCGATGCGTTCCGTGCGGTTCACGTCGCCCCTCTCAACCGGTGAACTCGCGCGACGCACTCGCCAGCGTATTCACCAGTTCCCGTTCCGCCTGCGTGAGAAGCGGATTCCAAAGGTCGAATATCAGCACGACGCGCAGCTCCTCGCTGTCGTTTCGCGCCTCGTGCTCGATCGTATCGTCGAACACGACGACCTCCCCGACCTTCCACTCGCGCTCCTCGAACCCGACGCGAAGGCGGCAGCCTTCCGGTATCACGAGCGGCAGGTGCGCGACGAGGCGCGCGTTGGTCTCGCCGTTGTGCGGCGGGATATGCGTATGCGGCGCCAGCGCCGAGAAAAGTGCATTCGGGCACAGGTGATCGATGCGGACCATGCCCACCTGCTCGAGGGCCTTTGCCGTTTCGGGGCAACGCCGCAGGTTTTCTTCCACCGGTTGACCGCCGCGCCAGAGCTGGAAGGCGCTCCAGCGCTGCGAATGATTCAGCTCCTGCCACTGGTTGACCGGGTCGCCGGGCCTGTAGGCGATGTAGGGCGCGAAGCCTTCCGCCTGCGAGTCCAGCAGCGCCTGCAGCTCGGCGCGGATAACGTCCGTTTTCGCGGCCAGTTCCCGCAAGCCTGGAAACTGCTCCGGATCGTAGAACGGGATCGCCGGGAGCCGCGGCACGTGCAGCTGGTTGCTCTCCGAGACGTAGGGCGTCGTCCGGCCGGCGCGCAGCGACACCGCTTCACGCCAGCGCGAGGCGAGATCGGGAGGGAGCGTCGCGCATCGGGAGCTGACGGCCTCCTCGAGGTGTGCCATCAGCAAGCCCGAGCGCCGCGCGACGAAATCGCGCGCATGCTCGAGCTGCGGCTTCAGCATCGCCGGCCATTGGGGCTCGGGAGGCGCGATCCTCAGCGCGGCCGCGTACCGCATGGCCGCCGCGGCGCGCTTATCGAAACGCTCCAGCCAGCTCGCCTTGGCCAACAGCGCGGGCAGGAAGTAGGCGTCAACCGTGAGCGCGGCGTCGATCGCTTCGCACTCCGCTTCGGCGTCACCGAGGCGGCGGCAGGCATTGCTGAGTGACATCAGCACCACGAAATCCCCGGGCGCCTGCTCGCGCGCCGCGGTGAGCAGCCTGCGCGCCTCGCCGGCATCGCCACGCTGCAGCGCGTGGATGCCGAGGCTGCACAGCGCCTGCGGGTGCCGGGGCTCCAGTGCCACCACCCGCTGCCAGAGCGCCTCCGCCTCCTGCCAGCGGCCGGCGTTCGCGGCGCGTCCGGCGGCCTCCACCAGCTTGTCTGCTTCGACCGACATGCGGGCGAGATTATTCGGTAGATCCGGTTTGCACAACTCCGCACTCCCGAACGAAAACGGCGGACCGAAGCCCGCCGTTCCCGTTTACTGCGTTGCGACCGATCAGAACGATGCGTTGAAGCCCACGGTGTACACCGAGCCGAGAACATCGTAATGACTCGGGAAGGTGTTGCCGCCGTTGAACGTCGTGCTGCCGGCCTCGTTGCCGACGATCGGCGGATCCTCGCCGAACACGTTGTTGATCGAGAGCGACAGCCGGATCTGGTCGTTGAGCTGCCAGGAACCTACGAGGTCCACGTAGTTGTACGAGTCGATCGTCCTGAACTGCTCGAACGTATCGGCCCGCTGCACCTCGGACACGTCGACCTCCCCGATGTGGCGCCACAGCATCGACACCTGCCAGCTGTCGTTGATGTCCCAGATCGTCCGGTTGATCCAGCGCGTCTTCGGCAGCGGTGCGCCGCAGCTCGTGTCGTACACGCCCCTGCAGTCGATAACCGGCGTGAACAGCGCGCTCTGCGACTCCTGCGTCAGGTAATGGTTGATGTTACCCGCGAGGGTCAGCACGCCGTAGTCGCCGAGCCCGAGGCCGAACGAGTAGCCGATCTCGTAACCTTCGGCCTGGAGGTAGTCCAGGTTGGTCGTGAAGGTCTCGAGACCTGAGGCCGGGGCCGTCAGGGTGCCGGCTACCCGCGTGATTTTCGCGCACTCCGAAGCGAGACCGAAGTCATAGCACGCGTTCAGGATCTCCTGCGCGGAGAACACGCCGATCACGTCCTTGATCTCGATGTTGTAGTAGTCGAGCGACAACGTCGGATTGATCAGGAAGCTCCCCAGGTCCGGCTGCCAGACGATGCCGATCGTCGTCGTATCGGCCTCTTCCGGCTCCGGCAGGTTGGTCAGGTCGGTTCCCGAGAAGGTGTTGATCTGGCCCGACACGATGTCCTCGACGGTGCCGACCTGGGCTGCCGACATGCCCGTCGAGATACACAGAGCCTGCAGCTCGGCGTCGATGGTGCCCGGATTTCCGACCGAGCAGGGATCGAAGCTTGCGTTGTCGAGGCTGGTCGTCCGCGGCGCCGCGAGCTCGCCGACGTTCGGTGCCCTCACCGCCCGCTGCTGCATGACCCGGAACAGCAGGCTCTCGGTCGGCTGCCAGTTCAGGCCGTACTTCCACGTACGGTTGATGCCGGTCGGGTCGTAGTCCGCCCAGCGATAGCCGGCTTCGAGGTTGAGCTGCTCGAAGCCCGGGCGATCGCTGACGAGCGGCAGGATGAACTCGCCGAAGAGCTCCGTGACGTCGAAGCCGCCGACGATCGGGAGCGTATTGCCGCCCGCGCCGCCGAGACAGCTTGCCGGCGCGAGCTTCAGGCACTCGTCCGGAATGGTCTCGCCTTCCTCCTCGCGGTACTCCGTGCCGAAGCTGACCGCCATCGGCAGGGAAGCCGAGGGAAGCCGGAGCTGCTCGAAGCTGCCGTTGACCGACGCGTGGTAGATCATCTGGCTGTAGTTCTGCTTCTCGATCGCCGTGGCGCTCGAGTAGGCCGCCTGGTCCTCCGTGATCGCCCCGAAGCCGCCGAACAGGTTCAGCGGTACGCAAGCGCCCCCGATCTCGCACACCGGCTCGCCGTTCGGTCCGGGAATTGCCCGGATGGCGTTCGCGATATTGCCGAGGTTGGTGTAGCCGGCGCTCACGTTCGAGCGCTCCGATTCGCCGTACTGGAACGAGACGTCGTAGTCCCATTCGCCGACGAGCTTGCCGCGCAGTCCCGTCACCATCGAGAAGGCGTTGTTGTCGTATGCCGTCGAGCGCGGGCCGAACTCCACCGTGCGGCGGCGGTACTGGATGAGCAGTTCGTCCGCCTCGTCCACGACGCCGTTGTCGTTCACGTCGGTCCAGTTGTGAGTCAGATCCACCTCAGGATCGTCCGGACTTGGTACCCCGGCTTCGTTCACCGTGCCGGCCAACCGGCCGGCGTTGGCCGCATCCAGGATGACCTGCAGCGCCTGGTCGGCGATGAACGGGTTGGAGAGCGGCGTGAAGAACGCGGAACCGAAAACGCCAGAGGCTGCGACCTGCTGGGTCACCTCGGTGCTGCTGAACGCGAAGCGACCGTAGGCTTCCGCGTGCTCGTTCATCGTGTAGTGACCGAGCACCATGCCGCCCATGCGCTCCAGCGGGGTCTGGTACCAGTTGGTCGGGTTGAAGTTGTAGACGCTGCAGTCGCTGCCCAGCGAGCCGTCGTCGCGGAACTGGCCGAGGCCCGGCCCGCCGAGGATGGCCACGCGCGTCGGCAGGGTGGTCGTCGAGCCGCCGACCGCTACTGAGTCCGGGCCACCGCAGCCCGCGGGTGCCGGCTCCGGTCCTTGCCCGGCCAGGAACTCCGCCAGGCCGCCGCCGTCCTCCGAGACGATGCCGAGGCGGCCCAGCGGCCGCGCGCCCATCAGCACGCCTTCGCGGTCCGACCAGTTCAGGTTCGCGACGACGTTGCCGCGTCCGTTGCCGGAGTTCACCCCCATGGTGATGGAGGCCGACACGTGGTCGCCGTCCTGCTCGTCCGTCTGCGTGTAGTAGCTCGTGATGTCGATGCCTTCGAAGTCACGCTTCATGATGAAGTTGATGGCGCCCGAGATGGCATCGGAACCGTACACCGCCGAAGCGCCGCCGGTGACGATGTCGATGCGCTCGACCAGCGCCGTGGGGATCGTCGACACGTCGACCCGCCCGAAGATGTTGTAGGGCGTCAGGCGCTTGCCGTCGATCATGATCAGGTTGCGCTGCGCGCCGAGACCGCGCAGGTCGATCGTCGATACGCCCGCGGAGCCGTTGTTCACGTTCTCGCCCTGGTCGGGAGCCGTGATCGGCAGGAGGCGCAAAATCTTCTCGATCTCGGGCTGCTGCTGCAGCTCGATTTCCTGCTCGCCGATGGAATAGATCGGGCTCGAGGACTCGAGCCCGGGCACCGTGATGCGCGTACCGGTGACGAGAATCTCCTCGAGGTCTTCGGTCGCCTGGCCCTGGGCGACGGCGGGTGCCGTTACCCCAATCGTTCCGGCGCCCAGTAACGCGAGCTTCACGGCTCGCGCGAGCTTACGATTAGTCATGGATTAATCCCCTTAAGGCAGCCTGGCTGCCAACGTTCGGTCGAATAGTTTTTGTATCTGTAAAACCGACAACGCGGGTACGCGGATCTATATACCCGCGAGTAAAGTAGACATGCAAAAAAGTTATATGTCAACAAAAATGTTGCTTGAAACAAACGCCTCGGCCGTCTGTGCCGGCAGGGATAGGGTCATTCGTTGTTGCGATAATGCCACATTTGGATTGGAAGCCGGCGGCGCTCCGGGGGAAGCCCGCCTGCCGGCGGCATCGGCGTGATTTTCCGTGTCCGTGACGCCGGTGATGGAAAGCCGTCCGGCAAGGTGAGAATCCCGCGCGACCCGGCCCGGCTGTTCCTGGTCGCCGGGCCCGCCCACGGCGACGTGCTGCTCGCGACGCCGCTGATCGCGTCGCTGCGCCGCGCCTGGCCGGACAGCGTGATCGACGTGCTGGTGTACCGCGGCCAGGCGGGCATCCTTGCCGGCAACCCGGACGTGAGCGAGGTGCTGTCCGCGTCCAAGCACCCCCGTCCCGGCGAGTACTGGTACCTGCTGAAACGCCTGCTGCGCCGCTACGACGTCGGCATTTCGCCCAAGCACACCGACCGCGCGATCGCCTACGCCGTCGTCGCCGGCCGGTCGCGGATCGCGATCGTGCCGCCGGGCCGCGACCCGTGGAAGCGCCGCCTCACGCAGGCGCATGTGCTTTACGACCATTACGGGACGCATACCCTGGTGCAAAACGCCGCCCTCGCGGCGCTCCTCGGCATCGAACCGTGCTTCGACGTGCGCCTGCCCACCGCCCCGGACGCGCCGGCCGTCGTCAGCCGCCTGCTCCCGGACGCGCCCGGGTCCGCACCGTTTGCCGTGCTGCACCTGAATCCCGGCTTGCCGCACAAGCGCTGGACGCTATCCGGCTGGGCGGCGGTCGCCGGCTACCTCGACAAGCGCGGCCTCGGCCTCGTCCTGACCGGCGACGGCAGCCCCGCGGAGGCGGCGTACCTGGCGGAGGCAGCACGGCAGATGCCCGCGCCGGTCGTGAACCTGGCAGGCCAGCTCCGCTTCGCGGACGTCGCCGAGCTGCTGCGCCGCTGCCGGCTCTACGTCGGCGCCGACACCGTCACGTCCCACCTCGCGGCCGCTGCAGGCGCGCCGACGGTCGCGCTTTTCGGCCCCGAGACCCCGCGCGCCTGGGGACCGTGGCCGCAGGGCGGCCGCTATGCCAAAACGCCGTTCCCCGGCCCCGGTAACCAGCGCGCCGGCAACGTGCTGGTGGTGCAGGCCGCGACACCCTGCCCCACCTGCCGGCAGGCCGAGTGCCGGCGACGCTCCGAGCGCAACCGAAGCTGCACCCTGATGCTGAACCTCGGACACGAACAGGTGATCGAGGGCGTCGCAAGCCTGCTGGACGACGCGGAAACCTGACTTCTCCCACCGCCTCGCCCTCCCTGCCGGATGCGCGGCGCCCGGACTTATGTCAAAACAGAACCACGGCTTGCCGCGCCAGAGCAGCTTTACAGCGCGGCTTTTTGCGCCCGCTCGTCCGTTCAGGAATGCCGCTCGTCGGACGACAAGGCGATATCGCTTGGTTCTGCGCGCCCCGTCACGGCCGCTCCCTGCGCTCCTCCACACAATCACCACGAATGCAGAAGTCCGACCGAGGTCCAGGAACATGCACAGGAAAGGAATCCAGGGATTCACGTTGTACGAGCTGATCGTGACGGTGGCCGTCGCGGCGATCATCCTGTCGTTCGGCGTGCCCGGTTTCAAAGGTTTCATCGACAACAATCGCGCTACCACGCACACCAACGACCTGGTGACGGCACTGAACCTCGCACGCAGCGAGGCAACGCGTCGCGGTGCGGCGATCACCGTCTGCAGCTCGGCCGACAACGCGACCTGCAGCGGCAGCAACGACTGGAGCACCGGGTGGATCGTACGCTCCGCGGCAGGCGACGTCCTGCGCGTGTGGCCCGAGCGGAGCGGCGGCGCCGGCGTGGTCACCGCCGACGTCTCGTCGATCCAGTTCCTTGCCCGCGGCTCCTTGGGCGGCGGCGCCCCGGGCTTCGAGATCCGGCTCCCCGACTGCACGGGCAGCAACGGGCGTGATGTGTCCGTCAACGGCGCCGGCCGCATTTCCGTCGCCCGCGTCGACTGCTCATGAGCCCGTCCGCACCGCTGCCGGCACTGGCCGCCGCCCGCCCGCGGTCGCGTGGGCTGACGCTGGTGGAAATCCTCGTCGCGCTGTTCATCCTGTCGATCGGCCTGCTCGGGCTCGCCGGCCTGCAGACGGCCTCACTCAAGTTCAACACCGGCTCCTTCTACCGCACGCAGGCCACGGCGCTCGCCTACGGGCTCGCGGACCGCATGCGTGCCAACCGCGCTGCCGCGCGCGCCGGCGATTACACGGTGGGCCTGGCCAACCCCGTACCTGACTGTGCCGCCCCCGTGGCGGCCGGTTCCCTCCCGCAGCAGGACATCGCGGCCTGGCGCATGGCGCTCGCCTGCCGGCTGCCCCTCGGCAACGGCTCCGTCGTTCGCGACGGCAATGAATTCACGATCACCGTGCAGTGGGACGACAGCCGGGGCGAGAACGATCCGCTGCAGTTCCAGTTCACGACGGCGCTATGAGCATGAATACGGTCAACACGGCGGCGCGGAGCCAACAGGCAGGCATCACGCTCGTCGAACTGATGGTGGCGCTGGTGCTCAGCCTCGTGCTGACCGCCGGCATGATCCAGGTTTTCTCCGGGAACCGAGTCACCTACGAGTTCAACCAGAGCCTGTCCCGGATCCAGGAGAATGCCCGCTTCGCGCTAGACCACATCGCCTACAACGCGCGCATGGCCGGTTACAAAGGCTGCATATCGAACGTTGCCACCTATAACAACCTGGAGGCGCAGAACCCTTTTCGCGACGACATCCAGAACGGGATCCAGGGATTCGACTTCAACGGCACCAGTGACGGCGACAGTTACGCCGCAAGTGCCACGAACCCGACGCCTTCAAGCAACCAAAGCGACTGGACGCCGGCGCTTCCCGCCGAGCTCGCCGGCGAAGTCATTCCGGGCAGCGACGTCCTCGTGATCCGCGGGCTCTCCGGCGGCGGTATGTCGCTCATTGCGCCGTTCACGAACGCGGCGCAAATGTTCGTGTCGCCGGGCCACGATTTCGTCAAGGGCGAAATACTGGTCGTTTCGGACTGCCAGAAGGCCTCGATCTTCCAGGTCACCAACATCAACAGCGGGTCCGGCCACAACGTCGTGCACAGCAAGGACAACAGCTACACGCCGGGAAATGCGCTGTCGAACTGGCCGCCGGAGCAGGATTACGGCCTCGGTGCGGAATTGGCTCGCCTGCAGGCGCACGCCTTCTACGTAGGGCGAGGCGAAAGCGGCGGGCCCAGCCTGTTCCAGCACCGCCTGCAAGTCAGCACCACCAACCCGGGCGTCGCGCATTTCGAGGCGGAGGAACTCGTCGAAGGCATCGAAAGCATGCAGGTCCGCTACGGCATCGACACCGACAGCAACAAGACCATCGACCGCTGGGTCAGCGCCGACGCGGTCGGCAACTGGGAGGACGTGCTTGGCGTCGAGATCAGCCTGCTCGCCCGGGGCGCCGAGGAGCACGGCGCCGACACCGACACGGTCGTCTACACGCTCGGGGACATGACCTTCAACCCGGTCGACGACCGGCGCCTGCGCCAGGTGTTCTCCACCTCCATCGGCGTGCGTAACCGGCTGCCCTGAGACGGCGGCTACGCGGAGCAGCACCATGCACTACCAGGTCCACGGGCAAAAATACGAATCGGGCGCGGCCCTGATCGTCGCGCTCATCTTCCTGCTGCTGATGACGCTCATCAGTACCTCGTCCATGCGTACCGCGACGATGCAGGAGCGAATGGCCGGCAACATGCGCGACTGGAACATCGGTTTCCAGCGGGCCGAGGCGTCGCTGCGCGCGGCCGAGCAGTGGCTCCTCGATGCCGACGTGCTGCCGGAGTTCAACGGAACGGGCGGGTACTACCACCTCAACGCCGACGATCGTCCGGACTGGACGAGCGTGCCGGCGAGCCCGGGAAGCGGCTCCATCGCGTACCCGGCTGACGGAACCCCGGAGCACCGCTACTACATCGAACGGCTGAACTCGGTTCACCCGGAGGGCGTGACGACCGAGACAGGCGCGCCGGTGGAAGAGGTTTACTACTTCCGCGTCACGGCCGTCGGCTACGGCATCGCGCTCGGCGACGACGGTGAAGCGCTCACCTCGGTCGTGCTGCGCAGCGTATACCGCAGCCGATAGGGGGAAACGGTC
>CAYRKH010000013.1:22713-61147 GCA_964424805.1 uncultured Woeseiaceae bacterium
GCTCACCTCGGTCGTGCTGCGCAGCGTATACCGCAGCCGATAGGGGGAAACGGTCCGGGTTTATTTAACGGACCTGTTTAACTGTTTAACGGACCAGGTTTATTTAAGGATTGTACCGAATGAGCACGGACAGCCTGCGCGCGATCATCGCGCACCACGTTCTCAAACCTGCGGGCCGCGCCCTTTGCGCCGCGGCGCTCACCCTGGTGGTGGCGAGCCCCGCCATGGCCGAAGTGTCACAGACGCCGCTTTATCTCGGCGGCGGCAACGTGCCCGGCAACCTGACGCTGGTACCGTCCGTGGAATGGCCGACGATCAACAGTGTCGCGAACCTCGGAGAGTACGACCCGGCACACAGCTACACGGGCTACTTCGATGCAAACAAGTGCTACAACTATGTGTACGACTCGACCGAGTCGCAGCGGCGCTTCGAGCCGAAAGCATGGGCGACCGCTCACACCTGCAACAATCTCTGGAGCGGCAATTTCCTGAACTGGGCCGCGACCCAGACGATCGACCCGTTTCGGTCGGTCCTGACCGGCGGTCTTCGCGTCCGCGACACGGTGAGCCAGACCTGGCTCGAGAAGGCGCGGCACGACGGGCAGGGCGGCTCCAACATCTACCCGAACCGCAAGATCACCGGCAAGTCGCTGATCAGCGGCGCCACGCCGTTCACCGCCGATGCGTTTTACATGCGCATCGAAGGTCTCGGCAACCGGATGCGCTTCCGGCTCGACAACAATGACATCAATGACGACGTGCAGAACTACAACCCGGCCTACTCGGTCAGCTACGGCAATTCCTACGACGTAGCGGTGCGGGTCGCGGTGTGCGTTGCCGCCGATTTCCTGGAGCCCAACTGCCGCGCGTACCCGAGCGGCTACTTCAAGCCGGAAGGCCTGATCCAGCAGTATGCAGACGAGCTGCGCATCGGCGTGTTCGGCTACCTGAACGACCACGACATGCTGCGCGACGGCGGCGTGCTGCGCGCGCGCCAGGGCTTCGTGGGTCCGAAAATGATCGTGCCCGATGCCGGCGAAGCGGACAATCCGAACCGGGAATGGGATCCGGACACCGGTCAATTCGTCCGCAATCCCCGCCCTGCGGACGCCTCCGCTACCGCAAGCGCCTTCGGCATCAGCATCAACGACAGCGGCGCCATCAACTATCTCAACAAGTTTGGACAGCTTACGTCGAACAACCACAAGAACTTCGACCCGGTCAGCGAGCTCTACTACACCGCGCTCCGCTACCTGAAGAACCAGGGCAACATCAGGCAGTACGTCGACCCCAAGCAAACGGGAGTCAATGCCGCCCAGGCGGCCGACCGCTTTCCGGTGATCATCGATTGGGACGACCCGATCCAGTACGCCTGCCAGAAGAACGTGATCCTGGGGATCGGCGACGTGAACACGCATCGCGACAAAAACCTCCCGGGCAGCACGTCGGGTTCGGAAGAGCCCGCGACCCCTGGCGCCGTTTCCGGCGACAACACCGTGAATGTGGCGACCGAGACCGCCAGGGTCGCCGCGATGGAGGGCATCACCATCGGCACGCCGTTCAGCGGCCGCAACAACTCGGCTTACATCGCCGGGCTCGCCTGGGATGCGCATACCCGCGATATCCGGCCCGAGCCGGACATGCCCGGGACGCAGACCGTTTCGACGCACTGGGTGGACGTGCTGGAAGCGCAGACGCTCGAGCCCCCGGCGCAGAACCAGTATTACCTCGCCACCAAGTACGGCGGCTTCCGAAAGCCCGACGATTTCGACCCCGCCAAACATACCGGGGCGCTTCCGCTCGACTGGTGGCACAGCAATGGCGAGACCCTCGTCTCGTTCGGCGTCAACGCCAAGCCGAAGGATGTGACGTTTTACCGCCCCGACAACTATTACCTGGCCGGAAACGCCAACCAGATGGTCGAAAGCCTGACGCAGGCGTTCGCGAACATCTCGGCCGAGCTGCGCAGCTCCGCATCGTCCGTTGCCGCCAACTCCACGCGGCTCGACGCCGACACGGCCGTTTTCCAGGCCGCGTTCGACAGCACCAGGTGGAGCGGCGAGCTACAGGCCTTCCGCATCAACATGGACGGCACGATCGCCGAGAACCCGACCTGGCGTGCCGCGGCCCGGCTGGATGCGCTTACCGAAGCGCAGGTCGCGAATCGCGACATCTTCACGGCGGCGCCCCCGTCACTCACCGGCGACGGCACGCTGCTGTCGAGAACCGGCTATGACTTCACGTGGGCGCAGCTCACCGCATCGCAGCAGGCCCTGCTGACGCAGGACGGCGCGAGTACGAGCGTCGGGCAGGACCGCCTGGCCTTCTTGCGCGGCTCCAGGCTCAAGGAGCAGCCCGGCGGATTGCTGCGCCAGCGGGACAGCCGGCTCGGCGACATCATCAACTCGGACCCGCAGTTCGTGCACCGGCAGGACTTCGGCTATGTCCTGCTCGCCCAATCCGAGGCGTTCAAAGGCAAAGGTATCGGCGAGGCGTACAAGGCATTCCGTGAATCCGCGAGCTACCTGGCGCGGCCGCCGATGGTGGTGGTCGGCGCGAACGACGGTATGCTGCACGGCTTCGACGCGAGCCTCGGCGCCAGCGGCGGCTCGGAGCTCTTCGCTTTCGTACCCAATGCGGCGTTCGAGCACCTCTACGAGCTCACGCTCCCGGACTACTCACATCGCTTCTACGTCGACTCGAGCCCCCGCGTTGCCGACGCCTGGTTCGACGGCGGCTGGGGCACCATCGTCGTCGGCGCGACCGGCGCCGGCGGGCGCAGCGTGTTCGCGCTGGACGTCACCACCCCGGGCAATATGACCAGCGGCGACTTCCTGTGGGAATTCTCGCATCCGTCGATGGGCTACACGATCGGCCAGCCGGCGGTTGCGCCGCTGCCCAACGGCAAGTTCGGCGTCATCGTCACCAGCGGCTACCAGAGCGGCGCGACCGACGGCATGATCTGGATCCTCGACCCGGCCGACGGCAGCATCATTCGTTCGATCACGGTGCCGAACAGCGGCGGCCTGGGCCCGCCGCTGGTCACGGACCTCAATGCCGATCGCGTAGCGGACCGCATCTACGTCGGCGATACCGACGGTAACCTGTGGCGCATCGATCTCCCGGGCTCGAACACCGGCAAATGGGAGGCACCGAAGGGCCTGCAATCGGGCAACAGCTTCGTCCCGCTGTTCGTCGCCCGTGATGCCGCCGGACAGCGGCAGGCGATCACGGCGCCGCTGCAGTCGGCTTTCAACGAGGACGGCCTGCACACGGTCTTCTTCGGCACCGGCAGCTTCTACCGCATCGACGACAACGTGGTGCCGGCGAACCCGGATGTCGACACCTTCTACGGGATCATAGACCGCGGCAAGCCAGTCACGCGTGCCAACCTGCTCCAGCAGACGATCGTCGCGGAGACGGCCGTGAACGGCATGCGCGTGAGGGGAGTCTCGTCGCACGATATGCAGGACGGTCTCGACGGCTGGTTCCTCGACCTCGTGTCGCCGGGCGGCGCGGCAGGCGAACGCGTCGTGTCAAAGGCGACGGTACGCGGGGATCGCGTCATCTTCGCGACTCTGATCCCGAACAAGGATCCCTGCGCCTTCGGAGGCGATAGCTGGATCATGGAGGTCAGCTCGTATAACGGCGGGCGGCTGGATTACGCGGTGTTCGACCTCAACAACGACATGCTGTTCGACCAGGACGACTGGATCACGGTAGAGGATGAAGACGGCAACGAGGTAAAGATCCCGCCGTCGGCCATTGCGCCGGAGATCAACATTGTCAAAACGCCGGCCATCATCGGGGGCGTCGGGGACAACCAGGACGAGGTCAAAATCCTGTCCGGCTCCTCCGGCCAGCTCGTCCGGATTACCGAGCGCGGGAACGTCGGCCTTGGCCGGCAATCCTGGCGGCAGATGAGGTAGGAACATGCAAAACGGAACGAACCGGCGGCAGAGCGCTCCGATGCGCGGCTTCACCCTCGTGGAACTGATGATCGTGGTGGTGATCATCGGCATCCTGGCGGCCTTCGCTTATCCCTCGTACCAGGAGCAGGTTCGAAAGACGAAGCGCTCGGATGGCAAGGCGATGCTGATGGAGGTCGCACAGGAGCTTGAGCGGTGCTACACGCGGTTTGGCGCCTATGACAACGCGGCTTGCAGCGCGGCGAACGACCTCCCGAAGACCTCGCCCGAGGAGCATTACGAGATTTCGGCAACGGCCCTCAGTGCCACCGCATTCACGCTGGATGCCACGCCGCAGGGTTCGCAGGCAAACGACACTGAGTGTGCCGTCCTTCGCCTCACCAGCACGGGCGTGCAGGGCTCGCAGGGCGGCAACCTGGATCCGAACGGCTGCTGGTAGCCTGCGACACCTCGCCGTTCCGCACCGGTAAACCTCGGGTTATGTCAACCGGGAACAAC
Organism: uncultured Woeseiaceae bacterium; assembly: GCA_964424805.1. Taxonomy (GTDB): domain Bacteria; phylum Pseudomonadota; class Gammaproteobacteria; order Steroidobacterales; family Woeseiaceae; genus IDS-8. The sequence goes on from CAYRKH010000013.1 coordinate 27,141, forward strand.
AACTTGTTGCCTCGGGAGTGATGCCCGCGCCCATTTTGCCACCGCTCATCCGTTCAAAGATGCCGCTCGTCGGAAGAGCGCGAGCTACGCGAACAATCTGCGCGGCGGATCACGCCGGGCGGTCTCCAGCGCCAGCAGAATGCCGGACACCAGGAGGACGGACGCATTCCAGGGAGGACGCTTTGTTGGCTTGCCGCACGAAAAACCGGGGATTCACGCTGCTCGAGCTGATAGTGACCGTGGCGGTGGCTGCCATCATCTTCTCGTTCGGCGTGCCGAGTTTCATGGACGTGGCACGCAACGGACGTGCCGCCGCGAACGCCAACGAGTTCGTGACGGCTTTCAGCATCGCGCGCAGCGAAGCCGTCAAACGGGGCGCCCGCGTCACGGTCTGTGCGAGCAAAGACGGGGCGACCTGCAGCGGCGACTGGAGCGACGGCTGGATCGTCATCGCTGACGGCGCCGCAAGCGACGACGCCGACCCGCCCGTCGTCGACGACGTGCTGCGCACCTGGCCGGCCCCGGCCGGCGACCCGGCAATCGCGGCACCGGCAAACGCGGACTGGGTCCGATTCCTGCCGCGCGGCAGTGCCCGTACGCCGGCACCAATGCCCGTGACCTTCACCATGAAAGTCGCAGGCTGCTCCGACCTGCAGGGCCGGAGCATCGAGCTCAACGCCGTCGGCCGAACCACCGTCTCGCGGGTAGCGTGCCCATGAAGACGCTCGGCACTCGCCGGCCGGGTTCCAGCGTCCGCAGGGCGAAGCACCGTGGCGGCAAGCTCGCGGGTTTCACGATGATCGAGGTACTGGTCGCCCTGATCGTGCTCTCGCTCGGGCTCCTGGGGCTCGCCAGCCTGCAGGTGACGACGACGAAGTTCAATCACTCGGCCTACCTGCGGTCCCAGGCCACGAGGCTCGCCTACAGCATGGCGGACCGCATGCGTGCCAACCGCGCCGCTGCCCTCGAGAACAACGCGTACAGCGGCGTGAACTTCGTCGCGAATCCCGCCTGCGGCGCCGTCGCGGGCGGCACCGTTGCCGAGCGCGACATCTCGGCGTGGCGCAACGCGCTGGCCTGCTCGCTGCCCTCCGGCAACGGCCGCATCGAGTTCGACGCCGCTACCGAAATGGTCACGATCAGCGTGCGCTGGGACGACACCCGCGGTGAGGAAGACCCGGAAACCTTTGCGATGACGACCCGCCTGTGAGCACCCGGCGCGAAACCCTGCCCACGCGGCCGCCGCGCGGCATGACCCTGGTCGAGCTCCTGATCGCGATGGTGCTGGGGCTCGTGCTCATGGCCGGCGTCATCCAGGTGTTCCTCGGCAACCGCGCGGCTTATTCCTTCAACGAAGGGCTGTCGCGCCTGCAGGAAAACGGCCGCTTCGCCATGGACACGCTGAGCTTTCACGCGCGCATGGCCGGCTACCTCGGCTGCCTGTCCAACGTCACCGTTGCCAACAACCTCGGCAACAGCAACCCCTTGGCGTTCGACTTTGCACAGTCCCTGTTCGGCTACGAAGCCGTGGGCACGGCTCCCGACGACACGTTCGCGGCCGCGGCCGTCAATCCCGGCAACTCGGGGAACGCCGCCGACTGGTCCGGCGGACTGCCGGCGGCGCTGGTCGGTGACGTCATCCCGGGCAGCGACGTGCTGGTCATCCGCAACGTGACGCCGCAGTCGCATACCTTGCTCAGCCCCTTCAGCGATGCGGACAAGCTCTACGTCGATGCGGCGCCGTCGGACTACGCCGCCGGCGAGATCGGCGTCGTGTCGGACTGCCAGAAAGCATCGATCTTCCAGATCACGGGGATAGCCGGCGAAACCACGGGCATCAGCCTCGCGCATACCGGGGCCAGCTACACCCCGGGCAATACGCTCGCCACCTGGGACACCGACCAGCAGTACGCGGCGGGCGCCGAGATGCGGCGCGCCGAGACGTGGATCTACTACGTGGGCGCGCGCAGCGGCGGCGGCCCGCCCGTCCTGTACCAGCGCCGCCTGCAGCGGTCCGGCACGACCGTCGACCTGGTAGCGGAAGAGCTGGTCGAGGGCGTCGACACGATGCAGGTGCTCTACGGCGTCGATTCGAACACCGACGGCGCGGTCGACGAGTACCGGACGGCCAACAGCGTCGGTGACTGGAGCCAGGTCGTTTCGGTGCGCGTCGCGCTGCTGATGCGCGCACCGGACGAATACGGCTCCGAGCGCGACACGCAGGTCTACGGCGTCAACGAGACGCAGTTCGATCCCGTCGACGATCGCCGCGTGCGCGAGGTCTTCACCACCACCGTTGCCATCCGGAACAGACTGCCATGAAGCGTATTCACTCGACTGCAACTGCCGTCCAGGCGCGCCAGCAGGGCGCTGTCCTGGTGGTGTCACTGATCCTGCTGCTGGTGATGACCATCCTCGGCGTGAGCTCGATGAGCAGCACGACGATGCAGGAACGCATGGCCGGCAACCTGCGCGACAACAACCTCGCCTTCCAGGCGGCGGAGTCCGCCCTGCGCGACGGCGAGGAATTCCTGCGCCAGGCGACGCTGCCGCCGTTCACCGGCAGCAACGGCCTGCTCGAGCGCCAGGATGGCGCCGGCCAGGCCGGCTTCTGGAATACGTTTGCGTGGGGATCCAACAGCCGCACGGCGGCCGCGCCCGACGGCGTGGCGGCAGCACCTCAGTTCGTAATCGAAGAGCTGCCGCCGGTACCTGCCCCCGGGGAGAGCCTGAAGTTCGGGCCGCTGTCCGAGGTCGGCGTTTATCGGGTTACGGCGAGGGGCGTCGGCGGCTCCGAGGACGCGGTCAGCATCCTGCAAACCACGTTCCGGCGCTGACGGTTCGCAAGGGGAACGATCCATGAAATACCGACAGAAGTTCGGGCACCTGCTGGGCAGCGCGGGCATCCTCTGGCTACTGAGCGCGCCCGTCTCGGCAGCCGTCAACATGTCGAACGTGCCGCTGTTCCTGCCGGGCGCCGTGCCCCCGCTGAACATGCTCGTCATGGGCCGGGATCACACGCTCTACTACGAAGCCTACAACGACGCTTCGGACCTGGACGGGGACGGCACGCCCGACGTCGGGTACAAGCCGCGCGAAATCGACTACTTCGGGTACTTCGATTCGCACAAGTGCTACACGTACGGGAGCGGGCGGTTCTCGCCGTCCGGCACGACCGCGGACAAGCGCTGCGCGGGTTCCAATGAATGGAGCGGCGACTTCCTGAACTACGTGACGACCTCGCGTATCGATGCGCTGCGCAAGGTGCTGTACGGCGGCAGCCGCAGCACCGATACGGCCTCGATGACGATCCTGGAGCGCAGCCACGTGCCACAGGACGCGCATTCCTGGGGCAAGGACTACGAGAGCATCGCGCGCGACGGCTACGACATCCGGGATTACACGCCCTACCCGCTGCCCAACTCGGGCAGCCGCCACCTGTTTGCGAACACGACGCCGCTGGGCGGCGACAGGCCGCTGCTCCGGGTGCTGACCAACCAGAAGTACCGGATCTGGGACTGGGTCAGCATCGAGCGGCCGGTGGCTGGCAACCGGGTGGAGCACGGGGGCAGCGGCCCCTGGGTGACCCCGAGCGACTTCACGGTCCGCGTGCAGGTCTGCACCAACTCCATGCCGGAGTCCAACTGCCGCCGGTATCCCGACGGCAACTACAAGCCCATAGGCCTGCTGCAGGAGTTCGGGGAGAACGACAAGATGTTGTTCGGTCTGCTGTCGGGCTCGTATACGAACAACACGCGCGGCGGCGTGCTGCGCAAGAACGTCGCCTCGATTTCCGACGAGATCGACGAGAACGACGGCACGTTCAGGTCGAAAGTAGGGATCATTCGTACCATCGACCGGTTCCGTACCATCGGCTTCGGCGGCAGCCACGAGTACAACCAGAACTGCGGCTGGATCACGGACCGACCGATCAGCGACGGCGAATGCCGCATGTGGGGCAATCCCGTCGGGGAGATGATCTACGAGGCGCTGCGCTACTTTGCCGACAAGGGGTACGCAACGCCATCGTACGTCTCGGGGCTGCCGGGCGGCGACGACCAGTCCCTGGGCCTCCCGCTGGCCGACTGGCAGAAGCCCTTCGACGAGCACCCGGTTTGCTCCAAGCCCGTGAACCTCGTCATCAGCGGTGTCAACCCGTCCTATGACACCGACGACATCCCTGGCAGCGCGTTCAGCTCGTTCTCCGGTGACCTGTCCGGCTTCAGTGCGCGATCGCTGGGCGATACCATCTGGCGCCACGAGGTGGGCGGTGCCCGCCAGCATTTCATCGGCCAGTCGGGCAGCCTCTATGACGGCGCGCCGACAGCCAAGACCGTGACGAGCTTCGGCAGCATACGCGGTCTCGCGCCGGAAGAGCCGACCAAGGAAGGCGGCTACTACTCCGCGAGCGCGACCTACTTCGGTTTCACCAACGACCTGAGCCCCGCCGAGGGCGACCAGAAGGTGCGAAGCTATGCCGTGGCGCTGGCGTCGCCGCTGCCGCGCATCGAGATACCGGTGGCCGGAAACCTGGTGACGCTGGTGCCCTTCGGCAAATCCGTTTACGGACCGAGCGGCTACAACATCAACGGCAAACAGGGCGAGTTCCAGCCGACCAACACGATCGTAGACTTCTATATCGAGAAAATCGCGAACACAGGGCCGGGCAACCAGGACGCGGGAAACGGCGGCCGCCCGTACGGCCGGTTCAGGATCAACTTCGAGGACGTGGAGCAGGGGGCGGACCACGACATGGACGCCATCGTCTTCTACGAATTCGAGGTGACGACGGCCAACGAGGTGAAGGTCAAGCTCACCTCGGAATACGCGGCCGGCGGCATCGAGCAGCACATGGGTTATGTCATCTCCGGCACGACCGCCGACGGCATCTATCTCGAGGTGCGCGACAGGGATACGTCTTCCGATAACGCCACCCGCTATTTTCTCGACACGCCGGCCGGGGTTCTCCCCGGTGACTGTGCCCGGTCCAACGCACCGACAGCCTGCGGCAACGTGCTCGGGTTCTCGGCAGAGCGCACATTCGTCCCCAGCGGCAACCCCGCAGCCACGCTGCTCAAGGACCCGCTTTGGTACGCGGCCAAGTGGGGCGGCTTCGAAGACGGCAACGGCAACGGCATTCCGGACGTGCAGGAAGAGTGGGACGCGGACGGCGACGGCAATCCCGACAACTATTTCCTCGTGACCAACGCGCTGAACCTGAACGAGCAGCTCTCGAATGCGTTCGAGCTGATCCTGTCCACGGCGTCATCGGCCTCGGCGGTCGCCACGAACTCCACGCGCCTCGACACCGAAACCCTGATCTACCAGGCGCGCTTCCGCAGCGACGACTGGACCGGCGAGCTGCTGGCTTACCGGCTGCTGTCCAACGGCACGCTCGGCGCCGTCCAGTGGGATGCGGCGCAGCTCCTGCCGGATCCCGACGACCGCGTCATTTTCACGAGCGACAGCTCAGGGGACGGCATAGCGTTCGAATGGGACCAGCTCAGCAGCGTCCAGAAGGACGCGCTCGATCGCGCGCCCGGCGGCAGCACGGACGGCCTCGGGGAAGCGCGCGTGGAGTGGCTGCGCGGCGACCAGGCCAACGAGCTGCGAAACGGCGGCACCTTCCGCAACCGGCGCGTGCCACTGGGCGACATCGTCAACTCCGATCCCGTTTTCGTTGGCGCCCAGAACTTCGGCTACGAGGCGTTGCCCGCCGGCACGCCCGGGCGCGACAGCTATCGCGCGTTCCGGGAAAGCAAGATCAGCACTTCCGGGGCGGCATTGCAGCCGACGATCTACGTCGGCGCCAACGACGGCATGCTGCACGGCTTCGATGCGATGACGGGCGAGGAACGCCTTGCCTACGTGCCGGGCACGCTGATCCCCGAGCTGAACGAACTCCCGGATCCCAACTACAGGCACCGCTACTACGTCGACGGCCACATCACCGTCGGCGACGCCTACATCAACCGCAACGGCGCCACCCGCTGGGCGAGCGTGCTGGTCGGCACGACGGGCGCGGGCGGCAAGACCGTGTTCGCGCTCGACGTCACCGACCCGGGAAGCTTCGATGAAGCGGACGTGATGTGGGAATTCACGGACCCCGACCTCGGCTACACCATCGGCCTGCCGGTAGTGGCGAGGATGGCGGACGGTACCTGGGCGGCGGTATTCGGCAATGGGTACGACGGCAGCAACCAGCGCTCCGTGCTGTACGTCGTGCGGCTTGCCGACGGTGTCCTGCTGAAGAAGATCGAGGTCGGCGCCGGCAGCACGGCGAATCCCAACGGCCTCGCATCGCCGACGCTACTCGCGGACGGTACCCGTACGATCCGGAGCATTTACGCCGGCGACCTGCACGGCAACCTGTGGGAGTTCGACGTCAGCTCGAGCAGCAGCGGATCCTGGGGAGCCGCCTACACCGATGCCGGCAATCCCGTTCCGCTCTTCGTCGCGCGCGATGCCGCGGGCAACCGCCAGCCGATCACCGCGCCGATCGAGATCAGCCGCCATCCCGAAGGGGGTTACATGCTGTTCTTCGGAACCGGCAAGTTCTTCGAGACCAACGATAACCTCGTCGGCGCGGCGCCCCAGGTACAAAGCTTCTACGGCATCTGGGATCGCACGAGCAGCCCTGCCACGGCCGTTACCGGCAACCGCGACACCGCCCTGCAGCGCCAGCAGATCGTGTACGAAGGCCCTGCCGGCGGCAGTGCGTTCGAGGTCCGCCTCACGACCGACAACGATGTCGACTGGAACAGCAAGCGCGGCTGGTACATCGACCTCAGGAGCCCGAATAAAGGCGCCGAAGGCGAGCGCGTCGTCGCGGCACCGATCCTGCGCAGCGGCCGGATCGTTTTCCCGACGCTCATCCCGTCGCCGGACCCCTGCGGCTTCGGCGGCAGCAGCTGGCTGATGGAAATGGAAGCGATCAGCGGCGCGCGGCTGGCGGATTCGCCCCTCGACATCAACGAGGACGGCGACATCGACGGCGACGACATGGTGGGTATCGACATCGACGGCGACGGGTCAGACGACGCCTACGTGGCCGTGAGCGGCGTCCGCTCCCGCGAGGGCATCATTCGCACGCCCGCGGTCGTAGGCGCCGGCGACCTGGAGTACAAGATCGCCAGCGGCACGTCCGGCAACGTGGAAACATTGCGCGAGCGCGGCGCCTTCGACCTGGCGCGCGGCTCCTGGCGTCAAATCCGGTAGGAGGGAGGCACCAATGAATCGAGCAACAGGCCAGGCGGGCATTCCCGCGCACCGCTCACGCGGGTTCACCCTGATCGAGCTCATGATCGTCGTGGTCATCATCGGCATACTGGCCGCCATTGCCTACCCCAGCTACCAGAACCAGGTGCGCGATACGCGGCGCACCGACGGCAAGGCAGCGCTCCTGGAGGCGGCCCAGCGCCTGGAGCGCTGTTACACGCGCTACAACCGCTATGACCACGATGACTGCGAGATCGCGGACGCCCTCAGCGGAGGCGACTTCGAAACGCCGGAAGGCTGGTACGTGATCACGGCGGACACGCTCGGTGCCTCCAGCTTCGACCTCGTTGCCACGGCACAGAAAGACCAGGCGAAGGACGCCGCCTGCGGTAACCTGGGGCTCAACAATGTCGGCACGCGCAGCGCCACGGGGACGGCGCCGGACAGCTGCTGGTAGCAGGAGCGCGCATCGCGCGCGATGCCTTCGTTCGAGGATCGTAGCATCGCGCGCAATGCGCGCTCCTACAGGTTGCCGCGTTCCGGCAGGTCCAGGTTGCCGCGTTCCAGCAGGTCGTCCGTCACGGTCATCGTAAATACCGGCGCGTTGTCCGGCGGGGTTTCGGCGATAGCATCGACGAAAAGCCGCCGCGTCTCCGGATCGTCGTAGCGCATCTTCTCGTCGATCGCGGCCCGCCAGGTCGCCTCGTCCGGCCATTCGGCGTACGCGACGAAACGCCCGTCGGCGTTTTCGTGCAGGCGCGAGCCGAAGCTGCCGTACTTTGCGGTAATCAGCTCCGTGCCGCGCCGCCAGGCCCGGCGGAACTGTTCCTCCTTTCCCGGGTGGACGCGCCACCAGTACACCGCCACGAACATATCGCTCTCCATCGGAACCGGCAGCTTAGCCCCTGATCTCGCGCTCAATCGCCGCCCCGTGTCGATTCTATCGCGCCGCCGCGGCACGAATTACAAGCGCATTGTAATTTCGGGTGCGCCTGCCCGCGCAGGGGACGGGCGCTGCGAACGGCCTCCATGGCACAGAACTTGAATCCTTACTGGCGATCCTTTCACGAACGCCGAGTACTGTCATGGCCAGCAAGCCCAAGCCCCCATTCCCCCCGCAGAACCTGGAGCCACCCGGCATCGAATCCCGCATGGAACCGAAGCCGCGCTTCGACGCCGACGACTACTGCCCCGCCGGCAAGCTGGAGGGCAAGGCGGCGCTGATCACCGGCGGGGATTCAGGGATCGGGCGCGCCGTCGCCGTGATCTTTGCCCGCGAGGGCGCCGACGTCGCGCTGGTGTACCTCCACGAGGAGCAGGAGGACGCGGAAACGACCAGGACGGAAGTCGAGCGCTGCGGCCGCGAGGCTCTCCTGGTGCCCGGCGACGTCAGGGACCCGGAGTTTTGCCGCCGCGCGGTCGAGCAGACGGTGGAGCGCTTCGGCCGCCTGGACCTCCTCGTCAACAACGCGGCGTTCCAGAAGCACCAGGACAGGCTCGCCGACATCTCCCTGGAGCAGTTCGAGCAGACGTTCAAAACCAACATCTTCGGCTACTTCTACATGACACGGTTCGCGGTGCCCCACCTGCAGCCCGGTTCCGCGATCATCAACGCGGGCTCGATCACCGGGCTTGAAGGCAACAAGGGCCTTATCGACTACTCCGCGACGAAAGGCGCGATCCACGCGTTCACGAAGTCGCTCGCGCAGAACCTGGTCCAGGACGGGATCCGGGTGAACTGCGTCGCGCCGGGACCGGTGTGGACGCCGTTGAACCCGGCGGAGCACGGCGACGAGGCGACAGAAAAATTCGGCGCCGAGACCCCGATGGGCCGCCCGGCGCAGCCGGAGGAAATCGCACCGGCGTACGTCTACTTCGCGAGCAACGCCGATTCCGGGTACGTCACGGGCCACGTCCTGCCGCAGCTCGGCGGCGAAACCGTCGCGGGATGAGCTGGAGGACATTGGTGATGGACAACGACATCGACCCCGCCATCGGCCGCTGGTACCAGCGCATGGAGGACGGCCGCCTGTTCCAGGTAGTCGCCGTCGACGACGATGAAGCGACGGTGGAGTGGCAGGATTTCGACGGCGGCATCGGCGAGCTCAGCCTCGACGAATGGCGCACCTGGGACGTCCGGGTGACAGCAGCGCCGGAGGACTGGACCGGGTCGATCGACGAAATCCAGCGCGGAGACCTCGACTACAGCGAGATCCGCTCCGAGGGCGAGGAACGCGGGATCGACCAGGAACGGCGCGCGCAGGCGCTGCAGGGTTCCGATGCCCCGGACACCATCGGCGGCGAACCGGTCGGCCGTGCGGGTACCGGGGGCGACGAGCGCTCCGCGCTGGGGGAGTATTCGGCAGAACCGGCGCCGCGGTGGCGCCAGGAACCGGATTACGGCGACAGCGAGGTGGAGCCCGACGGCAGGCTGCGAATGCGCGAAGAGAACGCGAGCGACCCACCGGAAGGGACGTATACCGGCGGACCGGGGCGCGACGACGGCCTGGATCCAGACGAGGTCAACCACGTCAAGGCGCGGCTGACGGAGCGCGCCGGGGAACTGCGCCTCGACATCCAGCGGGAGCTGCGCAAGTACGACGACGAGTCCTACGCGCAGCTCGCGCAGCGCGTCGCCGATATCGGGGAGCAGGCCTGGAGCGATCTCGTCTCGGACCTGAACCTCGCGGAAGTGACCCGTGACGTGGGCGAGCTCCGCAATATCGAGGCTGCCCTCCAACGCCTCGCCGAGGGCAAATACGGCATCTGCATCGACTGCGGCGACTGGATCGAAGAAAGGCGGCTGGACGCGAACCCGGAGGCCGTACGCTGCCTCGAGTGCCAGCGCGACGCCGAGCACCGGAAAAAGCAGACCGGGAAAGTCGATTACCCCAATCTCTGACACCGATTCGGCCGCCCGGAGCCCGTTCGCCGTGCCATAACGGCTTTCCGCTCCGCGGACGGCCGTGCTTGAATGCGCCGATGCCAGCCTCCGACCTGCGCCCCGAGCTCAAGTGGCTCGCCAGCGGCTTCCTCATGACCTTTTTCTCCGGCTTCGGCCAGACGTACTTCATTGCGCTTTTTGCCGGCGAGCTCATGAGCGAGCTGTCGCTGAGCGACGGCCAGTTCGGCAGCCTGTATACCGCCGGGACGCTCGCGAGCGCGGCAGTGCTGGCCTGGGCCGGCCGCCTGGCCGACACGATGCCCGCGCGGCTGCTGGCTACCGCCGTCGTGATCGGGCTGGCGCTCACCTCGCTCGGCATGGCGGCGGTGTCCTCGGCCGCGGCCCTCGCGCTCGTATTCTTCGGCCTGCGCTTCTTCGGCCAGGGCATGCTGACGCACCTGGCCATGACGACGATGGGCCGGTGGTTCAACCAGAAGCGCGGCCGGGCCATCGCCATCGCGGCACTCGGGCTGCCGGCGAGCGAAGGCCTGCTGCCGCTCATCGCCGTTGCCGCCGTCGGGCTCGTCGGCTGGCGGCAGACCTGGGTGGCCGCCGCGCTGTTCCTGCTGCTGGCGGCGGCGCCGGTCACCTGGATCCTGCTGCGCAGCGAAAGGCAGCCCGCGGCCGCTGCCGGCCCCGGCAACGAGGCGCGCGGCGTGCCGCAACAGCGTCAATGGACGCGTGCCGAGGTGCTGCAGAGCCCCGTCTTTTACGCCGTGCTGGCAGCGGTCGTCGCACCGGCTTTCGTGATCACGGCAATCTTTTTCAACCAGGTGACGCTCGTGGCGGCAAAAGGCTGGACGCTGTCCTGGTTCGCCGCCACGTTCCCGATCCTCGCCGCCGCGCACATCCTGGGGGCGCTCGCCACCGGCTGGTGCGTGGATCGATTCGGGGCGCGCCGCCTGCCGGCGGCGTTCCTGGCAGTGCTCGCGTTGACGACGTTCCTGCTCGCGCAGGCTGCCGACCCGCTGTGGCTGCCGCTGCTGATGGCGCTCATCGGCATCACGCTCGGCTGCTCGGCAACCGCGCAGGGCGCGCTCTGGCCCGAACTGTTCGGCGTCGCGCACCTGGGCGCCATACGCGCGGTGGCGACGTCGGCCATCGTCTTCGCGTCGGCACTTTCGCCCGGGCTGGTGGGCGTGCTGCTGGATGCCGAAGTGCCGCTGGAGTCGCAGCTCGCCGGGATGGCGCTGTACTGCCTGGCGGCGGCGGGGTGGATGCTCCTGCTCCTGCCCCGGCTCGATCGGCTGGCGGCCTCCTGCCCCCCGCAGCGACCCGGGGCACGATGCTTTAAAATCGCGCGATGAGCGTTCTCCTCTTCTGCGCGGCTTCGGCCGCTATCGCCGCCGGGCCCGCCCGGAGCCCGGATGAAGCCGCACTGTCGGAGATCACCGTCAGCGCCGGCCGCATCGCGAACACGCGCCCGGCCGGCAGCTTTGCCGCACTCGCGACCGCACTGCGGTTCGACCCGCAGACGGAGCTGCAGTCGCGCGGGCTGCCCGAGGGACAGGCCGACGTGACCATCCGCGGCGGGCTGTTCGAGAACACGGGCTTCGGCATCGGGGCGGTGACGATCACGGATCCACAGACGGGGCATTACGCGGGGGAGCTGCCGCTCGATCCCGTGCTGCTGTCGCCGCCCGACACGCTCACCGGGACGGCGAACGCACTCCGCGGGTTCAACTCCACGATCGGCACGATCGCGTATTCGATACCGGTCGTGCGGGACGCCGGAGACGTCACCTTCGGCGCGGGCAGCGATGCCCTGCGTTACGGATCGCTCCGGGCAGCGCTGCAGGCCGGCGGCCTGGCCGCGCGCCTGTCGCTGGCCGGATCGCAAGGCGATGGCAGCCTCCCGAATGGCGATCACGAGTTTGCACGCTACAACCTGCAGCTCCAGCACGCCGGCGAGGCGGCGCAGACCGACCTAATCCTCGCTTACCAGGACAAGTTCTACGGCTGGCCAGGCGCCTACACCGGCTTTGCCGCGCTGCCGGAGACGGACCGGACGGAGACCACGCTGCTATTCGCCAATCATCGCCGGGCGCTGGCGCAGGGCTGGATCGAGGCCAGCGCCTACCATCGCCGGCTGGTCAACGATTACGATTTCGACCGCCGCACGAAAGAAACCGGCGCTCCCGGTGCCTTCGATCACGAAACGCGCATCGCCGGGGTCGGTTTCCACGGGCTGCGCCGGCAGGGCCGGATCGACTGGCGCTACGGCGGCCAGCTCACCGCGGACGAGCTCGTGCACTCGACGGACCTGGCGAACGGCGATTTCAATCGCCGCGGGTACCTGAAGCTCGGCGTGCTGCCGTCGATCGAGCTGCTCCGGAACGACGAGCGCTCTGTTTCACTTCGGCTCGGCGCCACCTGGGACGCGTCGAACCGGGACCGCAACGTGGTCTCACCGCTCGCGGGTGCAACGTTTCGCTGGGACAGCGGCGAGAACGTGACCTACATCGACGTCGACTACGCGGTCACTTCGCAGGTGCCCGGGTACACGGCGTTGAAGTCGGCTCCTACCGGCCTTTTCGGCGGCAACCCCGATCTCGGACGCGAACGGGCGCGGCAACTTGCGGTCTCGGCCGGCCTGGACGCAGTACGCTGGAACGGCGCGCTCACCGTGTTCTACCGCGAGGACGACGACCTCGTCGACTGGACCTACGATGCCGGCGCGCCGGGTGCCCGCCAGGCGAACCCGCTGGATGCCGACGTCATCGGCGTCGAAGCCCTGTTTCGCCGCCGCTGGGACAGGCTGCAGCTCGGGGGCAGCTACACGTGGATCGACAAGGACGCGGACTTCGGCGCGGCGGACGTGGACGCGAGCTTCTACGCGCTGAACTACGCCCGCCACCGCGCCACCCTGGCGGCCACCTGGCGCGTTTCCGACCGCCTCGAGTGGCGCATGGACAGCGAGTACCGCGTGCAGCGCGACAATCCGCTGCGCACGACTTCCGGGCGGGCCTTGATCCTGTCGGCGAGCCTCGCCTGGGAGCCGCCCGACGGCCGCGGCGTCGGCCTCGCGCTGACGGCCGATAACCTCACCGACAGCGATTACCAGTACTTCCCGGGCACGCCGGCCGTCGGTCGCCAGGTGAGCCTGAGCGCTCGCTACGCCTGGTAGTCACCGGGAGCTGAACCGGTCAGGACATACCGATTTCGCATACGGCCGGTGATCGACGCCGGCTTCGGCTAGGCTTCATTGGTCCCCCACCGCGGGCGCTAACAACCGATTCCCGGCAGCGCCCGCGGTGCGGGACTCCTTCTACGCCTGCCGGCCGGCCGCTGCAACAGCAGGAGGCCAGCGCATGAAACCATCTTCGGGCCTGACGGCCACCCTCACCGCCATCCCCCTTACCCTCTTCGGCGCGCTCGGCACGGCCGAGGCCGACGACGAGCTGGACTTCGAGGCCACCCTGACGGGCGCCCAGGAAGTGGTCCTCGACGACCAGGACGCGTTCGTCCCCGGCGGCACCGGCAGCGGCGCACAGGGCCGGATGGAAGCCGACTTCGACGAAGGCCTGTCGGTGCTTCGCGTGAACCTCCGGGTCGTCGAGCTCGGCAATGCCTTCTCCGCGGCGCATTTCCACTGCGCGCGTCCGGGGGAGAACGGCCCGATCGTCTTCGGCCTGGTGAATCCCGGGCCGCTCGCGTTCGACGGCCAGGACATCCGGGGCACCCTCTCGAACGCCGACTACACCGGTGAGGATTGCAGCGAGGTGATCGGCAGGCCGGTCAACAATCTCGCCGCACTTGCGCTCGCGATGCGCGACGGTCTCATCTACGCGAACGTGCACACCGATGCGTTCCCGATGGGCGAAATCCGCGGCCAGATGCTGCCGGACGACGACGATGATGATGACCTCGACGACGACGACGACTTCGACGACTGACGGATGCTACGCGGACGAATGCCGCACCCTGTAGGAGCGCGCATCGCGCGCGATGCCTCGGTGGTCGGCCCGGTGGCATCGCGCGCAGTGCGCGCTCCTACAGGCGGGAAGCGCCGAGGTGCCCGGCGGCCGGGGAGACGATCGGTCCCATCAGCCGCCGGCGCAGGCTCCATTCTTCCCCGGCGTCCACACGGTCCAGGAACTCCACCTGCTTGCCGATGCGCACGGCGATGGGAACGCCGCCCCGGAGAAGCAGGCGATTGCCCGGCAGCGCCGGCAGGCGCTGCCCGGGCGTGATGATCCCGGCCAGGTTCAGGGGGTCGGCGGCGGAGATCATCACCGTCTCAGTGCCCTCGTCCTTGCGCACCTCCCGCAGCGCGCCCACCGCTTCCGGCAGCGCGAACTGTTCGCCGCTCATGCCCTGCACGAAGCGCCCACCGCGTATCTCGCCGCGTGCTTCCAGGCGGCGAAACGCGTACAGCAGGTCGCGCCACGGCGGCAGCAGCGGTTCGCGCTCCAGCACGCGGCGGCAGATGACGCCGTAACGGCGCAGCAACACCTGCGCGATGTGGGCCGCGTGCTCGCCGTCGGGCGCGGTACTTGCGCGGCCGTGGAAGACCCGCGCCCAGCGGCCGGCGTCCTCCACCGCCGGCATGCGGTTGCGGCGGCGCTGGCGGCGCGTGTCGGCGCGCCGGACCTGCGGCACGATCAGCGCCCGCAGGCCGGCAAACGTGTCCGCCGTCACCAGGCCTCGCGCGACCAGCTCGGCCAGCGCCCCTTCCACGTGGCCGTGCAGGAGTCCGCTCGCTTCCTCGAGGTCGGTGAAGAACAGCGCGCCGTGCTCGCAGAGCGCCTCCAGCACGCTTTGCGCGTTGCCGCTCAGCTGCTCCTCGCCGGCGGCGCGCGCGAGCATGCGCCAGTGCTTCAGGTGCGCACGCGCGACGAATGCGATCGGCGTGTTCCGCACCGGCGCGGCGTGGCGGCCGTTGCGCTCGGCTGCAACCGGGGGCGGATTCAGTCGCGTCCACACGAAGCGGCCGGCATTGCAGAGCTTGTCCAGCAGGTCGGCGCGGTAATGCGCGACGCGCAGCGGCAGCAGGTTCGCCTCCCAGGCGGCGGCCGCGGCCGGGTAGCCTTCCAGCTGTTCCAGAACGGCGGCGAGCGCCTCGGTACCTTCCACCTGCTCACCCGTGACGTGCTGCCAGCGCAGCAGGAAGCGGTAGTACGCCGCCGGGGTAACCGGCTCGATCTCGGCGCGCAGGCGCTTCAAGGTATAGCGGTGAATGCGCGCGAGCAGCCCGCGCTCGCACCATTCGGCGGCCGCGCCGCCCGTGTAGTGCCCCTGCATTGCGAAGCCTTCCGCCTGCAGCGCGGCGAGCGTGGCATCGAGGTCGCCCGCGGCGAAGCCGAGCGGAGCGGCCAGCGCTTCCGCGGAAACGGGGCCCAGCACCTCGAGGCGGCCGCGCAGGATCTCGCGCCGGGCGTCGGGCGCGTCCGCGACCGCGGGATCGGGAATGGCGTCTACCGCGGGCGCCGTCGTGATCCCGGGCCAGAGCTGGCGGAACCAGGCAAGGCGTTCCGCGGCGACCCACAGGGTCTCGCCGCCCGGGGGCTGAAGGCGCGCGGCGCGGCCCGCGCCTGCAAGCTCGGCGAACAGTTCCGCCCACGGCTGTTGTCGCCCCCGAGGCGGACTGCCGCCGGCGGCGCCGCCGGGCGGTGTCGGGCCCTCCGACCCGGAAAGGAAGCCCGCCACGAGGAGCGCATCGTGCAACTCGTCCGCGCTGCGCGGCTCCGGCCACGCCTCGGCTCGCACCTTCGCGATGGCGTCGGCGTCGAGGCGGCCGAGGGCCGCCGCGTCGTCGGCGCTCAACACGCTGCGCTGGCGCACCGCCAGCGTGCGCCGCTCCTCGGCGGGTGCATCGTCGAGGAACGCATACGGCCGCGCGCCGAGGATTTCGAATGCCATCGGTGACGGCGCGGCGAGGTCGCGGCAGACGATACGCACCTCGTTCCGTTCGAGCCGCTCGAGAAGCGCGACGAGGCCGTCCACGTCCATCGTCTCGGTCAGGCAGTCCTGCACCGTCTGCTGCACGAGCGGATGATCGGGAATCTCGCGGTAACCCGCGCTCAGGTTTTCCGCGCAGGCGAGCTGGTCCGGGAACACGACGGCCAGCAGGTCCTCGGCATCCGAGCGCTGGAACTGCGCCGGCGCGCGCTTGCCGTTGAAGTGGCGCTTGATGGCCAGCGCCACGCTGGCGTTCCAGCGCCAGCGCGTGCCGAACATCGGCGCGTCGAGCAGCGCCTGGGTGAGCACCTCGCGGACGCTGGCGGAATGCAGGTAGCGCGTGATCGCTTCCAGGTCGAAGCTGTGCGTGGCGCCGAGCGAGAGCACGATCGTGTTCTCGTCCGCCGCCGCCTGCAGCTCGAAGTTGAAGCTGCGGCAGAAGCGCTTCCGCAGCGCCAGCCCCCAGGCGCGGTTGATGCGCGAGCCGCAGGGCGAATGGATGACGAGGTGCTGGTCGCCGGTTTCATCGAAGAAGCGTTCGAACACGATCGTGTCGTGCGTCGGGAGCACGGTGAGCGCGGCGCGCGAGGCGGCGGTGTAGTCGATGATTTGCTGCGCGGCGGCCTCGGCAAGCCCGAGCTCGTCCTGCGCCCAGCGCAACGCGTCGTCCTCGCCGCGCTCGAGCTGCTGCTGGAGCTCCGCGCGCAGCCGGCTCACCGACAGGGACAGCTCCTCGCTGCGGCCCGGCGCCTCGCCGAACCAGAACGGGATGTTCGGCGGCTGGCCTTTCGCGTCCTCGGCATAGACCTTGCCCTGCTGGACCTTCGCCACGCGATAGGAGGTGTTGCCGAGCTGGAAGATGTCGCCGGGAATGCTCTCGAACGCGAAGTCCTCGTTCAGCGTGCCGATCTTCATCCCTTCCGGCAGCAGGATCACTTCATAGTCGAACTGGTCCGGGATGACCCCGCCGTTGGTCAGCGCCGTGAGCCGGGCGCCGCGGCGCGCGCGCAGCACGCCGTTCACGGCATCACGGTGCAGGTAGGCACCGCGCCGACCGCGGCGCGTCGTGTAGCCGTCGGCCAGCATCTTCACGACGTCGGTGTATTCGTCCTTTGTCAGCTCGCGATAGGGCCAGGCGCGACGCAGCTGCTCGTACAGCGCGTCCTCGCCCCACTCGCGGCCGGCG
The DNA here is from genome assembly GCA_964424805.1 of uncultured Woeseiaceae bacterium. GTDB lineage: Bacteria > Pseudomonadota > Gammaproteobacteria > Steroidobacterales > Woeseiaceae > IDS-8. Next base: position 44,390 of record CAYRKH010000013.1, read on the forward strand.
ACTTCGGCAACGACCTGCTGCGCGAGCACGTCAAGCGGCTTGTCGGGTAGCTCCAGGCGATCGAGCTCACCGCGGCGCACCGCGGCGAGCAGCGCCGCGCACTCCACCAGGTCGTCGCGCGTGAGCGGAAAGAGCCGGCCCTTCGGGGTCGCGTGCACCGCGTGGCCGGCACGGCCGACGCGCTGCAGCAGTGCGCCGATCGCCCGCGGCGAGCCGAGCTGGCACACGAGGTCGACGTCGCCGATGTCGATGCCGAGCTCGAGCGAGGAGGTCGCGACGAGTGCGCGGAGCTGCCCGGCCTTCAGGCGCTGCTCCGCGTCCAGCCGGTGCCGGCGCGAAAGGCTGCCGTGGTGTGACGTGACGCTCTCCTCGCCGATACGCTCGGCGAGGTGCCGCGCCACGCGCTCGGTCTGGCGGCGGTTGTTGCAGAAGATGAGCGTCGTGCGATGCGCCGCGGCCAGCTCGGCGAGCTGGTCGTAGAGCTCGCTCCAGACCTCGTTGGCCATGACGGCTTCCAGCGGCGAGCGCGGCAGCGCCAGCTCGAGGTCGCGCTCGCGCTGGTGGCCGGTGTCGATGATCGTGCAGTGGTCCGGGCCGGCGAGGAAGCGGGCGACGGTTTCCATCGGCTTCTGCGTCGCCGAGAGACCGACGCGCATGGGGGGCTTGCCGCACAGCGCGTCCAGCCGGGCGAGCGACAGGGCGAGGTGCGCGCCGCGCTTGGTGCCGGCGACGGCGTGGATCTCGTCGACGATCACCGTGCGCACCGTCGACAGGATCGAGCGGCCGGATTCCGAGGTCAGCAGGATGAACAGCGACTCCGGCGTCGTCACCAGGATGTGCGGCGGCGTCCGGCGCATCTTCGCGCGCTCGTGCTGTGGCGTGTCGCCCGTGCGAACCAGCGCGCGGATCTCGACGTCTGGCCGGCCCGACTCCAGCAGCGCGTCCCGGATGCCAGCGAGCGGCTCCTCGAGGTTTTTGTGGATGTCGTTCGACAGCGCTTTCAGCGGGGAGACGTAAAGTACCCGCGCCTCGTCCGGCAGCGCGCGCTCGTCGCCTTCGCGCACGAGATCGTCGATGGCGGACAGGAAAGCGGCGAGGGTCTTGCCGGACCCGGTGGGCGCCGCCAGCAGCGTATGGCCGCCCTGCCGAATCGCCGGCCACGCGGCGGCCTGGACGGGCGTCGCTCGCCCGAACCTGCCCGCGAACCAACGGCGCACCGCCGGGTGAAAATCACTCGAAGCCATGGCCACAGGATAGCGCAGCGGCGACTGCCGGGTTTCGATTATCGCGCCGACGGCGCTTGCGCAAAGGGGGTTTCCTGCAGGGGCTTATCGGCAGGCTCAAGCGCCCTGGCTTTGCGCCTGCACCCAGCGGACGATGTCGGCCGAGCGCATGGCGCCGGACTGGCGGGCAACCTCGCGGCCGTTCCGGAACATGATCATGGTCGGGATGCCGCGGATCGAGAACTGCGCGGCGAGATCCGGCTCGTGCTCCGTGTTCAGCTTGACCAGCCGGGCGGCCGAGCCGAGCTCTGCGGAAGCCCTCTCGAACTCAGGCGCCATCATGCGGCAGGGGCCACACCATTCGGCCCAGAAATCGACCACCACCGGAATGTCGTTGCGGTCGATGTGCTTGCGGAACGCGTCGCCGCCGAGATCCGGCGGTGTGGTGCCGAACAGGGCTTCGTGGCACTTGCCACATTTCGGCTCATCGCCCAGGCGATCGGCGGGAATCCGGTTCACGGCCTCGCAATGCGGGCAAACGATGTGGTTAGCGGTGGTCATGGCGGTTATCCTCTGTGCCGCTAGGTCATGCGCCCGGATCGCGGGATTTCAAGCAGATGGAGACACAAGTATGGGCATTCTCGTCGTCGGACTGGTCCTGTTCCTGGGCGTGCATTCGGTCGGCATCGTCGCACCCGCGTGGCGCGAGCGGATGCTCGAGCGCCTTGGCGAGAAGCGGTGGAAGGGCGTTTACACGCTGGTGTCGCTGGCCGGTTTCCTGCTGCTGATCTACGGCTACGGCCAGGCGCGCCAGCAGCCGATTGTGCTCTGGTCACCGCCCATCGGGCTGCGGCACCTCACCCTGCTGCTGCTGCTCCCGGTTTTCCCCCTGGTCTTTGCGGCATACCTGCCCGGCCGCATCAAAGCCGCTTTGAAGCATCCGATGCTCCTGGCAGTGATGCTCTGGGCGGCGGCGCACCTGCTGGCCAACGGGACCCTCGCGGACCTGCTCCTGTTCGGCGGATTCCTGGCCTGGGCCTTAGCCGACCGGCTGTCGTTCACGCGCCGCCCCCCGCAGCAGATACAAACCGCGCCGCCCTCCCGCGCCAACGATGCCATCGCGGTCGTGCTCGGGCTCGGCCTTTATGTCGTCTTCGGGGTCTGGCTGCATCCCATCCTGATCGGCGTGCCGGCGATCGTCATGTGACAGCAGCGCCGCGGCGTGCGTCATCAAGGGCTGCCGTGCGCGGAAACCATACCCGAGCCGATTTGAAACGCCCGATTGTTATTCCTCTTTGGCCTGTCGCCGGTCAGGTAAATCCGCCAGCATCTGTTGCGTGAGCGCCGCGCCGCGGGCCGCCGCGGGGCGCGCGTGCCGGGGTGCACGAACGACGCCTGCCCGGAGCGGCGGCGGCCGGGCAGGCGTTTTCGCGGGTGGTCAATCGCTTACACCGCGACCTGCCGATTCGAGCTGCGCCCGCAGCCGCGGCAGCTGGGCCTTTTGCTCGACCGCCTCAACCGCAGTTTCGAAGGCCGCCTCGTTGCACGCACGTACCGAATGCTGGACGTCGAGGTTACGTTCGTGCGGCGAGCCGCATACCGTGCGCGCCGCAATGCGAATGCGGTGGTAGAGTGTTTCGACGCCGGCCTGCGTTACAAGATTGAGGTCGCCGTAGCTGACGGTTGCGGTACGCATATCGGAAGGCCGTTCCGCCTGGACGGCTCCCGAACCGATGGCGAGCATCGCGCCGGCTAGCGACGCGACCAGACCGACCCGGCGGTGTCGATCGACGCCAGCCCTTAACCTTCTGGATACAATCATGGCAGTTCTCTCATTGCAGGAGTTGGTGTGCCCGCGCGCATGCGGCGCGGCTTCGGATGGGCGGCGCGGCACGCCTGACCATCGGATGCAACGGTAGCGGTCCTTCGTGGTAACTGCCGTGGGCGGGTCCATGGGAAATGATCGCCCGCTTATAGCGGATCCGCCGGTGCGGCTGCGCTTGCTCGGACCGATGATGATCAGCCGCGATGGCACGGCGCTGCCCTTACCGGCGTCGCGCAAGGCACGCGCGCTGCTGGCTTTCCTCGCGGTGTCTCCCGCGCCCGTGTCGCGCAGCCATCTGTGCGAGCTGCTGTGGGACTTGCCGAACGATCCGCGCAGCGAGCTCCGCTGGTGCCTGAGCAAGATCAGGAGAATCCTCGACCAGCCCGGCCGGCGCCGCGTCGGTACCGGCAGCGACGCTATCCAGCTCGATCTGTCCGATTGCTTCGTCGATGCGCTCGAGGTTGCCCGCGCCGCAAGCGGCGTCATCGAGAACCTGGATGCGGAGCGGCTGCGCGCGATCTCGGAGCTGTTCGCCGGAGAATTCCTGGAGGGCCTCGACCTCTACCGCAGCCCGGAGTTCAACGCCTGGATCATCGCCGAGCGCCGCCGTTTCCACGGCCGACACCTCGCCGTGCTGGAACAGCTCGCGAGGCGTACCGACGGGGACGCGGTGTTCGGCTATCTCGAAAGCTGGATGCAACTCGCGCCCTTCGACCCGCGGGTGCACGAGATGCTGCTCACCGAGCTGGCGCGGCGTGGGCGGAGGGGCGACGCCGAGGAGCACCTCGCCGCAACCGCGCGGGTGTTCAAGGCGGAAGGCCTGGACCCTCGGCCGATCCGCAGGCTGTGGCGCACCGCCTGGGCGAAGGAGAGCGCCGCGGCGCAAGCGGGTTACGTCCCGCTCGCCGCGCCGACGCGCGCCGGCTCCGCCGAGTCCGGTGCCGCCGGCAGCAGCGACCCGGACACGGATTATGTCGTCACAGGGTCGGTGCGGCGGTACGAGAAGCGACTCACCGTGGCCGTCGAGCTCGTTGAAACGCGCGCCGACAGGGTCGTCTGGGCAGAGGTCTTCCACCACATCCTGGGGGACGCCCTGCTCAGCCTGGAGGAGATCGGAAACCGTATCGTCACGTCGATCGCTAACGCGATCGAAAGACCTGTCGAATACTCCCGTACCCGTTCGATTACCAGGGCAGGGCTTCGCGCCCGCTTTTCCCCCACCAACCGGGAGTCAACCATGGCCAACAAGCACGGTGAATTTATCTGGTACGAGCTCATGACCCGCGACCCCGACGCGGCCAAGGCCTTCTACGATGAGGTCGTAGGCTGGAACATAGGAGAACCCGCACCGGGACCCCTGGACTACCGCCCGATCTCCGCCGGCGCGGACATGGTGGGCGGAGTGCTCCGCCTGACCGACGAGATGCGCGCGCAGGGCGCCCGCCCGGTATGGCTCGGCTACGTGGGCGTGGACGACGTGGATGCCACCGCGGGCAAAGTCCGGGACCTGGGGGGCACGGTGCTGATGCCCGCCAGGGACATCCCCGGCGCGGGCCGCATCGCCATGGTCGCCGATCCCGACGGTACGCCTTTCTACATAATGCGCGGCGCGGTCGAAGACGGCACCAGCACGGCCTTCCAACCGAAGGCGAACGGCCACTGCAGCTGGAACGAGCTCACCACTCCGGACCAGGCGGGCGCGCTGTCCTTTTACGGGCAGCTGTTCGGGTGGGAGAACAAGGAGTCGATGCCGATGGGCGAGGCGGGCGACTACCAGCTGCTCGAGCACAACGGGGTTCAGTTCGGCGCGTTGTCGCCGTTCATGAACAAGGGCCAGCAGCCCATCTGGACCTATTACTTCCGGGTTCCCGACATCGATGCGGCGCTCGCGAAGACAGAGGCGCGCGGCGGCAAGATTCTCCACGGCCCGCACGAGGTCCCGGGCGGCGACTACATCATCATCGGCAGGGACCCCGAGGACACCCTGTTTGCCCTCACGGGCCCGGGAGCAAACCGGGAAACCGGGTAGCAGGTAAAGTAAACGGGAACCACGCGCCGACCGGCGGCACGCGGTCCGCCGCGACCGGGCCGTATAGAATGGGGCATGGCCATTTTCCGCGGCGCCCTTCTCCAGGCCTCCTGGCGCACCGCGTCCGGGATCGACGGCGGCCGGATTCCCGTCGTGCACCTCTACGGGCGGCTGGAGGACGGCGGGACCTTCCTGGTGAGGGACGACCGGCCGCGGCCGCACTTCTACATCCGGCAGGCGGCCGCCGATATCGCCCGCCCGCTGGTCGGACCCGCGCTGCAGGCCTGTAGCGAGGTCACGTTCGAGGGGGCGCCGGTCGCGCTCGTCACGGCGGCGGTGCCCTCGGATGTGCCACCCCTTCGCGAGCGCCTGCACGGCGAAGGGGTCGAGACCTTCGAAGCCGACGTACGGTTCGCGACCCGCTACCTCATCGAGCGCGGCATCAAGGGCGGCTGCGAGATCGAGGGCGACCCGCTCCCCGGCGAGGGTGTCTCGTGGGTGTTCGACAACCCCGTCCTGCGACCTGCCAAGGTCCAGGTCACGCCGCGAGTGCTGTCGTTCGACATCGAGACCGATATCGCCGGTGAGCAGCTCCTCGCCATTTCGCTGTACGGCGCTGGAATCGACGAGGTGCTGATCGTCGACGGCAGCGGCCGGCCGATGCCGGAAAAAGCCACCCGCTGCGCGGACGAGCGCGCCGCGCTGGACGCGTTCTGCGAGCGGGTGCGCCGCTTCGACCCGGACGTCATCACCGGCTGGAACACGATCGATTTCGATTTCACCGTGCTGCAGCGCATCGCTGCTCGCCTTCGGCATCCGTTCCAGCTCGGCCGCGACGCCGGGCCGATGCGCATCCGCAAGGCCGAAGGCTACTTCGGCAGCGGACAGGCGTCCGTACCGGGTCGCCTCGTGCTCGACGGTATCGACCTGCTGCGAGGCGCGTTCGTGCGCATGGAGGAATATTCTCTCGAAGCCGTTGCGCGGGAGGTGCTCGGCGAAGGCAAGGCGCTCAAAGGCGACGTGCACGGCCGCGGCGAGGAGATCGTGCACAACTACCGGAACGACCTGGACGCCTTCGCGCTGTACGCGCGCACCGACGCGCGGCTCGCCTATGACATCATCGACAGGCTCGCGCTCGTCCGCCTCGCCTTCGAGCGCAGCCAGCTCGCGGGCATGATGCCCGACCGCGTCGCGGCGAGCATCGCCTCTTTCGATTTCGTCTACCTGAGCGAGCTCCAAAAGCTCGGCATCGTCGCGCCGACGGTGCGCTCGGGCGATTCGCGCGTGCACGCGGCGCAGCAGGGCGGACACGTGCTGGAGCCGGTCGCCGGGCTGCACCGCAACGTGTGGGTGTTCGACTTCCGCAGCCTCTACCCCAGCGTGATCCGCACCTTCAACATCGACCCGCTCTCGTACGTGCCGGACCCCGAACCCGGCGAGGACCTCATTCGCACGCCCGGCGGCGCGTTCCGCCGCGCGCATGCGATCCTGCCGCGGCTGTTAGACGAGCTGTTTCCGCGCCGCGCCGCTGCCATCGAGGCGGGCGACAAGGTGAAGGCCCACGCCATCAAGATCCTCATGAATTCCTTCTACGGCGTGCTCGGCACGCCCGCCTGCCGTTTTTACAACCCGGCCCTCGCCAACTCGATCACCGGCACCGGTAAGGCGCTCCTGCTGTGGTCGAAGCGCTGGTTCGAGAATGCGGGCTTTCGCGTGCTGTACGGCGACACGGATAGCCTCTTCGTCGAGTCCGGCTTGCCGGAAGAGACCGCCGGGGCGCGGGGCGCGGAACTGGCAGCCGGGCTCAGCGAAGCGCTCGCAGAGCACGTCCGCGAACGCTGGAGCGTGGAGAGCCGGCTCGAGCTCAAGCTCGAGAAGCTGTACCGGCGCCTGTTCCTGCCTACGGCGCGGCACAGCGCCCGCGGCGCCAGCAAGCGTTACGTCGGCCTCAGGACGGACGGCGAGATCCAGTTCGTCGGCATGGAGGTGGTACGCAGCGACTGGACCGCGCTGGCGAAGGACGTGCAGCGCGAACTCTACCGCCGGCTGTTTGCCGACGAGCCGGTGGAGGACTACCTCGCCCGCGTCGTCGCGGAGCTGCGCCGCGGGGCGCTGGACGATGCGCTCGTCTACCGGAAGCGGCTGAGGAAAGCGGCAACGGCATACACCGCTACCACGCCGCCGCACGTCGCCGCGGCGCGCAAATCAGGCCGGCGGCCGGGGCGTTCGATCAGCTACGTCATGACCTCGGACGGCGCGGAGCCCGTCGACAACATACGGCACCCGATCGACCGCGAGCACTACGTCATGAAACAGGTCAAGCCCGTGGCGGAGCCGGTGCTCTCGGTGCTGGGACTCCGCTTCGAGCAGGTGATCGGCGATGAGCGGCAGATCGAGATGCTGTTCTGACCCCTTCGGCAAGGAACCCGCCGCAGCCCTATCCCGATTTACCGTCCACCCTCGGCCGCAGCAGTATCGGCGTGTAAACCCAGGCGTACAGCAGGAAGGCGGCGAACCAGAGCAGGCCGGCGCAGACGACGACGTGCGCGTAGTCGAGCGGCAGCACGGTGGGGCCGAACACCCGCACCGCGGCCGCCGCCACCAGGAAGGCGTAGGCCCAGGCGATCGGCTTCGCGACCGCGAGCGGCCGCCCGGTATGGCCGAGCGACGCGCGCGTCATCACCGCGAGGATCATGGTCGCGGCGGCGCCGGCACCCAGCGCATGCGGCCAGTGCACGGCCCACGCGCCGCCGCCCAGCATGGCGGCCGCCTTCAGGAGCAGCCCGATCGGCAGCCAGGCGTAGGCCGCGTGCAGCACCCACACGATCGGATCCCTGAACGTGTGCAGCGTCTGCCAGCCGATCATGCGCGCGGCGTGTGCCAGTGCGGCAATCGACGCGACGGCGGCCGTCGTCCAGTGTGCCGGCGCGGCGAGATCGAACAGGATCAGCGCGACCATGCTGCCGATGGCCAGCCGCTCCACGACCGGCCAGCTGCGCACCTTCACCTGGATGCCGCGGTTGCGTAGCGCCGCCGCGGTGAACGCCGGGACGATGCGCCCGCCGATCACGGTGACGAGGAGCAGCACGATGTAGAGGGCGATGCGCACGGACCGGCTCGCCAGCAGCACGTCGGCATTGGCAAGCCCGTAGAGGAACGCCGCGTCCGTCGCCCAGAGCGCGAAGATCACGACCAGCAGCGGCCGGTTGCGATTCGTCGACCGGAACAGCGCGGGCGCGAGCGTCGCGGCCAGCGCGGGCAGGAACGCGAGCTCGGCCACCGCGACCAGCCACAGCGGTAGCACGCCCGCCGCGGCCATCGCCGCGCGGCCGGCGAGCCAGGCGCAGAACAGGAGGATCAAAGGCCGCCCCGCGTAGCCGCGCGAGCCGGTCCAGCTCGGCACGGCGGTCAGCATGAAGCCGCCGATCGCCGCGGCCACGAACCCGAACAGCATCTCGTGCGCGTGCCACAGGAACGCCGGCAGCATGCCGAACGGCGCGGACCCCGCCCGGTAGAGCAGGAGCCACACGCCCAGCGCCATCAGCGCGTACCAGCCCGCGGCGAGGAAGAACGGCCGGAAGCCGTAGGCGAACGGCACGAGGCGCGCCATCAGTTCACCAGCGCCCGCAGCGGTCCGAGCGGATGGTGCGCGCGGGCGACGGCGATCATGGACCCGTACACCGCCAGCGCACCCAGGAAGGTCGCCAGCCTGACGCGCGGCGTGCGACCGCGCTTCAGCGCGAAGGTGCCGAGGCCAACGTACACGACCAGCAGTACCAGCTTCACGGCCAGCCAGCCGTTCGCGTACAGCGCCGTCGGGAGGATCGCCACCAGCGCCAGCGCGGCCGCGAGCAGCACGCTATCGATGGCGTAGCTGACGTAGCGCACCGGCGCGACCATCGGCCAGCGCGCTCGCGCCTGCACGGCCAGTCCGCGCAGCAGGAAAAGGCTGCCGCTCGCGATTACCGCCGCCATGTGTATCCACTTGATCTGCGGGTAGAACTCGATCATCAGCGCGGCATGCTACTCCGAAACGGGAGCGGCGTCCTGATCCAGGTCAAGCGGAAAGTCAGGTCCGGAGCACGTTGCGCGCCAGCTCCTCGAGCCGCGGGAGGTTCAGGATCTCGATCTCGCGACGCTCTACCCGGACGAGTTCCTCGTCGCGGAACCGGCGCAGGATGCGGCTGACCGTTTCGGGAACGAGCCGCAGGTAGTTCGCGATATCGGCGCGCGTCATCGGCAGGTGCAGCCGGGTCGATGAGAAGCCGCGTACGGCGTAGCGCCGCGACAGGCTGACCAGGAACGCCGCCATGCGTTCCTCGGCATCGAAATCGCCGGCGAGCAGGCCCGCCTTGCCGATGTCCTCGCTGAGCAGCCGGAACAGTTCCTGCTGCAGCCCCGGCACTTTCGTCGCGAGGGTCGCCATCTTCGGGAACGAGAAGCGGCACAGCTCCACCGCCTCCAGCGCCACGGCGTTGCAGGGGTACCGGGCGCGCGAGATCGCGCTCAGCCCGATGACCTCGCCGGGCAGGTAGAACCCGAGCACCTGCTCCCGGCCCTCGAGGTCGGTCACGTAGGTCTTGATCGTGCCCGAACGCACCGCGGCGATGGCGTTGAAATCGTCGCCTTCGCGGAAGACGTGCTGGCCTTCCCGGTAGGGGCCCGTATGCTCGACCAGCACGTGCATGTCACGCAGCCGCATCTTGTCGTAGCCGCTTTCCAGGCAAACGGTCGAAAAGGCGCAGCTGCTGCAGAAATTGAGCTCGTCGCCGTCGTCCCTGAGTGGCCCTGCCGGTGTGTATCTCGGTCCATCCACACCGCGATTATACGTGGCCCGGCCGGTAACGCGGCCTATTCGTCGAGGACCGGCGTGAACCCGCCGTAGATCAGGCGCGGACCGTCGAAGGGCATTCCGTCCGGTCCCGGCTGCAGGCGTTCGTCCTTCATGAGCTTCGCCCAGGCAGCGTCGCGGACCGCTTTCGAAGGCCACTCGATCCACGAATAGACGATGAGTTCATCCGGCTTCGCCTGCACGGCTCGCCTGAAGTCGGTCACCTTCCCGTCGGGGAGGTCATCTCCCCAGCATTCCACGACCCGGCTCGCGCCATACTCCCGGAAGATCGGCGCACTTTTCATTGCCAGCTGGCGGTACGCCTCCTTTTTATCCCGGGGAACGGGGACCAGGTAGCCGTCCGTATAACCCGTCTTCCCGGCGCCACCTTCGTCGAGGAACGCCTCGAAGCCGCCGAAAATCATGCGCCGCCCATCGAACGGCATCGTGGATCCCGCGTCCTTCATGCGCGGATCGTTCATCATCTTCCCGTTGGCCGCATCCCGCGCTGCACGATCCGGGTATTCGAACCAGGCAAAGACGACGCTCTCGCCTTCCTTCGCTTTCACCGCGCGGCGGAAATCGGTGATCTTGCCCTCCGGGACATCGTCCCCCCAGTTTTCGGTCACGCGGGTCGCGCCGAACTCCCGGAACAGGGGACACGCCTCGGCAGCGTGGCGGATGTAGGCATCTTTGTTAGCGGTGGGCACCGCGGCGACGAAACCTTCGATATAGCTCATGGCCTTGCTCCTGCAACAGGTTCCTGAAAAGAACCGGACACCAGGTAGTCGGCAGGGGACGCCCGGAATCGACATCGCGCGGCAAATTCCCCGAAACGACCGATCCAGGCATCCCGCCGGTGCGGCCCGGCGCCGGCGGGCGACCGGGCACCGCCGGGCTCATTGTCGCTGCCGCGGCTTCATTGCGCCGGCACGTCGGGCGTCGCCGGATGGAACTGGCCGAACGAGCACGTTGCGCCCGGCATGAAGCCGCCGCCGACGTTGTTCAGGACCGTGAACATGTCGATGCTGCAGAGCTGGTTCAGGGTCGTCCGGTACATGATGGTGTCGTTGCGCCGCAAGGCGGGGCATCGGCGCGACAGGTGGTTGTTGTAGATGCTGCCGTCGCGCATGTAGAACAGGATGTGGTGCTCGTCCACGATCTCGATGCGGTCTACCGAACGCAGGCTCAGGCAACTCCTCGCACCTTCCGGCAGCGCCTCGCCGTCGGCCACATGCTGGTCGGCGGTCGCGCATGCCGCCGTGACGAGCAGCGCGGCGAGTGAAATCAGTATCGGTTTCATTTGAGCTTCCTCCGGGCAAACTACCACGAGAAGCCAGTTTGCCTCTTGCCCGGGGAGTGTGCACGTGACCGGTCTGAAAGCCGGCCGACAGGCCAAAAACCGGGCTACTCCTGTAGTTTGGCGCAATGCGAGCGCCGGGCCTTTGCCGGAACCTTGTCGCCGGAATGCCTGGTTCGTGCCGCAAACGCTTGCAACCGGCTGAAACAGCAAGTAGTTTAATCGCCGTCGCCCCGCCACATATGGAAAACGGTATGCGAGAAGCAGCATTGTTCCCCGTGCTGAAGGTCCTTAGCTGGCTCGTGCTGCTCCTGATGGCGGTCTCCGCCGGCTACGCGTACTTCACCGTGGTGAGCCACTGGTCCAGCATCGCGGTCTGACGGAGCGCGCAGCGTGACCAACCGGCAAGCACGGCATTTCGCGGTCGCCAGCACCGCCATTGCCGCTTTCATCTTTCTCGCACTCACCGTCGACAGCCACCGCCAGTTTCCCGAGCTGACCAACGCGGAGAACATCACGCCCGAGGTCATCCACGGCATGGACGTCTGGCACAAGTTCAACTGCATCAATTGCCACACGCTGTTCGGCGAAGGCGCCTACTACGCCCCCGATCTCACCAAGATCGCGCAGCTCCGCGGCAGGCCATATCTCGAGGCCTACATGCGCAATCCCGCGCAGTTCTATAACGAGGAAACGCATCGCCGCCTGATGCCGCAGCAGAACCTCGCGGACGACGAGATCGCGGATCTCGTCACCTTCCTCGACTGGGTCAGCAACGTCGATAACCAGGGCTGGCCTCCGCGGCCGATCTACGTCACCGGCGGCCTGACCCGAGCGGCGTCCGCCGGCGCGGCCCAGGCCGCGGACTACCAGCCGCGCCCCGTCACGGCGGACGACAGCGCCATCGCGCGCGGGGAGAACCTGTTCCACACCGTGACTCCGGCTTGCAACGCCTGCCACTCGATGCAACCGGGCGCCGACATGGCGGGTCCCTCGCTCGCCGGTATCGCCACGCGCGCCGCCGAGATCATCGAGTCCCCCGACTACACCGGCGAGGCCGAGGACGTGATGGGCTACATCCTCGAATCCATCCGCGAACCCAGCGCGTACCTGGTGCCGGGCGCCATGTATTCGGCCAACGGTGTTTCGTTCATGCCCACTACCTATACCGAAACGATGACCGACGAGGACATCGAAGCCCTGGCGGCATACCTCGAGTCATTCCGGTAGTCACGCGCGGAACCGTACGGAGTCTTCGATGCGCTACAGGTCCCAATCCGTCGCTTACTGGTATTTCGCGGTCGCCGTGCTGCTTTTCGGGCTCCAGGTCGTGTTCGGGCTCCTGTCGGCGGTGAAGTATCTCGGCCCCGATCCGCTGCTGTACATCCTGCCCTTCGACGTGACCAAGACCGTCCACACGAACCTGCTGATCGTGTGGGTGCTGACCGGCTTCATGGGCGCCACGTACTGGATGGTGCCGGACGAATCGCGCGCCGAGCTTCACAGCGTCAAGCTGGCGATGATCCAGCTCGCGCTGTGGGCGCTCATGGGCGTCACCGCCATCGTCGGTTACTTCTTCCGTTACGGCACCGGCAACAAGATGCTGGAGCAGCCGCTCCCGCACAAGATCACCATCGTCGTCTGCATGCTGATCTTCCTCTACAACATCGGCATGACCATCAAGAAGAGCGGCCGCTTCACCACGACGGAAGGCGTGCTGCTGCTCGGCCTCGGCAGCGCCGCCGTGCTGTACCTCCCGGCGCTGCTGCACTACGAGAACTACACGGTCTCGATCTTTTACCGCTGGTGGACCATTCACCTGTGGGTCGAAGGGGTGTGGATGATGATCATGGGCGCCTTCCTCGCGTACCTGCTCATCCGGCTCTCGGGCGTTGACCGCGAAGTGATGGAGAAGTGGCTTTATGTCATCGTCGGGCTGGTGTTCATCGCCGGCATTCTCGGCACCGCTCACCACTATTACTGGGTCGGCGTGCCGACCTACTGGCTGCCGATCGGCGGCTTCTTCAGCGCGCTCGAACCGGCGGCGCTCGTCGGCATGGCAGCCTACGCGTACGCCGCAACGCGCCGCTCGGGACTCGCGCACCCGAATGCGCTGGCGCTCCACTGGACCATCGGCAGCGCCGTCTTCGCGCTGTTCGGTGCGGGACTGCTCGGGCTCGCGCACACCTGGCCTTCCGTCAACAAGTGGACGCACGGCACGCTGATCACCGCGATGCACGGGCATTCCGCGTTTTACGGCGCGTACGCCATGATCACGCTCGCGATGATCACCTACGCGATGCCGTCTTTGACGCACGGGCGCAGCGAAAAAGGCAGCACGATGGGCTACTGGGCGTTCTGGCTGCAGGTATCCGGCATGTTCGGCATGACCCTGGCGTTCGGGACCGCGGGAATCGCACAGGTTTACCTCGAGCGCATCATGGGTCTCGGCTTCATCGAAACGCAGCTCAAGATCCAGGTGCACTTCCTGATGCTCATGCTGGCGGCGTCCGTCTTCGCGCTCGGCGTGGCACTCTTTGTCTACGATTTCTTCCGGCACCGGCCCCGTTTCGGCGATGCCGGGCCGGTGGCCGCAGAGCCGCAGCCCGCCGCCTCGTCACCGTGAGCGCCGACTCCGCCGGAGCGGTCATGCCGCGCGTGCCGGCGGAGCCGTGGTACCTTCCTTCGGGCAACGAGATTGCGATCTTCGAGAACTGCCACGCGCGGCGCCTCCCGGTGATGCTGAAAGGCCCGACCGGCTGCGGCAAAACGCGCTTCGTCGAATACATGGCCTGGAAGCTCGGGCGCCCGCTGCAGACCATTTCCTGCCACGACGACGTCAGCGCCAGCGACCTCATCGGCCGTTTTCTCATCCGGCACGACGGTACGGTGTGGCAGGACGGTCCGCTCACGCGCGCCGTACGCGCGGGCGCGATCTGCTACCTCGACGAGGTGGTGGAGGCGCGCCAGGACACGGTCGTCGTGCTGCATTCCCTGGGCGACTACCGCCGCATCCTGCCGATCGACAAGACCGGCGAGACCCTGGAGGCGGCCCCCGGCTTCCTGCTGGTGATCTCCTACAATCCCGGCTACCAGCGCATGCTGAAGGACCTGAAGCCGAGCACCCGCCAGCGCTTCGTGGCGCTCGACCTGGATTTCCCCGACGTGGACCGGGAGGCGACGATCATCGAGCGCGAAAGCGGCGCCGATCACGCCACGGCGCAGGGCCTCGCGCAGCTCGGCCACCGTCTGCGCGAGCTGCGCGACCGCGGCCTCGCGGAGGTGCCGGGCACGCGGCTCCTGATCGCCGCCGCGTCGCTCGTTGTCTCCGGGATCCCGGTGCGCGACGCCTGCTACGCGGCCGTCGTCTCGCCGCTGTCCGACGACCCGGTGCTGGTCGGCGCGATGCGAGATCTCGTCGACGCCACCTTCGTCTAGGAGCCGGCCTGCGCCATGGCCGAACCGGAAGATGTCGTCACCGACGTGGCGCGCCACGCCACCGTCTTCGTACAGAAGCTGTGGCGGCGCCATCGCGAACGCAAGGGCATTACCCCGACCGTGCCGCTCGTCGACGTGGCGGCCCGTATCGACCTGCTCATCAACAGCGTGTTCGGCAAGACCTTCCCGATCCGGGTCGCCGAGCCCCCGGCGCCGCCAACGCTGCTCACCGCCGTGTTCGGCCGGCGCGGCGGCCCGGTCCAGCGGCTGCCGATCCCCGCGACGGACGGCATCAGCCTGTGGCTGCCGGCGGACCTCGGGATCACGGACCCGCGGGAGGCGCTGCTGCGCTACCGCACCATGGCGCTGCAGCAGGCCGTGCGGGCCGAACGCGGCGGCGCGGCCGTCATCGCCGATGAGCAATCCCGCCTGGTGCAGGATTTTTTTCTGCTGCTGGAGGCCTGCTCGGCCGACACCGCGCTGCAGCAGCTGCTGCCCGGCCTGACCGAGGCCATCAACCAGTCGCGCCGCCTGGCGCTGGCGGCACGGCCGTCCCTCTACTCCTTCCCGACGTACGCGCAGCCGCTCGAGCGGTTCGTCCGGCACCTGCTGCAGAGTGACTGCAGCAAACCCGAACCGGGATTCGACTCGCCAACGGCGGCAAAGTCGCTCGAGGCCGCGAGGAACATCGCCGCCGATCTCATGCCCGAGGGCATGCCCGCACGCGCGCGCCGCATGACCCTGCTGTTCCGGGATCGCTGGACCGGCGAGTTCCGGGTTCCACCCGAGCCGCCGGAAATCGTCGAGGACGAGCCGGTCCAGGCCGACCCTGAAGCCGGGCAGCCGAAGAGCACGCGCGTGGCGCGCCGGCCGGAGGTCCGCAAGGCGAAGAAGGACGAGGACGACGACAGGAACCAAAGCGGCCCGTGGATGGTGCAGGCCGACGAGCCGCACGAAAAAGCCGAGGATCCTATGGGGCTGCAGCGCCCGACCGACCGGGACGACGTGGACCGCGCGGATGAGCTGGGGGAGATGCTGTCGGAGCTCAAGGAAGCGCGCATGGTGTCGACGCCGGGACGACCGAAGGAAGTCCTGCTGTCGGAGGACCCCCCGGAATCGCGCCGGAAGCTCGCCGTACCGGGCCGCGGCGTTGGCGGGGAACGCATCAGCTACCCCGAATGGGATTATGCCGCGGACGCCTACCGCGACCCCGGCGCCACCGTACACGCCGCGGTCGCGCCGCCCGGGTCGCAGGCGTGGCTGGACGCGACGCTCGCCCGGCATCGCTCGATGCTGCAGCTGATCCGGCGGCGCTTCGAGATGCTGCACGCGCGGCGGGTGACGCTACGCCGCCAGCTCGACGGGGAGGATATCGATCTCGACGCCTGCATCGATGCCCTGGCCGACTTCAGGGCCGGCGCCTGCATGCAGCAGGGCCTGTACCGGACGACCCGCGCCGCCGAGCGAAACATGGCCATCGTGCTCCTGATCGACGTCAGCGGCTCGACCGACGCGTGGGTGTCGTCCAATCGCCGCATTATCGACGTCGAACGCGAGGCGCTGCTGCTCGTTTGCATTGCGCTGAAGGAAATGGGAGAGCCCTACGCGGTACAGGCATTCTCGGGCGAAGGACCGCAGACCGTGACGGTGAAGACGATCAAGGCCTTCGACGAGCCGTTCGACAACGATATCGCCCTGCGCATCGCCGCGCTCGAGCCGGAGCGCTACACGCGGGCCGGTGCCGCCATTCGGCACGCGACCGCGAACCTGATGGGCAAACCAGCGCATCATCGGCTGCTGCTCCTGCTGTCGGACGGCAAGCCGAACGACGTCGACGAATACGAGGGCCGCTACGGCGTCGAGGACATGCAGCGCGCCGTCACCGAAGCAAAGCTGCAGGGCATTTTCCCGTTCTGCCTCACGATCGACCGCCAGGCGGCAAACTACCTGCCGCGCGTCTTCGGCCCCCACCAGTACGCGCTGCTGCCGCGGCCGGAGCTGCTGCCTGCCGTGCTGCTCGACTGGATGCGCCGGCTCTTGCTGCCCGCCACCGCTTAACGCGTACGCCTTGTTGGAGCGCGCATTGCGCGCGATGCCACGGTTTGAGGACTG
>CAYRKH010000014.1:0-7512 GCA_964424805.1 uncultured Woeseiaceae bacterium
AAGTCGCCCGCGATGCCGCCGCCGATCTGGAAGAATCCGATCGAGGCGTCGTTCGACGTCCTCTCGTACCATTCGGCGAGGACCATCATGTACTCGATGCCGGTCCGCACGGTGTGCACGTTGCGGATGTCGCCGGTGATGCAGTGCGAGGCATAGATGTTGCCGAGCGTCGAATCCTCCCAGCCCGGCACGATGATCGGGAGGTCGCGCTCGGCAGCGGCCAGCAGCCAGCTGTCCTTCGGATCGATCTGGTAGTGCTCTTCGAGCAGGCCCGCGCGGAGGACGTCGTAGAGGAACTCGTGCGGGAAGCGGCGCTTACCGTTCCTGTCGGCATCCATCCATACGTCGAGCACCGCACGCTCGATGCGGCGTATGGCTTCCTCCTCGGGAATGCAGGTGTCCGTAACGCGATTGAGGTGCCGTTCGAGCAGCGCCTCTTCATCCTCCGCCGTCAGGTGGCGGTAATGCGGCACGCGGACGTAGTGGTCGTGCGCGACGAGGTTGAAGACGTCCTCCTCGAGATTGGCACCGGTGCAGCAGATGGCGTGCACCTTCTCCTCGCGGATCATCTCCGCGAGCGACAGCCCGAGCTCCGCCGTGCTCATGGCGCCCGCGAGGGTCATGAACATCACCCCGCCCTCGTCCAGGTGCCTGACGTACCCGTCGGCCGCATCGACGAGCGCGGCGGCATTGAAGTGACGGTAATGGTGATGGACAAAGTCCCGTACTGCGGTCATTGAGGATCCCTCCTGTAGGAGCGCGCACCGCGCGCGAGGCCACGGATGGTGATCCGTGGCCGCGCGCTCGATGCGCCCCGCAATTAAAACACAGGAACCTGCTGCGTTAAGCAGTGAAACGTACCCAGGCCCAGCACGAGATCCCGGCAATCGAGAGCAACCACCTCGCGGCCCGGAAAGCAGCGCGCGAGGATCGCGCGGTTCGGCTCGTCGGCCGGGTCGCGGAAGGCGGGCATCAGGACGATGCGGTTGCCGATGTAGAAGTTGGCGTAGCTCGCCGGGAGGCGCTCGCCTTTCCATTCGACCGGTCTCGGCATCGCCAGTTCGATGACCTCCAGCGGCCGGCCGTCGGCAAGCCTGAAGGCAGCCAGCCGCTCGCGGTTCTCGGCGAGCGCCGCGTAATTCGCATCCTGCCGGTCCTGCTCGACGACCGTCACGATCCTGTCTTCGGCGACGAAGCGGGTCAGGTCGTCGACATGCCCGTCCGTGTCGTCCCCGACGATGCCGTCGCCGAGCCACAGGACCTGCTCGACGCCGAGCGTCTCACCCAGCACCCGCTCGATATCGGAGCGGCTCATGGACGGGTTCCGGTTCGGATGCAGCAGGCATTGCTCGGTCGTGATCAGCGCGCCGGCACCGTTGACGTCGATCGAGCCGCCCTCGAGCACCATCTCCACGGCAAGGCGCGGCACGCCCAGCGCCGCCGCCATGCCTTTCGCTACCGCGTCGTCGAGGTCGTACGGCGGGTACTTCTGGCCCCAGGCGTTGAAGCGGAAATCGAGCGCGAGCGCGCGCTCCTGCGCGCCGTCCCGGGTCACGAAGATCGCGCCGTGGTCCCGGCACCACGCGTCGTTCGTCGGGATCCGGTGGAAGATCACGCGCTCGCGGTCGACCCGGCCCTCCAGCAGCCCGGCAACGTGCTTCTCGTGCGCGCCATCGAGCACGTTGATTCGCACCGGCTCGCTGCGGGTGAGTGCGCTCACTGCCTGCACCATGACGGGCTCGACCGCCCTGAAATTGCCCGGCCAGCTTTCCTTCTTGTGCGGCCAGGAGATCCAGGTCGACTGGTGCGGTGCCCATTCCGCGGGCATCGCGTAGCCGCGCGCCGCCGGCGCCTCCTGTCCGCGTGAGGGCGAGATCGTTACCGTCATGGGAGAACTCTCTCACCGGCGGCGCCGCAATGGAAGCGCGCCATTGGCGCCGCGAAGGTAAACAAGATCCCCGAGCCGGCGTCGAGGTATTCCAGGCCCACGTCGTACCCCAACCCTTCCCGGGTTCGAGCATCAAGGCCACGAAAGAGGTGCAAACGATAATGCTTCTCAATCGCGTTTCTTACCTCCCCGGCATCGGGATGTAACCAAACGGTCTCCGGCCTTAACAAAAAGGCCTAAGCAGGACCGTGCCAACGTCTGGACAAGCACCCTGTCAGGTTTAATATGAACGGCCGCTGCAATATCAATTACAAGTCGAGGACGCTATGACCTTACGCATCAACTCCGAGGCGCCGAACTTCACGGCGCAGACAACAGCGGGCACCATCGATTTCCACGAGTGGATCGGCGACGGCTGGGCCGTGCTGTTCTCCCATCCCAAGGACTTCACCCCGGTGTGCACCACCGAGCTCGGCTACATGGCCGGTCTCAGCGGCGAGTTCGCCCGGCGCAACTGCAAGATCATCGCGGTGTCGGTGGATACGGTCGACGATCACAAGGTGTGGCTTGGGGACATCGAAACCGTCGGCGGCCACGCGGTCGACTATCCGCTGATCGGCGACCCGGAACTCGAGGTAGCGAAGCTCTACGACATGCTGCCGGAAGACTCGGGAGCGACGGCCGCCGGACGCACGCCCGCGGACAACGCGACGGTACGCTCGGTGTTCCTGATCGGACCCGACAAGCGGATCAAGGCAATGCTCATCTACCCGATGAGCTCGGGCCGGAACTTCGACGAGATCCTGCGGCTGCTCGATTCCGTGCAGCTCACCGCCACCAGCAAGGTGGCGACGCCGGCCAACTGGAACCCGGGTGACAACGTCATCATTGCCCCGTCGGTCGCCGATGCGGAAGCGAAGGCGAAGTATCCGGAAGGCTGGGAATCGCCGACGCCCTACATCCGCTACGTCTCCGAGGCGCGGTAGTGACACCGCGGCGGTTGGCCGCCGCGGATCGTGACATGCGGTTCCACGAGGACTTCGTCGATGCCATCGGCAATACGCCGCTGATCCGCCTGCGCGGCCCGAGCGACGCGACGGGCTGCGAGATTCTCGGCAAGGCCGAGTTCCTGAACCCGGGCGGGTCGATCAAGGACCGGGCTGCAAAGTCGATCGTGCTCGCGGCCGAGCGCAACGGCACGTTGCAGCCCGGCGGCACGGTCGTGGAGGGCACGGCCGGCAACACGGGCATCGGCCTCGCGCACGTGTGCAACGCGCGCGGCTATCGCTGCATCATCGTCATTCCGGAAACCCAGTCGCCGGAGAAACTGGACCTCCTGCGGGCGCTGGGCGCCGAGGTTCGGCCAGTGCCGGCGGTACCTT
Organism: uncultured Woeseiaceae bacterium; assembly: GCA_964424805.1. Taxonomy (GTDB): domain Bacteria; phylum Pseudomonadota; class Gammaproteobacteria; order Steroidobacterales; family Woeseiaceae; genus IDS-8. Next base: position 3,271 of record CAYRKH010000014.1, read on the forward strand.
ACAAAGATCCGAACAACTTCCAGAAAATAGCGGGCCGGCTCGCCGCGGAGATGGACAACGCGATCTGGGCAAACCAGTTCGACAACCTGGCCAACCGGCAGGCACACCTCGAGACCACCGGGCCGGAGATCTGGCGCGACACGGACGGCAAGCTGGACGCCTTCGTGTCCACGTCGGGCACCGGGGGCACGCTCTCCGGCACGTCGCTGTTCCTGAAATCGAAGAACCCGAAAATCCTCACCGTGCTCGCCGACCCCACGGGCACCGCCACCTGGCACTACGTCAAGCACGGTGAAGCCAGGGTCGTCGGCGGGTCATCGATCTCCGAAGGAATCGGCAGCACCCGCATCACGGCGAATTTCGAGGGCGCACCCGTCGATGACGCCGAGATGATCCCGGACCAGGAGTGCGTGGACCAGGTCTACCGGCTCCTCGCGGAAGAAGGCCTGTTCCTCGGCGGCTCCTCGGGCATCAACATCGCCGCTGCCGTCCGCGTCGCGAAACACCTGGGGCCCGGACACGTGATCGTTACCGTCCTCTGCGACAGCGGCGGCCGCTACCAGTCGCGGCTGTACAACCGCGACTGGCTCGCCCGGAAAGGCCTGCACCCGCCCCTGTAGGAGCGCGCATTGCGCGCGATGCCACCCAGCTCAGAATTGCCACGCACCGGTGCGTATTCACCCGTCGTGGCATCGCGCGCAATGCGCGCTCCCACAGGTCCGGCGAACTGGTACGATGCCTGCATCCCTGAACGAGAGCTGGCGAAGCGTAAGGGAGTGGCCGGGTTGTCGGGCGGATTTCATCTCATGCGCGTGGCAGGTGTCGACGTCTACCTCGACTGGAGCCTCGCGATCATCTTTTTCCTCATCACCGCGAGTCTCGCCAGCGGCCTTTTCCCCGCGTGGCACCCCGACTGGAGCGCGGCGACGAACTGGCTCACCGCGGCCGCGGCGGCCGTCCTTTTCCTGGCATCGGTGCTGGTGCACGAGATGTCCCATGCGCTCGTCGGCCGGGCGCGCGGCATGACGATCCGGCGCATCACCCTGTTCATCTTCGGCGGCATGGCGCATCTCGAGGAGGATGCGCGCGAATGGCGCACGGAGCTCTACATGGCCGCAGTGGGCCCGGCCACGAGCCTCGCGATCGGCGTCGTCTGCATCTGGCTCGGGTCGCTCGGCGCCGGCAGCGCCGGCGGCATCGACAGCCCGGAGCAGCTGCTGGCCGACCTCGGTCCCTGGAGGACCCTGCTCCTCTGGCTGGGTCCGGTCAACATCGTGCTGGGGCTGTTCAACCTCGTCCCCGGGTTCCCGCTCGACGGCGGGCGCGTGCTGCGCGCGGCCATCTGGGGTGCCACGGGCGACCTGCACAGGGCAACGCGCTGGGCATCGAACGCGGGCCGCGCGTTCGCGTGGTTCCTGATCGCCTGCGGGGTCGCCATGATCCTCGGTATACGCCTGCCGATTTTCGGTACGGGTATCGTCGGCGGTCTCTGGCTGGCCCTGATCGGCTGGTTCCTGCACAACGCCGCGATCATGGGATACCGGCAGCTGCTCGTGCAGTCCGCGCTCGAGGACGTGCCGGTCGGCCGCCTGATGCTGACCGACGTGCGCTCCGTGCCGACAGGCACTTCCCTGAGGGCCTTCGTCGACGATTACGTCCTCGGCCATGAACAGCGCGCCTGGCCGGTGACCGAAGGCGGGCGCCTGCGCGGCATCCTGGGACTGGGCGACGCCCGCCGCGTACCGCGGGAGCGCTGGAGCGACGTGACCGTCGGCGAGGTCATGACGCCGGCAAACGACACCGTAACGGTCGACCCCGCCGAACAGAGCACGCGCGCCTTGCGTCTCATCAGCCGGCACAACGTGAACCAGCTCCCGGTGGTCCGGAACGGTGAGCTGAAAGGCCTGCTGCGGCGGGAAGACATCCTGCGCTGGCTTGCGCTGCACGGCGAAGCGGCGGCGCCGGCACAGCGAACGGAAGCGCGTTAACAAAAACCGGCGGCTCCGGATTAGAATCGGGTCAACGCCGCAACGGCGGCGGAAACAACCGGAGATGGTGTGCGGGTGCTGTCCGGCCGTAGCAGGGAATCCGGCGCCTGGCGCGATGCCTCGGCGGCCCGCGTGGTCCTGGTGGCGGTCGTCATCTGGCTCATCGTGGCGGTGGCGGTCGGACTGCTGGTGCTGCGGGAACGCGAAACGACCGTCGACCGCGCGGCACGGGTCCTTGCCGCGATCGCGCTGGCGCTGGAATCACAAACGGCGCGTACCTTCCAGGCGGTCGACCTGACGCTGGCCGGCGTGGTCGACACGCTGCGGCTCGCGAACGACGTGCAGCCGGACGATCCGGAATTCCGGGCAACGCTCGGCCGCCGGCTGCAGTACCTCCGGCCGTACGTGCGCGCCATTTACATCGTCGACGAAAACGGCCGTGTCATCCACGACACCGATCACCCGGCAGTGCCGTCGATCTCTCCCGAGAACCGCCAATACTTCAAGCGGCATCGCGACTACCCGGGGCTGGTCAGCGCTATCGGGGCACCGCAGAACCACCCCGAGCTGGGCTGGTTCGTGCCAGTGACCCGGCGTATCGGCACCGGCGACGAGTTTGCGGGCATCGCGGTCGCCGCCGTCCAGCCGCGCTACTTCGAGTCGCTTTACCGGCGCATGGGGCTCAGCCCGGCGGAGGTCATCGCCCTCTTCTACGACAACGGCGTGCTGATATCGCAATACCCCGACGGGGGGAAGAACATCGGCAGCTCGTTCGAGAGCGCACCGCTGTTCTCGACACACCTGCCCCGCACCAACGCCGGCACCTATCTTACCGGCCCCGGTATCCTGCCTTTCGAAGCGCTCGTCAGTTACCGCGCCGTGCAATCGCTGCCCCTGGTCGTCGCGGTCTCCCAGGACATGGACGCGGTGCTCAAACCGTGGCGCCTGATCGCCGCCGGGGCCGCGGCGGCGCTCGTGATGCTGCTGCTGCTCCTGATCCTGCTGGTCGACCAGTTCCGGCGCCAGCAGCGGGTGCGGGAGCGAGCCCAGGAACGGCAGGCCCGGACCGAACGCATGCAGGCATTGGGCCACTTGACGAGCGGCATCGCCCACGACTTCAACAACCTGCTGGGCGTCGTCGCCTCCAGCCTGGCGATCCTCTCACACGATTCGCGCTCCGCCGAAGCGTGCAAGAATGCGCTGGCGGCGGCCGAGCGCGCCGTCGAGCGCGGCACGGAACTGATCCGGCGGCTCGGCACGTTCTCGCGCAGCCGCCCGATGGTGATCAGGAGCGCGGACCTGAACGATTGCGTGCGTGACAGCAGCGACCTGCTGGAGCGTGCCGTCGGCACGGGCGTGGAGCTCACTTTCGACCTTGCCCCCGACCTGCCCGCCTGCCTGCTCGACGAAACGGAGTTCGAAGTCGCGCTCGTGAACCTGGTGGTAAACGCCAGGGATGCGATGGGGGGCACGGGGCAGATCAACGTACGTACCTACGCCGAACCGGGCGACATGGGAACGCCGGAGAAGATCTGCGTCGCGGTCGAGGACAACGGGCCCGGGATGAGCGAAAAGGTGCAGCAGCACGCCTTCGAGCCGTATTACAGCACCAAGGGTGAGCGCGGCACCGGCCTCGGGCTCCCGCAAGTCTACGGATTCATGCTGCAGGTCGGCGGGGAGGCGCGCATCGAATCACCGCCAGGCGCCGGCACCAAGGTCCAGCTGCTGTTCAGGCGTGCCTGAGAGCCGGCGGAATGCTGGCCGCGCGGCGTTTGACGCCAAATCGCCGCCGGCTCCGGTATCGGCTATGCTTGTATGAACCCCTACTCGACGACCCGGGTCGTCGCGAACCACGGGCTGCAACAGGAGGTAACGCCAAATGGTCGGTCACGTGACCAACATCGAAAGGGATACGCTCGAGAACGAAAATTATCGCCGGGTGCTCTTTACCGGACCGCACATGCAGCTGGTGCTCATGACGCTCCGCCCAGGTGAGGAAATCGGTTCCGAAACGCACGACGAGCACGACCAGTTCATCCGCGTCGAGGCCGGCAGCGGCATCGTGCGGCTCGACGAGGAGGAGCACGAGCTGGCCGACGGCGTCAGCGTGGTGATTCCGGCCGGCACCCTGCACAACGTAATCAACACGTCGAAGAGCGAACCGTTGCGCCTCTACACCATCTACACACCGCCGGAACATGCGGACGGGACCTTGCACCGTACCAAGGCGGACGAGCCGGCGGAGCACTAAAAC
>CAYRKH010000014.1:7612-35150 GCA_964424805.1 uncultured Woeseiaceae bacterium
TGCGGACGGGACCTTGCACCGTACCAAGGCGGACGAGCCGGCGGAGCACTAAAACAAGACTCCCCCGGCGAGGCGCGGGCCATGGGCCGCCGCAGGCCCGGCGCCTGGATCATGACTGCCGCGGTGCAAGGCGGCGACATCGCCTGCCGGGAACAACCGGTGTAGAAACTGCAGCCTCCCCTGTAAATATTGCCGTGGAGGCTTGCAAGATCCGGGTTTTCGCCGCCTGCAGGCCGCCCGTCGCGTGGCATATTTTTTGCTGTGCCAATGGCATAAGCCGCTTTTTTTGGCGGCTGCCGGCCGGCGGAAAGGTTTCCATGAACGAGGTCAGAAGGCCCGACGGGATAGAACCGCGGCACATCCACGACGCGCACGCCACGGGTATCCGCACCTTGGGCGGGGTCGTTGCGCTGGCGCTGCTGCTCCTGCTGGCCCTGCTCGGCCTGTTCGGGGTGCAGCAGACACTCGTGGCAGCCGACAGCGGCGTCAAGCTCACCGTCGCCGGGCCGGAGCGCATCCGCAGCGGCGAGCTGTTCGAAATGCTGTTCACGATCGAGACCGAGCGCGAGATCAAGGACGCCGTGCTGAGTATCGATGCGGGTATCTGGTACGACGTCACCATCAATACGATGATCCCGCAGGCTACCGAGGAAAGCTTCGAGAAGGGCTCGTTCGAGTTCAACTACGGCGCCCTGCTGCCGGGCTCGCGCCTGCTGGTAAAGGTGGACGGACAGATAAACCCGCGCTACCCGCCCCGCACCAACGAGGGCTCGATCGAGGTAACCGACGGCGCTGCCACGCTCGCATCGGTCGACTACGCCATGACGGTACTGCCCTGATGGATATCGTGCTTCGCGCCACGGTGGTGTTCTTCGCCCTCTACATGATCGTCCGCATCATGGGCAAGCACGAGCTGGCGCAGATGACCGTGTTCGAGCTGATCGTGCTCGTGGTCTTCGGGGATCTCGTGCAGCAGGGCATCATGCACAACGACTTCTCGTTGACCGGCGCCATCCTGGCGATTGCGACGCTGGGATTCTGGGCCCTTGTCCTAAGCTGGATCACCTACGCCTCCCGCAAGGCCGAGTCGCTGCTCGACGGCGAACCGCGGGTAATCGTGAAAGACGGTGAGATCGTCAAGGAGAACCTGCGCCGGGATCGCCTGACGCACGCGGAAATCCTCTCGGAGATGCGGCTGGCGGGCATCGCCCACCTGAGTGACGTCGCCTGGGCGATCCTCGAGCCGCGCGGCAAGATGAGCTTCATCCAGCGCAGCGGCGACGGCGGCGTGAAGCCGCCGCCGCGGCCGGCGGGGCAGGAAGACCAGGGTCCCGCCTGAACGCCGCGAGCCGGCTGGTTCGCTCAAGGGCACACTCGGTCACCTGCCCGATGTAGGAAATGCAACGGCCGCTGTAAATAGTGCCGGAGATTGAGCCGAACCGGCTGCCTTGTTCCCTCTTTGCCGTGCATTTTCGCGTGGCATATTTCTTGCTCGTCGTTCCCCGATACCCCTGCCGCCGCCATTCCATTTTACAAGGAGATGGAGACAATGAAGCAGAGCGCACTGGAACTGCTGAAGGAAGATCATCGCAAGGTGAAGGACCTGCTTTCGGAACTCGTCCAGACGACGACCCGCGCGGAGAAAAAGCGCCAGCAGCTTTTGACGAAGATCGACCAGGAGCTGCACATCCATACGCATCTCGAGGAAGAAATCTTCTACCCGGCGTTCAAGGAAGCCGGCAATGCCGAGTTCACCAAGACCTACTTCGAGGCGCTGGAAGAGCATCGTGCCGTCACCGAGCTGGTACTGCCGGACCTGCGGAAAACCACGCCGACGAGCGAGAAGTTTTCCGGCCGCGCAAAAGTCCTGAAAGAGCTCCTCGAGCATCACATCGACGAGGAAGAGAAGGAGATGTTCAAGAAGGCATCGAAGGCGATGTCGAAGGAGGAACTCGCCGAGCTCGGGCAGAGGATGAGCGAGCGCAAGCAGGAGCTGCAGCGGCAGATGAAGCAGGCCGCCTAGCGGCACTCGCGTCACTCGTACAGGCGCGGCGCCGTCGCTCGATCGTCCTTCTTCAGTACCAGCACGTAAGTTCCGACGCGGTCGATGATGCTCTCCGTCATGCCGCCTGCGCCGCCGGCGTGATCGGGCTCCCGGACGGCTCTTCGCCACCCAGGGTGGCCCTGCTCGATACCCGTGTGAGGCTTGCGGGCGATCATCACGAGCGCCGGTGCATGCTCCTCGACCGGCCGCAGCGCAGACCTGGTCACGGAGTCCGTCGTGGCGACGGTGCCGTCGGCCTCGATCCCGTCGGCGCGCGAGGCGCGATCAATCCGGGTCCGGTGGAAGCTTGTCGGGCCGGACTTCGCCGCTTGCCGGCGCATTGCGCCAGCGCCCCTGTTCGTCCTTCTCGAAACGCTCACTCACGGCGAGCACCGCCGCTTCGTGCGCGGTACGGGCGAGCTCGTCTTCGGATTCCATGCCGCCCATGCGGCACTTCTCCCACACGCGCTGGTAGACGGACAGGTAGGTACGTTGCGCCATATCCGGCAGCTCGTCCCTGAGAGACGGCGGCAGGTCCTCCAGCGTTTCGTAGTTGACATTCATGATGGCGGTGCTGCAACTCGCGTGCCATCCCGCCTGTTCAGCCGACCGAGAACCCGTGAAACGCCAGCCAGGAAAAAAACGCCAGCACCGCCAGCAGCACGGCGTTCGTCAGCGGGCGGTTCCTGTGACGCTCGCCGATCCAGGCCGCGCGGCCGTTCAGGATGAGCAGCACCAGCGCGAGCAGCGGGAAAAACCACGCGCCGATCACGGCGTAGAACTTCTGTATCTCGCGGAAACTGAAGAACAGCCCGAGCATCGGCACCAGCGCCAGCATCACGAGGTAAACGCGATAAGGCCGCGCTTGCGTATCGACGCCCCGACGCGCGCCGCCGGCCGCCGTGCGTTCCCGCAGCAGGTTCCAGCAGTCGGCGAACAGGTACGGCACCGCCTGCCAGACGCCGAGCAGGCTGCTGAAGACCGCGCCGAAGGTCCCGACCAGGAACAGCCATTTCCCGGCCGGACCCATGACGCCCACCAGCCGCTCCGACAGGGTGACGAGCAGCCCGGCTCCCTCGCCTTCGATGGCGATAGTGCTGCCGATGATCACCATCGCGACGCCGAACAAAGCCGTCATGCCGTAGCCCAGCGCGAGGTCGATGCGGCAGGTACGCAAATCGGACGGCTGCGTCAGGCCCTCCTCCCGCAGCCAGTAGCCGTAACAAAGCACCGTCAGGGTGCCGCCGATGCCACCGACGAGTGCGACGGTCCAGGTGAGCCCGGCGCCGCCGGCGTGGGGGATCCGGGGCACCAGCAGGCCCTGCAGCACCTCGGCGGTGCCGGGCCAGAGCATCGCCGCCGTCGCGACGACGGTGACGAACATCACGCCGATACAGAGGCGCATCGCGATCTCGAACAGGCGATAGCCGCCGATCGCAACGATCGCGAGCCCGGCCAGGCCCGCCGCGATGCCGAAAGCGATCTTGCCGTCGCGCGCGTCCTCGAACAGCGGGAAGATGGCGTGCAGCGTGACACCGCTCGCGCTCACCTGCGCCGAGCCGACGAAGAAAGACCAGAGCAGCAGGTACGGGAGGAACAGCCACACCGCGACCGGGCCGAGCCGGTGCGCGACGCCTTCGAGCAGCGTCTCGCCGGTGGCGAGCTGCCAGCGCGCAAGGCCTTCGGTCACGGCAAACTTCAAAATGGCGCCCACGACGACGGCCCACAGCACCGCCGTCCCGAGCAGCGCACCGACGATGCTGCCGGTGGCGAGATCGCCGCTGCCGACGCCGGTTGCCGCGAGCAGGAGCCCGGGACCGATCATGAGCAGCGTCCTGCGCGGTCCCACAGCAGTCGTACTCATGAACTCCCCCGGCATCGGAAGCGGCATTGTAGAAGCCAGCACGGGCGGACGCCAACTGGAGCGCGCACCGCGCGCGATGCCACTGTGCGCAAAACGACCCACCAACGCGCATGTTTGCACCGCCGTAAAATTTCTCATCGACGCGGACTGTTTGAACCGCATTGGCGTCGCGCGCGATGCGCGCTCCTACAGGGAATGCTTTATCTGCCGGACCAGGGTTTCTATCGGTTGCTCGATGTCCAGGGTGAGGGCGTGCGACGGCGGCTCGAGGTCGGCGAACTGGCTGTCGAGCATGTCCGGCGCGAGGAGGCCGCCTTCGCGCGTTTCCATGCGCGCCCGGATGAGGCCCGGGCTGCCCTGCAGGTACACCAGCCTGACGCGCTCCCCGTCAACGCCGAGCTGGCGGCGGTAGCGTCGCTTCAGCGCGGAGCACGCCAGCACGTCGACGCCCGGCTGCGTGAGCCAGCCCTCGATGGCAGAGCGCAGCGCAGCAAGCCAGGGCTCGCGATCCTTGTCCGTCAGCGGGCGGCCGCTTTTCATCTTGTCGACGTTCGACGGCGGGTGAAAATCGTCGGCGTCGTGGAACCGGCCGCCGATCGCGCGCGCCAGCGCTCGCCCGACGGTCGATTTGCCGCTGCCGCTCACGCCCATGATGACGATGATCATCTCGACGAAACCCGCCTGCAAGGTTCGCGCCAGTGAAGCCTGTACAATCGGGGACGATCGGCGGCAAGCGCCGCGTTGAACGAACAGGAGGGGCCGAATGAAAACCACGAACGTCGCACCGCTCGTGCCGGCCCTCGCCACACCGCTCGCTTCGCGGGCGTTGGCGGGGTAGCGGCATCCTCCGGCGCGCGGCCCTCCTTGTCGCGGTAGTCCTGCTGGCGGCCTGGCTGTGGCCGCGCCCCGGCGAGCTGCGCGGCGGTGCGACCACCGGCGGCGGCACGCTCGAGCGCATCCGCGCAGCGGGGTTCGTGCGCGTGGGGTTTGCCAACGAAGCACCTTACGCCTTCGTCGATACCGGCACCGGCCGGCTGACCGGCGAAGCGCCGGCGCTCGCACGTCTCGTCTTTCGGCAGCTCGGCGTGGAAGACGTCCGGGGCGTGCTCACCGAGTTCGGCTCGCTCATTCCCGCGCTCAAAGCCGGGCGCTTCGACGTGATCGCCGCCGGCATGTACATCACGCCGGCGCGCTGCGAGGAGATCCTGTTCTCGGACCCGACCTACGCGATCGGCGAAGCGTTCATCGTGGCGGAAGGCAACCCGCTCGACCTGCACGGCTATCGCGACCTGCGCGACACCGCGGGGGCGACGCTCGGCATAGTCACCGGCGCCATCCAGCTGCAGTACGCGCGCGCCGTCGGCATCGGTGACGAGCGCACCAGGATTTTTCCCGACGCGCCCTCGGCGGTCGACGGCGTGGCGGCGGGGCGCGTCTCGGCATACGCCGGCACGGCACTCACCGTCAACGACCTGCTCGGCAAGACCTCGGCGCCGCTCGAGCGTGCGCGGCCGTTCACCGACCTCGTGATCGACGGCGAGGTCATCAAGGGCTACGGCGCGTTCGGCTTTCGCCAGGGCGACCGGCAGTTCCGCGACGCCTTCAACCAGGTGCTGCGGGCGACCGTCGGGACCCCGCGCCACGCCGAACTCGTCGCGCCGTTTGGCTTCACCGAAGACATGCTGCCCGGCGGGGTGACGGCAGCCGAGCTTTGCAAAGGCGACGCCGGGTGACGCCGGACGGTCTCCTCGCCTTCCTGCAGGCACACCTGCCCGCGCTCGTCGAGGGCCTCAGGGTGACGCTGCAGCTCACCGTCGGCGGGGCCGGGCTCGCGCTGCTGCTGTCGCTGGCCGCGGGTCTCGGCCGGCGCGCACGGCCTCGGTGGCTGCGCTGGCCCGCGAACCTGTACGTGGAGATTTTTCGCGGCACCTCGGCTCTCGTGCAGCTGTTCTGGTTCTATTTCGCCCTGCCGTTCTTCGGCATCAGCCTGCCCGCGCTGGTCACCGGCGTCGTCGTGCTCGGCCTCAACAGCGGCGCCTACGGCGCCGAAATCGTCCGCAGCGCGATCGCGAACGTGCCCCGCGGGCAGTGGGAAGCCGCCCGCGCGCTGAATCTCGGCAACGGGCAGGCGATGCGGCGCGTGATCCTGCCGCAGGCCTTGCCGATGATGCTGCCACCGGCCGGCAACCTGCTGATCGAACTGCTGAAGAACACCGCGCTCGTGTCCTTGATCACGCTCTCGGAGCTCACCTTCACCGCGCAGGTGCAGCGTGCGGCGACGCTCGAGACCGTGCCGCTGTTTGCGCTGACCCTGCTCATCTACTTCGCGGTCGCGCAGGTGCTGCTTGCCGGCATGCGCCGCCTGGAGCGCAACGTCACCCGTCATCGCGGAAACCGGGCATGATCTGGGACTGGACCTACACGTTCGACGTGCTGCCGGAAATCCTCGGCGCGTTCGCGGTGACGCTGCAGGCCACGCTCGCCGGGTTCGCACTCGCCCTGCTGCTGGGACTCGCCTGGGCGGTGGCCCGCATGGCCCCGCTCGGCTGGCTCGCCCGCGGCGTGTCGTGGATCGTGGAGTTCGTACGCTCGACGCCGCTCCTGATCCAGCTCTACTTCCTGTATTACGTGCTGCCGGAATACGGCCTCACGCTGTCGCCGCTCGCCATCGGCATCCTGGCCCTGGGCCTGCACTACTCCTGCTATACCGCCGAGGTGTACCGCGCCGGCATCGAAGCGGTGCCGCGCGGCCAGTGGGAAGCGGCGCGTGCGTTGAACCTGTCGTCCCACGCCGCCTGGCGGCACGTCATCCTGCCGCAGGCCGTGCCGCCGACGCTGCCGATGCTCGGCAACTACCTCATCGCCATGTTCAAGGACACGCCGCTGCTTGCCGCCGTCACCGTCATGGAAATGCTGCAGACGGCGAAGCTTATCGGCGCGGAGTCGTTCCGCTACCTCGAGCCGCTCACGATCACGGGCCTCGTGTTCCTGGTCGTGAGCCTTGTCGCCTCGTACCTGGTTCGCCTACTGGAGACTCGCCATGCCATCCGCCGCTGAGCCCGCACTGCAACTCGAGGCCGTGACCAAGCGTTACGGTGCGAACACCGTGCTGGACGGGCTGGACCTCACGCTGGGCGCGGGCGAGAAAGTCGCGCTCATCGGCCCGTCGGGTTCGGGCAAGTCGACCGTGCTGCGCATCGCGATGACGCTGGAGGACGTGCAAGCCGGCAGCGTGCGGGTGCACGGAGACTACCTTTGGCGCGACGGCAAACGGGCGGATGCCGCCGAGACGCGCCGCCTGCGGGCACACCTCGGGATGGTGTTCCAGCACTTCCACCTGTTCCCGCACCTCAGTGTGCTCGAAAACCTCACCCTCGCGCCGCGGCTCACGAACGGCGTCGAGAAGACCGCGGCGGCGGCAACCGCCCTCGACCTCCTCGCGAGGGTCGGCCTGGACGACAAGGCAGACGCCTGGCCGGAGCAGCTTTCCGGCGGCCAGAAGCAGCGCGTGGCCATTGCGCGCGCGCTGGCGATGCAGCCGGACATCATGCTGTTCGACGAAGTGACCTCCGCGCTCGATCCGGAAATGGTCGGCGAGGTTCTGGACGTGCTGCGCGAGCTGGGCCGCACCACGGACATGAGCATGCTGCTGGTCACGCACGAGATGGACTTCGCACGGCAGTTCGCCGACCGCGTGGCCTTCATGGACGGCGGCCGCATCGTCGAGGAAGCGCCCCCGGCGGAGCTTTTCGACCGCCCGTCGGAGGAACGCACCCAGCAGTTCCTGCAGCGCGTTCGGGTCCGCTGAGCGACACCCGAGCCTACCGGAACCGCACCTCCAGCAGGTCGAGCTCTCGCACGAGGCGGCGCGACTCCGCATCGGACAACCGGTTCGCGCGAGCCAGCGCAAACAGCGTATCGCGCTCCGCCTGCAGGCCCGTCAGCCTCAAGCGCCGCTCGATCTCATCCGTATGACGGACACGCACCGCATCCTCGCCCGTCGTCGGCCCCTCCAGGCGGCGGCGATAGAGATCCATGACCCGGGCGGCTGCCTCGGCGTAGAGGTCCGCGCTGGCGCTGCCGCTTGCCATTTCGTGGGACGCCGCTTCGATCGCGGGAATCGCCGCCCTGGCGGCCGCGACCCGTGCCCTCTCGACCTCGTAACCCTCACCTGCCATCGGAACGGACGCGAGCCCCTTCAGCAGCCGGGGCAGGCCCAGGCTCGCGGCGAGCAGCGAGACGATGATGACCCCGGCCGCGAGAAAAACCGCCAGCTCGCGCGCGGGGAACGGCGTGCCATCGGGCAGCAGGAGCGGCAGCGACAGCACGCCCGCCAGGGTGATGGCGCCCCGCACGCCGGCGAGCGACAGGGCCGCGACCAGCCGCCACGACGGCCTCTCGTCCACGGCCGGCATGTACAGGGGGAACGCGGTGGCCTATGCTTGCTTCATGTCCCGTGGGCAGGTGCAGCAGCAAAGATTCCTGAAGCGGACACTCTGGCTCGTCATTGCCGGAGTCGCCATGCGGGCGATCGTTCCCGCCGGCTACATGCCGGCACCGATCGCCGAGGGGCTGCCCTTCGTCCTGTGCCCGGGCGGCGCGCCGCATCTCGCCCTTTCGGGCAGCCATCACGGCGGCGATGCCGGTCACGGACCGGCCCACGATGACGCCGACGCGGCGTCACCGGCGTGGGAGTTCTGCCCGTTCGGCGTGTTCTTCAGTCACGCGGTTCCCGCCGCCGACCACGCCCCGCTCTCCCCGTCGCCTGAACAGTCCCCCGCCTTCGCCGAGCCGGATGCGATCCTCCGCCCGGCCCTCGCCAGGCCCTGGCGCGCCCGCGCACCCCCCGCCTAGCCGATCGACGCACCCGGCAGCCATGCGCTGCCGACCCGACGCGCATGGAGTGCCTGCCGCGCTGCAGCACACGGCCATGCGCCGGCACGTATTCGATAAGGCAAGTATTCATGAAAGATCACCCGTCCGCGGCCGTTGCACTGACGGTCATCCTCCTGTCCGGGGGCGGCGTTGCCGCGTCCACCGCCCCGGAGACCACCGCCGCCGGCGAACCCCTCGAAAGAATCGTGGTCGTCGGCACGCAGGGGAGCCTCGAGTCCGACCGCCTGGAAGCGGCCCTCACCCCGGGCGGCACGGAGCTGCTCGAAATCGAGCAGTTTCGCAGCCGTAACGTGTCCAGCCTCGCCGACGTGCTGCGCTACGTCCCCGGCGTCTGGTCATCCAGCGACAGCGGCAGCGATACGGTGTTTCTCTCCAGCCGCGGCTCGAACCTGGATGCCACCGACTATGACCTGAACGGCATCAAGCTGCTGAAGGACGGCCTGCCGATCACGACGGCGGACGGCAACAACCACAACCGGGTCGTCGACCCGCTGAGCGCGGGGAACGTGACCATCGCGCGGGGCGCCAACGCGATGCAGTACGGCGCCAGCACCCTCGGCGGAGCGGCAAATTTCGTCTCCCCGATCGCCCGCAGCAGCGATCCGCTGGACCTGTCGTTGAGCAGCGGCAGCTTCGGGCAGCGGCTTGGGCGGTTTACGGCGAGCAGGGTCTTCGACGATACGTTCGACGCCCTGCTGACCGTCGAGAGCAAGCAGTGGCGCGGCTACCGCGGGCACAACGAGCAGGCGCGCGCCGGAGTCTACGGCAACGTCGGCTGGCAGCTCGATGCATCCGTGGCCACCCGTTTCTACGGGACCTGGATCGAGAACGACGAGGAACTGCCGGGACCGCTCAGCCGGGCACAGGTCGCGAGCGACCCGCGGCAGGCGAACCCGGCGGCCGTCCGCGGCCACTACCAGGTGGACGTCGACACCTGGAGGCTTGCCAACAAGACCTCCTGGCAAATCGACGGCGGCCGCCGCCTGGACGTCGGGTTTTCGACCGAGCGCCAGTCCCTGTTCCACCCGATCGTCGACCGGGTGATGGTCGATTTCGACGGCGACGGTCCCGCTCCTCCGGTGGAAGTGTTCAGCCTGCTGATCGATACGGACCTGCGCAACAACAGCGCGGCATTGCGCTACAACCAGCGTACAGGCGATCACGACATCCTGTTCGGCGTCAATTACGGCGACACCGCCGTCGAAGGCGGTCATTACCGTAACCTCGGCGGCAGGCACAACGGCCTGAGCATGACGCTCGAGCACGACGCCACCGTGCTGGAAGCGTTTGCCATGGACCGCTGGAACCTCGGTGACCGGCTGACGCTGGTGCTGGGCGCGCAAGGCGTCCGCGCCAGCCGCCACGTAAGGGAGACGGACGCGGCGTCCGGCACCGTCCGGCTGCTGGAAGCCGACTATTCGAGCGTCAACCCGCGCGTCGGGCTGCTTTATGACCTGCAGGATGACGTCACCGTGTACGGCAACGTCAGCCGCCTGTTCGAACCGCCGACCAACTACCAGCTCGCGGACAACGTCGCCGGCGGCACGGCGACCCTCGACGCGATGCAGGGAACCGTCGTCGAGATCGGCACGCGCGGCACCCGGGACATCGGCGCGGCAAGCCGCCTGTCGTGGGACCTGTCGCTGTACCACGCCTGGATCGACGGCGAGATCCTGTCGGTCGACGATCCCGAGGCACCCGGGACCAGCCTCTCGACCAACGTGGAGGACACGGTGCACGCGGGCCTGGAAGCGGTGGCCAGGGCGACGCTCGCGCTGGACGGCGCGAGCGGGCGTGTCCTCGAACCGGTCGTCAGCCTCACCGTCAACCGCTTCAAATTCAAAGGCGACCCCCACTACGGCGACAACCGGCTGCCGGCGGCACCGCGCTACAGCTTTCGCGGCGAGATCCTGTACCGGGACGGCAACGGTTTCTGGGTCGGCCCGACGGTCGAGCGTACGGGGCGGCGCTACGCCGATTTTGCCAATACCTACGCGATCGGGGCGTACACGCTCATCGGCGCGCAGGCCGGCTGGTCCGGCGAGCGCTGGAGCGTATTTGCCGAGTTCTGCAACCTGCTGGACGAGGAGTACATTGCGAATCACAGCGTGCGCGACGTTGCCGCGCCGGACGCCGAGATCCTCAATCCGGGCGCCCCGCGTTCCGTCTACGCCGGCGTCCGGTGGCGCCTGCGGTAGACTCGCCCGGCACCGGGCAGCGCTGCCCCGTCACGAATCTGTCATAATCGCGTGCTGTAATCCGCGCGTAATGGCTACGCCGTATCGACAAGGGTTCGCGGCAGCGCAGCAGGCGATCAGGCGATGACCGAAAAATCCGTCCTCATCGTCGAGGACGAGACCGCCATCCGCGAAATGATCGCCTTCAGCGTCAGGCGCGCGGGGTTCGAGGCCCGTGAGGCTACCGACAGCACCAGCGCGCGGCGCGAAATCGCGGACCGGACGCCCGACCTCATCCTGCTCGACTGGATGCTGCCCGACGTGAGCGGTATCGAGCTGGCGCGGGCGCTGCGCCGCGACGCCAGTACCCGGGAAATCCCGATCATCATGCTGACCGCGCGCGCGGACGAAGAAGACAAGGTCCGGGGCCTGAACAGCGGCGCCGACGACTACATCACCAAGCCGTTTTCCTCACGCGAGCTCATCGCGCGCGTGAACGCCGTGCTGCGGCGTGCGCATCCTGAAGGCGCGGAAGAGCGGCTCGAGGCGGGCAAGCTCGCGCTGAACGTCGCGAGCCACCGGGTCAGCGCGGGCGGGACGAGCGTGAACCTCGGGCCCACCGAGTTTCGCCTGCTGCGTTTCCTGATGGCTCGGCCCGAGCGGGTATTCAGCCGGGAGCAACTCCTCGACCGGGTCTGGGGCGGCACCGTGTACGTCGAGGAACGCACGGTGGACGTCCACATCAGGCGTCTCCGGAAAGCCCTGGAGGCAAGCGGTACGGACAGCTACATCCAGACGATCCGCGGCGCAGGCTACCGCTTCTCACCGACGGACGGCTGACGTGCCGGCGACCTGGAAGCGGGAGCTCGTCCGGCTGCTCCTGTGGCTGCTCGCCGCCGCCGCCGCCGGCGCGCTGCTCGGCCGCGTCACCCTGCTGCTCCTGCTGGCCGTCGGCGCCTACGCGGGGTGGCACGGCTACTGGCTTTATCGCCTGTACGACTGGCTCACCCGGCATCGGCGCGAGCCGCCGCCGGAGGCCCCGGGCGCCTGGGGCGAGGTCTTCCACCTCCTCTATCGGCGGTATCGCCGGAACCAGAAGCGCAAGAAGCGCATCGCGCGCCTCCTGCGCGCATTCAGGGACTCGACGGATGCCATGCCCGACGGCACGGTGGTGCTCAACGGCCTGTGGCAGATCCGCTGGTTCAACGAAGCGGCCGCCCGCCTGCTGGGCCTTACCCGCCACCAGGATACCGGGCAGCACATCGGCAACCTCGTTCGCCACCCGGCTTTCACGCGCTATGTTGCCGGCAGCGATTTCGGCGATGCGGTCGAGATTCCGTCGCCGTCGGACGCGGACCGGCGCGTGAGCTTGCGGGTGGTGCCCTACGGCGACGGCGAACGCCTGCTGCTCGCCCGCGACGTCACGCGCCTCCATCGGCTGGAGCAGATGCGCCGCGAGTTTGTCGCCAACGCCTCGCACGAGCTGCGCTCTCCGCTCACGGTTGTTGCCGGCTACCTGGACGCGCTGGACGACGCCATGAGCCGTGACGAGGACCTGCGACGGGAGTGGGAGCAGCCGATCCGGCACATGCGCAGCCAGTCGGCGCGCATGTCGGCGACCATTTCCGACCTGCTCGAGCTGTCGCGCCTCGAAACGAGGACGGATACCGTCGACGACCGGGAAATCCAGGTCCAGGGCATGCTCGCGCGTATCCGCGAGGAGGCGCTGGCGACCGGTCGGGATCCGGCCGACGTACAGCTCGAGTGCAGGACGGACGTGCGCCTGTCTGGCGTCGAGCGGGAAATCTACAGCGCGTTCTCGAACCTCGTGTTCAACGCCGTACGGTATACGCCGCCCGGCCGCCGCGTGCGGCTAAGCTGGTACCTGCGTGGCGACGAACCCTGCTTTTCGGTCACCGATAACGGGATCGGCATTGCCAAAGAGCACCTTGCGCGGCTCACCGAGCGCTTTTACCGGGTCGACGCTTCGCGCGATCGCAACACCGGCGGCACCGGCCTCGGGCTCGCCATCGTAAAGCACGTGCTGCAGCGGCACGGCGCGCGCCTCGAGATCGAGAGCACGCCGGGCGAAGGCAGCGAGTTCACCTGCGTATTCCCGGCACGCCGCGCCGTGCCCCGGTAGGAGCGCGCACCGCGCGCGATGCCACGGCGTGGCAACACCTGACGTCGGTCGTATTGCTTCGGCCGTGGCATCGCGCGCGGTGCGCGCTCCTGCGTGTCATGGGATTGTCACATTACGTTCATCGTGGCGTCACACGGGTGACGACAATAGGCACATCCATCCAACAAGGAGTTCGATGATGAACCTGAAACACGTCCTGGCCGCCGCCGGCCTGCTGGCGGCGTCGTTCGGCGCCGCCGACGGCTCGGCCCAGACCGAGGTCGATCCCGACCTGCCGCGCTACGAGCGAACGAGCGGCGTCTCCGGCACCCTGTCGTCCGTGGGGTCTGACACGCTCGCAAACCTGATGACCCTGTGGGCGGAGGAATACAAGCGGCTGTACCCGAACGTGAACATCCAGGTGCAGGCCGCGGGCTCGTCCACCGCACCGCCGGCACTGACCGAGGCGACCTCCAACCTCGGCCCGATGAGCCGCAAGATGAAAGACGGGGAAATCCAGGCGTTCGAGCAGAAGCACGGTTACCGACCCCTCGAGATCCCGGTCGCGATCGACGCGCTCGCGGTGTTCGTGAACAGGGACAACCCGATCCGGGGCCTGACCCTGCCGCAGGTGGACGCCATCTTCTCGTCGACCCGCAAATGCGGCTATCCGGAAAGCGTCACGCGATGGGGCCAGCTCGGGTTGACGGGGACCTGGGAGGCGCGCGGCATCCAGCTCTACGGCCGCAACTCCGTGTCGGGCACCTACGGGTACTTCAAGGAGAACGCGCTTTGCGACGGTGATTTCCGGAACTCGGTCAACGAACAGCCCGGCTCGGCCTCGGTCGTGCAATCCATCAGCACCTCGCTGAACGGCATCGGTTACTCGGGGATCGGCTATGTCACCTCTGGCGTGCGGGCACTGCCGCTCGCCATGGCCGAAGGAGAAGCGTATATCGACGCCACGTTCGAAAACGCGATCCAGGGCAAGTATCCGCTGGCGCGCTTTCTTTACGTTTACGTGAACAAGGCACCGAACGAGCCGCTGGAACCCCTCGTGCGCGAGTTCATCCGCCTGATCCTCTCGCAGCAGGGGCAGCAGGTGGTCGTGAAGGACGGCTACATTCCGCTACCGGCACGGGTAGCCGAGCGGTTCCTCGGAGAAATCCAATGACGGGCTCTCGACAGGACGGGTACGCCGGCGCGCGCCGGGCAGCGGTTGCCCTGGCAAGCGCCTTTACGCTCGCCGCCGGGACCGCCGCCGCCGAGATCGACGTGTACGGCAAGGTCAATGTCACGCTGCAGAATTCCGATGAAGCAACCGCTTCACAGGTCGAACTGCGAAGCAACGCATCGCGGGTCGGCGTGAAGGGCAAGGAGGCGCTGAGCGACACCCTGACGGCGCTCTACCAGTTCGAGTGGGAGGTCGATCCCGACGGCGGAAGCGGCGACGAGAATTTCTCCGCGCGCAACCAGTTCGTCGGCCTCCAGGGTGCTTTCGGGACACTGAAGGTCGGGCGTCATGACACCGCGCTGAAGGAAGCACAGGGCGATTTCGACCTGTTCAACGACCTCGAAGGCGACATCAAGCGGGTCTTCAACGGCGAGAACCGGCTGAAGGACTACATCGGCTACACGACGCCGCGCTTTGCGGACGCCTTCAGTTTGACCGTCAACTTTTTTCCCGGCGAAGATCCGGCAGCCGGCAACGACGGAGTCGCCGAGGGTACGTCGGTATCGCTCAGCTACGAAACCGGGCGGGTTTACGCCGCCGTGGCGCACGACCGGGATCTCGACGGCGAAGGTCTCGACACCACCCGCCTGGCAGGGGGTTATAGCGTCGGCCCGGTGGCAATCGGCCTGCTGTACCAGGTGACGGACACGGGTACGGTGGACGAGGACGGATTCGGCGGGTCAATCGCCTACACGTTCGGCAGAACCACCGCGAAGCTGCAGTATCTCGCTGCCGACATCTGGCGGACCGACCCGCAGCTCGATCCGCTCGACAACCTGCTCAAATCGGCCCTGTCGGTGGGGCTCGACCATGCGCTCGGCGACAACACGAAGCTCTTCGGGTTCTATACCGCCGGTGATATCGGCGGCACGAACGAGAGCAACGACTACGTTGCGATCGGGCTCGAGCACAAGTTCTGAGCTGGCGTATTCGCTGAACTGCAGGAGCACGCGCGCGATGCCGCCCGGTGCGAACACAGCCGCCGCGGGCGATTTCGCAGCTCGTGGCATCGCGCGCGGTGCGCGCTCCTGCAGCGTTGTCATAAATCCGTAACAGGCCTGTCCTATTCTCCGCGAATGACGAGCGAGGCGCACCCACTAGCTGCAGCCGCCGCGCGCCGCCGGCTGCGCGCGGTCAAGGATATCGCCGCGCGGGCCGTCGTCTCGATCGGCGGCATTGCGGTCATCGTCGCCATTGCGCTCATCTTCTTCTACCTGGTGCAGGTGGTCCTGCCCCTTCTCAAGCCCGCGTCGATGGCAGGCGCCGGGGCCTACGCCCTGCCCGGGCCGGGTGATCGCACCCTGCACCTGGCCATCGAGGAACGCGCGATCCTGGCGGCGCGCTACACCTCGGCGGCCGAGGTACTCTTTTTCGAAACCGACGACGGCAGCATGGTCGCGCGCACCGCGCTGGCGGCGGAGCCCGTGACGGCCACCGCCCTTGCGGTTGCCGATCTCGCCGGCAACGGCATCGTGCTCGGGCTCGACGACGGCCGCATCCTGGTCACGCGCGCCGTGTACGACGTGAGCTATGCCGGGCGGGAGCGCCGGCTCGATCCGCGTATCGAGTACCCCCTCGGGCCGGACCCGATCGTCGTGGATGAGCGCGAACGGGCCGTCGTGGCACTCGCCGGCAGGGTCGGCAGCAGCGACGCGCGCTTCGTCAGCGTGCTCGCCGACGGCACGGTCATGGTCACGCACGTGGAGATGGAGACGTCGTTTTTGACCGGCGAGATGAGCGTTTCCACTACGGAGAGCCGCGAGCTCACCGTGGCTCGCGGCGTGAGCCCGGCGTTCGTGCGCTTCGATCCGACCCAGGAGTGGCTGTACCTCGTATCGGCGGACGGGGACGCCGCCGTGCTGCGCCGCCGCGGCGACGAATTCGTGCTGAACGAGCGCCTGGCGCTCGTCGACAGCGGAGAGCGCCTGACCGCGCTCGAGTTCCTGGCCGGCGGCATCTCGCTGCTCGCCGGCACGGACCGCGGTCGCATCCTGCAGTGGTTCCCGGTGCGCGATGCGCAGAACCGGTATCGCCTGCACCGCGTTCGCGAGTTCGCCGGAGCGCCGGCACCGGTGACGTCCATTGCAGCGGAGCACCGGCGCAAGGGCTTTGCCGCGGCGCACGCCGACGGCACCGTCGGGATACACTACGCGACTTCCGGCCGTACGCTGATCGAACGTCCGGTGAGCGACGCGCCCCTGCACGAGCTCACGTTCGCGCCCCGCGCCGACCGCCTCGCCGCGGCGACCGCCGACGGCCGCCTGCTCCAGTGGAAGATCCGGAACCCGCACCCGGAGATTTCCTGGTCGGCCCTGTGGGGCCGCGTCTGGTACGAGAGCTACTCGGAGCCCGGGTACGTCTGGCAGTCGTCCTCGGCGAGCAACGCGTTCGAGCCCAAGTTCAGCCTGCTGCCGCTGTCGTTCGGCACCCTCAAGGCCGCCTTCTACGCGATGCTGGTCGCGATGCCGCTCGCGATCTTCGGCGCGATCTTCACGGCGTACTTCATGCGCCCGGCGCTCCGGCGGATCGTCAAGCCGACGGTCGAGATGATGGAAGCGCTGCCGACGGTTATCCTGGGCTTTCTCGCCGGCCTGTGGCTCGCGCCGCTGCTCGAAGCGAACCTGGCGGGACTGTTCCTGCTCCTCCTGTTCCTGCCCGCCGGAACGGTGCTCGCGGGATTCCTGTGGCAGCGGCTGCCCGCGGCGCTGGGCCGCATCGCGCCGCCGGGCTTGGAACCGGCGCTGCTGGTCCTCCCCGTCGTTGCGCTCGGCTGGCTGGCGTTTGCCCTGGGACCTCCCGTAGAGAGCCTGCTCTTTGCCGGCAACCTGCCGCAGTGGCTGTCGAATGAGCTCGGCATCGACTACAGCCAGCGCAACTCGCTGGTGGTCGGCCTTGCCATGGGGTTTGCCGTGATCCCGATCATTTTCTCGATTGCCGAAGACTCCGTGTTCGGCGTGCCGAAGCATCTCAGCAACGGCTCGCTCGCGCTGGGCGCAACGCCGTGGCAAACGCTGGTCCGCGTCGTCCTGCCGACGGCCAGCCCCGGCATTTTCTCCGGCGTGATGATCGGCTTCGGCCGCGCGGTCGGCGAAACGATGATCGTGCTCATGGCGACCGGCAATACGCCTGTCATGGACTGGAATATCTTTGAAGGCATGCGCACGCTCTCGGCCAACATTGCCGTCGAGATGCCGGAGTCGGAGCTGCACAGCACGCATTACCGGGTGCTGTTCCTCGCCGCCCTCGTGCTGTTCCTGTTCACCTTCCTGTTCAACACGGGCGCGGAAGTCATCCGGCAGCGCCTGCGCCGGAAGTTCAGCGAGCTGTGACCAGGGCGTCCGGGAACCCGAGCTGGTGGACGAGCGGTGGACCGTGGGTCTGGCTGTCCGCCGGCGCCCTCACGCTCAGCGTGCTGGCGGTGGTCGGGCTGCTGGTCCTCATCGCGATGCGCGGGCTCGCGCATTTCTGGCCGGCGGACGTGTACACGTTTCGCTACGCCGAAGCGGACGGCGGCGTGGCCACGATCATCGCCTCCATACGCGAGACCGAAGCCGTCACTACGGCCCGCCTGCGCGCCGCTGGCATGACGATCGGGAGCACGGCCGAGCACGTCGACCGGCATCTCGTGAAAGTCGGCAACCGCGACCGGCTCGGCAGCGACTTCCGGTTCCTGGTCGAGCCGCGCATCCTCGAGCAAACGAAGCCCGCGGACGTCCTGGTCGTCGAACGCACGGAATGGGGCGACCAGATCGGCTTCCTGCAGTCCGTCAAGGAAAACGGCGAGATCGTCGCGACGGACGCGGCGGCCTGGGCGGCGTTCGAGCAGCGCAGCGAGCGCGTGGCAGAGCTCCGCGAGCGTATCCGGGACCTGCAGCGGGACACCGTCGGCTCCATCAACTACGGGATGGAGCAGCTTCGCCTCGACAGGCGCCGGCTGGCGCTCGAAGGCGAGCTCACAGCATCGCGCGAGGCGGAGCTCGAACGCCGCACGGCAGAGTTCGACGCGCGCTACGCGGAGCTGCAGCAGCAGCTCGGCGAGCTCTACACCGCCATCGGCCGGGACAGCTACGTGCTGAAGATCCAGGACGGCAGCACGGTCGAGCTGCCGCTCGCAAACGTCGTGCGCGCCTACCGGCCGAACCTGATGGGCACCGTCGGCAAGCTCGGTTTCTGGTTCGAGAAAGCCTGGGAGTTCGTCTCCGACGAGCCGCGGGAGGCGAATACGGAAGGCGGCGTATTCCCCGCAATCTTCGGCACGGTCGTCCTGGTGCTGCTCATGTCGGCGTTCGTGACCCCTTTCGGGGTGGTGGCGGCCATTTACCTCCGGGAATACGCCAAGCAGGGTGCGTTCACGCGCACGGTCCGCATCGCCGTCAACAACCTGGCGGGAGTACCCTCGATCGTCTACGGGGTCTTCGGGCTCGGCTTTTTCGTGTACTTTCTCGGTGGCAACATCGATGCCCTGTTCTACCCGGAAGCGGCGCCGGCGCCGGTCTTCGGCACGCCCGGGCTGCTGTGGTCATCGCTCACGCTCGCCCT
The DNA here is from genome assembly GCA_964424805.1 of uncultured Woeseiaceae bacterium. Classification (GTDB taxonomy): domain Bacteria; phylum Pseudomonadota; class Gammaproteobacteria; order Steroidobacterales; family Woeseiaceae; genus IDS-8. The sequence goes on from CAYRKH010000014.1 coordinate 26,489, forward strand.
CCTGACGCTGCCCGTCGTGATCGTGGCCACGGAAGAAGGCCTGGCACGCATTCCCCGCTCCATCGTCGAAGGTTCGTATGCGCTCGGGGCGACGCGCGCGGAAACGCTGTGGCGCACGGTGCTGCCGATGGCGAGCCCGGCAATGATGACCGGGCTGATCCTCGCGATTGCCCGTGCGGCGGGCGAAGTTGCGCCGCTGATGCTGGTCGGGGTCGTCAAGCTCGCGCCCTCGCTGCCCATCGACGGCAATCCGCCCTTCCTGCACCTCGACCGGAAATTCATGCACCTCGGTTTTCACATCTACGACGTCGGCTTCCAGAGTCCGAACGTGGAAGCCGCGCGGCCGCTGGTTTACGCAACGGCACTGCTGCTGGTGCTCATCATCGTAGTGCTGAATCTCGCGGCGGTGCGCATTCGCAACCGCCTGCGCGAAAAATACCGCGCCCTGGAAGCCTGATCCTGCCAGAGTAGCCATCATGAACGAAAACACGAGAACACACGCACTGGACCTGGGCAAGATCAGGCCACGCAACGCGGATCGCCGCATCGAGAACGAAGCGATCTTCATGCAGGTACAGAACCTGCACCTGTATTACGGAGACAAGCACGCCCTCCGTGACATTACGATGAGCCTGCCGCGGAACCGCGTGACCGCCTTCATCGGCCCTTCGGGTTGCGGCAAGTCTTCACTGCTGCGCTGCTTCAACCGTATGAACGACCTGGTCGACGGTGCCCGCATCGAGGGGAAAGTGCTGCTGGACGGCCATGACATCTACGACCGCGGCATCGACGTGCCGCGCCTGCGCCAGGCGGTCGGGATGGTGTTCCAGAAGCCCAACCCGTTCCCGAAATCGGTCTACGAAAACGTTGCCTACGGACTTCGGCTGCAGGGCCTGAAGAAGCGCCGCGAGCTGGACGAGCGGGTGGAGTGGGCTTTGAAGGCGGCCGCGCTCTGGGACGAAGTCCGCGACCGGCTGCAGGACCCCGCGGGAAGCCTCTCCGGCGGCCAGCAGCAGCGTCTCGTGATCGCCCGCGCGGTGGCAACCGAGCCGCGGGTGCTGCTGCTGGACGAACCGGCCTCCGCGCTCGATCCCATCTCGACCTTGAAGATCGAGGAGCTGATCTACAATCTGAAAGCGGACTACAGCATCGTCATCGTCACCCACAACATGCAGCAGGCCGCGCGGGTATCCGACTACACGGCGTTCATGTACATGGGCGACCTGGTCGAATACGGTGATACGGACACGATCTTCACGCGCCCGCGCAAGCGGCAGACGGAGGACTACATCACCGGCCGCTACGGATAACTGTAGGAGCGCGCACCGCGCGCGATACCACGGCGTGTGCATGCCTCCACGGGTTGACGAAGCCGACAAATCGTAGCCTCGCGCGCGATGCGCGCTCCTACAGGGGGCCGGCAACAGGGAGCAGGAACATGGACAAGCTCAACATCGATCAGCACATCTCGCAGCAGTTCAACACCGAGCTGGAGGAAATCCGCAACCAGGTGATGACCATGGGCGGGCTGGTCGAGCAGCAGACCGCCGATGCCGTGCGGGCGGTGACAGACGGCGACAGCGAGCTCGGCCGGCGGGTCGCCGACGACGATCGCAAGGTGAACGAGCTGGAGCTCATCATCGACGAGGAATGCAACCGCATACTCGCGCGACGCCAGCCGGCCGCGAGCGACCTGCGGCTCATCTTCGCCATCATCAAGACCATCACCGACCTCGAACGCATCGGCGACGAAGCCGAGAAGATCGGCTACCTCGCCACCCGGCTGGCGGACAGCGAGCGCCCGCCCGGCGGCTACAGCGAGCTCGAGCACCTCGGCAGTCGCGTGCGCGGCCAGCTCCGGACGGCGCTGGACGCTTTCGTGCGCATGGACCCGACCGCCGCCGTGGAGGTCGCACGCGAGGACGACAAGGTCGATCACGAATACGAGGCGATCCTGCGCCAGGGCATCACGTTCATGATGGAGGACCCGCGAACCATCCGTCGCGTGCTGGACGTGATCTGGTGCGCACGGGCGCTGGAACGCATCGGCGACCACTGCAAGAACATCTGCGAGTACGTCGTCTACCTCGTGCACGGCAAGGACGTCCGGCACGCATCCATTGAGGAAGTCGAGCGAGAGCTCCGGTCCAGCAGGTAAGGGTCGTCAGGCGCCCGCGCGCATCGTGCGCGGTGCCATCGCGTAAACGCACCCGGCGCCGCCCGGTGGCGGGCGGCGCCGGAAGGCCGTCACTGGCCGAAATAGAAGCGGACGCCCAAGGTGTAGGCCTCGCCGTCTTCGTGGAAGAGCACTTCCCCGGTCAGCGCGAAGCCGTCGGCCAGGAAGATATCGCCCGCAACGAAGGCACGCGTATCGTCGCCGGCATCGTCCAGGTCCACGTAGTCGACGCCGCCGCGCACCTCGTAGCCCGGCAGCGGCATGAAGCGTGCACCGGCAATCACCCTGAGACCGTCATCGTCGGCGCTGGTCGTGCCATCGTCCGCGCTGACGTCGTAAAAGCCCGCGCGCCCGAAGAGGCTCAGCCGTTCGAGGACGTCGAAATGGGTGCCGACACCGAAAGTCTTCTCCTTGCCGGTAACGTCGCTGAAATCGTCCAGCTCGGCCGATTCGTAATCCGCGAACAGGTGAATGTGATCGCGGACCGCGAACGACACGTTGAAATTCCAGCCGCTCGCGTCCAGGGCGTCGGTGTCTGCCATCGTCTTGACGTGGCTGAGCTGTAACCAGCTGTAACGGATATCGGTGCTGTCCATCTGCGCCAGCGCGGCGGACGGCGCCAGCAGCAGCACCATCAGAATACGTTTCATCTCGCTCTCCCAACAGGTTGGATATGCCCAATCGCCGTGCAGCGTATGCGTTCAGGCACCTCCAATTCCGGGCACGCGTCACACTTGCCGCCGGCCGCGCCGGTCGCGGGCGTGAACTGCGCACCAGTCGACTCGACCGGGGGACGGCTATCACACCGTGCAGTATAGGGCGGCACGGCCCTGGTACGGGCCTGTCACCCCGACCGCTTCGTGGTCGGGTCCGCTATGCTATCGGCATGGAGATTCGATCATCTCGCCGCCCTGCGGCGAGCGACAACAGCAACAACAAGAGGAATGACCGATGGAAAACGCAATGGGGCAGATCAATTACCTCGCCGTGCTGGCCGCCGCCGTTTCGGCCTTCGTGCTCGGCGGGCTGTGGTACGGACCGTTGTTCGGCAAGACGTGGATGCGCGCCAGCGGAGTGACGCCGGACACCGACCAACGTTCCGGTCACGGGGCAAAGGTGTTCATCATCTCCTTCATCTGGGCGCTGCTCGGGGCCTTGCTATTCGCGATGTTCCTCGGACCCGCTCCCGCCCTCGCCTTCGCGACGGCCGTCGGATTCGGCGCCGGCCTGATCTGGGTCGCGGGCTCGTTCGCGATCAACTATCAGTTCGAGGGGAAGCCGGCGCGGCTGCTGCTGGTCAACGGCGGCTATCACGCGGTGCAGTACACTTTGTACGGGCTGATCCTCGGCCTCTGGCATTGAGGGCTACGGTATCGGGATGACGGTCCGCATCGGTATCTCGGGCTGGCGCTACGCCGGCTGGCGCGGCAAGTTCTATCCGGACGGCCTGCCGCAGAAGCGCGAGCTCGCGTATGCCGCGGAGCGTTTCAACAGCATCGAGCTGAACGGCAGCTTCTACTCGCTGCAGCGGCCGTCGAGCTACGCGCGCTGGCGGGACGACGTCCCCGACGATTTCGTGTTCGCGGTGAAGGGCTCGCGCTACATCACGCACATGCTGAAGCTGAAGGAGCCCGGGACAGCGCTCGCCAATTTTTTCGCCTCGGGGCTGTTCGAGCTGGGCGAGAAGCTGGGGCCGATCCTGTGGCAGTTTCCGCCACAGTTCGGTTTCGATGCCGATCGCATCCAGGCGTTCTTCGACCTGCTGCCCCGAAACGGCACGGACGCGGCGAAGCTCGCCCGCCGGCACGACCGGCGCGTAACCGGGCGTGCGCGCCTCGCCGTCGACCCGGCTATCGAGTTCCGTCATGCCATGGAAGTGCGCCACCGCAGCTTCGTCGACCCGGCGTTCATCGCCTTTCTAAGGCGCAACAACGTCGCGCTGGTCGTCGCGGACACGGCACGTCGCTGGCCGCTGATGGAAGACGTCACGGCCGACTTCGTGTACGTTCGGCTGCACGGCGACAAGGAGCTCTACGTGAGCGGCTATACGCCGACGGCGATCGACCGGTGGGCGGAGAAGGTCGAGGCCTGGCAGCGGGGAGGACAGGTGGAAAATGCCCGCACCGTCTCCGGCGAGCGCCCGCCGCGAAAGAAGCGTGACGTCTACGTCTATTTCGACAACGACGCCAAGGTCTACGCCCCGCGCGACGCGCAGCGCCTCGCCAAACGGCTGGCCTCGCCCGTCTTGTAGGAGCGCGCATTGCGCGCGATGCTAGGGGCATCGAAGGCCGTGGCATCGCGCGCAGTGCGCGCTCCTACAAGCCGCAATGAGGGGGAAATACAATGTTGAAGCGCGCGTTTATGATTACCGTGGCGGCCATGCCGCTCCTGGCCGCCTGCTCACCGTCCGCGCCGGCGCCTGCCGCTGCAGCCGAAGAGCCCCGGAGCACGGACGTGGCGGAGGCACTGAATGCCCTCTTCGCCGACGAATGGGCCGCCCGCCTCGCCCGAGACCCGCTGTTCGCGAGCAGCATGGGCGTCGGCACCTACAACGACGCGCTGCCGGACGTCAGCCCGGAGAGTCACCGGCGGCAGCAGGACGAGGACCGCGCCTTCCTCGCGCGGCTCGACGGGATCGACCGCGCCGCGCTCGCCGGGGACGACCGGCTCAACTACGACCTGTTCGAGTTCGTCCTCCGCAGCCGGGCAACCTTGTCGAAGTATCGTCCCTACCTCATCCCGATACTCGCCGACGGCGGTTTCCACATGTGGATACAGCGCATGTACGAGTCGATGCCGTTCGAGAACGTTGCCGACTACGAGAACTACCTCGCGCGCCTGAACGCTCTCGGCGACTACTTCGACCAGCACATCGCCAACATGCGCGAAGGCCTTGCGCTCGGCATCACCCAGCCGAAAGTCATCCTCGACGCCATCGAGCCCTCGATCGCCGGCCCCATCGTCGACGAGGCGACGGAAAGCATCTTCTTCGAGCCCTTCACCGCCATCCCGGAGCATTTCGCGGCCGCACAACGCGAGCGGCTGCGGGCAGCGGGCATCGAGGCGATCGAAACCGTCGTGGTGCCGGCGTACCGGCGCTTCCTCACGTTCTACACGGAGGAATACGAGCCCGGCGCGCGCGATGAGCTCGGCCGCACGACCTTCCCGAACGGCGAGGCATGGTACGCCGATCTCGTCAGGTACTATACGACGCTCGACGATGCGACGCCGGAAGGCATTCACGAGCTCGGCTTACGCGAGGTCGCCCGCATCCGCGCGGAGATGGACGCCATCATCCGGCAGGTCGGGTTCGAGGGCAGCTTCGCCGAGTTCATCGAGTTCATGCGCACGGACGAGCGCTTCTACGTGAACGAGCCCGAGCAGCTGCTGAAAGAGGCGGCCTGGATCGCGAAGCAGATCGACGGCCAGATGCCCGCCTTCTTCAAGACCCTGCCGCGCCTGCCCTACGGCATCATGCCGGTGCCCGACGACATCGCGCCAAACTACACGACCGGCCGCTACTGGGGCGCGCCGATCGGCGGCCGCCGCGGCGGCTACTACATGGTCAATACCTACGCGCTGGACAAGCGGCCCCTGTACACGCTGGCCGCCCTGACGGCGCATGAAGCGGTCCCGGGTCATCACCAGCAGGGGGCGCTGCGGCAGGAGCTGACCGGCATTCCCGAGTTCCGGCGCGCCTTCTACCCGCATGCCTTCGGCGAGGGCTGGGGCCTGTACGCGGAGAAGCTGGGCATCGAGTTCGGGATTTACAAGACGCCCTACGATCATTTCGGGCGCCTGTCCTATGAAATGTGGCGGGCCTGCCGGCTGGTCATCGATACCGGGATCCATGCGCAAGGCTGGAGCCGCGATCAGGCAATCCAATACCTTGCCGAGAACACGGCGCTCTCGCTGCACAACGTGCGCACCGAGGTGGACCGCTATATCGCGTGGCCCGGCCAGGCGCTGGCGTACAAGATGGGCGAGCTCAAGATCCTGGAGCTGAGGGCGCGCGCGCAGGAGGCGCTGGGCGCGGACTTCGACATCCGCGAGTTCCACGACGTGGTGCTGCAGGACGGCGGCGTCACCCTCGACGTCCTGGAGCGCCAGGTAGAAGCCTACATCCACGCCCTGTAGGAGCGCGCACCGCGCGCGATGCCACGCCGCGGGAAATACCCGCCAATGGTGCGCGTGTTTGCACGCCGTGGCATCGCGCGCTGTGCGCGCTCCTACAGCTTGCTACCGGGGCGCGATGTTTGTATCGTGATCGTACGCGGCCCTGATCCCCCGGGCTCGCCGTAATGTTCCCCTCCCCCCTCATCCCGACCGAGTCGTTCCATGGTGAATGCTTCGTCCGAACTGCGTCTGCAACAGCTCGACCTCTGGTGGCGCGCCGCCAACTACCTGTCGGTGGGACAGATCTACCTGATGGACAACCCGCTCTTGCAGGAGCCCCTGGTCATCGAGCACGTCAAGCCGCGCCTGCTGGGCCACTGGGGCACGACGCCGGGACTCAACCTGGTGTACGCGCACCTCAATCGCCTGATCCTCGAGCGGGACCTCAACGTCATCAACGTCACCGGACCCGGCCACGGCGGTCCGGCCATCGTCGCCAACACCTGGCTCGACGGCACCTACAGCGAGCTCTATCCCGACGTTTCCATGGACGCGGCCGGCATGCGGCGCCTGTTCAAGCAGTTTTCGTTCCCCGGCGGCATCCCCAGCCACTGCGCGCCGGAAGTTCCCGGCTCGATCAACGAAGGCGGCGAGCTCGGCTACTCGCTCGCGCATGCCTACGGCGCCGCGTTCGACAACCCGGACCTGCTCGTGGCCTGCGTGGTCGGCGACGGTGAAGCGGAAACCGGGCCGCTGGCCGGCAGCTGGCATTCGAACAAGTTCCTGGACCCCGTCGGCGACGGCGCGGTGCTGCCGATCCTGCACCTGAACGGCTGGAAGATCGCCAATCCCGCCTATCTCGCGCGCATGCCCGAAGAAGAGCTCGGGCAGCTCCTCAGCGGCTACGGCTATGAGCCGCATTTCGTCTCCGGCGACGGCAGCGAACCGATCGACGACGTCCATCGCCGCGTGGCGCGAACGTTCGACACCGCCGCCGACCGCATCAGCGAGATCCAGCAGGAGACGCGTGCCAGCGGGTTCAAGTCGCGCCCGCGCTGGCCGATGATCGTGCTGCGCACGCCGAAGGGCTGGACCGGCCCGGAAAACGTCGACGGTCTGCCCGTGGAAGGCACGTGGCGCTCGCACCAGGTGCCGCTCTCGGGCTTACGCGATAACCCCGAGCATCTCGACATGCTGAAGGGCTGGCTCGAGAGCTACGGGCCCGGGGAACTGTTCGACGAATCCGGCTGCCCCGTGCGATCGATCCTGGACTTCGCCCCGCGCGGCGACCGCCGCATGAGCGCCAACCCGCATGCCAACGGCGGCCTGCTGCTCAAAGCGCTGCGCCTGCCCGATTTCCGCGACTACGCGGTAGACGTGCCGCGTCCGGCCGGCGTCAAGGGCGAAGCCACCCGCGTCCTCGGCCGCTTCCTGCGCGACGTCGTCGCGCACAACCGCGGCTCCCGCAACTTCCGCATCTTCGGGCCTGACGAAACCGAGTCGAATCGCCTGACCGCCGTCTACGAGGCGACGAGCAAGGTGACCGCCGACGAGATCCTCGACGTCGACGAGCACCTGGCGCACGAGGGGCGCGTGATGGAGGTGCTGTCGGAGCACCTGTGCCAGGGCTGGCTGGAAGGCTACCTGCTTACCGGCCGCCACGGCTTCTTCTCCTGCTACGAGGCCTTTGTGCACATCGTCGACTCGATGTTCAACCAGCACGCGAAATGGCTGAAGACGAGCGGCGAGGTGCACTGGCGCCGCCAGATCTCATCGCTCAACTACCTCCTGACCTCGCACGTCTGGCGGCAGGATCACAACGGCTTCAGCCACCAGGATCCGGGGTTCATCGGCCACGTGGCCAACAAGAAGGCCGACACCATCCGCGTCTACCTGCCGCCGGATGCCAACACCTTGCTTTGCGTCGCCGACCAGTGCCTGCGCTCCCGCGATTTCGTCAACGTCATCGTCGCCGGCAAGCAGTCCGAACCGCAGTACCTCGACATGGACGCGGCGGTGAAGCACTGCAGGGCCGACATCGGCATCTGGGAATGGGCGAGCACCGATCGCGGCCACGAGCCCGACGTGGTCATGGGCTGCGCCGGCGACGTGCCCACGCTCGAGACGCTCGCCGCCGTGTCGATCCTGCGGGAGCAGTTCCCGGACCTGCGCGTGCGCGTGGTCAACGTCGTCGACCTGATGACGCTGCAGTCGGAGTCCGAGCACCCGCACGGGCTGCCGGATCGCGATTTCGACGCGCTCTTCACGAAGACCAAACCGGTCATCTTCGCCTACCACGGTTATCCCTGGCTGATTCACCGCCTGACCTACCGGCGCACGAACCACGGCAACCTGCACGTGCGCGGCTAC